>DASUSI010000145.1:0-34576 GCA_036375165.1 Micromonosporaceae bacterium | reverse complement strand
GTGCCGGTGGTGCCGATCGAGCCGCCGAACGAGATCGACGGGTTTCGGTTCGCCAGCATGGCCGACGGCGTGGACGAGTCCCACGGCCCCCGGCTCGCGCCGGAGCGGGGTCGGGTGGACAGTCTGGAGGAGAAGCGACGGATCCAGCGCTACCTGCGGGGCGGCGAACTGCTCCTGCTGGTCACCGGGTACGTCACCGACATGTTCGACCCGAGCAGGGGCGCGGTGGTCCCGGCGAGCACCCGTACCGACGGGGAGTGGATCTGGTCTGAAGGGCTCGACTACTACCTGGAGGAGTACGGGGTCGCGCCACAGCCCGACTTCTACCGCGCGATCGTCGCCGCCGGATACGCCTGCCCTCGGGTCACCGAGGAACAGGTGCATGCCGCGGCCCGAGCGCTGGAGGAGCGGCAGCGGATCGCCGGAGAGATGTACCTGCGGTGGAAGGAAGAGCAGGGCTGAGAGGTCCCGGCGAAAAAATCTTGGCGGTGGTGTCGAACTGGCAGCCGTTCGATCGACGTGTTGGCAGAAGGATCCATCAACCCGAGAGGACCGATCATGCGTTTCATGCTGCTGGTGAAGGCGAGCCCGGAGTCTGAGGCCGGTGTGATGCCGAGCGAGGAACTGCTCACCGAGATGGGCAGGTTCAACGAGGAACTGGTCAACGCTGGTGTCCTGCTCGCTGGTGAGGGCCTGCACCCGAGTTCGAAGGGGGCGAGGGTGCGGTTCTCCGGCAAGGACCGGACCGTGATCGATGGCCCGTTCGCTGAGACGAAGGAGTTGATCGCGGGCTTTTGGCTGATCGACGTCAAGTCCAGGGAAGAGGCGATCGAGTGGGTGAAGCGCTGCCCGAACCCGATGGAGGAGGAATCCGAGATTGAGATCCGGCAGGTTTTCGAGGCCGAAGACTTCGGCGACGCGATGACCCCGGAGCTTCGCGAGCAGGAGGAGCGGCTGCGTGCGAAGTCGGAAGCGACCTATCGGGGGTAGCAGCCCTGCTGGGGTCAGGGGCTGGTGACCAGCGAGGACCTCGCCTTCAACTCCCGCGAACGGGAGCCGCCGCGCCGCCGAGCTGGCCCACCGCGCTGGGCGCCAGCCCCTGGCCCTCAAACAAGCCAGCTGACCGCCCACTTCGACCGGCGGGCGCGGCGACACCACCTGCCCCGCCGACACCCACACCCGGGCCCAGATCGTCGAACTGGGCAACGACCGGTGCGAC
This sequence comes from Micromonosporaceae bacterium, assembly GCA_036375165.1. Classification (GTDB taxonomy): domain Bacteria; phylum Actinomycetota; class Actinomycetes; order Mycobacteriales; family Micromonosporaceae; genus WHSM01. Next base: position 33,357 of record DASUSI010000145.1, on the reverse strand, counting down.
CAGGAAGTCCCCGGTCGTGGTCGGATCCGGCGACAGCGGGGCCCTGAACCCGTTGAGCAACGGCACGTCGTTGCGTAGCCGCGGCGACGCGCTGCTGAGCGCTGCCGGGCACCTGCGTCGGGGACCGCTTGTACCACAGCTAGTCAGTGTTACTATCTACTGGTACTCAGTAATGCTGAGTAGTCCGAGGAGATGTTCCGTGGGCAAGCAGATGACGGAGATGCTCAAAGGAATTCTGGAGGGCATCGTCCTTGCGATCCTGTCCGGCCGGCCCGCGTACGGCTACGAGATCACGGCGTGGCTGCGTGACCGGGGCTTCTCCGACATCGCCGAGGGCACCGTCTACGCCCTGCTCGTCAGGATCGAGCAGCGCGGCCTCGCCGACGTGGAGAAGGTCCCGTCCGAGAAGGGGCCGCCGCGCAAGGTGTATTCGCTCAATGCCCATGGACAGGCGTACCTCGAAGAGTTCTGGAGGACCTGGAGCTTCCTCACGGAACGGCTCGAACAGCTTCGCGAAGGAGGCAACTAGACATGGCCGCACGGTGGATCGAGTGGGTCACAGGTTCGATCGAGGAGAAGCGGCGCTACCGGCAGTACAAGGCGCGCATGAAGCAACTGCCGCCCAACTACCGCACCGCAGTCGAGGCAGTGGACCGGTACCTGATGTTGGCCGGTGGGATCGCGAAGGGGGACGTCGCGATCGCGATGCTGGAGGACCTGGCCGACCTCTTCGAGCAGAGCGCGGCGAACGGGACCCCGGTCCGCGCGATCGTCGGGGACGACCCGGTCGAGTTCGTCGAGGAGTTCGTCCGCAACTACGCCGAGGGGTCCTGGCTCGCCAAGGAGCGGGCGCGGCTGACCGAGGCGATCAACCGCGCGGCTGGCGAGGACTCCGCAGATGACGGGAGGAAACCCCGATGACGACGCAGGAAGCTCCGGCGATCCGCGTACGGGGCCTGGAGAAGTCGTACCAGAAGCTGGAAGTGCTGCGTGGCGTGGACTTCGACGTGGCGCGAGGAAGCATCTTCGCCCTGCTCGGCTCCAACGGGGCGGGCAAGACCACGGTCGTGAAAATCCTGTCCACGCTGCTCAAGGCCGACGCCGGGACGGCCACCGTCAACGGCTTCGACGTCGCCACGCGGCCCGCGAACGTACGGGAGTCCATCAGCCTCACCGGACAGTTCGCGGCCGTCGACGACATCCTGACCGGGCGGGAGAACCTCGTGCTGGTCGCCCGGTTGCGGCACCTCAAGAACCCGGGCGCGATCGCGGATGAGCTGCTCGCGCGTTTCTCGCTGACCGACGCGGCCATGCGGAAGGTGTCGACGTACTCGGGTGGCATGCGCCGCCGCCTCGACATCGCGATGAGCCTGATCGGGAACTCGCCGGTCATCTTCCTCGACGAGCCGACGACCGGGCTCGACCCCCAGGCCCGTATCGAGGTGTGGCAGGCGGTCAGGCAACTCGCCCAGAACGGCACGACGGTGCTGCTCACAACGCAGTACCTGGACGAGGCCGAACAACTCGCCGGCCGGATCGCGATCCTCCACGAGGGTCGGATCATCGTGAACGGCACTCTCACCGAACTCAAGCAACTGCTCCCGCCCGCCGAGGTGGAGTACGTCGAGAAGCAGCCGACCCTGGAGGACATCTTCCTCGCCATCGTCGGTGACAACGGCAAGAACGGCGAACCGGCAGTGACCGCCGCCTCGGCACAGACCGACAAGGAACCGCGATGACCACGCACTTCTTCGGCGACACCGCCGTCCTACTGGGGCGATCCCTGCGCCACATCACACGCAGCCTGGACACCATCATCACGACCACGATCATGCCGATCGGCTTCATGCTGCTGTTCGTCTACGTGTTCGGCGGCGCGATCCAATCAGGGTCGGATTCATACGTGAACTACCTGCTGCCCGGCATTCTGCTGATCACGATCGCTTCGGGCATCTCCTACACCGCGTTCCGGCTGTTCCTGGATATGCAGAGCGGTATCTTCGAGCGATTCCAGTCCATGCCGATCGCACGGTCGTCCGTGCTGTGGGCGCACGTGTTGACCTCAGTGGTCGCCAACCTGATCTCACTCATGGTCGTCGTGCTGGTCGCCCTCCTGATGGGCTTCCGATCGGGGGTGGGAGTGCTGGCGTGGCTCGCGGTCGCCGGCATCCTGATCCTGTTCACCCTGGCGTTGACGTGGATCGCCGTCATCCCCGGACTCACCGCGAAGTCCATCGACGGCGCGAGCGCGTTCTCCTACCCGCTGATCTTCCTGCCGTTCATCAGTTCGGCGTTCGTACCCACCGACACCATGCCCGGCCCGGTACGCGCCTTCGCCGAACACCAGCCGGTGACGTCGATCGTGAACGCAATCCGCGACCTGTTCACCCAGCAGCCGGTCGACACCGACATCTGGACCGCGCTCGCCTGGTGCGTCGGCATCCTCATCGTCGCCTACGTCTTCGCGATGATGATCTATCGGCGCAAGATCAGCTAGGCGGGTCTCCCATATGGGTTGGGAGGCTCGCTGAGGGCGATTCTTTGATCCAGCGCAGGATCTCCCCGGTGACCAGCTCCGGCGACTCCAGATGCGGGAAGTGGCCGACGCCGTCCAAGGCCAGCCACTCGTACCGGGCCGTGACGTAGCGGCTGGAGCCCTGTGCCGTCCGGGGCAGCAGGCACGGGTCCGCACTGCCGTGAAGTTGCAGAGTCGGTACGGTGATCGGCTGCTGCATCCGCTTCACGAACCGGAATCCGCTCAACCGCAGCGCGCTGCGCAGCGCCCACCGGTACGCCTCCAGGGCACAGAACGCCGACTGCGGGATCTGCATCGCGGTCCGGCACGCCCGTGCGTGCTCCGCGAAGTCCTCACTGGCCCGCCACCGGGGACCCGCCCAGGCGTGCAGCAGCATCCCGACCCGGATCGCGTCGTGCCGGGTCAGCGCGTGCTCGTACCGGGGAATCTGGAACTTCAACAGGTGCCGGGAGGCGGACAGTTGCCCGCGCGGGTCGGTCACCAGGGCAGCCCGCAGCCGCAGCGGATGTGCCGCCGACAGCACCACCAGCCGGGTCACCTGCCGTGGATGCAAGGCCGCGGCGGTCCACCCCAGGATGCCCCCGAGGTCATGGCCGATCACCACGGCGTCGCGTTCCCCGAGCGCCCGGATCAGGCCCGGGACGTCGGCGGCCATGGTGTAGCCGTCGTACCCGCGTGGTGGCTTGTCGCTGGCCCCGTACCCCCGCAGGTCCACGGCCACCGCACGGTAGCCGGCATCGGCGAGCGCGGGAAGCTGATGTCGCCAGGTCCACCAGAAGTCGGGGAATCCGTGCAGCAGCAGGACCAGCGGTCCGGAGCCGACCTCGGCGACGTGGAACCGGCTGCCGTTGGCGCTGACGAGTCGATGGGTCCACGGACCGTCCTTCAACACGCACGACTCGTCCGCCATGCCCCAAGACTAGGCACCCACCGTCCGCTGGCCTGCGCAGGCCACGGATCAAGCGGGTCCACGGCCGAAACGGAAGGGGCCCCGACGCCTGGCGTCGGGGCCCCTCCGGCTGGTAATCGGTTCAGCCTGTGAACGAAACTTCGACGCTCATCGCGCCGCGGTACCGCTCCGACAGCACCCTGATCTTGACGCCGGCACCCGCGACCTTGCAGGAGTTCCACGGGTTGGCCGACGACCAGTAGCGGGCCGCGTCAGAGTCGTTGAACGCTCGGATCCCCGAGGTGGACGGCACCTCGACCGGGGTCCCGTTGCGGTGGAACGTCACCGCGTCGGTGGCCGTCCGACCGAACGTGGCGTCGTACGACTGGCGCCGGTTGCTCAGCTTGGCGCCGTCCGGGAAGGTCACCGGGGCCGGTCGGGCGTCCACCGGCAGCACGTTGCCGTACCCCGGGTGGGTCCTGGTGTTGTTGTCGTCGTACGCGTAGTTCACGTACCACACCAGCATGCCGTCCTGTGCCGGGAACCGTTCCACCCAGTCCGGCTTGCTGTCCACCCACCCGTAGTTGTACGGGCCGGTGCGCAGCGTGTCGTCGTACCCGACGTACGTCCGGTTCTCGGCGAGGTAGAAGTGTTCCTTGTACTCGGTGGTCGAACCGGTCATCCGGCTCCACCCCTGGGAGGTCCAGGTTCCAGTGCCGCCTTCCACGTCGTCGGTCCACGCGGCCGTGCCATCGACGACCAGCGAGATGTCGTCCAGGAAGACACCGGCGAAGTGGACCCCGCCGTCGGTCTGGTAGCGGTACCGGAACTGCACGGTCTGACCCTGGTACGCGGACAGGTCGTAGCCGAGGTCCACCCACTGCTCGCTGCTGCTGCCGTCGAGCGGGGTGCCGATCTGGTCCCAGGTGGTGCCGCCGTCGGCGGACACCTCCGCGTACAGGTAGTCGTACCCTTCCTCGATCTCGTACCAGGCCTTGGCGTTCAGGGTGGCCAAGGCGGTCGCGCCGGTCAGGTCGAGTTCCTGGCGGAGCGTCACGTTCAGGCCGTCGGCGCTGCCGCTCCACCACTCGTACTGACCCGAGTGCGGGGTGTTGTACTCCTTGGTGATCCGCTGCTTCGGCAGGGTGACCACGAGTGCGCCCGGCAGGTCGCCCGGCTTGCCGGCCGGGCCGAGCTTCACCCGTTCGGTCTCGCCGTTGTAGGGCACCACCTCGTAGTCCAGCCAGCCGAGCACGAGCTTCTCCCAGGCCCCCATGTACCCGGGCTTGGTGCCGATCGAGTCGAAACCTTCGTTCAGCCAGGAACCGCTGGCCATCAGGGACCAGAAGCCCACGCCGTTGTCGCCGCCCGCGGTGTCGTACAGGTCCGGGAGACCGAGGTCGTGGCCGTACTCGTGGGTGAACACACCGAGACCGCCGTTCTCCGGCTCGGTGGTGTAGTCGCCGATCCACAGGCCGGAGTCACCGAGCGGAACGCCGCCCAGTTTGTTGAAGTCGGGGCCGGTCCGGCCGACGTTGTTCGCGAACGCGTACCACCGGTGTGACCAGATCGCGTCGCCGCCCTCGACCCCGCCGCCGGCCTCCTCGCCGACACCGGCGTGTACCGCCTGGAAGTGGTCGATGTAGCCGTCGGCCTCGTCGAAGTTGCCGTCGGCGTCGTGGTCGTACCGGTCCCAGATGTCGAACGTGGTGAGATAGTCCCGGATCTCGGCCTCGGACCTGCCGGCCGCCTTCTGGGTGTCATACCAGGCCTGCGCGGTGTCCTTGACGTAGTTCCAGTAGCCGTCGGACTCCGGGATCTCGTTGCTGCCGTACCGGGCCTCGTTGTAGGGCACGGTCACCCAGTCGCTGACGTCACCGGTGATGGTGTAACGCCCGCCCGACTGCTTCAGGTAGAAGTCCCGGAAGGACTCCTTGTCCCCATAGAACAGCTTCCTGTAGTGGTCCCGGTTGAAATCCGGAACCCAGTACGTGCTGTTGTCGTCGGTGGCGTCGCCGTTCCAGTCGCGGTCCGGCTTCGGGATCTGGTTTTTGACCGGTCCGGTGGTCCCTCCGGTGCGAGGGTCGGTCTGGTCGCCGAAGTTGGTCAGGATGGTGAGGACCGGATCCTGCTTGGCCATTTCCATCTGGACGTACTCGCCCTTGCCGAGCTTCATGACCTCGGAGTCGCCCCGGCGCTCGGTGTTGGCGCCCTTCAGCATCTTGGCGATCGCGCGTTTCTTCAGTTCCCGCTGCTTGTCGCCGAGCGGGTTGGGAAGGTCGTCGGGTGCGGTTGCCCGCGCTGGCGGCGCATCGTCTTGCGGCGAGGTGGCGCCCAGCGCGTGGGTGGTTAACCCCGCCGCGACGAGCAGACCTGCCGAAAGACTGGCCAACGTGACCTTGGTCAGCCTTTTCACGAACTGGTCCTCCTCTTACCCCCGAAATCCGCGTTGTGTCGCGGAAGGGACACGTCGCCAGGGTGGGCGGAGCGCTCGGTCTGGGTGGCTCGCTGTTCGCTGGTGGCGATCTGGTCGCGATGCCGGCTCGCCCGCCGCCTCGCCGTGTGGTCCGTACCTGGCAATGACGTCGCTCACCCTGGCACAGGGTCGGCTGCCGTGTCACGAGGGGAAACCCGCTGGTCAAAGCCGTGGCAGCGTGGCCGATATCGAGCCGATACCTGCGGCTTAGCTGCGCTTAAGCATGGCTTACGGATCGTTGTCGTCCGGTGGGTCGCAGGCTGGCAGGTCGTCGGCGCCCGCGAACGCCCCCGGATGCGCCGCGTCCCGGACGGCCCGCAGGGTGGCCAGGAAGGCTTCGAGTCGGTCCGGCGCCAGTACGCCGGTGAACCACTGTTCGATGGTGTCGCCGACCTCGGGCACCAGTGTCGTCATCCGGTGCTCCCCGGCATCCGTGAGGACGACCAGGTACGCCCGCCGGTCGGTGTCGGAGGCGGTGCGTCGAGCCAGGCCGGCACGCTCCAACCGGTCGATCACGCGGGTGATCCCGCTCGTGGACATGTTCGCCTGCGCGGCGAGGTCGGTGAGTCGTAGTGACTGCTGCCTCGAGCGCGCCAGGCGGATGAGCACGTCGAAGTCACTGCCGGATACCTGGTGTCTGCGGAGCACCCCGTCGATCCGGGAGGTGAGCGCACAGTGGACCTCCACGAGCAGTCCCATCGCCGTGAGCCGGGTGTCGTCGAAGCTTGTCAGACTCATGCGGACAATCATACGGGGGATTATTGACATGCGGAATATCCTCGTGGCAAGCTTACGTTCACTTCCACCAAGGACATTCCACAAGGCATCAATTTTTGGAGGGGTCATGACCACGACCGACTCGAACGCCGCCGTCAGCCGCGCAGGTGTCGGCAAGGCGGCCAACATCGCGCTCTGGGTGCTGCAAGCGCTGCTGGCGTTCAACTTCGCCTTCGCCGCCATCGGCAAGTTCACCGGGAACGAGCAGATGGTCGCGACCTTCGACAAGATCGGCTGGGGCGACTGGTTCATGTACGTGATCGCGGTTTTGGAGCTGGCCGGCGTGGTCGGCCTGCTGATCCCACGGCTGTCCGGGCTCGCCGCGCTCGGCTTCGTCGGCCTGATGGTCGGTGCCGTGATCACCGAGGCCGTCGTCGGTGGTTTCGTGGTCTTCCCGCTCGTGCTGCTGGTGCTGGCCGCGATCGTGGCCTACGGCCGGCGCGACCGTACCGCCGCGCTGCTCTCCGGATCGCGCGGCTGACACCCGCACCGACGAGATCTGACATAAGGGGCTGGCGACCGCCTTGGCGGTCGCCAGCCCGTTTCGTGTTCTATGACGTGAACTCAGATGGTCAGCGTCCAGGAGTCGATGTATCCGGTGTCGTAGCTGTACACGTCCTGCACCCGCAGTCGCCAGGTGCCGTTCCGTGGCTCGCTCGACAGGTTCACCGTGTACGTGGCATGGACGTTGTCCGCACTGTCCGAACTGCTGGAGTTCTTCAGCCGATACGACGACCCGTCCGGTGCCACGGCGTCGATCACCAGGTCACCGCGCCAGGTGTGGATGATGTGGACTTCCACCTTGGACGACGACGAGGCCGACCCGGAGCAGGTGCTCACCGCGATAGAGCTGGTCACGGCCGCGCCGGCGTCAGGGATGCTCACATTGGTGCCGTTGCTGAACGGTCCGCAACCCGGCGGTGGCGTGCCACCACCCAGACTGTCCGCAGCGGACTTGATGGCCGCGTGGAACGTGCTGACCTGCGTGTAGACGCCAGGCTTTCCGGCGCGGGCGCAGCCCACGCCCCAACTGGTGATACCGATCTGGATCCAGTTATTGGCGGCGTCCCGGCGGAACATCGGTCCACCGGAGTCACCCTGGCAGGTGTCCACGCCGCCACTGGTCCAGTTGCCCGCGCAGATCTCAGCGGAACCGATCAGTCCGGAGTACGAACCGCCGGCCGACCGGCAGGTCGCGTCGTCGATGAACGGCACATTCGCCTTCAGCAGGTAACGCGACTGCGGGCCACCCTCGTACGTCGCGCCCCAGCCGGTGACGGTGAAGGTGCCGGAGTCGTACGCGGTCGTCGTGGTGACCGGCAGGGTCGGGAAGTTCACCGGCGAGGCGAGCTTGATCAGCGCCCAGTCGCCCCCGGTGCTGGTGCCGTACGTCGACGAACGGTGGACGTACGTGGACTGCACCCTGGTCGCGGTGGTGTCCTGCAGGTCCACCACGCCCATCGTGGCGGTGATGCTGGTGTTCGGGCCGGTGCTGTTGACGCAGTGCGCCGCGGTCAGCACGATCTGCGGGGTGTAGAGGGCGCCTCCGCAGCCCATCGAGAGCCGTACCATCCACGGGAACTCGCCCTTGGCGGCGGGCGTGCCGCCGATCACCTGGACGCCCGGGTCGTCCCCGGCCGTGTGGTCGTCCGCGCTCGCGGGGGTGATCGGCAGCCCGACCAACACCGCGCCGAGTAGTGCCGCGCCTGCCAAGCGCAGGCTTCGTCGCAACATCGTGAAACCTCCCCAGGTTTTTGCGGGGCGTGGTGGGCCCCGCTTTTCACGGATGTGCTCGTTGTACACGAAAAGCCAGCTCAAGGGGAGTGGCAGGAACAAATCGGGCAAAATTCAAGTCCAAATTGGCACCGCGATGGCGCGACCGTCACCCGGCAACGGGCCGCCACCATGCGGTGGCGGCCCGTTGGCTTGCCGTACTCAGTCCTCGTCACCCTTCCCGGCCCGCAGACCCTGGCTGATCAGATCCATCACCGACGAGTCCTGCAACGTGGTGACGTCACCCATCTGCCGGTTCTCCGCGACGTCCCGCAGCAACCGGCGCATGATCTTCCCGGACCGGGTCTTCGGCAGCTCCTGCACCACCATGATCTGCCGCGGCTTGGCGATCGGGCTGATCTCCTTCGCGACATGGTCCCGAAGTTCCTTCGCGATCGCGGCCCCGTCGGCACCCTCGGCCACCGAACCGCGCAGGATCACGAACGCCACCACGGCCTGCCCCGTGGTCTCGTCGGTAGCCCCGACCACTGCGGCCTCCGCCACCTTCGAGTGGCTGACCAGCGCACTTTCGATCTCCGTGGTGGACAGCCGGTGCCCCGCCACGTTCATCACGTCGTCCACCCGGCCCAGCAGCCAGAGGTCGCCGTCGTCGTCCTTCTTCGCCCCGTCACCCGCGAAGTACACACCGGGGAAACGCGACCAGTACGTCTCCTTGTACCGCTCGTCGTCCCCCCACAGCGTGCGCAGCATGCTCGGCCACGGCTCCGTCAGCACCAGGTAGCCGCCCGCGCCGTTCGGCACCGGCTCGCCGCTGTCGTCCACCACCTCGGCCCCGATCCCCGGCAGCGGGGTCATCGCGGCACCCGGCTTCCCGCTGGTCACCCCGGGCAGCGGAGAAATCATGATCGCGCCGGTCTCGGTCTGCCACCAGGTGTCGACCACCGGGCAGCGGTCGCCACCGATATGGGTCCGGTACCAGATGTACGCCTCCGGGTTGATCGGCTCGCCCACCGACCCGATCAGCCGCAGCGAGGACATGTCGAACCGATCCGGGATGGCCTCGCCCCACTTCATGAACGTCCGGATCGCGGTCGGTGCCGTGTAGAGGATCGTCACGCCGTACCGCTGGATCATCTCCCACCAGCGACCCTGATGCGGGGTGTCCGGGGTGCCCTCGTACATCACGCTGGTCACACCGTTGGCGAGCGGTCCGTACACGATGTAGCTGTGGCCGGTGACCCAGCCGATGTCCGCGGCGGTCCAGTAGATGTCGGTGTCCGGCTTCACGTCGAACACCGCGTGATGCGTGTACGCGACCTGGGTCAGGTAGCCGCCCGTGGTGTGCAGGATCCCCTTCGGCTTGCCCGTGGTACCCGAGGTGTACATCACGTACAGCGGATGCTCGGCATCGAACGCCTCCGGCGTGTGTTCCTCGCTGGCCGGGTCCACCACGTCGTGCCACCACAGGTCCCGGCCGTCGGTCCAGGCGACATCCTGGCCGGTACGCCGTACCACGATCACATTGCCGACATCCGGGCATTCCTCCAGCGCCTCGTCCACGGCCGGCTTGAGCGCCGCCTGCGAACCGCGCCGGTTCTGACCGTCCGACGTGATCACCACCCGAGCGTCACAGTCGATGATCCGGTCCCGCAGCGCGGTGGCGGAGAAGCCGCCGAAGACCACGGTGTGCGGAGCCCCGATCCGGGCACAGGCCAGCATCGCCGCAACCGTCTCCGGAAGCATCGGCAGGTAGATCGCGATCCGGTCACCGGCCCGTACCCCGAGATCGGTGAGCGCGTTCGCGGCCTTGCACACCATGCGCTTCAGGTCGTGGTACGTGACCGTCCGGGTGTCGCCGGGCTCACCCTCCCAGTGGAACGCGACCTTGTCGCCGTTGCCGGCCTCGACATGCCGGTCGACACAGTTGTACGCGGCGTTCAGCTTTCCGCCGACAAACCATTTCGCGAACGGCGGGTCGCTCCAGTCCAGCACCTGCGTCCAGGGCTGTGCCCAGCTCAGCCGCCCGGCCTGCTTCTCCCAGAACGCGAGGCGGTCGGCCTTCGCCTCCTGGTACGCGTCGGCCTTGACGTTCGCCGCCGCGGCCAGGTCGGCGGGCGGGTCGAAACGACGGGTCTCGGAGAGCAGGTTCTCCAGGGCGGCGCCCTGCTGCTCCTTCTGGGTGTCGGTCATCGGCTCAGGACTCCTCGGGGTGACATCCGGTTTCGCCCCTGTCAACTTAATCTCCCGGAGTGACCTGGGCGACACCGGAGGACCGACCGGCCGCAACGAGGCGGCCAAAGGTGGCTGGCGTGCGACGAGCGGCCGCTCGCGCCCGCCAGAGCCGGGTAGCGTGCTGGTCGTGCCCTCGATGACCACGGACCCGCTCATTCCGCTGCTGGAACTCGCCGGTGTCTCCGACGCGCTGACCGAGGCCCGGCAAGCCGTGGACCGGGCGTTTCGGCACCCCGCGCTGCGTCGCCACGGAGGCCAGGTCGCGGCCGAGGCGGCGCTGTCCGCCGCGCACGCGTCAGCCGCCCTGGAAGATCACGACCACCCGATCGAACAGATCCGGGCCGGCACCGTCACCGATCCGGTGGTGCAGGGCGCGCTGCGAACCGGGGAAGCCCTCCCCGGTTTGGTGGACCCCTGGGCACGCGCACCACTACAGGTGTTGGCGAGGCTGCACGTGCTCGCCGCTCGCGGCCTGGTCGGCGACGACGAGTTGGGTCGACCCGACGGCTCACCGTTACCGGCGGCGGAGGTGTCCGGTCGGCTGGACGGGCTCTCGCAACTCGTGGCCGGCGGCACCACGGCACCGGCCCTGCTGGTCTCCGCCGTCGTCCACGGCGAACTGCTCGCGGTCCGCCCGTTCGCCGTGGCCAACGGCGTAGTGGCTCGGGCGGCGGCCCGGCTCACCCTGATCGCGCGGGGCCTCGATCCCCGTGCGCTGTTGGTGCCCGAGCGTGGTCATCTGGAGCGTCAGCCGGAGTACCTGGGAGCCTCCGGCGCGTACGCCACGGGCACCCCGGACGGCGTGCGCTCCTGGCTGCGGCACTGCGCCGCGGCGGTGATCCTGGGTGCCGACGAGACGACGGCGATCGCCGGCCGGGTGAAACCCGGCTGATCCGGCAAGGCTGGCCGGCCTCAGGCGTCCTGCTCCCGCCGGCCCTTGACGCCGTTCGAGATCGCCTGGAACAGCACGATCACCGGCAGCAGCAGAATGTACGGGAACACCCAGACCGTCGTGGGGTCGGAGACGTACAGGTAGACCGCGTAACCCAGGCACGCCACTCCGATGAGGGCGTTGATCACCCGGCTGCCGGCGGACTGCCCGAAACCGATGGCGGCGAGAGCGAGACACAACACGCCACCGACGATGTAGCCGAGCCGGATGTAGGTGAACGTTTCCGGGCTGAGTTCCAGTGCGAGATCCATGTGATGACTCCAGGGGGTTGACAGAGCGTAAGGCTGAAGAGCCAGCGTCACAGCCTAAGTCACCCCGACAAGGGCCTGTGGACCTCTCGCATGCCGGCCGTGTTCCGGGGGTGACTACCGTCCGTAGTGGTTGCTCCGCTGGTCGTACGACGCCGGCTGGTGCGTCGGGTAGCTGCCGGCCGGCGGTTCGTACCGGTACCCCGGGCGGTCGTATCCCCGGCGCGGCCTCGACCCCGAAGGTTTGGCCGGCGCGGGCCAGATCGCCGGACCCACCCCGAGGTGGTCGAGAAAGGCACCCACCACGGCCGCGAGCGAGCCGATCAGCATCAGGTAGCCACCCCACGCGAGCGAAATGTCACCAGCCAGGAGCTTGCCCGTCACCGCGTCCTGCACCTGCGACCCGAACACCAGGCTCTTGCTGGAAAACGCGTACCCGACGAGGACCAGGAAACCGAGCGACCCGAGCACGACCTGTAGCTGGCTGGCCCGGAAACCCAGGAACTCGCGGTCCTCCCGCATCCCGGACAGTCTCAAGGCCACAATGGCGACCAGGCCCAGGGCGGCCAGCAACGCCCACCAGGTCAGCGGGGCGAGAAAAGTGTCCGGGCTCCACGCCGAAAACCAGACCGGAACCTTCTTGCCGGCCAACCGTTGCACCCCGCCGGGGTTGTCGTACCGGATGAACGGGGCGAACGAGAACAGCACAACCAGCAGCCCGCCGATCCCGGTCAGCGCGGTGCCCAGACTGATCCGCAGCTCAGCGGGGACGCCGCCGCGGACCCCCGAGCCGGATCCACTGCCGGTGGACCTGCTGCGGGCAGCCGGGTGGCCCACCTGGGTGGCCGCATTGGAGTACACCTGAGCGGCTCCAGCGGCGTACGAAGGCTGCGCGGAGGCGGCGTACCCGGCGTGGCCACTTCCGGTGGCGTACCCGGCCTGGGTGCCTCCGGTGGTGTGCCCAGCGGGACTGGCGACGCCGTCGTAGTACTGCCCGCCGGACATTGGCTCGGCAGGAGACACCGGACGACCCGGGTAGTCAGCGTCGTCCCCGGGGCCGGGCGTGCCGACGGCCGGATAGATCCTGGTCGGCTGGGCTGGGGCGGCCGGGAACCCTCTGGACTCAGGGGACAGTTCAGGATCGACGGCCCGGTGGACACGCGTCGGTTCCGACAGGTGACGGTCGAACTCGTCGGCATCGGCCACGGGTTGCCAGCCTCCGGGCCGGTCCCTTCCGGTGGGCTGCTCGAACGGCGGCGGCTGGTTCGGATACATCGGGAGGGACTCCTCGAACAGGGCGGGACGTCGGTTCGTCAGCGTAGTCAGCGGGCCCCATGACATGCCGAGCGGGATGAAGCCCGTCCACGTCGTGGCCTGGAATACCCGGAACCGGACGTGAGGACGGCGCTCCCGGAAACGAGAGCGCCGTCACCGTACCGTCGTCCGGGTTACCAAGCGTGCACCTTTTCCGTCGAGGCGGTTACCACTTGGGTCCCGACTCGACACGCCTCCCGCGGCTGGTCGCGCGTGGGTGCCCGGCGGCGGTACACGGAGCCGATCAGCGGCGGTGCCTGCCCGCCCCGTATCGGGTCCGCACCAACTTTTCTACGCCGTACGCGTCAGTAAGGCCAGTCGATCTGGCATGTCGATCAGGATCTGGCAGCCGGTACCCGGGTCTGCACGGCGGCTCGCATCGCGGCCCGCGCCCGTCGGTAACGGCCGTACCAGAGCAGTCCCACGACCGCTACCAGGCAGAGCCCCACGGCGACCGCTGCGGGCACCGCCATGGGTTGCAGCGACTGGAACCGACGCTGCAACGAGATCGGGTGCCGGAAAATCAGGACCGGCCAGTGCCGGTCCGTCGCCAGCTTGCGCAGCGCGCGGTCCGGGTTGACCGCGTGGGGATGACCGACAGTCGCCAGAAGCGGGGTATCGGTGATCGAGTCCGAGTACGCGTAGCAGTCCGCGAGGTCGTAGCCCCGCCGGGCGGCGAGTTCCCGGATCGCCGCCGCCTTGTTGGGGCCGGCGGCGTAGAAGTCCACCTCACCGGTGTAGCGGCCGTCCTCGACCACCATCCGGGTCGCTATCACGTCGTCAACACCGAGCATGTGGCCGATCGCCCGTACCATCTCGTCGCCGGAGGACGACACCAGCACCACGTCACGCCCGACGGACTTGTGCTCCTCGATCAGGGCCGCGGCTTCCGCGTACACATAGGGGTCGATCAGCTCGTGCAGGGTCTCGCTGATGATCTGGTTCACCTGCTCTACCCGCCAGCCCTTGCAGAGCTTGGTCATGTAGTCGCGGATCCCGGCCATCTGTTGCTCGTTCGCCCCCGCTATCAGGAACACGAGCTGCGCGTACGCCGCCTTCAGCACGTCGCGACGCGCGATCAGGCCGTCCTTGTAGAACGGCCGGCCGAAGGCGAGGGCGCTCGATTTGGCGATGACCGTCTTGTCGAGATCGAAGAAGGCGGCGCTGCGGACCACGGCGGGCAAGTCTAGATGCCAGCGGGTGGACTGGGCAGGTGGATCGTCGGACAAAACTCCTGTCCACTCGGACAGTGAGCGTGACGAGATATTTTGTGAGTTTTTTCTGTGCGGGGTTACCGGGTGTTGCGCTCGCCACCACTCGACGCAGACCCTTTCCGTCAGGCATGCTTATTCGGACGCATCTGCCTTCTTGTCGCAGACGCGATTCCTCGCGGTTGCACCCCCCGTGACCGCCGGGAAGGTCCGGCTCGACCCCCCCGGAGCCGGACCAAGGCGAGCCCCGCCCACCCCCCGGGCGGGGCTCGCACCTTCCCAGCGCCGGCCCTCTGAGACCTCGCCGGTGCCCCAGCCGGCGTGCTCGTTCGGCCATGCCCCGCTCCCCGAGGCCCTTGTGGCGCTGCTGCGCGGTTACCCGGCTCTCGCGGTGCCCTAAACGTCGAGCCGGCAATCACCTGCGGTCGAGCCGCCAGCTAGCACACGCGGCGCGCTGAAGCCAGTCCATCCACAGCCACCGTGGTTGTCCACAGAAGGTCGACGCGGCGCTTGGCTCGGACGCGGTCCCAGACGACGGTTACCGGCGTTGTCCTCGGCAGCCGATCAAGGGAGCCACCGTCATGTTCGCCCCCACCACGTCCGCACAACCCGTCATGTCCGCACAACCCGTCATGTCCGCGGAGCCGGTCACGTCCGTACAGCCAGTCGGGCTTACCCGTGCGACCGGCAGCGCGACGCCTTCCCGTCGATCGAGAGCCACCCCGGGCGACGCCTCTTCACCGATTCGCGCCCAGCAACCCACCGGGACGCACCACAGCGGACGGTCGGACAACGACGTCAAACCGCGACCTCTGGTGGTCGCGCGGGACGATCGGGTACTCGATGAGGTGCTGCGCCTCGCGGCGCTCGCCGGCACCGAAATGCACGTCGTCCCCGACCCGGCAGCCGCGCGTCCCTACTGGACAGAAGCTCCGCTGGTGCTGGTGACCTCGGATCTCGCACCGGAGTGCGCCCGGGCCCGGCTGCCCCGCCGCCGGGACGTGGCGCTGGTCCCGGTATCCCCGGTGACCGGCGAACCGTCCCAGGCGATCTGGGATCTGGCCACGGAAATCGCGGCCGACCAGGTCCTCGTGCTCCCCGACGCCGAGTCCTGGCTGGTGCGGAGGCTGGCCGAGTCGGCTGCCGGAACAGCCAGAGCCAAGGTCGTCGCGATGGTGCCAGGATCGGGCGGCGCCGGAGCCAGTGTGCTGGCCGCCGCGCTGGCGGTGACGGCGGTGCGGCACGGGGTGCGGCCGCTGCTGGTGGACGCCGACCCCCTCGGCGGTGGGCTCGACGTCCTCCTTGGCTGGGAAGAGCAGGCCGGCCTGCGCTGGCCGGACCTGGCGGAGGCCAGCGGCGCGATGAGCGTCGACGGCCTGTACTCGGCGTTGCCACGCTCCGGCAACCTGGTGGTGCTCTCCTGGGATCGCTCCGATGCCTCAGCGGTGCCGGAGAGTGCGGTCGCCGCGGTCATCGACGCCGGCCGGCGCGGCAGCGACCTGGTCGTGGTCGACCTGCCGCACCGGCTCGACGACGCCGCGGTACGCGCCCTGCAAGCCGCCGATCTCGCCTTGCTGGTGGTCAGGCCGGACATCCGGGGCTGTGCCGCGGCAGCCCGGATGAGCGCCCTGATCAGGCCGCACTGCGCCGCCGTGGAAGCTGTGGTGCGTGGTCCGGCCCCGGGCAACCTGCGTGCCTCCGACGTCAGTGCCAACCTGCGGCTGCCGCTCGCCGCGAGTCTGCGGCCGGAGTCCGGGCTCCCCACGGCGCTGGACCGGGGGGAAGCACCGGCTGCCAGTGGCAAGGGACCGCTGGCCACCCTGTGCCGGCGGTTGCTGACCCGGCTGGAAGCGGTCGGGGAGGAGAGGCGGCCGTGACCGCGCAGACTGACGTCCCGTACGACCTGCTGACCGCGGTACGCCACCGGCTGGCAATGGCGGGAGAACGGCCGACGACAGCCCGCATCGCGGCGGCGATCCGCGCCGAGCGAGGCGGCGTGGTGGGTGAGTCGGCGCTTCGGCGTTACACCGCGGTGCTGCACTCCGAACTGGTCGGCGGAGGGCCCCTGGAACCTCTGCTCGCCGACCCGACCGTCACCGACGTGCTCGTCAACGGATCCGACGGGGTGTGGGTGGACCAGGGCGAAGGGCTGCGCCCGGTGCCGCTTCGGCTCGACCAGGCGGCGGTACGTGCCCTCGCGCAACGGCTCGCCACCACCTGTGGCCGCCGGCTCGACGACGCCGCGCCGTACGTGGACGCCAGGCTGCCCGACGGCACCCGGCTGCACGCGGTGCTACCGCCGATCGCGGTTTCCGGGCCGTACCTGTCGCTGCGGACCTTCCGCCCCCGCGGATTCACCCTGCACGACCTCGTGGCGTCGGCGTTGGTGCCACCCGAGGTCGCCCCGCTGCTGCAGGCGATAGTGGCGGCCCGGCTGCCGTACCTGGTCACCGGCGGCACGGGTTGCGGCAAGACCACGCTGCTGAACACCCTGCTCGGGCTGGTGCCTGGCGACGAGCGGATCGTCGTCGTGGAGGACACCGCTGAGCTGCGCCCGGAGCACCCGCACGTGGTGGTACTCACCGCCAGGCCGCCCAACGCCGAGGACGCCGGTGCGGTGACCATGCGGGACCTGGTGCGGCAGGCACTGCGGATGCGTCCGGATCGGATCGTGGTGGGCGAGTGCCGTGGTGGTGAGGTGGTCGAGTTGCTCGGCGCGCTCAACACCGGCCACGACGGCGGTGCGGGGACCCTGCACGCCAACTCGCCGGCGGACGTACCGGCTCGGCTTGAGGCACTCGGACTGCTCGGCGGCCTGGGCAGGGAGGCGCTGCACGCTCAGGTGGCGTCCGCGCTGCGGGTGGTGATCCACCTGCGTCGTGGGCCGTCAGGGCGAAAGTTGGACGAGATCCGGCTGCTTTCCGGAGCTGAATCCGGGATCCGCGCGTTGTGCGCCTGGCGGATCGGAGTCGGTGCCGGACCGGCCGCTCCCGCGCTGGTGCGCCTGCTCGGGGAACGCGGCATCCCACCGCTGGCAGTGCTCAACGGCCACCGCCCGGTGGAGTCGCGATGACCGGGATGCTCAGCGCCGGCCTGCTCTTGGCGGCAACGGCTGTCCTGGCCGTCCCGGGCGGTTCCCGGGCCCGGCTACAGCGGCTGACCGGCACCCGGAGGAGGCCGTGGCCGTGGTTTCTGGCGTCCGGCCGTCAGCTGCTGGCCTGGGCGGACGGGTCCCAGCGGGGGGCGGTTTCGCTGGCCGGCTGCGGATTCGGCCTGCTCGGCGCGGTCGGGTACGGGCCGGTCGGCGGTGTGGTCGCCGCGGCGTACGGGGGCCTCGCGGTTCGAGTGGGGCTGCGCAGACGCGCCACAGGAGCGTCCCGGCAGGCGCTTCAGAACACCCTCGACGGGCTGGCCTGCCTGGTCGGTGACCTCCGTGCCGGCGTACCGCCCGCCGCCGCGCTGGATGCCGCCCTGCCACTGCTGATCAGTGTGCCGGCCCGTGGCGGGGGCGACACCGCGGTCGCGGATCTGGCAGGTCACGTGGACCACACGCCGCGCGGTCAGGTGCTGGCCAGGCTCGCCGCCGCCTGGCAGGTCGCCGGGACCATCGGGGCACCGCTCGGGCAGGTCCTGGAACGCCTGGACGCGGAGGTACGAAGCGGCGAGCGGGCCAGGGCACTGGCGGTGGCGCACGCGGCGAGCGCCCGGGCCACCGCGACGCTGCTCGGCGCTCTTCCCTTGGCTGGTATCGCCCTCGGCTACGGCATGGGCGCTGACCCCCTCGCGGTCCTGCTCGACACACCGGCCGGCGCGGTGTGCGCGATCAGCGCGGTGGTGCTCCACCTGACCGGCCTGGGCTGGTCCCGGCGGCTGGTGGAGATCGACCCCAACCGGATGGACCCGACGAGGGCCGGCCGATGACGCCACTCACCGTCTCCCTGATCGTGCTGTCCGCCCTTGTGGCGGGCTGGCCGCGAGCCACGGCACGCCGCCGGCTACGCCGGATCTGCGGATCGAACCGGCCGCGCCGAGCGCGTCACCCTGATCTTTACCGGTGGGCCCCGGTCGCCGTAGGGCTGTCGGTGGCTCTGGTGGTCGACGGGTGGTCCGGCGTCGCGGCCGGACTCGTCGGCGGGATCGTCCTCCACCATCTGCTGCGTCGTCTGGAGACCAGGTCGGCTCGCCAGCGGCGGCTGTCAGCCGCCTCCGCGCTTCCCTTCGCGGTCGACCTGCTGGCCGCCAGTGTTCGCGCGGGTGCTCCGCCGTCCGTGGCGTCCCGGACGGTCGGCACCGCGCTGGACGGACCCCTCGGCGGGCGGCTGTGCCGGGTGGCGGATGCGCTGGCACTCGGTGCACCCCCGGTCGAGGCTTGGGCGCATCTGGACGGCGTACCGGGCGCGGGTCGGCTGGTCCTGGCCGCGGTGCGCAGCAGCGAGAGCGGCGCCGCGTTGGCGGGTGCGCTGACCCGCCTCGCCGATGAGCTACGAGCGGCCCGGGTGACCGCCTGTGAGGCGGCGGCACGCCGAGCCGGGGTGCTGGTGGTGCTGCCGCTCGGACTGTGTTTCCTGCCGGCATTCGTGCTCGCCGGCCTGGTGCCGATCGTGCTTTCGGTACTCGGCGAGGTGATCCGTTGAACCAGCACCCGCGATACCCACAGCCGACGCTCACCGTCGCCGACACCGGGCGAGCCAGCCCGTGCCCGGTGGGTGTCCCGGAACCCAACGCCCGCGACCGGCGGGCGACAGAAAAGTAGGGAGAAGAGTATGAATAGGCAATTGCGCCGGCTGCGTACCCGGTTGAGCGGCGACGCCGGAATGAGCACCGCCGAGTACGCGGTCGGCACGATCGCCGCGGTCGCCTTCGCGGGTGTGCTCTTCAAGGTGGTGTCCAGCCCCACGGTGCAGGCCGCACTCACCGCGATCATCGAACGGGCACTGCGGTGATCCGCAACCGCGACCGTGGTTCGGTCACCGCCGAGCTGGCGGTGGGGCTGCCGGCGCTGGTGCTGCTGGTCCTGGCCGCACTGACAGCCGTGTCCGCCGTGGTGACGAAGCTGCAATGCGTCGACGCCGCCCGGGAGGCGGCGCGGACGGCCGCCCGGGGCGAGCCTGGTGAGCCCGCGGGGCTGCGGGTCGCGCCGGCTGGAGCTGGGATCGCGGTGGCGGTGCGGGACCGGACCATACGGGCGACGGTGTCGGTCCAGGTGCGGCCGTTCGGCCCGTACCTTCCGAGCATCCCGGTGGCGGCGGTGGCCGTGGCCGAGCGGGAACCCGGGGCGGACTGGTGACCGGCCCCACCGTCGGCGGTCTGGCAGCGAGCCGCCGGATCCGGCCCGGAGCAGTGGTTGCCACACCCCGGGTCCCGGGCGGTGACGGCGGAGCCGCATCAGTGTGGATCCTCGCTCTGGGTCTGGCGGTGGTCGCGGTGGCCGGGTTCGGTATGGCGATCGGCGCGGCCATCGTGGCCCGGCACCAGGCACAGGCCGCAGCGGACCTGGGCGCGCTCTCGGCCGCGATTCACGCTCCAGAAGGTACGACGGTGGCGTGCGCGCACGCGGCACGGGTGGTCTCCGCCAACCGGGGGCAACTGGCGGGGTGCCACGTCGTGGGACTGGAAGCCGTGATCTCGACCCGGGTTCGGGCCGCTGGCCTGGCAGCCGCCCTGCCGCCGGCAGAGGCCAGGTCCCGGGCGGGACCCGTGGGAGCGGCCTGAGTTGGTGGCCGCCGTACCAGGATCCGGACTGATCGTGCGGCGCGGAAACGCATCCGACCGTGCCGCACGATCAGGCGAGCCGGATGCCGCTCACCCGCGCAACGCGGCGAGGACCACGTCCAGCACCTGCACCGCGGCGGCCTTGTGCAGCGGATCGTTGCCGTTGCCGCACTTCGGGGACTGCACGCACGAGGGGCATCCAGCCTCGCACCGGCAGGCCGCGATCGCGTCGCGGGTCGCTGAGAGCCAGGTCACCGCCGCCGCGTACCCCCGCTCCGCGAAGCCGGCACCGCCGGGATGACCGTCGTAAACGAACACCGTCGGCTCCCCGGTGTCCGGATGCAGCGCGGTGGACAGTCCCCCGATGTCCCACCGGTCACACGTCGCCACCAGCGGCAGCAGTCCGATCGCGGCGTGCTCCGCCGCGTGCAGCGCCCCGGGCGCGTCCGCCGGGTCGATACCCGCGGCGACCAGCGACCCGGTCTCGACGGTGTACCAGACCGCCACCGTACGGAGCTGCCGTGGCGGCAGGTCCAGCGGCTGCTCGTCGATGACCTCTCCGGTGGCCAGCCGCCGTCGTTGGAACGACACCACCTGGTTGGTCACGTCGACCTCGCCCAGGTCGAGTCGTACCGGTCCGACCCCCACCGAGTCGCGTACCGACACGACCGCCAGGTCCGTGATGTCCCGGGCATGGGTGGTCCAGTCCGGTTCCGCGCGGTGCACCAGCGCCACCGCGTCGTCCAGGTCCAGGGCGTCCACCAGGTACGACGTTCCCTGATGCAGGTAGACCGCACCCGTGTGGACATGGGTGTGCGCGGAGGCGGCGTCCACTGTGCCCAGCAACCGGCCGGTGTCCGTCTCCACCACCGCGACCGGCTCACCTCCGGAACCTCGCAGGTCCACCTCCGGGCGGCCCCGGGCGGTCCAGTACCAGCCCGTCGGCCGGCGGCGCAACAGCCCGTCGGACACCAGGTCCTCAAGCACCGGTCCGGCCGTGTCGCCGAACAGCCCCAGGTCGTCGGGCCGCAGCGGAAGCTCGAAGGCCGCACAGCACAGGTGCGGTCCCAGTACGTACGGGTTGGCGGGATCCAGCACGGTGGCCTCCACCGGGCGGGAGAAGATCGCCGCCGGGTGGTGCACCAGATACGTGTCGAGCGGGTCGTCGCGCGCCACCAGGATCGCCAGGGCCTCCCGTGCCGCCCGACCGGCACGTCCGGCCTGCTGCCACAGCGAGGCCAGCGTGCCCGGGTAGCCGGCCAGCAGCACCGCGTCCAGGCCGGCGACGTCCACTCCGAGCTCCAGGGCGTTGGTGGACGCCAGACCCAGCAGGTCCCCGGACAGGAACGCTTGCTCCAGGGCACGCCGTTCCTCACGCAGGTAACCAGCCCGGTACGCGGCCACCGAGTCGGCGAGTTCCGGAGCCGCCTCCCGCAGCGCGTCCCGCGCCATCGTCGATGTCAGTTCGGCGCCCCGTCGGGACCGTACGAAGGCCAGCGTGCGTACCCCGCCGGCGACCAGGTCGGCGAGCAGTTCCGCGGTCTGGCGCAGTGCTGACTTGCGGACCGGCGCGCCCCGCTCGCCGCGCAGGTCGGAAAACAGCGGCGGTTCCCACAGGGCGAACGTCACCCCGGCACGCGGCGAGGCATCCGCGCTGACCGCGGTGACCGGCACACCCACCAGCCGGCTGGCCGACCCTGCCGGGTCACTGACCGTGGCGCTGGCCAGCACGAACCTGGGCGACGCACCGTACCGGGCGGCGACCCGGCGTAACCGCCGCAGTACGTGCGCCACGTGCGAGCCGAAGATCCCCCGGTAGGTGTGACACTCGTCGACCACCACGTACCGCAGCCGACGCCAGAACCCCGCCCACGCCGGATGCCTGGGTAGCATGCCGTGGTGCAGCATGTCCGGGTTGGTCAGGATGATCCTGGAGTGCCGCCGGATCCACTCCCGCTCCTCGTACGGGGTGTCCCCGTCGTAAGCGGCCGGTCGGATGCCGGGCAGCGCCAAGCCGGCCAGCCCGCGCATCTGGTCGGCGGCGAGTGCCTTGGTGGGAGAGAGATACAGTGCGGTGGCGCGTGGATCGTCGAGTAACCCGGACAGCACCGGAAGCTGGTACGCGAGGGACTTGCCCGAGGCGGTCCCGGTGGCGACCACCACGTCGTGACCTTCCCGGACCAACGATCCGACCTCGATCTGGTGCCGCCACGGTGCTTTGATATCCCGCTGCGCGAGCGCCGCTCGCAACTGCGTGGGCACCCACTCGGGCCACGGCACGCTGTCGCCGGGTCGCGGCGGGATCCGCTCCACGTGCGTGACCGGCCCGGATCCGATGTCATGATGGACGACCTGATCGGTGTTGTCGTCGGTTTCACGGTACGGGTAGGCCACGGTCAGTCGCCGCAGCAGTTCCTCTGGCTCAGGCGACGATGTCACCACCGCACTGTGGCACAGCGGCCCGACATCGCTGGTCCGGCGGTACGGTTGCCTCGAACAGGGGCGTCGGCGTGGGGGCGCGGAGTGTCCAGCCCGCAGGGTGGCCGATCGCGGCTCTGTGGTTGCCGATGGTTGGATGGCAGGGGGCCGTACCCGCGAGGAACCGGGACGGCGGGAGGTTGCTGCATGGAGCTGTCATTACGGACACGTACCGTCGCCGACCGGACAGTGCTCGAGGTTGGCGGGGAGATCGACGTCTACACGGCTCCACGGCTCAAGGAGCGCTTGCTGGAACTTGTCGCGGACGGTACCCGGCAGATCGTGGTGGACCTGGAGGCGGTCGAGTTCCTGGACTCCACCGGACTCGGTGTCCTGGTGGGGGGGCTGCGGCGGATCCGGGCGCAGGGCGGTCACCTGATGCTGGTCTCCGGCCAGGAGCGGATCCTCAAGATCTTCAGGATCACCGGGCTGGCTGGATTCTTCGACATCTATCCATCGGTGGAGGCGGCGATCAGACCCGACTCGCGGGACATCGGAGACGGATCGACGGGAGCAGGCGCATCCTCGGCGCCCGTCACCTGACGATGCCGACCGTCCGACTCGGTTTTTCGCCCGCACCGGCGCATGTCCGTACCGCCCGACTGGTGGCGGTCGCCGTGGCGCGGCGGGCTGGCGTGCCGGAGCATCTGCTCGACGAGGTCCGGCTGGCGGTAGGTGAGGCTTGTTCCCGGGCTGTCGCGCTGCACCGGCTGTACGGATTGGGTGAGCTCGTCGAGGTGGAGATGACCGACGGGGACCAGTTCGTGGTGCGGGTGATGGACCGGGCACCGGCCGAGACCCGGCTGGAGAACGGTGCGCTCCCGGATCCGCTCGCGCTGGTCGTGGCCAGCCGGGACGTGGCCGGCAACGGCGACGCGTTCCCCGATGAGACCGTGGCCGTCGGCGTGGGTCTCGCCCTTCTGGCCGGACTGGTCGACGATCTCGAAGTGGGACCGTGTGAGCACCAGCGCAGCGGCACTGTGGTGCGGATGTCCTGGCGGGCGAAGTCTTCCCGGCATCAGGGCGTGTAGTGGCCGAACGGCAGGTTCCGGGGGAAGTCACGCCGGCGTTGGCCGGCCTCCCGCCAGGTCAGCGGGTGGCGGAGTGGCACCCGTTCGGGCTGCCCCGGTTCGCACGGGTTCAGCCGGTGCTCGCCGAGCGGCCGGTCCTGATCGTCGGGGGTGCGGTGCGCCGGCCGGCGCAACTGGACTGGGCTTCACTGGCGTACCGGCTGAAACCCCGTGAGCAACATGCTGACCTGCACTGCGTGACCACCTGGACCGCCCGGGACATCGGCTGGAGCGGGTACCTGTTTCGGGAGGTCCATGCGCTGGTCGCCGCCTTGGTGGCCCCGGTGGACGCCCGGTGGCTGGTGTTGCGGGGGCTGGACGGTTACCGGTGCTGCGTGCTGCTGGCCGACGCGCTGGCCGACGACGTGATGATCGCCACTCACTGTGACGGTGAGCCGCTTCCGGTGCCGCGCGGTGGGGCGCTGCGCCTGGTGGTGCCCGCGCACTACGGATACAAGAGCGTGAAGCATCTCTACGCGATCGAGTACCGCCGGAACTACGTTCCGGGTAGCGCTGGCTGGGCCGAACATCCCCGGGGCCGGGTGGCGCGGGAGGAGCGCAGCCGGTTCCTTCCTGGCTGGGTGTGGCGTCCGATATGGCGCGCGATGGTGCCGAAAGTGCGGTCCGCCTGGAACCTGAACGATGGTTCACACTATTCGGGACCGGCTGTGAGCACAGACACGTCCGGGAGCTAGACTCCGCGAATCGTTCCAGCGTGACCTGTGGGTACGCGGCCAGTGAGTGCCGCTGGCACCGTGCCCGTCGGCCTCACGCGGGCACTGCCTGTCGCGGGGGCCACTCACTTTTGAGAGCGCGGCCGACCGACAGTCCGGGGCCCATGACAAGACGCCGTCCGGCCGGTCCACGGCCGTATGAAGTAACTAGGAGGACATCGGATGCCCGTGCTCAATCTCGCCCACGGCGGGGGGCAGGAGGCGGTATCCCTGACCGGAGCGAAGCTGACGTACGCGATCGTCGCGCTGGTGATCGCGCTGGTGGCGCTTGGTTTCGCCGCGGCGCTGGTCAAGGCGGTGCTCGGTGCCGGCAGGGGTACCCAGAAGATGCAGGACATCGCCGCGGCGGTGCAGGAGGGCGCCAGCGCCTATCTGCTGCGTCAGTTCCGTACCCTCGCGGTGTTCGTGCTGATCGCCGTGGTACTGCTGCTCCTGCTGCCGGTCAATGAGGGCGGCTGGTCGGTACGGATCGGCCGGTCGGCCTTCTTCGTGGTCGGCGCGGTGTTCAGCGCCTTCATCGGTGGTGCCGGCATGGCGCTGGCCACCCGCGCCAACCTGCGGGTCGCCTCCGCCGCCCGGGACGGTAGCCGGGAGGGCGCGATGGCGATCGCGTTCCGTACCGGTGGCGTGGTCGGGTTCCTCACCGTCGGGCTCGGCCTGCTGGGTGCCGCTGGCGTTGTGCTGGCCTACCGCGAGGACGCCCCGACCGTGTTGGAGGGCTTCGGGTTCGGCGCGGCGCTGCTCGCGATGTTCATGCGGGTCGGTGGGGGCATCTTCACCAAGGCCGCCGACGTGGGCGCGGATCTGGTGGGCAAGGTCGAGCAGAACATCCCCGAGGACGACCCGCGCAACGCCGCCACGATCGCGGACAACGTCGGCGACAACGTGGGTGACTGCGCCGGGATGGCGGCTGACCTGTTCGAGTCGTACGCGGTGACCCTGGTCGCCTCGCTGATCCTGGGCAAGGCGGCGTTCGGCGACACCGGGCTGGTGTTCCCGCTGATCGTGTCCACCATCGGGGTGATCACCGCGATCATCGGGGTGTTCATCACCCGGCTGCGCCCGTCCGACCGCAGTGGCATGACCGCGATCAACCGGTCGTTCTTCATCTCCGCGGCGATTTCGGCGGTGCTGGTCGCGGTGGCGGCGTGGGTGGCGCTCCCCGGCACGTGGGAGGAGCTGCACGGCCCGCTTGAGAACGTGACCGCAAATCCGCGGGTGGTGGCCATCGTCGCGGTGGTGATCGGCATCGTGCTGGCCGCCGCGATCCAGGCTCTCACCGGGTACTTCACCGAGACCAACCGGCGTCCGGTGCAGGACATCGGCCGGACCTCGCTGACCGGTGCGGCCACGGTGATCCTCGCCGGGGTGAGCGTGGGTCTGGAGTCCGCCGTGTACTCGGCGCTGCTGATCGGCGCGGCGGTCTACGGGGCGTTCCTGCTGGGCGGCGGCTCGATCACCCTGTCCCTGTTCGCCGTGGCGCTGGCCGGCACCGGCCTGCTGACCACCGTGGGGGTCATCGTCGCGATGGACACCTTCGGTCCGATCAGCGACAACGCGCAGGGCATCGCGGAGATGTCCGGTGACATCGACGAGTCCGGTTCCCGTACCCTGACCGACCTGGACGCGGTGGGCAACACCACCAAGGCGATCACCAAGGGCATCGCGATCGCCACCGCTGTGCTCGCGGCGACCGCGCTGTTCGGTTCGTACACCGACACGATCTCCTCGACGCTGCGGACCGTGACCGGTGAGGCGACCACTCAGGCGCAGTCGTTCATCTCGCATGTGTACTCCCCGAACACTCTGGTCGGTCTCCTGATCGGGGTGTCGGTGGTGTTCCTGTTCTCCGGGTTGGCGATCAGCGCGGTGTCCCGGTCTGCCGGGGCCGTGGTGTTCGAGGTGCGGCGGCAGTTCCGGGAACTACCCGGAATCATGGACGGAACGCAGCGCCCCGAGTACGGCAAGGTGGTCGACATCTGCACCCGGGACGCGCAGCGCGAGCTGATAACCCCCGGGTTGCTCGCCGTGCTGGCGCCGGTCGCGGTCGGGTTCGGGCTCGGCGTCGGTCCGCTCGCCGGCTACCTCGCGGGTGCGATCGGTGCCGGCACCCTGATGGCGGTGTTCCTGGCCAACTCCGGTGGTGCCTGGGACAACGCCAAGAAGCTGGTCGAGGAGGGCGCCCACGGCGGCAAGGGTTCCGAGGCGCACGCGGCGACCGTGATCGGTGACACGGTGGGTGACCCGTTCAAGGACACCGCGGGCCCCGCGATCAACCCGCTGCTCAAGGTGATGAACCTGGTCTCGCTGCTGATCGCACCGGCTGTGGTGACGTACAGCATCGGCCCCGACGACAACCCCGCGCTACGGATCGGCATCGCCGTGGTGGCGGTGGCGATCATCGTGACGGCCGTGGTGATCAGCAAGCGCCGTCCGATGGCGATGGAGTCGACTCCGGAGAAGGAGCAGGTTTCCGCCTGACCCTGTTGCTCTGACCCGTGACCCGGCCGGTAAAGGCCGGGTCACGGCGTCTGGAGTTCCCTCTTGCGAGGTACCCCCGTGACCGCCCGATTCGCCGTACAGTGCCGGGATGGAGCGGGTACGTGACAGCTACGACACCGTCGCCGAGCGGTACGCCGACGAACTCGCCGACGAACTCGAGGGCAAACCCCTCGAACGAGCGCTGCTTCGCTGTTTCGCCGAACTCACCGCCCATGTGGACGGTGTGGTGGCTGACGTGGGCTGTGGCCCCGGACATGTCACGCATCATCTCGCCGATCTCGGTTGTGACGTGATCGGCATCGACCTGTCGCCGCGCATGATCGACGTGGCCCGGAAGCGGTTCCCGAACCAGGCGTTCGATGTCGGGTCCATGCTGGAGTTGCCGTCGGACACCAAGTGGGCTGGCGCGGTCGCGCTGTACTCGATCATTCACCTGACGCCGGGGCAGCGGCGGACGGCGTTGGGGGAACTGGCTCGTGCCATCCGGCCCGAGGGTGTGCTGTTGCTGGGCTTCCATGTCAGTGACGAGGAGTACGCAGCCGGAAAAAGCAAGTACCTCGACGAGTGGTGGGGGGAACGGGTGGACATCACCGCCCATTTCCTGGATCCGGCGGAAGTGGCGGCGGAGCTTGCCGGTGCCGGTTTCTCGATCACCGCCCGGGTGGAGCGGGAACCGCAGTCGGGGGAGTACCCGAGCCGCCGCTGTTACCTGATCGCCACCCGCTGACCGTACGGGGACCGGAAGGTCGACTGTCGAAGGCGTGCCGGACCCGCATCTCGCGGGGAGCCCGGATTCGCGGGTGCTGTCGGCTGTCCACAGCCGACAGCAGGCGGGTCCGCGTCCCCGGATCAGCGCGGCACGCCCGGCCCAGGACACCCCCCGCGTCGCACCGGGACGCTAACGTTCGTACATGCGTTCGTCCACTGGCCGCCGCGCCGCCGCGTGTGCCGTCGTGTTGGCGGTGCTGTCCGCTGGCTGCGGCACCGACGGGGTGGAGCCTTCGGAGTGGGCGACCGAGGTCTGTCGGGTGCTGAAGCCGTGGACCGGGCAGATCGCCACACTGACCCGCGATGCGCAGGCCGAGATGTCCAAGGCGACCAGCGCCGAACAGGCGAAGAAGTCCATTGTCGGGCTGCTGCGGGGTGCCGAGCGGGCCAGTGAGGAAGCCCGGCAGGGGGTGGCGGCGGCCGGCGTGCCCGCCGTTGACGACGGGGAGCGGATCGCGGCGGAGTTCCGCGCCGCCCTGACAGCCGCCCGGGACGCGTACGGATCGGCGCGCAGGCGCGTCGAAGCGCTTTCCACCGGTTCGCCGGACGCCTTCTACGACCGGGTCGTGGAGGCCATGGACAAGCTGTCAACCGACTACGACGACGGTGCCCTGGACACCAGTGACCTGGAGTCGGAGGAGTTGCAGCGGGCGTTCGACGAGTCTCCCGGATGCCGGTGAGCCGCCAATGACCGATCGGATCACTGCTGAGCCGGGGACACCCGGGCATGAGCCGGGTTCACCCGGGGATGGAGGTCAGTTGTCGTTGTTCGGTGCGGACGTGGTGCCGGCCCGGCCGGTAGATCTTGAGGGGCTGCTCGCTGGGCCGGGGCAGGTGGTACGGATGGGCGGTACGGCTCGGATCTCGGTTGTGGTGGACGAGGCGTGGCGGGCCCATACGCTGCTCGCCGAGTTCGCCCGGCGCGGCCTGGCGGCGACCGGGGAGCGGACCAGAGCCGGGAGCACGGCCGGCACCGCCGCCGGGAGCACGGCCGGCACCGCGGCGGATACCCCGGACGGCGGAGACGGTACTGACAACGGGACCGGGGCCGGCACCGGAGACGCCGCAGTGGCCGGACACATCGGGGTGCGTACCGCGTTCTCGGCGTCCCTGGCCCCGGTCGCCGCCCGGTGGCTGCGCGGCGCGCTCACCAAGCCGCCGGAGGACTTCGAGCTCAACGGGCAGATGCTGCGGATGTGGTTTATCGCCGCCGGGCTGGTGCACTCGCCGCAGCGGGCCGGCGGACCGCCACGGTCTTCCCGGACGGTGACGCTGCGGTTGTCGGCCACCGACCAGTCCGCCTGGCCGGCGGTGGGTGCCGCGTTGCGGCAAGCCGGGTTGCCGACAGAACTGATCGGACCTCGGGGCGGCGGGCCGGCGTACCGGATCGTCGGCACCCGGCGGGTCGCCGGTTTTCTGGAACTGATCGGCACCCGGCCGGAGTCGGTACCGGTGGAAGCATGGCCGCGCATGGTCTCCCGCCAGTTGGATGCCGCGGTTTGGTCGCATACCGTCGCGGGCAGTGGCGTAGCTACGGCGAGCGCCATGTGACCGCAATCCATGGCTGACCCGGATGCTGTCCGTACGATCGTCGGGTGCGCGACCCATGCACACCGTTACCTGTGGTAACCAGTTACGTTTGACAACTGGCACCCGGCGCTTGACCGCCAGGTGTCGTTTGCAGCGGCCTGAATCCCGGCTCGTCCCGATTGTCAGACTGGAGAGTCCGTGCCACGTTCCGCCAACGACAGCCGTTTGGTCATCGTCGAGTCACCGGCGAAGGCCAAGACGATCTCGGGCTACCTCGGCCCGGGATACGTGGTTGAGGCGAGTCTTGGCCACATTCGTGACCTCCCCCGCCGTGCCAGCGAAGTCCCGGACAGGTACCGGGGTGAGTCGTGGGCCAGGCTCGGGGTGGACGTGGACCATGACTTCCAGCCGCTCTACGTCATCAGCCCGGACCGCAAGCAGCACGTTGCCAAGCTGAAGACTCTCCTCAAGCAGGCCAGCGAGGTCTATCTCGCCACGGACGAGGACCGTGAAGGCGAAGCGATCGCCTGGCACCTGGTGGAGACCCTGAAACCCAAGGTCCCGGTGCGCCGGATGGTGTTCCACGAGATCACCCGGCCCGCGATCGTTCAGGCGGTGCAGAACTCCCGGGACCTCAACCGGGCGTTGGTCGACGCGCAGGAGGCGCGGCGGATCCTGGACCGGCTCTACGGGTACGAGGTCAGCCCGGTGCTGTGGAAGAAGGTCATGCCGAAGCTGTCGGCGGGCCGGGTGCAGTCGGTGGCGACCCGCATCGTGGTGGAGCGGGAGCGGCAGCGGATGAAGTTCCGCTCCGCCGAGTACTGGGACATCCAGGCGCTGCTCGGCGTCGAGGAGACCGCCGACGGCCCGAAGACCTTCACCGCCACCCTGGTCGCCCTGGACGGCGACCGGGTGGCGACCGGCCGGGACTTCGAGCCGACCACCGGCCGGGTGCGGACCGGCTCGGCCGTGGTGCATCTGGACGAGGACGGTGCCCGGGGGCTCGTCGCGCGGCTGGACGGGGTGCCGTTCACGGTCACCCGGATTGAGGAGAAGCCGTACCGGCGCAGGCCGTACCCGCCGTTCATCACCTCGACGCTGCAGCAGGAAGCCGCGCGCAAGCTGCGGTTCTCGTCGGCGTTGACGATGCGGGTGGCGCAGCGGCTGTACGAGAACGGCTACATCACCTACATGCGTACCGACTCCACGAACCTTTCCGAGACCGCGCTCGCCGCCGCCCGGTCCCAGGTCAGGGAGTTGTACGGGGACCGGTATGTGCCCGCCGAGCCCCGGCGTTACCAGCGCAAGGTGAAAAACGCGCAGGAGGCACACGAAGCGATCCGGCCGGCGGGTGAAACGTTCCGCACCCCGGGTCAGGTCGCCGACGAGTTGTCCGGTGAGGAATTCCGGCTGTACGAGCTGATCTGGCGGCGCACCGTGGCCAGCCAGATGACCGACGCGGTGGGCAATTCCATTTCGGTACGGATCCAGGCGGTGTCCACCACCGGGGAAGCCTGCGATTTCGGTGCCACCGGCAAGACCATCACGGACCCGGGTTTCCTGAAGGCCTATGTGGAGTCGTCCGACGACGAGGCGGCCGAGGCCGACGACGCCGAACGCCGGCTGCCGACGTTGCGCCGGGACCAGCGGCTGGCCGCGAAGCGGCTCGACGCGGTCGGCCACACCACCCAGCCACCCGCCCGCTATACCGAGGCTTCCCTGGTCAAGGCGTTGGAAGAACTGGGGATCGGGCGGCCGTCCACGTATGCGTCGATCATGCAGACCATCCAGGACCGGGGGTACGTGTTCAAGCGCGCCCAGGCGCTGGTGCCGTCGTTCCTGGCGTTCGCCGTGGTCGGCCTGATGGAGAGTTACTTCCCCCGGCTGGTGGACTACAGCTTCACCGCCGCGATGGAAGACCAACTGGACGCCATCGCGACCGGTGAGGAGGCCGCCGTCGAGTTCCTGCGGGCCTTCTACTTCGGCGGCGACAAGGGTGTCGAGCAGAGCGTGTCCCGTTCCGGTGGGTTGAAGCGGCTGGTCACCGAGAAGCTCGCGGAGATCGACCCGAGAGGCGTCAACTCGATCCCGTTGCACGAGACGCCTGAGGGTCCGGTGGTGGTACGGGTCGGCCGTTACGGTCCGTACCTGCAACGCGGTGATAACGGCGACGGTTCCCGGGCCCCGCTGCCCGAGGACATCGCCCCGGACGAGCTGACCCCGGAGAAGGTCGAGGAACTGTTCCAGCAGGGCTCCGGGGAGCGCAAGCTGGGTGAGCACCCGGAGTCCGGGGAGCCGATCGTGCTGAAGGCCGGTCGTTACGGCCCGTACGTGCAGTGCGGCGAGAAGTCGGCGTCGCTGCTGAAGTCGCAGTCCACCGAGCAGCTCACGCTCGTGGACGCGCTGCAACTTTTGGCGTTGCCCCGGGTGGTCGGGGTCGCCCCGGACGGCGCGGAAGTGGTGGCTCGGGCGGGCCGGTACGGGCCGTACCTGACCAAGGCGGAGGACACCCGGTCGCTGGACAGCGAGGAGAAGCTGTTCACGGTGACCCTGGACGAGGCGTTGGAGCTGTTCTCGCAGCCGAAGGCCCGGGGTCGCCGGGCCGCCGCGACCGCCGCGCCGCTGCGGGAACTGGGCACCGACCCGCTCACCGAGAAGCCACTGGTGATCAAGGAGGGCCGGTTCGGTCCCTATGTGACGGACGGCGAAACCAACGCCTCGCTGCGGCGGGGCGACTCCGTGGACGAGGTGACCCTGGAACGGGCGTCGGAACTGCTCGCGGAGCGGCGGGCCAAGGGGCCAGCCAAGCCGCGCAAGAAGGCCACGAAAGCCGCCACGAAGTCCACGGCCGCCACCAAGAAAGCCACCGCGAAGAAGGCTGCCAGCCCTCGGAAGAAGGCCGCCGCCAAGGCAACTGGCGAAACCGCAGCCAAGAAGTCCGGCGGTTAACGGTCTCCGTCGAGGATCGAGCCAGATCAGCACCATACGCCACCGCCGGGACATCACCGGGTTGCTGGAGCACCTGGAGTTTCCTGAACTGGCTGCGGTATCTGGGGGTGAGGGGACGATTCAGGACTGCCGGTCGCCTCGGCTGTTTCAGGTTCGGGTGCTCGCGCCTTGGCCGTTTGTCCGAGGTCGAATTTCCCTTTTCTGGCGCATCGGCTGGGAGGGTCCCCATTTGCTACGGGTGCAGATCATGATCGGACCGTTGGGAGTTCCAGGGACCGGAGCCCTTGATGTCCACCGGCCAGCGTCACTGACGAGGTTCGCGGTTTCCTATGCGAGCCTGTGGCGGCTCTGCAGATCGGCCTGTCTGGCGGACAGGTGGGCCACAACAGGCAGGGCGAGGGCGCCGCGTGAGCAGGGTAAATGGCCTGTCCCGGTTGGCGAGTCGAGAAGGAGCGAACCCAGATCGTGAGATTAGACGGTGCAGTAGCTCCAGTGCATAAATGGGTGGTGGAGTCTTCAGAGGTCTACAGGCACAGTCTGTGCATGGAGACCATGTGATCGTATGCTAGATGGTGTCGGCCACTCGCCTGGGGGAGGTGCGGCGTGAGAACGGTCCCAACGTGGTCCAAAGAGAATGCCGAGACTGCCATCGCGCTCGTACTCGCCTCAGGCATCAGCGTACTCGGCATTGTGGATGTTGTGTCGGTCGATTTGGTGAGTAAAGCTATTCCGCTCACGCTTGCAGTCTTCGCTTTCGCCTTGCTTAGAGAACGTTGGAAGCGCGATCTGGTGGAGAAAGAGATTGCAAGATCGGCAGCGGCGACTATGAACGCGGTGGCGGAGCTTTCTCACGGACTTGAGCGCGTTGCTGCCTTGGATGCCGCCGTTGTTGACGTCGGCAAGGTTCTTGCTGATCTTTCTGCGGTCCGTGTCTTGACTGGAGAAGACATAACGACAGCTCTTTACGAGGCCAGGCGAGATACGGAAATCTGGATCTTTAAGGGTGGGACAGGCACGTTCACCCGTGTCGTCACGCTTCCGGAATGTGTCCAGAACGCACGGAGGCATAGACGTGGATTGCGCTTTTATCTGGAGATTCTGGATCCTACCGACTTGGAGCTGTGTGAGCGCTACGTACGACTGTACAAATCCCTCGCCGAGAACCCGGACGACAATGAGATGTCCTGGGATGGCTTTGGAACTCAGCATGAAGTTTATGCCACGATATTGGCGGCGTGCTGGTAT
>DASUSI010000144.1:0-9662 GCA_036375165.1 Micromonosporaceae bacterium | reverse complement strand
GCCCGTAATGTTGCTCGCAGCGACGTCTCTGCCGTCCCGTACCACATGGATAAAGTGGGCTCGGGGGAACATCCGAGCGAAGTCGTCAACCCGGTGGATTTGCCGCTGAACCTTGATTCCCCACCGCTTCATCCCGGTCTGACGACGCCGCAACTCACCCACCCGGTGCAGCACGTGGCAGCGGTCGTCGAACTCCACCACGTCGGTGCCGAGCACCTTGATGACCTGCTGAACCACGTCACGCACGTCCCGGTACTCCACACCGAACCGGTGGCATTGCTTTACAAACTGGACACCGAAGTACCAGTCTGGATCGGCGGTCTCCACGCCCGGCCCCTGCACCCGGGGATCATCCGCCAATAGCAGGTCAGCGGATTCCACGATGTACGGACCCAGATCGCGGGGCTCGGTGAAGTCGAGTTCCGGTCCGACCACGAGATCCGGGTGAGAGTCGAGAACCACGCTGGTCAGCGTGGTTCCGGAACGATTGTCACCGCCAATGAGAATGGGATCGGAGGTCAGGGATGCGGGATTAGTCACGACGGAATCCCCTCGTCGGCTCCATTGCACAACCAGTGTGTGGTCCCCGAACTTCGGCCATTCTGCCAAAGGTCGGAAGTATTTGCCAAGGGTGTCACCGTGATGAAACTGAGTACGGCGACCGCCACCCGCCGCCTTGCCTGCGAATCGCCGAGATCAGATGGAGAACACCCCTGGGTAACCCATGTCCGAAATTGGGCAAATACGAATTTAGCGAACCGATGTGGGCTCCGTGGCGAGATTGTTGGCCGGATCCCGGTCCGCTTCAGTTGCGGTCACCTCCGCATGGTTGGTCACGGTTCCGGTTCCCCGCGGCCGGAACGTGATGGTCACAGTGGCGGTGACACCGCTCGCGAGTCCACCCAACCGGCAGTCCGCACTGCCGGACGCCGTGACCGCGCAAATGCCTTGGGACGACTCCACACCGAGCAACTCCAGGCCACCGGGCAATGTTGAGGACCATTCGTCGGTCAGCGACACGTCCGACGCCGGAGAGGGGCCGTGATTGGCCACCGTCATCGTGTACGCCAGTGGCTGGCCGGGAAGGGCCGGGTCTGCCGACTCGGCAACCGTGACGGCAAGGTCCGAGGCGGGCAGCACGGTGAACGGTCCGGAGTCGGTGTTGTCGGCCGGATCCGGATCAGGTTGATCCGCGGTGGCATAGCCGGAGATCTCGTAATCGCCGGACGCGGAGGCCGTGAGCCCGAGAATCGCGATACTTCCGCTGGAGGGCGGAAGCTCCAGGGGCCCGACGGTGCAGACAGATTCCGCGCCGTCCGGGACGCATCCGGGTTCCGGCGAGACCACTGTGACTCCCGCCGGGATCCGCAGCACCGCGGTGACCCCGGTCGCCGGGGCGGGACCGGAATTCCCCACCTCGGCTGAGAAGAAGAACATCTCCCCCGCGTAGATCGGCCCCATGGTCGCGCTGAGGCGGAGCGAGATGTCGGCGTCCGCCGGGGTACTGATCGTTGTCGTCTCGGTCCGCGTGTTGTCCGCAGGATCCACGTCGGACTCCGCAGTCGACACGGTGAAGGTCAGGGACAGCACCCGGTCCCTGGTCGAGGTGAGACCGATCAGCAGCGGCGAAGCCATGGCATTGCCGGGCAGGGCCCCCAGATCACAGGTCACCGTGTCGAGAGTAGCCTCGCATCGGTCGTCCGAAGCGGACGGCCGGAACGACACGTCCAGGGGAAGCTGCGCCGTCACCGTCACCGCGCTGGCCGTGCCCGGACCCCGGTTACCCGCGTACATGGTGTACGTGATGGTGGTATACGCATGGGCGGGGTCGGGATCGTCGTGGACATCGCTGAGGAACAGGTCCACCGGATCTGCCGCTTGGGCAATGCCGGGAACTACAAAGGCGCACGACATGCCGAGCAGAAAGGCTGACAGTACAAGGCGAAGACGGGTACACCCGACGTGCGACATCGGCATCACCAGCCTCGGTAGCCGGAGGATAG
Organism: Micromonosporaceae bacterium; assembly: GCA_036375165.1. Taxonomy (GTDB): domain Bacteria; phylum Actinomycetota; class Actinomycetes; order Mycobacteriales; family Micromonosporaceae; genus WHSM01. The sequence goes on along the minus strand of DASUSI010000144.1, from coordinate 7,659 downwards.
AGCCGGACTCGGTTCAGGACCTGTAATCTATCGTCACATCATGGCGGCTGAGTCGCATTTTGGGATTGACGCGGTCCACATGACGCCGGTCCGGTGAGGACCGGACTGAAGTCGTCGCCGGTTCGGCGGTCGGACCGTCGGCTGTCATGATCGCGTCAGGTCCGACCGGTCTCGCGTGGCGGCAATGGCCGTCGGAGACGGGTCGATTTCGACTGCCCCAGCATGCGAAACCGACCAAGATCCAGAATGCGGGGCGGGTGGTTTAACTGACCCCTCCGGGCTCCGGGTGCTCCATCGCCCAGCCGACTGAAGGTCACGCGGCCCGGTGACCGGAGCGGCTGGATCACGCTCGGGGGCGGTGCCAGGCCGTCATCACAGCTCGGTGTAGCTCCAACTGACCGGGCGACCGTTGGCGTACGGCATGACGCCGTGAAACTGCCGCGTCGACCCAAACACCAGGGGCAGGAAATGAACGTCGCCCTCCCACAACGGGAGCCTGCCTGCCAGCAGATCCGGCACATCCACCCAGTGGAGGCTGCCTTCGTCGTTCGCCCGCCGGGGCACGCCTGACCACTCCGGGATCCGGAAGACGAAGCCGAACCAGTTCTCACCGCTGCGGCCGAATCCGGGCCAGGACACGGTGCCGGCCAGTTCAAGCCGGCCACATGTGAGTTCCGCTTCCTCGGCGATCTCCCGGCGCATGCCGGCACAGACGTCCTCGTTGGTCTCCACTTTCCCGCCCAGGCCGTTGTACCGGCCGAAATGCGGGTCCTCCGGGCGGGCGTCACGATGGATCAGCAGTACCTGCCTCTGGTCGGCACTCAGTACGTATCCCAACGTGGCGACGATGGCCTGCACTCTCGCCTCCTGTCCCAGGCATGTTCGAGTCGGCGACGGCGCTTCACACGCCCCGCCGAGCACGCAGTATCCGTGCCCGGTCGAACGCGGTGTTGTCAATGACCAGGTCGACCAACCGCAAGGGATCCACTTCGGACAAATACCACCGTGCGGCGACAAGATACCGATCGCGGTGGACTGCCTCGGCGTCAGCACCGGCCCAGTCCTGGTCCCGGGCAACACCCCGACTGATCGATGTCGCTTCGTCGACATCGAGCCAGATCCGAAAGTCCCAGTAGTCGTTGAGTCGCGGCCGCAGAGCGAAGACACCATCGACGATCAGCACCGCGTCGGCCGGTGCAAAGGTCACGACGTCACGGTGCTCGATCTGGGTCAGCGGGTCGATGCTGCACAGCACGCATTCACCGGAACCGGTGGGGCCGGCCGGTCGCAGTAACAGCCTGACGATCGCGTCGTCGTCGAAGGCATTGCGGTAGTAGCCCTCACCGGACTCGCGGTCATACAGGTGCCGGTCCCGCCACGGCTTCTTGAAGTCGTCCAGACTGGCCCGCAGCACCGGCCGACCCGATGCGCCGATGTGTTGCGCCAGTTCATGACCGAAGCTGGTCTTGCCCGCAGCAGTCAGTCCGTCGATGACCACCCGCACACGGCCGTCGCCACAGGAGAGCACGCTCTCGGCGACCCGGGCGAGCAATGCCGAGCGCTGGGCTGATGCGGCGGCCGGGAACGGCTGTTGCCAGGTCGACGCGGACAGGCGGATTTCCCCCGGATTCGCGGCCATGTCTGATCTTAACGACGCTCCGGACGCGTACCCGGACTCAGAAGCTGAAGTCGCCGGCCTTGGTCCCGGTGACGAACGCATCCCACTCGGCCGGAGTGAAGGTGAGCACCGATCCGTTGGGGTCCTTGGAGTCACGGACCTGAACGTCACCGGTTTCAGTTAGACGGACCTCAACGCAGGCTCCGGTGCCGCTCCGGCTACTCTTTTTCCACGATTTGTCAAGTTTGCTCACAATGATGTCCTTAACTGCTGAATGAGATCTCTGGTGGCTTCCTCATCAAGCGAGGTCCTTGTGAGAGCGTCGAAGGTATCGACGTATCGCTCAACGTCTTCCGGCTTGTCAAAGTAATGGCCCACGGCAAAGGCTTCTGCGTACACCGTTTCTGGCTCCTGGAAGAACTTGCTGGTGGCGGCCGGAGGAAAGGTCATGATGAAGAAAGCTCCGGACCAGATGCCCGGATGTGGCCCGGCAGCGAAGGGCACCACCCGCAGCGTCACGTTTGGCATCTCGCTGACCTTGATGAGGTGTTCCAGTTGCTCGGCCATCACGTCTCGGGCAACCAGAGAGCGACGCAGGACATCTTCGTCGATAACAAGATCGTACTGATGCGGATCTTCCTCGCGGGTGAGGATGGCCTGCCGGTCCATGCGTGCTTTGACCAACTTGCTGACGTCTTTGGCCGGCACGTTCCGGTCGGCCTCAAAAATGGACCGAGCGTACTGCTCGGTCTGCACAATGCCTGGTACGAAGTGATAGTCGAACGCTCTGACGGTCGCAGCGGCTTGCTCCAGACCCAGGAAGAGGTCAAGCCAGGAGGGGATGGCGTCGCCGTAGACCCGCCACCAGTCTCGTGCCTTGGTCTCTCTTGCCAGTTCGACGAGACCCGCGCGGGTCTCGTCGTCCGCTCCGTAGAGCTGGCACAGCAGCTCCACGTCGACTGTGCGCACAGCCTTGCGGCCAGTCTCAATGCGCCACAACGTGGGTGGAGACCAGTCCATCTTCGCCGCGACGTCGTTGACCTTCAGCTTCGCCTTCTGACGTAGCGCCAGCAGGTGTCGGCCAAGTGCCCGGCGCGGCACGGTCGAGCCACGTCCCCCAGCCATGTAGCTCCAGCTCCTCACGAGTCGAGTTAGCGCACTCGGTATCTAACCCGGCCTCCCGTCACTCCGTCCACATGATCACTAGGAACATTCGCTGTGTCTTGCTAGTAGCGAGACCCTACCTTTATGTACTGCTGTCCCCAGTGGACGGAACGAGCCCGCCAGAGGGGCTTGCTCGTCGTGCCCAGACCCAGAGGAAGGACAAGCTGATGACCGGTCGAAGTCCCGCCGTCGTACGGACGGTGTTGCCGCTCGGCGGTGCCGTTGAGGTCGCCCGGTCCTACCTGCGGATTCACGTGTGGCACTGGTGGACCGGGCGGTGCCGGGCGTGTGGCGACCCGTACCCGTGTCGGGACCGGCGGGACGCTCGTCTGGTGGTCGGGGGCAGGGAGCCGGTGTGGGGACCACCCGGCAAACGGATCGCCTGGCTCGCGCTACCTGTCCTCGGTGGACTCGTGCCGACCGTGGTCGCCGCGCTCGAACTGGTGACGTGAACCCGCCGCTGGCACATCCCGAAGTCCCCGGGCCGGTGACGTTCTAACCAGAAGAGGAGATGTTGACCGATGGCCGTTCGACTTTTGGAGCGCACCACATTGGACCGGTTGAAGCGGATCCTCCCCGCCGGCGCGGACCAGACACCGATAACGCTGCCGACCGAGTTGTTCCTGATCGCGCACGACGACGAAACCGGTAAGCGTCACGTCCTGGAAAAGTGGCTCCGGCACGCACTGGCCGCTGCTGTGCTGTTGGAACTCTGGGTCACCGGACGGGTCCGCATCGGATGGCGGGATTACGTCCGCGGCGGCGTCCTGGAACGCGACCCGGGACGGATCACGATCATGAAGGATGACCCGACCGGGGACCGGATCACCGACGCCGCCTTGGACTTCATCTCGACGTCAGGCCCAATGCGATCGCGTGACTTTGTGGAACGGTTCGCGGACACCGGCCTGTACCGCCGCGTCCAAGCCGACCTGGTCGCCGCCGGATTCATTCACGAGAAACCACGCAGCCGCTTCTGGCCGTTCGGTCGCCAGGTGGCGTACGTCCCCACCCGCGAGGCGTACCCGGTCCGGGCGCGGGGGCGTATCCGCCGCATGTTCGACCACTACCGGGCCGGGACACAGCAGCCGGACCCCCGTGGCCTGGCGCTGTCCGCTCTGGTCACCACGCTGAAGCTGACGCGCCACCTCCACCAGAACGACATTGACCCCGGACACCTCCACCACTGGCAGAGGCATCTCCTCGACAACACCCCCCCACGATCCGCGACATCGCAGCGACCATCATCAGCCGCAAAGCGATCATTTGACCCGGGTGCCGACCATCACTGCTGGATCTTGGTCGATTTCACTTGCTCGACTTTCGGAGTTTCGGGAGCTGCGGCCGTGACCTGGAGCGATGACATCGCCCCAGGTCACGCTCCGGATGCCCAGTGGTGGCCGTCGGCCGCAGAGTATTTCGCGGTGTTGCCCTGACCAGGTAACTTGCAAGATCTACTTGCCTCCGGCCAACGACCTGGAAGGCTGCGTGCCCAAAACTCCGAAAGTCGAGCACTTGCCCCAACAGACAAAATCGACCAAGATCCGGAATGTCTCATCCAGGTCACGCGGAGGATGGGACCTGATACGGGTACGGTTCGCCCGGCGGATCTTCCCCGACCCGGCCATCCACCGCCTCCCTGATGAGGTCGGCGTGGCCGACGTGTCTCGCGTACTCCTCGATCATGTCGATCAGGACACGTCGCATGGTGGGCGGTTCATCGGCATCCGGGAACTCCTCCTTGACCCGCTGCTCCAGGCCACCGTTCGCCAACACTTCGGCAACCGCAGAACGGGAACGAGTCACGGCATCCCGCCAAAGCGCGTAGAGCTGCTCGGGGGAATCGTCGGCAGCCGTACGCCAGTCCCACTGCGGGTCAGCGTCCCAGTCCACCTCATTCCACGGCGGTCCGAGGTCGCGCCCGACCAGCACCTTCGAGAAGTTCAGGTCCTCCATGAAGGCCAGGTGCTTGAGCAGACCGCCCAGGGTGATCGACGATGCGCCGACCTTCACCCTCAGACCGGCATCGTCCAGCCCACCTGTCTTCCAGGCGAACGTCGCACGCTGCCGCTCCAGAGATCCCAGCAACGTCGAAGTCTCATCCCCCGTAAAGGGAGGCTCCGGGAAACCTTGCTCGGTCGGGTGAGCCATAACCGAGAACCTACTGACGACCCGACCACCGCACCGCTGAACGACGATGTGTGTAGGACCTGCGTGTCGCCGCACTGGTCCCTCGTGGCCTGGTTGACCCCGTGTTTGCCTCCGTCGCGGCCCGTGGATGATCCCCCACACCGCCGATGTCCTCGGCAGCAGCCGGAACGAGCGTGGCGCTGATCGCCCCTACAATCCCTTATATGACGAGTAAGCATGGGTCGCGGTGACTGGTCCTGTCGAGCGTGTGAAGCCCCTGGTGACGACTTGGCGCGGATGGGGCCTCCTGGCTGCAGTGAGCCTGTTAGCATTCGCCGCAGGCAAATTCCTTCCTGGTGTGGTCCGCCCTGGCGATCAGTGCCATCGTGGCGTTCGGAACCTGGTTCGTGTGGCCGGTCATTCAGCCCGATGAGGACGCGGCAAAGCCCGCCGATGAGTCAGACGCGCAGGACTCAGAGCACTAATTCGGCAGACTCGCTCCGCCAGGCGTTCCACCGACGCGGCCAGGGACGGCGCTCTCAGTGCGCGGGTGAGGAACGCGATCTCCGATGCCACGGTGCGGCTGGTCTTGGCAGCCATCACGCGACCGCCTCGTACAGGCCAAACATGCGGTCGTAGTCGCTCAGCGGCCGGCGTTCGACCTGATCATCAACGGTGGTCGGTGATGCTCTGATGTTTGGCCCAGCAGCGGTCATGCCGGGCCACCGGTCGGCCGTCGCAGAACACCTCCACCCGGTCGCAGTCGGCGCTGACCTGCACCGCCAGCCGACCACCGGGGCGACTGGCCGAAGTGGCAGCATCCCGTCCCGGTCAGCCTCCCAGCGGTCCACCGGACGGCATCCCAACATCCGATGCCTGCGGCTGTTCGCCCGCACCAGCCATTCGGCGAGCTGGGCGTTGATCCTGCGGTGAGCCGAACCGGGGCTACCTGAGAGAGTAATTCCCAGGCCGGGGTGAGCAGCTCGACGGCCTCATCGTTGGCAGCCCTTCCGAATGCTGCGAGTCGTTACCGACACGTGCCAACCACGGGTCGGCGAACTCGTTCCGGCCACACCAGTGAGCGTTGGATCCGACACGACAACCCACAGGGCCGCCCACTGGTCCAGCCAGCAACGGCACTCGAAGCGATCCACACACGTACGGGCAGGAGTGGGGCAATGAGCAGCCCGCTTAGCAGTACTCCAGGTCGGAGATCTGCTCTGACCTGTTGTGGAGCGAATCGGACTCGAACCGACGACCCCCTGCTTGCAAAGCAGGTGCTCTACCAACTGAGCTATCGCCCCGCTGCGCGTCACCGGCACCGGCCGGCCCTCACGCTGGTCGGCGGAGCACCGCCTGGGCGGTGACTCCGCCGGAGTCAGCTTTCCGTTGTCAGTGAAGATCCGGAGCTGTGGTGGCTTCGTGCCACAGTGCCCGTTCCTCGTTGGCATCCTTGACCTTCTTGGCGATGAGAGCTGCCGCGCCCAACAGGCCAATAAGGATCAGAAGCTTCTTCAGCATCGTGTGCTTCCCCTCGAACGCTCTCACCGTACCGATGAGTGGGGCTAGCTGGGATCGAACCAGCGACCTCAGAGTTATCAGCTCTGCGCTCTAACCGACTGAGCTATAGCCCCGCGCGCGAGCAGCAACGTTACCTCATCGGGCACGGCACCCCAAACTCGGATACCGGGGTCCGGACTTCCGGCCCGGACCCGCGCTCAACCCTACGGTGACGGCACCTCTCACGCTCGGCGAAACCCCTGGTCAGTCCTGTTCGGCCAAGGTCACCTGGATCCCGCCGACCAGGTCCGAGCAGACGTTGTAGACGAACGCCCCGAGCGTGGCCAACGCCGTGAACAGCACCATGTTCACGACACCGAACACCGCCGAGGCACCGATCACGCCTTTCGCGGTGATCGAGAAATTGAAGCTGCCTTCACCGCCGCCGATCAGCGAGCCCAGCGTCTCGTTCACGCTGTCGAAGACACCCATCGCGTCCAAGGCCACGTACAGCACGGTGGTGGCCACGATCATCACGATGAACAGCACGATCGATACGGCGAACGAGAACTTCATCACCGACCACGGATCCACCCGCTTCAGCGTCAGTCGTGCCCGGCGTGGTCCCCGCGCCGCCGCCGCCGAGACGGTCTGGCGGGCAGCGCGTACCGCATCGGCGACGCTGGCTCTTCCGGGTATCGCTCGGACCGCTCCCGGAAGGTCCTGCGGAGAGATCGGCGGTGGCGTCATCCCCGGGGGGCGCACGTACCGGGTGGTGTTGGTTCCGTCCGCGCTGGGCACCGAAGCCCGGCCGACCGCGTGAGCCTGCGAGGCAGAGCCGGCAGGCGCGCCTGAGCTGGCGGGGGCAGTGGTCTGCGCCGGCTCTGTCTTGGCGTCTGCAGTCATGGATTAATCCTGTTCGTCGGGCTCGTCGGCATTGCGGGCTATGGCCACCAGCGTGACGCGATCGGGTAGGTCCATCAACTTGACCCCCATTGTGTTCCGGTCACGGGTGCGCCGCACAGGTTTCGCAGGCGTCCGGATCACCCCGCCGTTCGATGTGATCGCGAACAATTCGTCCTCCGGACGTACCGCCAAAGCACCAACGAGGCTGCCCCGGCGCGCAGTGATCTTGGCGGTCAGCACACCTTTACCGCCACGACCTTGCCGAGGGTACTCGGTGATCGGTGTGCGTTTTGCGTACCCGCCCCCGGTGGCGACCAAAACGTCGAAGCCCTCCCGGACCA
>DASUSI010000143.1:0-6651 GCA_036375165.1 Micromonosporaceae bacterium | reverse complement strand
ACGCCCCGACCTCACCGCATAACCCAACCAACACAGGCAACACAACCGGCACCGGTCGGCGCCCGCTCCCAGAAGTCCGGGGGCGGGCGCCGACCCGCGCCTGCCCTGAAACCCGGGTCCGGGTGAATTTCGGTGCTCTGTGGCGGACGTGGCCGTCGGGTTGAACCAGCAGGCCGGGATGGAGATCAGCAAGGGTATACGCGCGGGTTTGAGGTATTTCTTGGCTCATATCCGAAATGAGAAAATTTTCACCCCGAAAATCCCTCTGGGAAACAGAAGGGAGACGCCGTGAGCACCGGATCACGACGATGGCGCACCGCCACGGTGGCAGCCATAGCCACCCTGGTCATGCCGCTCAGCGGCCTGGCCGCCGCACCGGCGGCCGCGAACCCCACCGCAGGCGACCCAGCCCCCCGGATCGAGCAGAAGGTACGCGACCAGATCGCGAAGAAGGGCACCGCCTCCTTCTGGGTGGTGCTGGACCGCGACGCCGACCTGTCCGGCGCAGCGCGGTTCCGGCACAAGGCCGACAAGGGACGTTTCGTACTCACCACGAAGACCCGGCACGCGGAACGGACCCAGGCCGGGCTGAAAGCCCTGTTGGATCGGCACCGGGCCGAGTACAAGTCGTACTGGATCGACAACTCCCTGTTCGTCACCGGAGGCGCCGATCTGCTCGCGAAGATCGCGGCCCGGCCCGAGGTCGAGGCGATCGAGGCCGACGAGTCCATCAACCTGCCCGCCCCACTGCCGGGCGATGACGAGCCGTCGATCAACGCGATCGAATGGAACGTGAGCCGGGTCAACGCCCCACAGGTCTGGGGCCTGGGGATCCGGGGTGAGGGCATCGTGGTCGCCAACATCGACACCGGCGTCCAGTACAACCACCCGGCGGTCGCCAACCAGTACCGCGGCCGGAACGCCGGCGGCACGTACGACCACAACTACAACTGGCACGACCCGGCCGCGATCTGCACCGGGGGGACGCCATGTGACAACAACGGCCACGGCACCCACACCATGGGCACCATGGTCGGCGACGACGGCGGCGCCAACCAGATCGGCGTGGCCCCGGGTGCGAAGTGGATCGCCGCCAAGGGCTGCGAGTCCAGCTCCTGCAGCCGCACCTCGCTGCTGTCCTCCGGCCAATGGATGGTCGCCCCGACCGACCTGGCCGGCCAGAACCCCCGCCCCGACCTCGCTCCGGACGTGGTGAACAACTCCTGGGGCGGCAGCGGCCTCGACACCTGGTACGCCCAGACCGTGCAGTCCTGGATCGCCGCCGGGATCTTCCCCGCCTTCTCCAACGGCAACTCCGGCCCGAGCTGCAACACCTCCGGATCCCCGGGCACCTATGCGATCAGCTACAGCGCCGGCGCGTTCGACATCAACAACGCGATCGCCAGCTTCTCCAGCCGTGGCCCCGGGGAGAACGGCGACATCAAGCCGAACATCGCGGCCCCTGGGGTGAACGTGCGGTCCTCGGTGGCCACGAACACGTACGCCTCGTACAGCGGGACGTCGATGGCCTCCCCGCACCTCGCGGCCACGGTCGCGCTGATGTGGTCGGCGTCCCCGGCGATCCAGGGTGACATCACCGCCACCCGGCAGATCCTCGACGACACCGCGATCGACGTCAGCAACACGACCTGTGGTGGCACCACCGACGACAACAACGTCTTCGGCGAAGGCCGCCTTGACTCCTACGCCGCGGTGCTCGCCACCCCACGCGGTGCCCTCGGCGCACTCAACGGAACCGTCACCTCCGGTGGTGCTGCCCTGGCTGGAGCCACCGTGTCGGTGACCGGGCCGATGAACCGCTCGACCACCACGGACGCCAACGGGCTCTACTCATTCGACCGACTCATGGTCGGCACCTACAACGTCTCCGTCAGCAAGTTCGGTTACCAGACCACCACCGGCTCGGCGACGATCGTGGAGAACCAGACCACCACCGCCAACTTCACGGTGCAGGCCTCACCCTCCTCGGTGCTGTCCGGCACGGTGCGACTGTCCGACGGCTCGGCAGCGGCCGGTGCCACGGTACGGGCACTCGGCACTCCGGTCAGCACGGTCGCCAACAGCCAGGGCCAGTACAGCATGACCCTGCCGCACGGCACATACCAGATTGAGGCGACACACAGCAACCGGTGCGCCTCCCCCACCACCGTGTCGGTGACGATCAGCGCGAACACGGTCCGCGACATCAGTCTGGCGTTGCGCACCGACTCGTTCGGGTACACGTGCGGCGCACCGGCGCTGCCCTACACGGCGGGCACCACCAAGCTGTCGCTGACCGGCGACGACGTGATCACCACGGTGACAGTGCCGTTCCCGGTGTCGCTGTACGGCACGTCCTACACCAGCGCGACGGTCAGCAGCAACGGCTGGCTCAGCTTCGTCGCGACGACCTCGTCGGTCTACAGCAACACCACGATTCCCAACTCCGCCACGCCGAACGCCGCGGTCTACCCGTTCTGGGATGACCTCTATCTGGACGCCACGTCCGGGGTCTACACCGGGGTCACCGGATCAGCTCCAAACCGGACGTTCATCGTGGAATGGCGGGACGTGGTGTTCTACTCGAACCGCACCGCTCGAATCTCGTTCGTGGCGATGATCGGCGAGAACGGTGAGATCACCTTCCGGTACGCCAATATCGACGGCGGGATCGAAACCGGCACCAGCGCCACGACCGGCATCGAGAATGGCAACGGCACCGTGGCGTTCCAGTATTCGTACAACGAGGGTGTGGTGGCCAGCGGCGGAGGGATCAGGTTCCGGCGCTGAATCACGGCTTCCGGATCCACTACTGACGGTATGCGCCGTTGACACCACAAGCCGACGCCCGCCCCGGACCTCCGGGGCGGGCGTCGGCCCGTGCCGCTGGCGGTCACCGACAGTGCGCACCCGCACGTCGGTGCCCGGAAAACCGGACGGGGTGGACACCCGGTAGGTATCCCTATGGCGCGATGAAACCATTCTTCATTGACCAGTAGCTATGCGATCCTCCCTTACATAGGCCTTCGGGGTGTCCGCAGGCCACAGAAGGGAGACGCCGTGAGCACCGGATCACGACGATGGCGCACCGCCGTGGTGGCGACCGTGGCCACCCTGGCGATGCCGCTCAGTACCCTGGCCACCGTTCCAGCGGCCGCCAGCCCCGCAGCGGGCGACAGCACCATCAAGATCGAGCAGAAGGTACGCGACCAGCTCGCGAAAAAGGGCACCACCTCCTTCTGGGTGGTGCTGGACAGTCAGGCGGACCTGGCCGGCGCGGCTCGGTTGAAGGGCAAGACGGACAAGGCACGGTTCGTGCTGACCACGAAGACCCGGCACGCCGAGAAGACCCAGGCCGGGCTGCGTGCCCTGCTGGACCGCAACCACGCCGACTACACCTCATACTGGATTCATAACTCGCTGCTCGTCACCGGCGACGCGGGCCTGCTCGCGAAGGTCGCGGCCCGGCCCGAGGTCGAGGCGATCGAGGCTGACGACCCGGTGTCCGTTCCGGACCCACTGCCCGGCGACACCGAGCCACCGGTGAACGGGATTGAGTGGAACATCGACCGGGTCAACGCCCCGCAGGTCTGGAGCGGCCTTGGGGTCCGTGGCGAGGGCATCGTGGTCGCGAACATCGACACCGGTGTCCAGCACACGCACGCGGCGGTCGCCAACCAGTACCGCGGCCGCAACGCCGACGGCACGTTCAACCACAACTACAACTGGTTCGACCCGGCAGCCGTGTGCCCGGCAGGCACGCCATGTGACAACAACGGCCACGGCACCCACACCATGGGCACCATGGTCGGCGACGACGGCGCGGGCAACCAGATCGGTGTGGCACCGGGTGCGAAGTGGATCGCCGCGAAGGGCTGCGAGTCCAGTTCCTGCAGCCGCACCTCGCTGCTGGCCTCAGGCCAGTGGATCGTCGCCCCGACCGACCTGGCCGGCCAGAACCCGCGGCCTGACCTGGCACCCGACGTGGTGAACAACTCCTGGGGCGGCAGTGGCCTCGACACCTGGTACGTCCAGACCGTGCAGTCCTGGATCGCCGCCGGGATCTTCCCCTCGTTCTCGAACGGGAATTCCGGACCGGGTTGCAGCACGTCCGGGAACCCGGGGACGTACGTGATCAGCTACAGTTCCGGCGCGTTCGACATCAACAACGCGATCGCCAGCTTCTCCAGCCGTGGTCCCGGGGAGAACGGCGACATCAAGCCGAACCTCGCCTCGCCCGGGGTGAACGTACGCTCGTCCATCCCGACCGGATACGCCTCGTACAGCGGCACGTCCATGGCATCCCCCCACACCGCCGCGACAGTGGCACTGATGTGGTCGGCGTCCCCGGCGATCCAGGGTGACATCACCGCCACCCGACAGATCCTCGACGACACCGCGATCGACGTCAGCAACACGACCTGTGGTGGCACCGCCGACGACAACAACGTCTTCGGCGAAGGACGCCTTGACTCCTACGCCGCCGTGCTCGCCACCCCACGCGGCGCCCTCGGCTCGCTCAGCGGCCGGGTCACCGCCAGCGACGGGTCGGCGCTGGCCGGCGCGTCGGTGTCGGTCACGGGTCCGATGAGCCGCACCACGACAACCGGGGCCGACGGGTCCTACTCGTTCGACCGGCTGATGGTCGGCGACTACACGATGTCCGTCACCAAGTTCGGGTACGTCAGGGCCACCGGCTCGGCAACCGTCACCGAAGGCCAGACCACCGTCCAGGACTTCACCTTGCAGGCAGCGCCGTCGGCCACGCTTTCCGGAACGGTACGGCTCTCCAGCGGCGACGCGGCGGCCGGCGCCACCCTGCGCGTGCTCGGCACCCCGGTCAGTGGCACCGCCGACAGCCAGGGCCACTACCAACTGACCCTGCCGTACGGCGACTACCAGATCGAGGTCAACCACACCAACCGGTGCGCCTCCCCCACCACCGAGGCGGTATCCCTCACCGGAGACACCCAACGCGACTTCACCCTGCCACTGCGGACCGACGGGTTCGGGTACGCCTGCGTCGCCCCGACGATGGACTACACACCAGGCACCGAGCGCCTGCCGTTGGTCAACGAAGATCAGGTCGCCCAGATCTCGTTGCCGTTCCGGGTGCCGCTGTACGGCAAGGGCTACCGCAACGCGACCGTCAGCACCAACGGCTGGATGAGCTTCGTGTCCACCACGTCGTCCCTGCCGGGCAACCGCACCATCCCCTACACCGGCACTCCGAACGCCGTGCTCTACCCGTTCTGGGACGACTTCTACCTGGAGTCCTTCTCGGGGGTCTACACCGGAGTCACGGGTACGGCTCCGAACCGGACATTCGTGGTCGAGTGGCGGGACGTGTCCTTCTACAGCTCCCGCAGCAACCGAATCTCATTCGAGGCGCTGATCAGTGAGAACGGAGAGATAACGTTCCGGTACGCCGACATCGACAGCGGCGTGGAAACCGGCACCAGCGCCACCGTCGGGATCGAGAACGCCACCGGGACCGTGGCCTTCCAGTACTCGTACAACGAGGCCGCGGTGTCCAACGGCGGGATCACGTTCCAGACCGACAAGGGTGTCGCGCAGGGTCTGGTGACCGACGCCAACGACGGCGATCCGGTGGCTGGCGCGACCGTGACGGCTCGGGCTGGCGGCTCGGTGGTGGACACGGCGGTCAGTGACTCGGCCGGCAGCTACCTGCTCCAGCTCCCGGCCGGCGGCTACCAGGTCACGGTGGAGAAGGAATTCTACGAGACAGCCACGTCGGGACTCACGCTCGTCAGCCGTACCGTGGTGTCCCACACCGCGTCCCTGCGCACCGCGCGGGTGGCAGTGTCGACCGAGGCGCTGACCGTGGTGGTGCCGGCCAACGAGCGGCGGGACCGCAGCATCACACTGACCAACACCGGTGGCATCGGCACCCAGTGGGACGTTGCCGAGGCCAACGATTCCGGGACCCCGACGGACGTGTCGTGGCTGTCGGTCAGCCCGGCGGTCGGGTCGCTGGAGTCCGGTGCCGCGAGCAGGGTCACGGTCAGCCTGGACGGCTCCGCGATAGCGGCCAGTTCGTACCAGACGGCGCGGCTGCTGGTGCACTCGGTCAGCGGGCGCAACCCGACGATCAGCATCGTGGTGACCATCGTGGCACCCGGTTACCAGGTGGCGCTGGACAGCGGCGGCAAGGGCGGTGTGGCGGACTCCTACGGTGACACCTGGTCCCCGGACCGGGCGTACACCACGGGTTCGGCCGGCCACATCGGCCAGTCCCACACCATCTCCACGAAGTCCGGGATCAGCGGGACCGAGGACGACTCACGGTTCCAGACCCAACGTGAGGGTATGAGCGAATACCGGTTCGACGGCCTCACCGACGGCGTGTACACCGTGGAACTCGACTTCGCCGAACTACGCACCGCATCGCCCGATCAACGCTACTTCGACGTCCACATCGAAGGCACCGAAGCACTCAACAGAGTCGACGTCGCATACGAAGCCGGAAGCTTCGGTGCGATGAACCGCACCCTCACCGTCCACGTCACCGACGGCCAACTCAACGTCCGGTTCTTCGCCTACCGCGGCTTCGGAACCCCGATCGTCAACGCCATCCGAGTCACCGAACGACCCGACCTCACCGCATAACCCACACACCAGTCGGGGGCC
>DASUSI010000142.1:0-40113 GCA_036375165.1 Micromonosporaceae bacterium | reverse complement strand
GCCGCCGACCCGAACCATCAACCCATCGAACGCCGCCTGCCACCCGGCAGGGTCTACGCTGTGCCCAGCGGCCACCGCTTGATCTTGGATTGTCGACACAACTGTCCATGATCGACGGTGGCCGCACCCATGCGCGCCGGGGCCTCAGCCACAAAAATCACGATCTACGGCTGGAGTACTAGCCACCACCCAGTGGCGGCGGTTCACACCACGCGGGGTGGTGTGTTGCCCGCCGCGACGATCGCGCGGCGGACCGGCACCGCCACCAGCACGAGCAAACCGATCACGAAAAACGTCAGCAATGACACGATGCCGACCCGGTAGCTGTGGGTCAACTGGAACACCAACCCGAACGCCAGCGGCCCCAGCCAGCTGGTGCCCTTGTCACTGATCTCGTACAGGCCGAAGTACTCCGCCTCCTTACCGCGCGGGATCATCTGGCTGAACAGCGACCGGGACAGTGCCTGGCTGCCCCCGAGCACCAGCCCGATCATGCCGCCGAGCACCACGAACGGCACCACCTGCCCGACCGGCAACCAGAACGCCCCGATGATCACGCCCACCCACAACACCAGGCTGAGCGTCAGCGCCTTGAACGCCCCGACCCACCTGGCCAGCGCACCGAGCAGCAGCGCGCCACCAAACGCCAAGAACTGCACCATCAGTACCGTCGCGACCAGCGCGCTCTGCTTGAGCTTCAGCTCCTCGCTGCCGAATTGGCTGGCCAACGCGATCACGGTCTGGATCCCGTCGTTGTAGATCAGGTAGGCGAGCAGAAAGAACAACGTCAACGGGTACGCCTTGAGATGGCGCAGTGTGTCGCCGAGCTGCCGGAATCCCTGCGCGACCACGTTCCCCGGGACCCGGTCGACCGGTGGCCGGTCCCGCAGCCACACCAGCGGCAGCAGTGTGAACGCCGCCCACCACACACCCGCCGAGACCACGTTCCACCGCGCGAGGTCCAGCACGTCGAAACCCATACGCTCCCCACGGTCAACCGCCACCAGATTGAACACCAGAAGCAGGCCACCGCCCAGGTACCCGACCGCCCACCCGACACTCGACACCCGGTCCCGTTCGTCCGGGCCGGTCAACTGCGGCAGGAAAGAGTTGTAGACGACGATGCTGGCGCCGTATGCGATGTTCGCGGCAATGAACAGCGCACCGCCGAGCAGGTACCGGTCACCGGTCACGAACACCATGCTGACGGTCGCCGCCGCGCCCAGGTAGGCGCAGGCGGCGAGCAGCAGCCGCTTGCGGGGCATCCGGTCGGCGATCCCGCCCAGCGCGGGCAGCACGAACACGGTGAGCAACACCGACGCCGAGACCACGTACGGGAAGTACGACCCCGGGCTGATCTCGATCCCGAGCGGGTGGATCACGCCGTCGGCGCACCTGTCGTCCGGTGCGCAACCGGCCGCCTGTTTCGCCACGGCGGTCAGAAACGGTCCGTAGAACACGGTCACCACCGTGGTGATGAACGCGGAGTTGGCCCAGTCGTAGAAGTACCAGCCGACCCGCTCCCGGCGGGTGCTGGCACCCGGCGTCGGGTCACCGGCCGGAGCGTGCCCGGCCACCTGGGAGATACTCATCCGCAACGCTCCATCCGTCCGCCCGGCCGGGCACCGGGTCGCCCCGCGGGGTCATGATGCCACCGCGCCGCCGCACGCGGGGTACGCCACCGCGCTACGCCGCCGCGGCGCCGCGCGGCCGGGCCCGGTCACCGTTATCAGGACGCGACCGGTGGCGTCGCCCGGGGGCACCGTCACGGGCAGTATGGTGACCGCCGGGGGAAGGAGAGACCAGGTATGCGGGTGCTCGGCATCGACTTCGGCACGTCGAACACAGTGGCCATGTTGCGGGTGCCGGACGGGCGAGTGCGCCCGCTGCTGTTCGACGGGTCCCCGATGCTGCCCTCGGCGGTGTACCTGTCTCCTGACGGGCGCATGCTGGTCGGGCGGGACGCGGAACGCAACGCCCGGGTGGATCCGAGCAGGTTCGAACCGAACCCGAAACGGCGGATCGACGACGGCACGGTGTTCCTCGGGGAGCGGGAACTGCCAGTGCCACGGGTGATCGGGTACGTGCTGGAGCAGGTCCTCACCGAGGCCCGCCGCCAGATCGGCGGTAACCCCGCCGAGATCCGGATGACGCATCCGGCGCGGTGGGGGGAGCGCAGGCGAAGCATCCTGGTCGAGGCGGCCCGCCTCGCCGGGCTGCCCCGCCCCCAGTTGATCGCCGAGCCGGTCGGCGCGGCCAGCTACTTCACCGCGGTACTGGGCACCGCGGTACCCGTCGGCCGCTCGCTCGCGATCTACGACCTGGGCGGCGGCACATTCGACGCCACCGTGGTACGGCGTACCCAGACCGGTTTCGAGGTGCTCGCCGAAGAGGGCCTACCCGACGTTGGAGGGCTGGACTTCGACCACGCCGTCGTGGAACACCTCGGCAGGACGTACTCGGAGAGCCACCCGGAGACCTGGTCGAAGCTGATCACCCCGCAAGAAGCCGGCGACCGGCGGTACCGGCGGATGCTGTACGAGGATGTCCGCGGTTGCAAGGAGATGCTCTCCCGCACGTCCAGCGCCGACATTCACCTACCCGCGCTGGAAGTGGACGCCCACCTGACCCGGGAAGAGTTCGAATCGCTCATCCGGCCATACCTGGAACGCACCGTGGAATGCCTGAAACGCACCATCGCCCAGGCCCGGCAACAACCCAAGGACATGGTGGGCATCTTCCTGGTCGGCGGGTCCAGCCGGATTCCGATGGCCGGCCATCTGATCCACACCGAACTCGGAATCGCACCGACCACACTGGAGCAACCCGAAACCGTGGTCGTGGAAGGCGCACTCGCCGTCGGAGGACCCACCGGTTCACAGCGCCGCCCGGTCTCCGGCATGCCAAGGCCGGTGCCGCCACCGCGCCGCCCAGCACCGGCCACCCAACCGGGGCGGGCAGGTGGCCCCCCACCGGCACGACCGGTCGCGGCCGCGCGGCGACCGGCGAACCTGACACCATCCGGTCCAAGGCCACCGTCCGGGCCGCGACCGCCGACGGGACCGCTGCCACCGGTACCGGGTGTCGTCGGACCCGCCCGGCCGCTGTCTCCGGCCGCACCCGGCCCACGGTCCCCGGCACAACCACCGAGGCCACCGGCAGTCGCCCGGCCACCGGTCGTGGTGCCACCCCGGGCGCTGCCGCTGGCACCGCCCGGACCCCGGCGGCCACCGATGGCGGTCGCCGTACCTGTCAGGCAGGGCGGCGGGTCCGGCGTCGTCGTGGTGTCGATCGTGGCCGTGGTGCTGGTGTTGTTGTTCCTCGGCCTGATGGTGTACGCGCTCGCGTGACCTTCGTCCACGGCGTTACCGCATCCGGTCGCCGGGTGCCCAGAACCGTGCCAGTGAGCTTGTCGCGGGGTCCTCAGAATCGGCCAGTGACGCCCACGGGTCGCCGTCGTCGAGCGAGGGTTCCATACCGTCGTAGATGTACAGGTCCGTGACCGGCGGCGACTCCTCGTAACCAGCCGTCGGGTCCGGCAGCGGCACGGTGCCGTCGTCGCCGAGCAGGTCAGGGTCGGTCCACGGCATGCCGTCCACCGGCTCGGGTGGCTGGGCGAAGTCGAGTGCCCGCGGAAACGGGTCCGCGGTCCACGATTCGTCGTCGGCGAACGGGTTCAGGTCAGGGTCGGTGCCCGGAACCGGGTCCTGGAGGTCACGGTCCAAGGTTGGCAGCCTGGCGTCGTCGGCCAGTTCTGGACCGGCACCGTCACCGATCTCGTCCGGCTCCCCGCCTCCGGTGATGTGACCATCGTCCGGGTCGTCACCCGGCTCCGCCTCGTCACCGAATCCGTCGGTGTCGTGGCCGGGCGCGTCGTAGTCGAGGTCCGGGTCCGGCAACCCCGTGTCCTCAGGGTCGGCAAGCCACCTGTCGTTACCGTCGGCGTACCCGTCCGGGGGCCATTCTGTCGGCTCGTCGTGTTCCATGGCCTAACCTGATGCCTCCTCGTCCGAGGGCGGCGGCGCGGGCACCAGGCCACGCGTCTTGGCCAGGACCTCGTCGATCTTGGTGATGCGCGCCTTGAGTGCTTCCCGCTCCTTGCTGAGCTCCGCCTTGTGCTTCTGCCGGGTGGCCTTGTCCTCCGCCATCGCCTGGTCGATCGCGGTGATCTGCCCGTCGAGGCTCTTCAAACGACGTTCGATCGCGTCGTCGAGAACCAGTGTGAGGGAGTACTGCAGGTCGGTGAACCTGTGCATGATCTCGTCCTGCATTGCCGCGCGGGACTCGTTCATCACCTCACGCAGCCACTGCCGTGCCTGGTTGCGGTCGGTCTGCACCCGCCGCTTGTAGATGATGAACGCCGCCGCCGCCAACCCGAGGCCGATCCCCGCGGTGCTCACCGCCAGTGCCGCGGCACCACCCGCGACGCCGAGACCCGCCGCGGCCGCACCGGCGGTCACCGCCCGCGTGCCCATCATCAACGTCCCAGCGCTGGACATCACCACCATCGCGGTGTCGCCGCTGGTGTCCCGACGGGGCTTGGCCTGCATCGCCACCCGTAACTGGGCGTTGATCCGACCCATCACCAGGTGCAACTCCCGTTCGGTGAACACCTGGGCCAGGATCCGCTGGCCGATCATTCGGAACCGGTACTCCAATTCCGCCGACATCCGCACCGACAGGGCGTGCAGCGCCCGGTCCACGTCATAGGGCAGTTTCTTCAGCGCACCCCGGTCAGCCTTGTCGATCTGGTTGAGGAACTGCTCCTGCGACTTCTGGAAGTAGGTCCGAAGCCGCCCCGTCGCCTCCAGCTTCGCTCGGCTGGTCTCCGTGTTCAGCGCCAGAGACCACTGCTTTGACTCCGAACGCTTACGAGAGTTGACCCGCGCCCGTTCCTCCTTCAACCGTGCCGCCTGCTCCGGGTCCGGGTCGGCGGCCCGCGCCCGCTCGGCGACCTGCAGGTCCAGCCGTATGAACTCGCTGCGCACCGCCCGCAGCAGGTTCGCCAGTTTCAACAGGTGTCCCCGCGATGCCAACTTGATCAAGGCGTGCTGCAGGTCGGCCACCCGCGATTCCCGTACCAGTTCCGCGGCGGCGTCCCTGGGCATCCGCAGCGCCATCTCGGCAAGCCTTGAAGAGACCGGGTAGAACGGCGCGGAACCGAACCGGGGCGCGTGCGCCTGCAGCAACGCCACGTTGTCATCCAGGATGGTGCGCCAGCCCGGAAACGCGTCGATCTTCGTCAGCGCGAACAACACCAGGTTGACCCGCTTGCTGGCCTCAATCAGGAAATCCATCTCCGGCTTCGAGAACGGGGAAGCCGCGTCCACGACGAACAGCAGCACGGTGGCCCGCTCCACCGCGTCCATGGCGACCTCGGCGTGCAATGAGTCCAACCCTCCGACACCTGGGGTGTCGACCAGGTTGACGTACTGCAGCAGGGGAGCGGGGTGGCTGATCTGGAGCCGACGCGGGGGTCGCATCCCGTCCGGCAACGAGCCGAGCACCGTACCCCAGTCGCGGATGTCCTCAAGTCGCAGCGTGACCGGGTCCTCCCGGCCGGGCAGGTACGCCTGGGCACCCGCATGAGGGGAGGGCACGAATTCCAGGTACGCACTGGTCGCGACCGCCGCGTCGACCGGGGACAGGTCCGGCACCCCAACCAGGGCGTTGGCCAGTGAACTCTTGCCCCGTTTGGTTTCCCCGACCACCACGACCGTGGGCCTGGTCTGTTCCCGCCGCCGCAGCGTGTCCATGTCGGAAGCGGCGTCCGGGTCGGTACGGCGCAGCCGCGCCAAGGCGTTGTCGACACCGCCCCGCAACATTTTCTCCAACTGCGACACGGTGATGCCGTCGCTCCGCGCCGGAGCGGTCACGTCCTGACCCCCTCACGGGGTGCGCGTCGGTCGTCGCGCCCGGTCATTTACCGTCCCTCCGTTTTTGATTCAAGTTCCGCAACGGCCGCCTGACGCTGGCGAAGATGTCCACCTCGTTGGATATCCGCTGGTCGCGTCCGCTGCCGGAGGGCGCGGAGCCGACGACGGTCACGGTGTCCCGCGACGCGGCGGGACGCTGGTTCGTGTCTCTTTTGTGCGACGACGTGGTCGCCCCGGCCCCGGCCACCGCGAATGCGGTTGGGATCGATGCGGGCATCACGTCCCTGCTCACCCTGTCCACCGGGGAGAAGGTGACCAACCCGAAGCACGAACGCCGTGAACGCGTCCGGCTCGCGAGGGCGCAACGCCAGTTGTCCGGTAAAGCGAAGGGTTCGGTGAACCGGGAGAAGGCCCGACGGAAGGTCGCCGGTGTGCACGCGCGGATCACCGACCGACGCCGCGGCTTCCTCCACAAGCTCACGTCCCGTCTCGTTGACGAGAACCAAGTCATCGCGATCGAGGACCTCACCGTCCGTAACATGGTGCGCAACCACACGCTCGCCCGCGCCATATCCGACGCGGCGTGGCGGGACCTGCGGATGCCTGTGGAGCTGATGTAAGACCCAAACGGCGCAAGCCCGGCGGGCAGTCGGTGACGAAGCAGGAACCCCCACGGACGACCGTGGGAATCCCCGCCCTTTAGGCCGGCGGAGGAAGTCAATTGCTGTCCCGCCGGTACACGGTGACAACGGGCGCGCGTAGCACGACACCACGGTCCACGTACCCGGGCAGCTCCACCCCGGCGATCGTGCCGACCCTCGCCGGATCGTCGGTGGCCACCGAACCGCCGGCCTCATGGTGTGCCGGGTCGAACCGGGCCCCGGTCGGCGTCACCATGCTCACCCCCGCCTCCTGCAACGCCCACCCCAGCCGGTCCGCCAACGCCTTGCTGGTGGCCCGGTCCCGTACGTAGATACAGGCCTGCACCAGGGTCGACCGGTCACCATCGGGCTGTTCCCGAGGCGGCGCACTGACACCGGGGCTGCCCATCGGGGCGGCACCGCCCCGGATGAACCACAACGCCGCCACCGCGCCCGCGGCGATCAGTGTCCCGAGGAACCCGGTCAGCGCCGCGGGAACCGAGAACCCACCGGATCCGCAGGACCGCAGTGCCACCGCGACCGGCTCAACCGCCTCCGCCTCGACCTGGACATCACCGGCCCCGTCCGGGTCGCCCGGCAGTCCACCTCCCGGGCCGGGACGTTGTGAATCGCCGTCCTGGCCCGGCTGTTGACCAGGCTGGTGGGGTCCGGGAGAGTCCTCACCGATACCGGGGGCACCGCGTCGCCGGGTACCGGGGGAAGCCTCCTGGTTCTGGCCTGGCACCTGCGTGGACGGCTGATCGGTGGTGCACTGCGTGCTGCCGCCCACCATGCCGGTGAACAGCCCGGTAAGCACCGCGAAGATGACGGCGATACCGACGGCGATGATACGGAGGCTGCTGGTCGTCATCGGGCGCTCCTGAAGTCACGGTAGGTGGTGGTCTGGGGTGGCTCGGGTGGTCAAATCCGGGTGGTGCCCGTCCGTACCCGCTGAGACAGCAGGTAGAAACCGCGGTGCACGACATGTGCGACGCGCGCCTGTGCCGGACTGGCACCGGACACCGCGAACGCCCGCCACCGGGTGGCGGCGTCCAACGCCGCCTTCGCCAGCCGGGGCGCGGGGGCACCAGTCAGGTCGAGGATCCACTCCGGATCCTGGGACAGGGCGAGCCGGGTCACCTCGACTTCCATACGTTCGGGCAGTTCCACGCTGCCGGCGGACACCAACTGGGCGACCTCCAGCAGCTTGAGGCGGTGGTAGTCCGGTTGCTGCACCAACCGCTCGATGGCGTCGCGCAGCAGTTCCCGGTCGGCCGGCCGTTCCGCGTGGGAGGCGAGCTTCTCCAGGGTGGACAGTGCCCACCCCGCCTTGATCGCGTCGGTGCGCCACCGGAACGCCTGATCCAGCGTCTTGCGCAACCGTGGAAACCCTGACGCGAGGAACAGCCTGCGCACCAACTCGCCGGTGGCCAGCCGCGGCTCAGCCAGCAACGCGGCGACGGCGAAGTTGACGCCGTACAGGTCCAACAACCGCAGCAGCCGCCTCCGCTGCTCGGGCGGGACCGGACACTGCCGGCCGGTGAACAGGTCCACCGAAGCCAGGAGCACCTGCCGTTCCGCTTCCGGAAGCGTCGCCAGGCCCCGTAGCGCCTCACAGTCCGCCGCGGTCAACCGGCCCGCCTCGGTCGTCTCCGCCAGCAGCCCGATCACCGGGACCACGTCGGAAACCACCCGACGCAACACGTCGGCCTGCTTGGCCGCCAAAGGTCCGGCGACCGGCCACGGGTCACCGCCACCGGTGAGTTTGTCCACCTTGTTGAACAGCGCCAGGGAATTGATCGGGTTGCTTGACAGTCGCGCCGACACCGAACGGAAAGCCTCCAGAGCCTGCAGGTCGTCAGCGCGTACCGACTGGGTGAACACGTAGATGATCGCCTCAGCGCCGGACAGCGCGCCTCGAGAGTCCTGATCCAGGTCGTCGTCGAACAGAAAACGCTTCGACTCCTCGCTGATCGGGGTGTTCGTCGATGACAGGCCGGGAGTGTCGACCACGGTCAGGTCCCGCAGTCGGTCGCTGGTCAGGGTGCAGTCGATGAAGCCGATCTCCTGGCGCGGCACGGTCAGCTTCTGCGGGATCATCCCGGACTCGTCAAGCGGCAGGCTCACCCGGGTACCGTCCCGCTTCACCACGTCGACCCGGTCAGAGGTTCCATACCGGAACTGGGTCACCAGACGGGTGCACTCACCCACCTCGGTCTGCGCCACCCGTTTGCCGATCAACGAGTTGACCAGGGTCGACTTCCCCGACTTCAGCCGTCCCGCGATCGCCACCCGCAGCGGCTGCCCGAGCCTGTCGCGTACGTCGCCGACCGCCGTCTGGGTGGTTCCACCGAGCCGGTGGCCGACCTCCGCACACAGGTCGGCCACCCGGACGCTCAGCGGACCAGATTCCATGATCCTCAGCCCAGGGTGTACGGGTTCGCGCCGCCGTCACCGTAGGCGACAGTGTCCTGTACCCCGTCACCGTCGGAGTCGGTCAGCACCACATCGGCGCGGCCGTCCTCGTCGCGGTCAACCAGCGTGGTGTCAGCCCTGCCGTCCGCGTCGCGGTCTGCGAGCGCCGTGTCGACCCAGCCGTCACCATCCGTATCCGAGTAGATCGTGTCGACCTGTCCGTCATGGTCGGCATCCACATAGGACGTCTCCAACCGGCCGTCGTTGTTCTCGTCGGTGTCCACCCGGTCGACCAGGTTGTCACCATCGCTGTCCACACCCACCACGTCAGCAGTGCCGTCGTGATCGGTGTCGACCACCGCGGCCCGCGAGCCATCGGTGTACTCGACCACAGTCACCTCATCGGTTGTCCCGTCACCGTCGATGTCGGCGTCGTAGCCGGTCACATCGGTAGGCTCCTCGACCGTGGTGTCGCCGTACTCGCTCATCGGACCCGCGTCCTCCATCAGCTGTCCCTGCCGGGTGCCACCGGCTCCAACGGCAACCACACTACGAATATCCTTCCAGCGCGGGATCCCGGATTTGTGCCACCTCGCGGGGGAGGACTCACGTGCCCGAAGTGCCTGGTAGAGAGCCGACGGTGGCCACGGTCAACGGCTCGCTGGTAGCTGACGAGGCACTCACCGACAGTGACAGCACCGCCGGAGACCGAACCGACACCACACCCCCCCGCGACGAGGCCGGCGACGCTGAACTGGTCCTCGCCAGGATCGCCGCGACCCTTGCCGAACCTGGCCTCGTGATACTCACCGGCATGCCAGGCGCGGGACTGACCACGGCACTGCGACGCGCGGCGATGGATTTCCGTGGACCGGTCTTTACCGGCGGTGGCCTGGCGATCCTACGCACCACCCCCGCACTGGCACTCACCCGAGCAGTCCGAGCGCGACTGCCCGTCGCGGACCCGGCGCTGCTCGTCGAAGCGGTCCGTTCCCGGGTACGCGACGGACTTCTGGTCCTCGACGACCTGCAATGGGCAGACCCGTACAGCCTCGCCGCCCTGCCCGACATCGCCCGGCACTGTCGTGTGCTCGCGGGTCTGCGCACCCCACATCCGCTGCCCGCTGACGTCGAACGCCGCCTGAGGACCGTCGCCAGCGGCTGGCTGCCCCTGCCGGCCCTCGACGACCGGGCCGCCGAAGCGGTGGTCCGCCGCGCCGCGCCCGGTCTCGCGCCGACCGCCGTCGCGGCGGTGGTCCGCCGCGCCGGCGGCGTCCCCCTGGCGCTGGAATGCCTGGCCCGCCGAGCCGCCGCACGGGACGGTGACCCGGGCCCTGGCCGCGGCGCCGACCCACAGGTCGGGTACGCCGTCGCTCAAGCACTCGCCGACCTCACCCGCCCCGCCCGCACCGCGATGGCAGCGCTCGGCCTGCTCGGCACACCAGCCCCCGGTCCGCTGCTCGGCCCGGGCGTTGACCAACTCGTCGACGCCGGACTCGTCACCCGAGCCGGCGACAACATCACACCACGCTCGCCGTACGTGGCCGAGGTCGCGGCCGGGATGCTCGACACCGCAGAACGGCGCCGGCTGCATCGGCGCCTCGCACAACTGCTCCCCGACGCGCAGGCGACCCGCCACCTCGCCGCCGCCGGCGACACCGCGCGGGCATACCAGTACGCGATCACCGCGGCGGCCGCCGCGAAGACCACCGGTGAACGCGCCGACCTGCTGCTCTTCGCGTGCGGCCTGGACGGCGCCAAACCCAGCTACGACATCACCCTGGCCGCCGCCGAGGCGGCACTGACCGCCGGCCGCCCCCGGTCCTGCCGGCGGATCCTCGGTGGCGCAGCAGACCCCCGAAGCGTCCTGCTACGCGCTGAAGCCCTACTGCAAAGCGGCCACCCGGCCGAGGCGGAAACCGCGGTCACCACCATTCCCGACGCCGCCGCCGACCACCTCGTCGCAGCGCGGGACCGGATCCGGGTGCTGGCCGCGCTCACCCGGGACCACACCGACCCGGCACCGCTGGTCGCCGCCGTCACCGCCCGACACGGCCTGAGCCCGCGACACACCGGACTACGCGCCGCGCTCGCCGCGGCCGCCGCACACACCCGGATCCCCGGCTGGGAGAACAGCCTGGCCGCCGCGACAGTGGCCGCGGGCACCGCCGGCGACAGCCTGGCCGCCCGGTGGAGCGCCTGGCTGCTCGTGGAAAACCTCGCCGCCGACGGCCGCCTCGACGAGGCGGCCCGCGCGGCACAACAGGCCGCCGCCGCGTGCGCGGCCGACCTCGCCTACAGCTGGCAGACCCGGTTCCTCGCCGCCGAACTCTGGTGCACCGCGCTGCGCGGCGAAGCGCTCGACCCGGTGGTACGCCGCGCCCTCGACCTGCTCGACCGTGCCGCGCCCGCGGTGGCACACGGCTACGCCCTCGCCGCCGCGTCCCTCGCCGAAGCCGACAGTGGCCTGCTCGCCGCCGCCCGCACCCGGCTTGCCCGGCAGGGCGCCTGCCCACCCTCGGTGACCGGCCCGCTGGACTGGGTGGCAGGTGAGGCGGCGTGGCTGGACGGGCAACCGGACCAGGCCATGCCGCAAGACTCGTCCCACACCACCTCCGCGCTGCTGCGAGGGCTACGGGAGATCACCGCCAGGTGGGCCCGGTACGACGGAGCGCCGGAACCGGGGTACGAAACCACCGAGCACACCCTCGCCCCGGTGCGCGCCACCCTCGCCGCCTGGCAGGCAGTTGCCACCGACCCGGACCGGGCCACCGAATTCCACCCCGCCGCGCGATCATGGCACGCCATGGTGCGCCGTGAGGAGATCCGCTGTCTGCTCGCCCTCGGAACCCACGCCCGCGAACCGGAACAGGCCGTGCCGCCCCTGATGGACGCTGAACGGCTCGCTGAGCAATCCGGACAGGTGGTCCTCCTGGGCCGGGTACGCCGCGCCCTGCGCCGTCACTCCGTGCGTCGCGACACCCGGGGAGCCCGGGCCGGCGACGACCTGACCGACCGGGAACGCGACGTGTTGCGGCAGGTGGCCCAGGGTGAACCGACCCGCCGCATCGCCGGGCTGCTCGGCATCTCCCGGGAAACCGTCGAAACCCACATCCGCTCCGGGATGCGCAAGCTCGGTGCCCGTACCCGCACCGAGGCGGCGGCACGTGCCATGGAGGTGCTCGGATGACCGCGCCGCGATATCTCGTGCACACCGCTACCGAGGCCACTCCCGTGCTGCGCCGCCTGGCCCGGGACGGCTGGAACACCCGGGAAGGGTTCGCCCTGCCCGAGGGCACCTGGGATGTCGCCGACCGCAAGCTGCTGCTCTTCGGCCGGGTGCCGGACATGGAAACCGCCGGACTCGCGGTCCTGGCGGCCGCCAGGGGAGCCGGAGTCGTCGTGATCACCGACCCGGACACCGAACCAGGCAGATCCCTGCTCGCCGACCTCACCCGGATCGGTCCGGTCACCCGGGGCACCGGCGACGACCCCGGACAGTCCTCGGACGATCTGCCGCTGACCGCCGAACAACGCGCGCTGTTGGAACGGCTCGCGGCGGGGGAGACCATCGCGTCGGCCGCGACGTCGGAGTTCCTGTCGCTTCGGACCGCCAACCGCCGGATCGCACAGGCCCGTTCAGCGCTCGGGGTGCGCACCACCCGCGAGGCCGTGCTCGCCTACCTGCGTCATACCCGCGAGGGACGCCCGTCCTCCTGAGCCGACACGAAACCGCGGGCCACGCTGACCGGCCGGGTCGGATCCACGTAGCGGGGCAGCGAAGGCTCCGCCTCGCGCAACGGCCGGAGCCCTTCGGTGACCGCCGACGTGATCCGGGCCGCGGCATACACGGCGTGCCGCGGCACCGTGGCGTCCAGTCCGGCAAGGTCGACCGGCATTCCGAACCTCACCCACACCACCGGCCGCCGCCACAGCGACACCGAAAGCCGCGTCACCATCGACAGCCAGCCGTGCCAGGCCATCACCTCGTGCGCGCCCCACTGCGACACCGGGATCACCGGCACCCCGCCGGCAAGCGCCAGGCGTGCCAGGCCGCTGCGGGCGCGTTCCGGCCACATCCCCGGGTGCAGGGTGATCCGGCCCTCTGGGTAACCGGCCACCACGGAACCCTCCCGCACCGCGGCCAACGCCGAATCCAACGCGTCCACGGCACTGGAGTCGCTGCGGTTCACCCGGATGTGACCGCAGCGTCGCAGCGCAACCCCCACCACCGGCGTCCGGAAAAGACCTCCGGTTGCCAGGATCCGCGGTGCCATGCCCCGCCGCCAGCAGGCGGCCACCAGCGCGATCGGATCGAACGTGCCGATATGGTTGCAGGCCAGGATCAACGGCCGGCCGCGCAACTCGTCCGGGATCTCGTCAACGACCCGCAGCCGGCAAAACAACGGTGCCACGACACCGGCCAGAGCCAACAACACCCGCCACACGAACGGTGGCCGCCACGGCACCGGCGGTGGCGCCGGTCCGCGCCGGTCCGCGCCGCGTTGGGCCGGGATGGTCGGAGCCGGCCTGACACATCTGATCCGCGGGTTTCCCATGTGAGCGATGAATCTACTGGAATCCCAGCCCAGGGCGGTACCGTGCCAACCCGGCCATCTCCGACGGCAGCGCTGAACCGTCGCAGGGCCGCACCAGGGTCACAACATGGCCAGCTGGGATGCCGTACGTCGGGTCGCGCTGGCACTGCCGGCGCCGACCGAGTGGTTGTCCGGTGAGGGCGTCCGCCAGTAGCGGGTCAAAGACAAGTTGTTCGTCTGGGAACGTCCGCTACGCCGTGGCGACCGGGAAGCGCTCGGCGACACCGCCCCGGATGGTCCGGTGCTTGCCGTACGGGTGAGCGACGTCGGCCAAAGACGCGATTCTGGCCGACGACCCGGACGTGTACTTCACCACGCACTTCAACGGTTACCCGGCGGTACCTGTGTGGCTGAACCGGATCGCGGCATCGGAGCTGACCGAACTCGTGGTCGAGGCATGGCTCGTCCAGGCTCCCAAACGCCTGGCCCGGGACTATCTCTCCCAGCGGGAAGCCTGACCAGCCACGATCCGCTCGCCATGAGCGTCGCCGCAAACTCGATGCCGTTGGTGCAGGTTCCCCGACGAATCACGCGAGCTTCCTCCCGCACAACGACCCGGACGCCTCCCTGGCCTTCTACCGCGACACCCTCGGCTTCGAGGTCCGCAACGACGTCGGATACGACGGGATGCGCTGGATCACGGTCGGCCCTGCCGACCAGCCCGGCACGTCCATCGTCCTGGAGCCGCCGGTCGCCGACCCCGGCGTCACCGACGACGAGTGCCGCACCATCGTCGAGATGATGGCCAAGGGCACCTACGCCGGCATCCTCCTGGCCACCGCCGACCTCGACGGCACCTTCGCGCGGCTGCAGGCCAGCGCCGCCGAGATCGTCCAGGAGCCGACCAAGCAGCCGTACGGCGTTCGCGACTGTGCCATCCGCGATCCCGCGGGCAACCTGATCCGTATCCAGGAGCTGCGCTGAGCCGTCCCGCGATCGCGACCACGACCTGCACAGACCCCACCGTGAAGCGTCCTTGCACTGTGACGGTGAGGCGCTCTGATGGCCACGCCGTACCGCCGGTTCGGCAGTTCCCCGCAGTGCGCCGCATCCAGGCCTGGCGCGAGGTGAACGAGATGCCCGGCCGCGAGCTGATGCGCGATGGCCGCTGGTTGGTCTGACGCCTCGGCCGAGCGCGACCCCGGCCGACACCGCCGATCAGGCAGACAGCGGACCGTTGCCGCGACCGCGTCGACGAAGGAGACCAGACGTACTGCTCGAAGCTGGTTAGATCGAGCCAGGCAACGCCGACGGAGACCGCGAAGGCGGCCCCGCGCAACAGATGGAGACACGATGAGCACGGCCACGAGGACGGACACGCAGTCGCCCGCGCCGCACGTTGCCGACAGCCACGATCTGATCCGCGTGCACGGCGCGCGCGTGAACAACCTCAAGGACGTCAGCGTCGAGCTCCCGAAACGCCGGCTGACGGTGTTCGCCGGTGTCTCCGGGTCGGGCAAGAGCTCGCTGGTATTCGCCACGATCGCCGCTGAGTCGCAGCGGCTGATCAACGAGACCTACAGCGCCTTCGTGCAGGGCTTCATGCCGACGCTGGCGCGGCCCGAAGTCGACGTACTTGAGGGTTTGACGACGGCGATCATCGTCGACCAGGAACGGATGGGTGCCGACGCCCGCTCCACGGTCGGCACCGCCACCGACGCCAACGCTATGCTGCGCATCCTCTTCAGCCGGCTCGGGCAGCCGCACATCGGCTCGCCCAGCGCGTACTCGTTCAACGTCCCCTCGGTGCGGGCGAGCGGTGCGATCACCGTCGAGCGCGGCGCCGGCAGGACGAAGACCGAGAAGGCGACCTTTACCCGTCTCGGCGGCATGTGTCCGCGGTGCGAGGGCCGGGGGTCGGTCACCGACTTCGACCTGTCCGCGCTGTACGATGGCGACAAGTCGATCAACGAGGGCGCGCTCACGATTCCCGGCTACAGCATGGACGGCTGGTACGGCCGCATCTTCCGCGGTTGTGGCTTCTTCGACCCGGACAAGCCGATCCGCACGTACACCAGGAAGGAACTGCACGACCTGCTCTACAAGGAGCCGACGAAGATCAAGGTTGACGGGATCAACCTGACGTACGAGGGGCTGATCCCGAAGATCCAGAAGTCGTTCCTGTCCAAGGATGTCGATGCGCTGCAGCCGCACATCCGCGCCTTTGTGGAGCGGACGGTGACATTCACGACCTGCCCCGACTGCGACGGCACCCGGCTCAGCGCAGAGGCCCGGTCGTCGAAGATCCGCGGGATCAACATCGCCCACGCCTGCGCGATGCAGATCAGCGACCTCGCCGCGTGGGTGCGCGGCGTGGCCGAACCGTCCGTCGCGCCGCTGCTGGCGACGCTGCAGCACACCCTCGACTCGTTCGTGGAGATCGGGCTGGACTACCTCAGCCTCGATCGCCCGTCGGGCACGCTCTCGGGCGGCGAGGCGCAGCGCACCAAAATGATCCGCCACCTCGGCTCCTCGCTCACCGACGTCACCTACGTCTTCGACGAGCCGACGATCGGCCTGCATCCCCACGATGTCCAGCGGATGAACGAGCTGCTGCTGCAGCTGCGCGACAAGGGCAACACCGTGCTGGTTGTGGAGCACGAGCCGGAGGTGATCGCGATCGCCGACCACGTCGTCGACCTCGGCCCGCGCGCCGGGACCCAGGGCGGCGAGGTGGTGTTCGAGGGAACCGTTGAAGGGCTGCGCGCCAGTGGCACGCTCACCGGGCGGCACTTGGACGACCGTGCCTCCCTGAAGCCGTCGGTGCGGACGCCGTCGGGGGCGCTGACGGTGCGCGGCGCCAGCACCCACAACCTGAAGGACGTCGACGTCGACATCCCGCTCGGCGTGCTGGTGGTCGTCACCGGGGTGGCGGGCTCGGGCAAGAGCTCGCTGATCCGCGGCTCGGTGTCCGGCCGGGACGGGGTGGTGTCGGTCGACCAAGGCGCGATCCGCGGCTCGCGGCGGAGCAACCCGGCGACATACACCGGACTGCTCGACCCGATCCGCAAGGCGTTCGCGAAGGTTAACGGCGTGAAGCCGGCGCTGTTCAGCGCCAACTCCGAGGGCGCCTGCCCCACCTGCAACGGCGCCGGGGTCGTCTACACCGACCTGGCGATGATGGCCGGCGTCGCCTCCACCTGCGAGGAGTGCGAGGGGAGGCGGTTTCAGGCGTCGGTGCTGGAGTACCACCTCGGCGGCCGCGACATCAGCGAGGTGCTCGCGATGTCGGTGACCGAGGCCGAGGAGTTCTTCGGCGCCGGTGAGGCGCGCACGCCGGCCGCGCACGCCGTCCTCGACCGGCTCGCCGACGTCGGGCTCGGCTATCTCAGCCTCGGCCAGCCGCTCACCACGCTGTCCGGCGGCGAGCGGCAGCGGCTCAAGCTGGCCACCCACATGGCCGAGAAGGGCGGCGTCTACGTCCTCGACGAACCGACCACCGGCCTGCACCTCACCGACGTCGAGCAACTGCTCGGTCTGCTCGACCGGCTCGTCGACTCCGGCAAATCGGTCATCGTCATCGAGCACCACCAGGGGGTCATGGCGCACGCCGACTGGATCATCGACCTTGGCCCTGGCGCCGGCCACGACGGCGGCCGGATCGTCTTCGAGGGCACACCCGCCGACCTTGTCGTCGCCCGCTCCACCCTCACCGGCGAGCACCTCGCGGCGTATGTCGCCGCCTGACCGAGGCCCTCGCGGACACCGTCAGGCGAGTTTCTCACCTGTTTCGACTCGTCCACTCCAAGGTCGATACGCCCGAAGGGCCCGTCGAGTTCTGTTTCAGACTGCTGTGGTCGAGTTGCGCCTGCATGTGTGACCTACGGCGGTAAGTGGCAGTGATCCTGCGACGCTATGTGGCAGGGGGCTGAAGAGGATCCTCCGTTATGCAGACCTGGGGGTGTGTCTCGGGTGTGCTGGTCGCTCGGCGGGTCTCGGCGAGGACGCCCAGGCGGTTCATGGCGTTGAGCAACTCGATGACCACGCCGCTCGCGCCCGCCTCAGTGTGGGGCCACTTCGTATCAATTTGACCTGGTTGTCAGCGGGTCCAGAGTACGGCGTGATAGTTCGTTCCGTCCGGGTAGATCGCGCTGAAGCCTACGATCTGGCCACGATCGTTGATGTCGTACGCGCCAGTGGTGCTGACCAGCCGCGGGAGTGTGGTCATCCGGCCTCGCTCCCAGAGGAAGGCACCGAGTTCGGTGTACCCGACGATCTGGACCCGGTTGTTGATGCCGTACGGCTGTAAGAATTCTGCTCCGGGCGGTGGCTGGATTTCTGTCAACCGGCCCTGGTGCCACAGGAACCCGTCTGCGTTGCCGCCGAAGCGTAATCCGGTGATGTGGCCGGATTCACTGACTGCCTCAGCTGCCGTCGGCTGGTCGGTCAGGGTTGGACGGCGCCGCGCCGCCACCGCACAGCGACCCCGTCGCTTGAGCCGACGATGGTGTCGGCGTTGTTGATGTCGGTTGCCAGCGAATGGAACCCTCCGGCGGGGCCGATGTCGCTCAGTACACCGTCACGCCAGCGAACGCGTGCAGCGAATTGTTGTCGGGTGCGGTCGCGCTCGATCCGACGACCTCGCCGCGGTCGTTGATGCCATTGGCGTAGCTGTTGTCTCCGCCGGGGAGGACACCAAGGTCGGTCATGACGCCGCGTCGCCACAGGAAGGCGTGGATCGCGCCGTCGGCGACGGCGCTGTAGCCGACCACCTCATCGCGGTTGTTGACGTCGGTCGCATAGCTATAGCCGCCGCCGAGGGTGCCGAGGTCGGTGATCTGGCCACGCCGCCACAGGAAGGCCCGATAGTGACTCTGGCCCACCACGTGGCCCCTTTGGTTGATCGCACTTGCGATGCTGTTATCGCCCGCGCCGAGGTCCATGATTCGCAACGGCGGTGCGGCGTTCCCGGCGACGGGCACCGCGAACGCGGCAACCAGGACACCTAACGTTATGGCAGCGAGAACGGCGGTGCGCCGTAGCACCGCTGTGCGTGGATGAATGTTCATGTCTGCTCCCTGGCCGGGTGCGCTGACTGACGAGACCGCCAGATGTCTATGGCACGCGGGAACTCGCGGTCAGGTTTCAAGCTGTCACCCGCCGGACACATAACGCGACGTTCCCCACGCGGTGGGGCGGCAGACCCGGTTGGTGCCCCCTGCCGCACATCACATGCATGCAGCATTTGAACTCGCTCTACTAGTGCCGATAATATCCATTATGTTAATAAAGCGCTCACTACCTCGCCCACACAGCCCTTCGCTCCAGCAGCAAACCCGTCCTCATGAGGTCGATCGAACCTCGCTGCGACGGTTGCAGATGTGTTCCTGAACCACCCACGCAGCCGCTACCTCAACAGGTCCGGCTCAGTTGCATCGCTTTTCGAGCCGGGCGAGTTTGTGTGGGTTGGCGACCGCTAGATGCGGGTGACCGTCCCGCCTCGATGACCAGGCTGATCGCGGCGTTGAGCTCACCGTCGAGGTCGATCCGGAGTGCTGGGGCGCCGTTGAGCCACACGGCCCCGACGTGGCCGCCGGGCGCGACCCTGGGGAAGCCGGAGAGGATCCGGGCCACGCGGTGCACGGGTGTCGGAGCGCGGGCACCAGCCCACCGCCATCGGCGACCAGCAGCCGCGTGACACCCAGCTCTAGGCCGGATAGGGCGGCCCAAGCTTGCTCGCCACCAGGCCCATGACGCGACCCACCACGACAAGATCCTCGCTGGACACCAGGTCGACCAAGTGCTCGCGGACCCCCCGAACGTGGGTATGCGCGGCCTCGTCCAACCGTGCGTACCCCTCGTCGGTCAGCACCGCGAAGACGCCCCGCCGGTCATCAGAGCAACTGTCGCGTCTGACCAGCCGTGAACGCTCCAACCGTGACACAGTGTGCGAGAGCCGACTGCGCGACTGGTTGGCGGACTCGGCCAGCTCGGCCATCCTGATCCGCCGGTCGGAGGCTTCGGACAGCCTCACCAGAATCTCGTATTCGGGCATCGACAAGCCGTGTCCCTCACGCAGCTCGCGGTCGAGCCGTTCGTACAGGCGCAGGCTGCCCTCAATGTAGGAGCGCCACGCGCGCTGCTCACTCCTACTCAGCCACCGTGTCGTCACGTACGTCACCCTATCGCGGTAGGAATTTGAAACGTGAATCATCTTCGCCGAAGATGTCAAGGTCGCGACTCACTCGCCACAAGCCGGTCGGGTACGCCGCTGCGCTCCGCGAGGACACTGCCGCTACAGTCGCCGGGGACACTCCACCGAGACGCTCATGAAAGGCGCGGACAGATGCGACGCCGCCGCGACGCGGACCAGGTGCGTTCCCACCGCAGAGGTGGACGCCGTCGGCGCGTGGTCCTTGCCCCCTGGATCGTGATCAGTGTCGTCTCGATCCTGCTGTTGTCCGGGGTCTCGGCCGGATACGCCTGGCTGGTCACTCGGGGCTGCTCCGGTCCAGCGGTCGAGGCTACCGTGGTCTCCTCCCCCGCCCTGGCCCGGATCCTCGACAACCTGAGTCGCCGGTGGGCCGACACCGAGCCCGCGGTCGATGAGCGCTGCGCCGCGGTGAAGGTGGTCAGCAAGAACGCCGCCGAGGTCGCCCAGGCGCTCGGACCCGGGTGGGACCCACGGCGCGACGGCCCCCAGCCACACGCCTGGGTGCCCGACTCCACCGCCTGGTTGAAGCTCGCCTCTACACGTGACGACGCGGCCAGGATGATCCCTGATCGGCAACCAAGCCTGGCCCGCAGTCCGGCCGTGATCGGAATGCCGATGCCCATGGCGAAGGCTCTGGGATGGCCCAACGCCAAGCTCAGCTGGGCACGGTTCGGCTCCACAGCCGGCTCCAGGGACGGCTGGGCACGCCTCGGACACCCCGAGTGGGGTGCCTTCAAGATTGGAATGACGAACCCGGTGACCTCCACCGCTGGCCTGCACGCCCTGACCGGAGTCGCTGACTCCAACGACGACGGCCGGATCACCGATGCCGAACGGCAGACCATGATGGGGCTCAGCCGTGCCATGCACGTGTACGCCGACGAGCCGGCCAAACTAATTGGTGAACTGACGAAACGTGACCTCGGCGGCGAGGCGAAGGTCCTGACGTACCTGTCCGGCTTCCCGATCCTGGAGCACGATGTACGGGCGTACAACGACACCAACCCGAGGGTGCCACTTGCCGCGGTCTACCCGACCGACGGCACCTCGGACGCCGACTACCCCTATCTGACGCTGGACGCACCCTGGTCCAAACCCGCCGATAAACAGGTCGTGAAGCAGTTCCTCGACTACCTGCGAGGTCCCGACGGACGGCAGACGTTCCACGACAACTTCTACCGGGACCCGAACCGCCGGGCCGGGAAGCACCTGACCGAAAGCTACGGGGTCACGCCGCGGATCACCACTCTGCCCCGCGCGGTTATGCTACCCGACTCGGTGAGCCTCACGTTGGCGACCTGGGTCGCCTCCAACCGGCCGACCAACGTGCTGTTCGTGCTCGATGTCTCCGAATCCATGAACCGGCCCGTCAAAGGCACCGGACACAGCCGTATGGACATCGCCGGCACCGCGACCGCCCGCGTGGTCAACCTGTTGGGTGACGACGCCCGGGTCGGGCTGTGGGCCTTCTCCTCCCGGCTCGGCGGCACAGCCGACCACCGTGAACTGACCTCACTCGGACCCCTGGAACAGACCGTGCACGGAACGTCACGCCGCGCAGTGCTTCGCGACGACCTCCGCGGGCTGCCGGCGAGTGGACCGGAAACCACTGGGGTGTACGACACGGCGCTGGCGGCGTACCAGTACCTGGCCCGACACCACGTCCCCGACGCCACGAATCTGGTGGTGCTGATCTCGGACGGTCGGGATGACAAGACCGGCCTGTCGCTCCATGCGGCAACGGCGAAACTCAAAGCGTCCCGAAACGCCGAAAAACCCTCCCGCCTGGTCACCATCGGCTACGGACCCGAGGCCGACATGGCAGCACTTGACCGGCTGGCCAGTGCCACCGGCGGCCGCTCCTACCATGCGCAGTACGAGACCGACATCGACTCGCTGCTGGTCACCGCGCTGTTCAATACCTAGTCACCGACTGTAGCCACGGGTGATTCCGGTCGGACGTCGGACGAGGTACCGGTACGCATTCAGGCCCCGCACGCGCGCCGACCCCCCGGATTCACGTCCTCCGCATCTCGCAACGGAACGGTCACAAATCGTGAATAGATTTCATCCGAACAGGCGATGCCGCCGGTGCGCCGTAGCGTGGAGTGTCGGTCGGGTTGACCTGGCAGGTCACGATGACCTGCACCGGTGTTCAAACCGGAGACACCCACCAGCCGGTAAGAGCGCATCAAGCGCCCGCCCAGCACACCAAACCAGTAGGCCCGAGGACCGAAAGATGTGTCAGCACCGCCCCACCTGTCCTGACGCCAGCGCCCCCGACCGGGAGGCGGCACGAGTCGTGGCCGCCCACCCGGAACAGGGCTGGAGCCGCCTGTGCAACGGCGTCATCCTCTTCGAAGACACCGGTGAGCTGCTCCCTGACGGCAGCACCGTGCCACCACACCGGGGTCCTGCCCCACACTGCGCGCTGGTGTGACCCGGAGGCGTCACCCTTACTGGTAGGCGTCCAGCGGCGGGCAGGCACAGATCAGGTTTCGGTCCCCGTACGCACCGTCGATCCGCCGCACCGGCGGCCAGTACTTCACCACAATCTCGCCCGCCGGGTACGCCGCCAGGCGCCGAGAGTACGGCAGCGACCACTCCTCGGCGGTGACGAACCGCGCCGTGTGAGGCGCGTGCGCCAGCGGGCTCGACTCCCGGCTCCACTCCCCCGCAGCCACCCGGTCAATCTCCTCCTTGATCGCGATCATCGCGTCGCAGAACCGGTCCAACTCGGACAGATCCTCGCTTTCGGTCGGTTCCACCATCAGCGTCCCGTTCACCGGGAACGACATCGTCGGCGCGTGGAAGCCGTAGTCGACCAGCCGCTTCGCCACATCGTCAACCGTCACCCCGGTTCTGCGGGTGACTGGCCGCAGATCCAGGATGCACTCGTGGGCCACCAAGCCCTTGTTTCCGCTGTAGAGCACCTGGTACTGGTCCCGCAGCCGCGTCGCGACGTAGTTCGCCGCCAACACCGCCACGCCTGTGGCCCGGGTCAGACCGTCGGTACCCATCAACCGCAGGTACGCCCACGAGATCGGAAGGATCCCCGCCGAACCCCACGGTGCCGCTGACACCGGCCCCACCATGACGCCCCGCTCCGGCACCGAGCCCTGACCGAGCACCGGATGGCCCGGCAGGAACCGCGCCAGATGCGCACGCACCGCGACTGGCCCCACCCCCGGACCGCCACCACCGTGCGGGATGCAGAACGTCTTGTGAAGATTCAGGTGCGACACGTCAGCGCCGAACTCCCCCGGCTTCGCGTAGCCCAGCAACGCGTTCAGGTTCGCGCCGTCCACATACACCTGGCCACCGGCCTCGTGTACCTTCTCGCAGATCTCGGTGACGACCCCCTCGTACACCCCGTGCGTGGACGGGTACGTCACCATGATCGCCGCAACCCGACCAGTGTGCTCGGAAAGCTTCGCCACCAGATCAGCGACATCCACGTTGCCGGCCTTGTCACAGCCGACCACCACAACCCGCATCCCGGCCATCACCGCGCTCGCCGCGTTGGTCCCGTGCGCACTGGACGGGATCAGGCACACGTCCCGCCCGGTCTCGCCACGACTCTCGTGGTACGCCCGGATGGCGAGCAGACCGGCCAGTTCGCCCTGGGAACCGGCGTTCGGTTGCAGACTCACCGCGTCATATCCGGTCGCGGCGGCCAGCCACCGCTCCAGGTCGTCGACCAACTGGGCATACCCGTTTGTCTGGTCAGCCGGCGCGAACGGATGAATGTTCGCGAACTCCGGCCAGCTGATCGGCTCCATCTCCGTGGTCGCGTTCAGTTTCATGGTGCAGGACCCGAGCGGGATCATGCCCCGGTCCAACGCAAAGTCCTTGTCCGCGAGTTGCCGCAGGTAGCGCAA
Source organism: Micromonosporaceae bacterium (assembly GCA_036375165.1). Lineage (GTDB taxonomy): Bacteria > Actinomycetota > Actinomycetes > Mycobacteriales > Micromonosporaceae > WHSM01. Next base: position 16,548 of record DASUSI010000142.1, on the reverse strand, counting down.
CATCGCGGTCTCCGACCGGTACCTGGCGAACACCTCATGGGTCAGGTACGACGATTCCCGTACCAAACCTGGCGGCAACGCATCAGGTGCGTCGTTTTCCAGCTCGGCGACGCCCGTGGCGGCCACCCCGAACGCCCGCAGCACCGAGAGCACATCACCGATCGTGGTGGTCTCATCACACGCCACACCGACGGTGTCCACGTCAACCAGGTGCAGGTTGACACCGGCCTCCCGGGCGGCGGTCACCACCGCGCGTGCCCGGCCGGGCACCCTGGCCCGTACCGTGTCGAAGAATCGGTCGTGGACCACCTCGATGCCACCCCAACGCAGCCCCGCGGCCAGCACCGCGGCCATCCGGTGGGTGTGAACGGCGATCTCCCGCAGCCCTTCCGGCCCGTGGTACACCGCATACATGCTGGCCATCACCGCGAGTAGCACCTGCGCGGTGCAGATGTTGCTGGTGGCGCGGTCCCGGCGGATGTGCTGCTCGCGGGTCTGCAATGCCAGCCGGTACGCGACCGCACCGTCGGCGTCGCGGGACACGCCGACCAGCCGGCCCGGCAGCATCCGTTCCAGACCCTTACGTACCGCGATGTAACCGGCGTGCGGCCCACCGAAACCCATCGGCACGCCGAACCGCTGTGCCGATCCCACCGCGATGTCCGCACCGGCCTCACCGGGTGGCCGCAACAGGCACAACGCGAGCAGGTCGGAGGCCACCGCGACCAGCGCGCCGACCTGATGCGCCCGCTCCACGATCCCCGAGTAGTCGGCAACCCGACCCGACGAACCGGGGTACTGCACCAGCACACCGAAGTAGTCGTCAACGTTGTCGGGGATCAGACCGGAGGACAGGTCTGCCACCGTCACCGCGATCCCCAGCGGTTCGGCACGGGTTCGCAACACCGCGATGGTCTGCGGGTGGGCGTCCGCGTCCACGACGAACACGTTGCCTTGGACCTTGCTGACCCGCCGAGCCAGCGTCATCGCCTCAGCCGCCGCTGTCGCCTCATCCAACAGGCTGGCGTTCGCGATCGGCAGGCCGGTCAGGTCGGACACCATGGTCTGGAAGTTCAGCAACGCCTCCAACCGGCCCTGGCTGATCTCCGGCTGGTACGGCGTGTACGCGGTGTACCAGGCTGGATTCTCCAGCACGTTGCGACGGATCACCGCAGGCGTGTGCGTCCCGTGGTAGCCGAGCCCGATCATCTGGACCATGACCCGGTTACGAGCCGCGATCGCCCGCAACTCCGCGATCACCTCCGCCTCGCTCGCCGCCACCGGCAGGCGCATCGCAGTCGCGGCCCGGATACCCTCCGGGATCGCGTCGTCCATCAAATCGTCCACCGACGAGTAACCGACCACCTTCAGCATCCGCGACTGCTCCTCGGCCGAGGGGCCGATGTGCCGTCGGGAGAAACCGGACGCCTCCCGTGGATCGGCTGCCGACGGGATGTCCACGCGCGATGACGACGGTACGGGCGACCCGGGTTCGCGGACGCTCACGGGCGCCGACGGCCGGTCAGTCATGGCGTGCTCCAGGAGTCTGCTCTGGGGGCGCGGGGCGCCCAGGACTGAGGCATCCTCCCCCTCTGTCATCGAACCTGAGAGCTTCACCCCGGCATGGGGTTTGCCCCGTCGGTGAGGCGTTCATGCGCCTACTCTCCAGAGGTGCCTGTCCGCACGGTCCTTTTGCCTGAGAGGTTCCGGGGAGGGTTTGCACCTTCGGCGCCGCCCCGGCTGGTTGCCGGGTGGTCTCTCCCGCGCGGATTGCCGGCTTGGCACACGCTACCAGGTCAGCGTGTCCCGGCTGACCGGTCGTTACGCGCGGCCCGCGCCCACGTGTGACGACGACCCGTTGTGGCGGGCCGGGACGGTCACCACCGCGGTCTGATCACCACCTGTCCGGCGGGTCGTCCCGGGTGTCCCGGTGGGCTCCTCCGCCGCGCCGCCCGCGCTCATCTGAGTAACCGGGTTCTTCCCAGTAGCCGGGCTCTGTCTGATAGCCCGGTTCGGCCGGATACCGTGGCGCGGCGGGATAGCCGGGATCCGGCGAGTACCCGGGTTCTGCGTGGTAGCCCGGTTCAGCCTGGTATCCGGGTTGCGGCCGGTAAGTCGGCTCGGCAGCGTAGTCCGGTTCGGCGGGATACCGTCGCTGCTGCGGGTAACCCCATTGCCCACCGTATCCCGGCTCGGCCGGGTAACCCGGTACGCCAGGGTGAGCCTGCGCCGGGTGCGGCGGCAGCGACCGTGGCCCCGGAATCGTCGCCACGCCGGTCCGCACGTCCCGTCGGTCGTCGAAGCTACGGTCACCGTCGACCAGCTCGGCCAGTTCCTGCACCCGAGGGTCCCCGCGTTCAGCGGTGTAGTCCTCAGGGCGCGTCAGGTCCCGTCCCGCGGGTATCCGTACCACCCGCGCCGCGACCGTGACCACGACGGAGACGACCAGGTTCACCAGCAGCGCCACAATGCCCACATAGATGGTCGCCTTCGTGTCCAGGCCAATATTCGCCAACGGCCAGGAGGAACCCCCGAAGTGCTCCCGCAACACCGTCGTGCCGTCCGGCCCACCACGCTGCGGAATCTGGTACAGCATCGCCGTACCCACCGCCAGCCCCGCTGCCAGACCGGCGAACAGCCCCGCCCGGTGGAACCAACGAGTATGCAGGCCCACCGCCACCGCCGGGAGCGTCTGCAGGATGATCACACCACCGAGCAACTGCAGGTCGATCGCGTAATGCGGATCGAGAAACAGGATGACGGCGACCGCGCCGAACTTCACCAGCAGCGACACCACCTTTCCCACCCGTGCCTGCTGCTCGGGGGTGGCGTCACGATTCACGAACTCCCGGTACACGTTCCTGGTGAACAGGTTCGCCGCCGCGATCGACATGATCGCGGCGGGCACCAACGCACCGACCCCGATGGCGGCGAACGCCACCCCCACTCCCCAGTTCGGCAGCAACTGCTGGAACGCCAGCGGCGCGACGGTGTTCCGGTCGCCCGGCACCCCAGCGTCCGGGTCCGCGCCGATCGGAACCACTCCCTCGGCGATCGCCAGGAAGCCCACCAGGGCCATCAGGCCCAACACGAACGAGTACGCCGGCAACGCCGCGACGATCCGGCGTACCGTGTCACGGCTGCGCGCCGCCAGTATTCCGGTGACCGCGTGCGGGTACAGGAACAACGCCAGAGCAGATCCGAACGCCGTGGTGGCGTACGCGAGGTGGTTCCCGCCGAGCAGCAGCCCGTCGGCCGAGTTCGGAGTCGCGGCGAAACGTTCCTCCGCGGCGTCGAACACCCCGGTCCACCCGTTCACACTCAGCGCCACCGCCAACAGGATGTCCAGGGCGACCCAGAAGATCAGGGCGTCTTTGACAAACGAGATCAGTGCCGGTGCCCGCAACCCGGAACGATACGTGTAGAGCGCCATCACGGTGAACGCCACCACGATCGGCCAGCGGCCGGTGATCCCCATCGCCTTGAGCACCGCCTCCACACCGACCAGTTGCAGCGCGATGTACGGCATCGTGGCGACGATCCCGCACACCGCGACCAGCAACGCCAGCGTGGGCGAGGAATACCGGGCCCGCACGAAGTCCGCCGGGGTCACCATCCCGTGCACATGCGCCACCGACCACAACCGGGCCAGCGCGACGAACACCAGCGGGTACACCACCGCCGTGTACGGCAGGGCGAAGAATCCGAACGCACCGGTGGCGAACAGCAACGCCGGGACCGCGATGAACGTGTACGCGGTGTAGAGGTCACCGCCGACCAGAAACCAGCTGACCCAGCCCCCGAAGCTGCGCCCGCCCAACCCCCACTCGTCGATAGTGTCCGATGTGGACGGCCGCCACCGCGACGCGACGAAACCGAGCACCGTCACCAGGCCGAAGAGCCCGACGAAGACTCCCAACTGGACCGCGTTACCGTCATCCATCCTGAGCCCCTTCGTCTCTCACGAGCCGGGCCGGTCACCGAGGTGCCACACCCGGGTCAGCGGCCACCTGCACGCCAGAAGGTCAGCCGGGACGCCAGGGCTGGAGCCCGGTGCCCTGTTGTACAGGCCGGTAAACTGCGGAATCAAGACCCAACCGGATCGGCTTGGCGAGACCTCCGGTCACCCCACCCGGTCTTTCCCGGGCAAACCCGGGCGCAGAGGCGGAGCTCACGACGTGACGCCTATCTCATCTCCCAGTCGGGAACCTACGGTTGCGTAACCTTGTGGGGTGACAACCAAGACCGTCGAACCGACCCTCACCTCACGCGACCCGCTCGGCCGGCCACTGCTACGCGGCTGGCTGCACCTGTACGGCGTCGTCGCAGCCGTGATCGGATCCGCGGTGCTGATCCCGCTTGCCGCGCTCGTCAGCGGGAAAGCCGCCGTGGCAGCGGTGATCTACTCGCTCGGAGTGTCACTGTGCTTCGGTGTCAGCGCGCTGTACCACCGCCGGATCTGGGGGCCACGCGGTTACTCGGTGATGCGCCGCCTCGACCACGCAGCGATATTCCTGTTGATCGCCGGCACCTACACCCCCTACTGCCTGCTGCTGCTCCCAGCCAGGACAGCCGCGACCCTGCTCGCCGTCGTCTGGACCGGTGCGGTCGCCGGTATGGCGCTACAGCTCACCTGGCCGCACGCACCACGATGGCTGTCGGTGCCCATCTACGTCGTACTGGGCTGGACCGCGGTCGCCGTGCTGCCGCAGATCCTTGCGCGGGGCGGCGTCACCGTACTTGTCCTGCTACTCGTCGGTGGCGCGACGTACAGCATCGGCGCCCTGTGCTATGCGTTGAAACGCCCCAACCCCTGGCCACGGGTGTTCGCCCACCACGAACTGTTCCACGCGTGCACCCTGCTGGCCGCGGTGTGCCACCACATCGGCGTGTACTTCGCGCTGTTCGCCTGACCGCACACCGTGCCGACCAGGTCAGCCGACATTACGGCGGGCACGGCGTGCCGAAAGCTCGTCCATTTCGGACTGCGTACGCACCTCAGCGCCAGTTTCGGCGGGCAGGTGAGCCAACGATCCCTGGATCTCCCGGAAAGCACCCCCGATGGCGATCCCGAACACCCCTTGGCCGCCCTGCAACAGGTCAACGACCTCCTCCGGGGAACGACACTCGTACACCGTGGTGCCGTCCGAGATCAGGGTGATCTGCGCCAGGTCGTCGATACCCCTGGCCCGCAGCTGATCGATCGCCTTGCGGATGTTCTGCAGCGACACGCCCGCGTCGAGAAGCCGCTTGACGACCTTGAGCACGACGATGTCCCGGAACGAGTACAGCCGCTGACTACCCGACCCGGCGGCGCTGCGTACGCTCGGCACCACCAGACCGGTCCGCGCCCAGTAATCCAGTTGCCGGTACGAGATCCCGGCCGCATGGCATGCCGTCACACCGCGGTAACCGGTACCGGTGTCCTCGACCGGAACGGCCTGCTGCTCGAACAGCACGCCCTGTACCGATAACGAATCCCGCCCGACGTCGGCTGGCCGCTCATCCACTGCGACAACCTCCCCGCCTCGTGTCACCGCGAACTCTATATCCGCACTCGAGGGTCTCATGGCGGGTTGCTGGTGCGACACGCCGACAACCGCAGCCGCCGCGGTCAGCTCGCGAAATCCTCCGGACTCACCTGGTCGAGGAACTCCCGGAACTTCTCGACCTCGTCCTCCTGCTCGTCCGGGATCAGAATCCCCGCCTCGTCGAGCACCTTGTCCGCACACCGGATCGAGGCACCGACCCGCAGCGCCAACGCGATCGCGTCACTGGGTCGCGCGGACACCCGAACACTGTCTCCGATCACCAGGTCGGCGTAGAAGACGTTCTCCTTCAGTTCCGTGATCTCGACAACCCGCAGCTCGGCGTTCAACGCGGTCAGGAGGTCCTTCAGCAGGTCATGGGTCAACGGACGAGCCGGCTTCATACCCTGCTGTTCGAAAGCGATCGCGGTCGCCTCCACCGCACCGATCCAGATCGGCAGATAGCGGTCACCAGATGTCTCCTTGAGCAGCACGATCGGCTGGTTCGTGGGCAGCTCCACCCGTACCCCGACCACGCTCACGTCGCGCACCGCTGCCTCCGTCGCGCTTGATCGCTGTCGATTCCCGCTCCCTTGCACGGTACACGCGCCACAGCCGAACAGTCCCGTCGCGGTACGGGAATAGGAGGCTTCCCCGCCACCCGCCGGCAGCTAACCCCGCAGGCTGTCCCGCAACCCCGCCTGCACCAACACGGTGTGCAATCGCACCGACAGCGCCGCGAGCTCCCGGATCACCTCTTCGGCCCGGACCTGCGCCTGCGGGTCACGCTGCCGCATCAGCGGCACCACGACCTGCTCGAACAAGCCGATCTCGCGGTCCGCCCCGGCCCGGTACGCCCTCAGGTGCCGCCCCTCAAGCCCGAAACGCGCGAACTCCCGGGCCACCTTGACGACCTCCACGGCCGCACCGTCGTAGTAGCCCCCGGCCCGCTGACCGACCAGCCCGTACCGCTCCAGATCCCGCAGCTCGTCCTCGCTCGCCCTGGACTGCTCCAACAGCTCGGCACGGGACAGCCGCGACTCGACCGGCGCCGGCGAGAAGTCCTCCGCGGTTGGCAGGCGGTCCACCACGGTCAGGGAGTGCCCGTACCGGGGCAGGCCCTCCGTCCCTTCCGGAACCTTCCCACGGTCCAGCGCCTCCAACTGCTCCCGGATCACCCGCAGAGGCAGATAATGGTCGCGTTGCGCCGTCAACACGAACCGAAGCCGGGCCACGTCGCCCCACGAGTACTTCCGGTAGCCGGCAGCGGTCCGCCGCGGCTCCACCAAGCCCTCCGACTCCAGGAACCTCAACTTGGAAATCGTCGTGTCCGGGAACTCGGCACGCAGGTGCGCCAGCACCTCGCCGATACTCATCAGAGCATCCCGCGACGGCACAGCGGACGCAGCCGACGATGCCCCGGACTGCGACACTACGTACATCCCTCCCGATGATCAGTCCGGCCGCGGGCCAGCGATGAAGACCAGCCGGAATTTCCCGATCTGCACCTCATCCCCGCTGCTCAGCGTTGCCGTCTCCACCCGCTCCCGGTTCACGTACGTGCCATTGAGGCTACCGACATCGCGTACCGTGAACGTCCCACTTTCGCGATGAAACTCCGCATGCCGCCGGGACACCGTCACATCATCGAGGAATATGTCACTGTCGGGGTGTCGACCACTCGTCGTCACATCATGATCAAGAAGGAACCTCGCGCCAGCGTTGGGGCCACGACGCACCACCAGCAGCGCGGTACCGGGAGGAAGCGAACCGGCGATCCGGCTCGGAACCACGTCAGTATCGGAACCCTCGCCGAGAATCTCGTCGAGTGCTCCCAAGTTCATCGTCGAAGTGACGTCGAGTTGGGGATACTCGTCGTCGGGGCGCGTCATCGGACCACCTTCAAGCGTCTAATCGGTCAGCGTCCAGCCAAAGGACGCGGGCGGGCGGTGCGACCGGCCAGACATGCCCTTCCCCATACCACCCGATTGGGGTGACCGACGCCGACCTGAGTGTTCACGGTCGATCGGGCGAGCCTAGCCAGCGCTGAAACAGGGGGTCAACCAGGCCCGCTGACCCCTCCAATCATGTCTTTTCGATCAACTGGGAGTACCCGGAGGCGTCCAGCAGGTTACCCAACGCCGCCTGGTCGGCCGGCTCGATCTCAACCAACCAGCCCTCACCGTACGGGTCCGTATTGAGCAACTCCGGTCGCTCACCGAGAACCGGATTCGAAGCCGTCACCGTACCGTCCACCGGTGCGTAGATGTCCGACACGCTCTTCGTGGACTCCACCTCGCCCAACGACTCACCAGCGCTGACCTTGGTCCCAACGTCAGGCAACTGGACGAACACGATGTCACCAAGAGCATCCTGGGCATAATCGGTGATACCCACCCGTACCATGGAGCCGTCCTCCACCGGACGCACCCACTCATGCTCGGGCGTGTACCGCAAGTCCTCAGGGATCACGTGCCGTCCTCTCCGGTTCACCCACCGCGCACCGATGGCGGCAAGCGTGCTTCGGTCAGTTACGAGGTGGGCCGAGCGTACCGGGGCGGTTCGGCCCGCCGGAGTGCGGAAACGGTGATCCGCTTCCGCTCGTCCAGACTGACCGTACCTCCGTCCTTGGAGACCTCGCTGACGACCCCACCCGGTATCTCCAAAGCGGTCCGCATGGTCTCCGGATCACCGATCACCGCGAGGGTGTACGGCGCCGCCAGCGACTGCCCGTCCACCTCAAGACCGGCACCGTCGTCAAGGAAGTACGTCGCCGCCACGATCCGTACCGGGGGGCCGTCCGCACCGGAGATCTGCATCGCCTCAGCCCCCGCACCACGCAACTCCTCCACCGCGTTCAGGACCTGGTCGGCACGCACCGGCTCTGATCCCGGCCGGAACCGGACCACAAGACCCGGCCCCTCCGCGGGCAGGGTGCCCGCCAGGATCCCCAACTCGTCCGCCAGTCGCCTGGCCTCGTCAACCGCCGCCGCCTGGCCCTGCGCACCGGAGGTCAACTGCCGCCTACGGTCCTCCAACGACGTGATCTCGTCGCGCAGCCGTTCCTTACGGGCATCGAGATCATCCAGAATCCGGACCAGGTCCTCCTGCCGGGCACCCGCCAGCGTGGGATCGTCCTGGGCGGTGTTCAACTGCACCGCCAGACCGAACCCGAGCAACCCCGCCAGCAAGCCGATCAACACCCCGGCACGTGGCCGACGCGGCTCACCCGACCCCGGCTCGCCGGAGGGCTCACGCAACGAACCCTCGGTTACCCGATCCGCCTCGCCCATCAACCGCTCTCCGTCATCATCGGTACGCCAACACCGTGACCGGCCACAATTCGATCAGCCGGTCACGCACGGAACAGATGCCTCCGGATGCCCGCGACATTCCCGAAGATCCGCACCCCGAGCACCACGACCACGCCTGTCGACAACTGCCCACCCACGCCCAACTGGTCGCCCAGGTAGACGATCAGCGCGGCGACCAGCACGTTCGACACAAACGACACCACGAACTGCTTGTCGTCGAAAATCCCATCCAGCCGAGCCCGGATCCCGCCAAACACGGCGTCCAGCGCGGCGACCACCGCGATCGGCAGGTACGGCTGTAACGCGACCGGAACCGTCGGATCCAGAACCAGGCCGAGTACGACACCGATCACCAACGCCAAAACTGCGATCATCGTCCACTCCCGCTCGGCGACGGAGACGCTGTGCGTCCCGGTGGTTTCGCGTACCGAAGTCGCGGCTGCGGCGCGGCTGGCAGGACCACCCGGTCCCGCCCGGAAACCGTGACTCCCATCCGGTACTTCTCCTGCAGCCAGCGCAACTGTTCCGCGGTACGGGACGAGGCGAACCGCTGCACCATCCCCGGTGGCCCGACCGCCCGCACCAGGTACGGACTGGTAACCGGAGTGAAGTCCACCAGGACTGCCTCACCGGCACCCCGGATCGTCGACACCGCGGACAGGCGCTGGTCGTTGATCGCCACCGCCTCCGCACCCGCCGCCCACAATGCGTTCACCACCCGTTGCAGGTCCCGATCCAGCACCCGACCCGGATTCTCCCCGGTCGGCTCGCCGCTGACCGGATCGATGTCTGGCGGTCCATCGGTCAACCTCACGCTCATCCCCGGACCGGACACCCTGGCCAGGCCGGTGCCGGCTTCCAGGTCACGCAACCGGTCCACGTCCGCGCCACCACCCAGTGCCCGATCCCGCTCCGCGGCGACCTGGTCACGCAACCGGGCCGCACGGCGTTCCAAGGACTCACTCTCTTCACGAGCGCCCAGTACTTCGTCCACAAGCCCTGAGCGGGCCCGTTCCGCCGCCGGGGCACCGGCCACCACATGCTGGTACGCCACCGAGAGCAACAGCCCGAACAGCACCAACACGACGGCCGTGGCGATCCGTCCCGACACTCTGCCGTGGACCGGGGTGGCACCGGTACTTCGCCTGCGTTCCGCCGCGTCGGCGTACCCGGGGTCGAGCGGGTTCACGAACAGGTCGGTGAGCAGGTCCGCGCCGAAGGATGCCGAGCCCCGCCGATCCGGCCCCGGACGGCCGGAACCGGACCCCGGTGTTCCCTCGCTCAACCCACCACTCCGTCACCACGCCCGTTCTGCCTGACCACCCGGCCGGCGTGAACCAGATACAACACGCCCGCACACCAGTACAGCACCAGGCCCCACACCGCGAGCGACCAGCCCACAGGCGTACCGATCCGGTACGCCACCCCACCGAGCTGGGCCAACAGGAGAAACGGAAAAGCAACCAGCAGCACGAACGTCGCGGTCTTACCCAGGAAGTGCACCGGCGGCGGACCGTAGCCGTACCAGCGCAGCAGAACGATCACCGTGGCGGGTAGCAACTCCCGCGCCAATAGCGCCACTGTGAACTGCCAGGGCACCACGTCCCGAACCGTGAACGCGAGCACGGTCGCCAGGATGTACAGCCGGTCGGCAAGGGGGTCGAGCAGCGTGCCGAGTCGACTCACCTGTCCCAGCGTGCGCGCCGCGTATCCGTCCACCCAGTCCGACGTGCCGCCGATCACCAGAACCACGAGGGCTGCCACGTCATGCTGACGGACCAGGATCAGATACAGGAACAGCGGCACACCCAACAGGCGTACGAAACTGATCAGGTTGGGAACCGTGACGACCCGCCGCCATGTCCGGGACACCGGCGTACCGGTCGCATCGAGGGACGCCCCCGGCTGCTCGGTCACCAGGTCTCCCCCTCCCCCGGCCCACCGGCCACGGCAAGCGCGGTGTCACTATATCCAACCCTTGTGACATCCCACGCCAGATGAATGAGCTGCGAAAACGCCGCCCAACCGAGAAGTAACCGGGACGGGCAGATTCGGTGGTACGCCGGGTATGTCTGTTCCGTGAAAGGTGACCGGGTGGAGATCGTCATCGACCTCGGCGCGGGTGCCACCCGCGGGTACCAGGTGATCGCCACCCGTGCCGGTCGTCGGGTGGAGATCACCACTGGCCGCGGAGTCGTAGAGGTGTCCGAGGTCACCCGCAACGGAACCCTGGTGCGTTCTGCCAGGTTCATGTCCGCTCGGGTGATCGCCCTGGTTGAGCACCCCGCGGACGGCGAGGAGCCGGCCGGGGCGTCATGAGCCGGCGACTTCGAGCAGGCGCATCCGCGCCTCGACGTGGGGCGGCACCCGGCGACGGGCAGCGACCGCGGCAGGCAGTCGCGGCAGTGCGGTGAGGACCGCCTTGCGACTGTCGCCTCCAGACCTCAATGCCCGCCAGAGAGTCCGCCGCGCCGTCGACCACGGGCGGCGCATCACGGCGGTGAGCAGTTCGTTGCGGACCACAAGCCGATGTCGGGCGGGACGGTCACGTGCCGGCGACGGGTGGTGGTACGCCACCACCTCCGGCACATAACACAGTTCCCAATCCGCGGCTGCCAGATCCAGTGCCAGACGGGTCTCCTCCCCCATGAAGAACACCACCGGGTCAAATCCTCCCGCCTGCAGAAACGCGGTACGGCGTACCACAGCACCACAGCTCGCGAAACCGAGGATGCGCTTGCCCGGAAGCCCCTCACCCCCCGGCAGGGGGGAACCGGCGAGAGTACGGCACAGCGGATCCTCCTCCTGCTCCTCCCCGAGCAGGATCCGCCCCGCGAGAAGTGCCACCCGGGGATGGTCGTCGAGGATCGCGGCAGCCAGGGGCAGGGCACCAGGTGCCCACCACGAATCATCGTCCGCGAAGGCGACGTACCGGGTGGCGGCGGCCGCAACCCCGAAGTTGCGCGCCTGAGCCCCATGGTTGGAATCCAGCCGGATGATCGCCACGTCCGGAAGTACCTCCGTGACCGCCTGGGTGGTGCGATCCGAAGAACCGTTGTCCACCAAGATCGTTGGCGGTGAATGCCGGGACAGGGTACGCAGCACCTGCTCCCTGCGGTTATGGCTGATCACGACGGTGGTGACAGGCAGCGCAGATGTTGTCTTCATGACTGTCAGCTACCCGGAGCGTCTGCTGTTACGCGATGGTGTTCTGGTGTGGGACGGCTTTGTGAGGCAGTGGTTACGTCATGGAAGTCATCCTAGGATGCTAGGTTCCAGACACCCGAACGCCGGGCATGCCTACCCGCCAGGGCACGGGGATTCGCCGTCCGCTTCTGGTCGGCTCCCAGACACCGCCGAACAACTCAGTACGAGATCGGGCACGCTCCGAGGGCTTCGAGGCCGAGGTCTTCAACCGCAACGCGGCGAACAGGGGAAGCAGGCCGACAGTCACATCGTCCCGACGATGCTGGACGCCCCCCACGCGGTCGCCGACCTGATCCTCGCCGCTTCGCGGTAACGCACCGGGCCAGGGGCCAGTACGGTGGCACCGCCGAAACCGTTGCCGTCAGAGGACCTGATCAGCTACCGATCGGTACGCGGGCGTCTGGTGCGCGGCGACGACGGCAGGCTCGCAACCGGCACCGATCGTCCCGGCGGGGTGTACGCGGCGAGCAGCGTGTCGACAATGACCCAGTCCGCTGAGTTCAGCGTGAGCCGGCCGTTGATGACCTCCTGCGCGGCACTGTGCAGCACGGTGTGGAACACGGTGACCAGCCAACCGACTGGCATGTCGGTACGGAACACCCCCTCGCGCCGGCCACGTTCGATCAGCCGGCGCACCCGTCCCAGCGGGCGGTCGTGATGGCACCTGATCCGCTCCGCTGGCAGTTCACGTTCCGCGGCGAGAAGCACCGCACGGTACTGGTTGAGAATCGGCCAAGCGGAACTCACCATCCGGGTGAGCGCCTCGTCAGCCGCAATGTCGTCGAGCCCGCTGGCCTGCAGGGTCGCGTCGGCCCGGGCCACGGTCCGGCCCATCACCGCATCGATCAGGGTGGCGCGGGAGCTGAAGTGTCCGTAGAGGGTCACCCTCCCGACCCCTGCGGTCAACGCGATGTCGGCCACGCTGGCATCGGGGTTTCTGCTCAGGCAGGTGACCGCCGCGTCGAGAATGGCCTCGATGTTGCGTTCGGCGTCCGCCCTGCGGCGGCGGCCGCCCGCACCCGACGCGTCGGCGGTCGTTCCGGTCATGGGGATCACCTCCTCTGGGTGTCCACCGTAACCAGGTCGCCGGACCGCTCCCCCGGTCAGTTCCGGTGGACGAGTTCCGGGAGCCTGGGCTCCGCTGGTTCGGAGACTTCACGCAGACCCCAACGCTGGTAGACCCGGGCCAGGGTAGGCGGTGCCCACCAATTGGCCCGGCCGGCGACCTTCATGAACGCTGGCACCAGCAGGCTCCGAACCAGGAACGCGTCAACCACCACGGCGAGCGCGGTCGTCGCACCGAGAAGCTTCAGCAGCGAGACACCGGACGTGGCGAGGACCGCCAGCCGAACGCGATCACGATCGCGGCGGTCGTGAAGACACGGCCGGTACGGCGCAGCCCTTCAGCCACCGCCTGGGTGTTGTCACCGGTGCGGGTGTACTCCTCCCGGATCCGCGAGAGCAGGAACACCCCATAGTCCATCGACAGTCCAAACGCGATACAGAACACCAGCACCGGGATCGTGGTCTCCAGGTATCCGGTGGTCGTGAAGTCACCGACCAGCCAGCGCAGATGCCCCTGCTGGAAGACGAACCTGGCTCCAGGCCAGACTTCCGTCGGCCGCGTCGAGGAGTTCGCCGAGGATCACCGGGCCGTCGGTGGTCAGGACGGACTCGGGATGGAACTGCGCCGCTGCGAACCCCTGACCGCGCAGCGCGTGCACCGCGCCACTTCCCCGGTCCCGGCACACCTCCACCGTCCCTGTGGCCAGGTCTGCGCTGAACCGGTCGGAACCACAGACCGCCTCGAACGTGTTGCAGAACCCGACCCGGCGACGGGTGCCGAACAGGTTGATCTCCCGCTGGGTGCCCTGATTCGGCACGATCCTGCGGCGTAGTGGAAGGTCGAGCACTCCGCTGAGGACCTGGTGGCCGAAGCACACCGCGAGAAACGGTCGACCCTCGTGGGTAGCCGACACAGTGGACCGGGCTGGCGGCCCGTGTGTCAGAAGCCGGCCAGGTGCCACTACTCCGTTGTTTGTTTCCCGGTGATGGCTTCCGCTCACTACCGTGACAGCCCATCGCGGGGACGACCACTACCCGCATGAGGAGGTTTGAGGTCGCTGGTTGCCGGCCCCTACCAACGTGAGTAGTGGACGCTTCCGCACCCCGGTGCGAGGGTCGTATTCGCAATTAGCGAGCGGTGCCGTCGCTGGCCACCCATATCGGTGCGTGCTGTCTCACTTCGGAGGACTGGTGTCAGGGCAGCTGAAACAGCAGCCGGAATGGGCCGATGTTGAACTGGTGGTCGCGACCCGCGCGGACCTGGCCAGGTTACCTGCACTGGCGAGCCGGGACGAGGTCGACCAACTCTCCCGGCTGCTCGCCGAGGTGGCCGCCGGCCGACGCACCGTGCTGCAGGCCGGCGACTGCGCGGAGGAACGGCTGCTGGCCCGCTACCACGCCGCCGCGGCGGCGATGGCGTTTCTGCGCGCCAGGACGGGTGAGTCCGGCGTACCAGCGGTGTGGACCAGCCACGAGGCCCTGCTGCTCGACTATGAGGTGCCGCTGCTGCGCCGCCAACGTGGCGGAGACATCCTGCTCTCCTCGACCCACTGGCCGTGGATCGGCGACCGGACCCGCCAACTCGACGGTGCCCACGTGCGGATGCTGGCAACCGTGGTGAACCCGGTCGCCTGCAAGGTCGGTCCCTCGATGACGCCTGACGAGTTGGTCCGGCTGTGCCACCGGCTGGACCCGAACCGCGAACCTGGACGCCTGACGTTGATCACCCGGTTGGGCGCGAACCACGTGTCGCGGTTGTTGCCGTCGCTGGTCGAGGCGGTACGCACCGAAGGCCACCCCGTGATCTGGATGTGCGACCCCATGCACGGCAACACCGTCCCGACACCAAGCGGACGCAAGACCCGCCATGTCCCGCAGTCAATGCACGAGGTCCGCGATTTCCGCGCGATCCTGGCCGCCTCCGGAGGGATCGCCGGTGGTCTGCATCTGGAGGCGACTCCGGAACAGGTGACCGAGTGCCTGTCCGCCGAGATGCGCCCGACCGCGGTGACGGCCAACTACCGCACCGCGTGCGACCCGCGGCTTCGCCCTGATCAGGCCGTCGATGTCGTCAGGAGCTGGGGCACCGAGAGCACCGGGCCACGTCACCCCGAGCGCGAACCCGCCGCGACAACGTCTGGAGGAACCGATGTCTCAGTACCCTGAGCGGTCCGGCAAGATCGCCTTGGTGACCGGCGCCGCCGGCGGAATCGGAGCCGCGGTGACGAGCGCGTTGGCGGCCGAGGGGACCCGGGTCGCGGCGGTGGACCGGGACGCCGACCGGCTGGAATTGCTCGTCAAGGCGGCGCGCGTCGAAGACCGGACGATCACCGCGGTCCCGCTGGACGTCACCGATCGGGACGGTGTCGAGGCCACCGTCGACCGGATCGAACGTGACCTCGGACCGGTCGGCCTCCTGGTGAACGTGGCGGGTGTGCTGCATCCGTCGGACACACTGTCGACCACCGACACGGCGTGGGATGACACGATCGCGGTCAATACCACCGGGGTATTCGGCGTCAGCCGGGCGGTGGCGCGGCGGATGGTGCCGCGCCGCGACGGCGCCATCGTGACCGTAGCGTCGAACGCGGCCGGGGTGCCACGGTCCGGGATGGCCGCCTACGCCGCGTCCAAGGCGGCTGCGAGCGCGTTCACCCGCTGCCTGGGGCTGGAACTGGCGAAGTACGGCATCCGCTGCAACGTGGTGGCCCCTGGCTCGACCGACACGCCGATGTTTCACAGTTTGTTCTCGGTGGCCGACCCGGCGGCCACGGCGATCGCCGGCGATCCGGCCGCCTTCCGCGTCGGTATCCCGCTCGGACGGATCGCTGAACCGTCCGATGTGGCCGACGCCGTGATGTTCCTGCTGTCGGAACGCGCCCGACACATCACGATGCAAACCATCTACGTCGATGGCGGAGCCGCGCTGGGCGGCTGACCTGGGAGTGAGCGATGCCGATCCCCGCTATCACGCCCTACCCGACGCCTCACCTGGCGGATCTGCCGGACAACGTCATGGCGTGGACCCCGGATCCCGCCCGAGCCGTGCTGCTGATCCACGACATGCAACGCTACTTCGTCGAATTCTTCCCGGCTGGTGGCGGAGGTGTCGCGCCAGGTCTGCGCGGAGATGAGAATGTCCGAGGACGACCTCGACATTCACAGACCGTTGTCCGAGCTCGGGCTCGACTCGG
The DNA here is from genome assembly GCA_036375165.1 of Micromonosporaceae bacterium. Classification (GTDB taxonomy): domain Bacteria; phylum Actinomycetota; class Actinomycetes; order Mycobacteriales; family Micromonosporaceae; genus WHSM01. The sequence continues at coordinate 240 of DASUSI010000142.1, read as the reverse complement.
TGATGACCGTCGCCATCCGGCGACGGTTGGAAAAGCGGCTTCAGATGGACGTTCCGGCAACCCTGTTGTGGACCCACCCGGACAGTTGTGGCCGTGGCCGACTACCTGGCGGAGCGGGCGGCACCGGATCACGCACAGGATCCGGACGCCTCCGGGTCCGCGCAACCGGAGGCGACCCTAGGTCACTGGCTGAGACGCCGCATGGTGCGGCGGTCATATGACCGCCGCACCATGCGGCGT
>DASUSI010000141.1:0-32155 GCA_036375165.1 Micromonosporaceae bacterium | reverse complement strand
GGTACACCAGGGGCTGGCCGCCGCCATGGACACCGCACTGGACCGGATCGCGCAGGTCCAACGACAGGCCCGGACCGGCAGCGGTGCCAGCTCGCACCGCTGGCCGATGATCGTGCTGCGCACCCCCAAGGGTTGGACCGGGCCGGACCAGGGCAGCTTCCGGTCCCATCAGGTCCCGCTGACCAACGTCCGGCACGACTCCGGGGCTCTCAAGCGACTGGAGGGGTGGCTGCGCGGCTACCGTCCGGAGGAGCTGTTCGACGAGCGCGGCGCCCCGGTGCCGGAGATCCGGGCCCAGGCACCGGCCGGTAACCGGCGGATGAGCGCCAGCCCGCACACCACCGGCGTCCTACTGCGCGACCTTGACCTGCCCGACTACCGCGAGTACGGGGTCGCGATGGACAAGCCCGGCGGCGGGGTCGCCGAGGGCACCCGGGAACTCGGAAAGTGGTTACGCGACGTGGTCGCCGGCAACCGGGACCGGTTCCGGATCTTCGCGCCGGACGAGGCCAAGTCCAACCGGCTGGATGCCGTGTTCGAGGTGACCGGGCGGGCATTCGACGCCCGGATCACCCCGGCCGACGACCACCTCGACCCGGACGGCCGGGTGATGGAGGTGCTTTCCGAGCACCTGTGCCAGGGCTGGCTGGAGGGTTACCTGCTGACCGGCCGGCACGGGCTGTTCACCAGCTACGAGGCGTTCATCCACATCGTGGACTCGATGTTCAACCAGCACGCGAAGTGGCTGAAGGTGAGCCGGGACATCCCGTGGCGACGCCGGATCGCCTCCCTCACGTACCTGCTGTCCAGTCATGTCTGGCGGCAGGACCACAACGGCTTCTCGCACCAGGACCCGGGCTTCATCGACCACGTGGTGAACAAGAAGGCCGAGATCATCCGGGTTTACCTGCCACCGGACGCCAACACCCTGCTGTCCACGATGGACCACTGCCTGCGCAGCCGGCACTACGTGAACGTGGTGGTGGCGGGCAAGCAACCGGCACCGCAGTGGCTGTCCATGGCCGAGGCGGTGGCGCATTGCCGACGCGGCATCGGGGTGTGGGACTGGGCCAGCAACGACGGCGGAGAACCGGACGTGGTGCTCGGCTGCGCGGGAGACGTACCGACCCTGGAAACCCTGGCGGCGGCGGACCTGCTCCGCCGTTACCTTCCTGGCCTGAAGGTACGGGTGGTGAACGTGGTTGACCTGATGCGGCTGCAACCGTCGTCGGAGCACCCGCACGGGCTGCCGGACGCCCAGTTCGACGCCCTGTTCACGACCGACAAGCCGATCATCTTCGCGTACCACGGCTATCCCTGGCTGATCCACCGGCTCACCTACCGCCGGACCAACCACGACAACCTGCACGTGCGCGGGTACAAGGAGGAGGGCACCACCACCACGCCGTTCGACATGGTGATGTTGAACGACCTGGACCGGTTCCACCTGGTGATGGACGTGATCGACCGGGTGCCGGCGCTGCGGTCCCGGCAGGCCGTGCTACGGCAACGGATGGTGGACGCCCGTGCGGCCTGCCGGGACCACACCCGCGAGTACGGCGAGGACGCCCCGGAAATCCGCGACTGGGTCTGGCCGGGGTGAGCCATGCGGGTACTCGTGGTCAACACCGGTTCCAGCAGCCTGAAACTGCGGTTACTGGAACCGGCTGAGCAGGGCAGGGACGCCGTGGTGTGGCGGCACGACGCAGCCGCGCCGGCCGAGTTGTCCGACGACGAGCTGGCGGCGGTCCTCGCCGAGGCACCGGAGGCGGACGCGGTGGGGCACCGGGTGGTGCACGGGGGCGCCGAGTTCACCGGACCCACCCTGGTCGACGACCTGGTGTTGGACCAGTTGGAGGCACTGACGGCGCTTGCCCCGCTGCACCAGCCACCCGCGCTGCGGCTCGCCCGGATGGTGATCGCCGCGTGGCCGCGGCGACCGAACGTGGCCTGCTTCGACACCTCGTTCCATCGGACGGTGACCCCGGCCGCTGAGACGTACCCGATCCCGGAAGGCTGGCGTAAGAGCTATCCGATCCGGCGGTACGGCTTCCACGGCCTGTCCCACGCCTGGGCGGCCCGCCGGGTGGCGGGGCTGACCCGGGGCGGGTGCCGTCGCCTGGTGGTCTGCCACCTCGGGGCCGGAGCCTCGTTGAGCGCGGTGCAGGACGGCCGGTGCGCCGACACCACCATGGGGTTCACCCCGTTGGAAGGGCTGATGATGGCCACCCGGTCCGGCAGTGTGGACCCGGGCCTGGTGCTGTGGCTGATCCGGGGCGTCGGGCTGTCTCCGGAACAGGTGGAGCACGGGCTGGTGTACGAGTCGGGGTTGCTCGGCGTCGCCGGCCAGTCGGACATGCGTACCGTCGCCAATCTGGCCGATGCCGGGGACGAGGCCGCGACCCTGGCCCTGGACATGTACCTGCACCGGCTGCGGGCCGGGATCGCGGCGATGGCCGCGGCGGTCGGTGGGCTGGACGCCTTGGCGTTCACCGGCGGGGTCGGCGAGCACGCGTGGCAGGTACGGGCCGGTGCCGCCGACGGCCTCGCGTTCCTCGGGGTACGGATCGATCCGGCCGGGAACAAGGACGCTCAGCCGGACACGGAACTGACCGGTGTCGGCGCCACGGTACGCAGCTTCGTCATCGAGGCCCGGGAGGACCTGGAGATCGCGCGCGCGACCCGGAGACTGCTCACGAGCTGAGCCGGGCGCGTTCCCCCTAGCCCTCCGAGGCGCTGTCCCCCTGCACCGCCTCGATGTCCATCTCCACGTAGAGCTTCGTGCCGACGATCGCGATGCCGGCGCGTACCAGGTCGTTGTACCGCATCGCGAAGTCGTCCCGGTACAACTCGGCGGTGGCGCGCAGTCCCATCCTGGTGCCGCCCCACGGGTCCGGGCCGAGTCCGAGGTAGGTCACCTGCAGCGGCACCGGCCGGGTGATGGACGTGATCGTGAGTTCACCGGTCACCAACCACTGGTCGTCGCCCTGCGGCGTGACACCGGTGCCGCGGTACCGGATCACGGGATAGTTCGCGACGTCCAGGAAGTCGGTGGAGCGTAGGTGGTCGTCGCGCATCTTGATCCCGGTGTCGACACTCTCCGCCTGGATCTCGACGTCCACGGTGGAGCGCTCGATCGGGTCGGCCACGTGGATCGTGCCGGACAGGTCGCGCAACCAGCCCCGGACGCTGGCCAGGCCGATGTGCCGGGCGGTCACCAGGATCTTCGAGTGCATCGGGTCGATGGTCCAGGGGCCGGCGGGAGGCAGTTCGGTCCCGGCGACCCGTGGCAGCACGATAGTGCCCAACGACGCGGAGCCGCTCGCGGTCACGATCGCGGTACGCGCAGCCGGGGTGTACCCCGGGGCTGTGACGATGGCGGTGTACGGACCCGGCGGCAGCGGTGTGGTGTCCGCGCTGCCCCGTTCGTTCGCCTCGGACCGGGCGACCTGGTTGCCAGACAGGTCCATCACGGTGAGCACCGCGCCGGGAATCGGCCACTCGTCGCTGGTCTGCACCTGTACGGACACCCCGCGACCGCCAAAGTGGACTCCGTTTCCCCCGAGTGAACCGTTGTTCATTCCTCGCTCCTCGTATCGCTGCTCAGCCCGCCGACGGACGGTTGGTGGCCCCAGGGTGGGAGACCGGCTGGATCAGTCATCGGGATGCCTCAGTTCGAGATCGTGCTCGTGTCTCTCACTGCCGGACACGCGTACGTTCGCGGTCACCGGCGGGTAGCCGCTCGCGCGCAACGTGTAACTACCCTCGGGAACGTCGATGAACAGGTACTCCCCGGCCGCGTCGGTACGGGCGACACCGACGACGTTGCCCTCCTCGTCCAGCAATGTCACACGGGCATCCGGAACCGGCCGACGGTCCCTGCCTCCCAGTGCGGTGCCGCACAGGAAGGTTCCCGCGATCAGTTCGACGTCCTCAGAGGATTCACCGGTGTCGGCCACCGTGACCAGGCGGGCCACCGGCTGGAAGGGGGACGCGCTGGCCGCGAGGGTGTATATGCCGCCCACCAGGTCCGGGAAGTGGTACCTACCCCGGGCGTCGCTCTTCGCCGAGGCCACCGCTTCGCCACGCGGGTCCAGCAGGGTCAGGGCAGCCTCGGGCACCGGCTCCTGGCTGCCCATCACCCGCACCACACCGGACAGTTCCGCGAGGCCGGTCAGCACGATCCCGAGTGTGACGGGTTGCTGGGAGACGGTCACCGTGGAGGCCAGCGGATGGTGGCCTCTCGCCCGGGTGATCAGGAAGTAGCTTCCCGGCCCCGGCGTGGACAGGCTGTACGAGCCGTCCCCACCGGTCACCTTCCGTCCGATCTGGCCTCCGGCGACGTCGATCAGGGTCAACGAGGCTCCGGTGATCACCGCGCCCCCGGAGTCACGCACATACCCTCGGATCTGGCCGGACAGCCCCACGGGCGATGTGAAGCCACTTCCGATCGCGCCACGGGCGGTTCTCGGAGGTGGCGTCACGTCCGGGTCGGCCGGAGCCCAGCCACCGGCCGCGGCCAGCAACCGGGCCCGCTCGTCATGGCTCATCCGGAACAGCGCATAGCCGGCCTGTTCCTCGGCGGTCGGCCAGGGTGGTGGGCCCTGGCCCTGGGCTGTGCCTTGGCCGTTGTCCGCGGACGACGTCCCACCCGGTGTAAGGGCCGGGCTGTCGCCGGAAGACCCGAGCGGGTCCGGCGGCTCCGACCGGACCTCGGCGGCGGTGCTGTCAGCGTCCGGACGGGAACGTAGCAGCACAATCCCGAGCCCGATGATGAACAGCGACAGCAGGGCCAACAGCAGCCACAAGACCTCAGCAAACACAAGCACGCTCCCGTACTCGCCTTACGGGCCAACGCGCGCAGACGGCCGTCCCGCCACCGTCGACCCGTCTGCGGGCCCCTTCCCCGTCGCAGGTGCCAGGGACAATATCGAATCCCGCGATTCAGCGGGGGGCCGGCGTACCGCGGAAACCTTGAAATCTCCGGTATCTGTGAAATCAGCTCGCGTCTCGGTCCGCCACCCCACGACGCGGTACGGCGAGCGCCTGGCGGAGGGCGGTGGCCGCGTCCAGCATCGCTTCACGCGCCCGAGCGCTGAAACCGATGAAATTGGCGTAGCCGTGGATCAGGTCGTCGAAGCGGCGTAGCGTGACCGGCACCCCGGCCGCGGCGAGCTTTTCAGCGAATGCCTCGCCCTCGTCGCACAGCGGGTCGAACCCGGCCACCGCGACGTATGCCGGTGCCAGTTCGCCGAGATTCCTGGCCAGCAGGGGGGAGAGCAGCGGGTCGGCACGGTCAGCCGAGCCGGCGTAGTGGTCGCCGTACCAGGTCATGCTGGCGTCGGTGAGGAAGAACCCCTGGCCGTACAGCTCCCGGGAACGCCGCCGGGTGGTGTGGTCGGTCGCCGGGTAGATCAGCAACTGGTACGCCGGTCCCGGTGCCCCGTCGCGGGCGGCCTGCAGGGCTGTGGCGATGGAAAGGTTCCCCCCGGCGCTGTCCCCGCCCACGGCGATCAGGTCCGGGTTGGCGCCGAGTTCGGCCGCATGCCGCCGGGCGTATCGGAACCCCGTGTACGCGTCCTCGGCGGCGACCGGGAACGGGTGCTCCGGCGCCAGACGATAGGCCACGGAAAGCACTCTGACAGCCGCGTGACGGGCCAGGAACCGGCAGACGTTGTCGTGACTGTCCAGGCTGCCCACGACCCAGCCGCCGCCGTGGTAGTACACCAGCAGTCCGTCGCCGGGGGCCGGATCCGTCGGAGTGTAGAGCCGGGCGGCGAGACCGTCCTGGATGGTCAGGTCGCGGGTCTCCACCGGTTGGACCAGCGGTCCGCGCAGGATCACGTCGCCTTCCTCGACCTCGCGACGGGCGTGTTCCGGGGTGGTGTCCACCAGACCCCTGCCGGTGAGCCGCTGCAGTCGCAGGAACACCTGCATGTCGACGTCGAGCCGTTGTCCCTCGCGGTATACCGGCGGGCCGGCGAGCACTCGTCGTAGCGGAAGCGGCAAGGAGAACACCGCTCGGAACCCGCCCGCCAGTGTGGCTACCGTCGCCCTGCTCCCGATTCCCCGCATCTGGACCTCCCCATGGCCGACATGGCGCAACATTACCGATGAGTAACACCATCCGGGAAGGCTCCATGCGTGGAATTCCGGACTCCCGGTCTCGCCGTTCGGACGCCTTGAAGCCGTCAGTCGGCCGCCACGACAGGAGGCGCAACCGCGCCAGCGGATTCACCGCGGCGTGGCGACGCTCACATCGCCAAACGATTGAATTAAACCTCACTTCACGTTGAACAATTGAGCGATACGTCCCGAAGGAGGAGAACCAATGCCCATAGCGCTCATCACCGGAGCATCCGCCGGACTCGGCCTGGCCACCGCCCGCGCACTCGCCGCCCGTAACTGGACTTTGATCGTCAACGCCCGGCGGGAGACCAGGCTGCGCGAGGCCACCGCCGGCCTCCCCGACGTCACGGCCCTCCCCGGCGACATCGCCGACCCCGCGCACCGACAGGAACTCCTGGCCGCCGTACAGCGGGCGGGTCGACTGGACCTTCTGATCAACAACGCGAGTCGGCTCGGTCCCAGCCCTCAGCCACAACTGGCTGGATATCCGCTCGACGAGTTGGAACGGGTGTACCAGGTGGGCGTGTTCGCTCCCCTGGCACTCACCCAGTCGCTGCTCGGGAACCTCACCGAGGCCCGGGGGACGCTCATCAACATCAGTTCAGACGCCGCGGTCGAGGCGTATCCAGGCTGGGGAGGGTACGGCTCCGCCAAGGCCGCACTCGACCAGATCACCGCGGTCCTCGCCGCTGAGCACCCGCAGCTGTCGGTCTACGCACTGGACCCCGGGGACATGCGTACCGAGATGCACCAGCAGGCATTCCCCGGCGAGGACATTTCCGACCGCCCAGAACCTGAAACAGTGGTGCCGGCGTTGTTGCATCTGATCGAGCACCGGCCGGAGAACGGACGTTACCGGGCCTCCGAGTTGCTGGTCACCGCGTGAACGCACCGCCAGACGGCCCCCAGCATCCAGGACGCCTCACCGACCCGCCGGGGGCCCGCACCGGCTCACCCCCCACACCGATGCCCCGCCCACCCGCCTCGCGGAGGACCCAGATGAACCACACCCTGGCCGTCCGACCCCGTACCCGGTTCCACCTACCGGAAGAGTTGTCCGCCCCGTCGCCTCCCGAGGCTCGCGGCGTTCCCCGCGACCAGGTACGGCTACTGGTCGCCGACCGGCACCACGTCAAGCATTCCCGGTTCGCCCAACTGGACTGGTTCCTGAGACCCGGCGACCTGCTGGTGGTGAACACCTCGGGGACTCTCCCCGCCGCCGCCGACGGGATCCGCGAACTCCCCGCCAGCCCGGTGGTGGTCCACTTCTCCACCAGGCTGGACGACGGTGAGCGGGTGGTGGAACTACGTACCGCTCCGGATGCCGCCCGGCCGGTGCTGGACGCCGTGCCGGGCGAGCGGATCAGACTCGGCGAGCTTCCTGACAGCGCCACACTGATCCTGGTGGAACCGCTCCCCGGGCAGGACGGCCGGAACCGGCTCTGGCGGGCGCGTACCGATGGCGGCCTGACCCCGTACCTGGTCCGTCACGGGCGGCCGATCCGGTACGGCTACGTTTCCGGGAACTGGCCCCTGGAGGCATACCAGACGGTGTTCGCGACCGACCCGGGCAGTGCCGAGATGCCCAGCGCGGGTCGCCCGTTCACGCCGGATCTGGTCGGCCGGCTCACGTCCCGGGGAGTCCGGATCGCACCAGTGACCCTCCACACCGGAGTGTCCTCACAGGAGGCGGGCGAGCCACCGCTTCCGGAACGGTTCCGGGTGCCCGCCGCCACAGCAGAGCTGGTGAACCGGACCCGACAGCAAGGTCACCGGATCGTGGCGGTGGGCACGACGGTGGTACGGGCCCTGGAGTCGGCCACCGGAACCGACCGCCTGGTGGTTCCCGCACAGGGCTGGACCGACCTGGTGATCGGACCGCAACGACCGCCGCGCGTCGTGGATTCTCTGGTCACCGGACTGCACGCGCCCGACGCGTCACACCTGCTGATGTTGGAGGCGGTCGCCGGCCATGAAGTGGTACGGCGTGCGTACCAGGCGGCGTTGCGGGGTCGGTACCTGTGGCATGAGTTCGGCGACATCAGCCTGCTGCTCGCGGACCGGCCGCGACCGTGAACCGCCGAACCGGGGTCCGCATCAGGCGCCGAATCGGGTCTTCAGCTCCTCGACCAGTTGCGGCGTCAGGGCGGCCCCGGCCCGGTGGGCGAGCACCGAGGCTTCGTACGCGACCGCTCCGAGATTCGCCTGATCGGAAACCAGTACCGCCAGTACGGAGACTTCGCTGACCGTACTCACGATCAGGTGGCCGTGCGTCAACTGCACGATGATCTTGTCCGGTTCCCCCATCTGGTAACACTGCCCCACGCCCACCGCGAGGCTGAGCAGCGATGAGCTGATGGCGGCCAGCCTGTCGGTGTCCTCAGTGCCATGAGCACCGGATGTCGCCATCAGCAGGCCATCCGCGGAGACCACGATGGCCTCGATCACACCAGCCGTGTCTGACGCGAAGGTCCGCAAGAGCCAGGTGAAGTTCTGGGCCTCCAGGCTGCCGTCTGGCCCTGTGCTCATCCTGTGCTCCCCTCCTGCGAGACGTCCGGTACAACATGCTCGACCATGGGTCTCCGGTGTTTGCCGGCTCCCCAGCCGTCGCACCCCGGATCAATCTCGGGTGCCGTGAGCGACACTGGCGCCCTTTCTCTCGCAGCGGACTGACAACGGTCTACCCCGTACGCCGGAAATGTGACCCGCCACAAAAGTGTTCGTGGACGGTCGTCCCAGCGCGGGACCCCCAGCAGACAACGGAATCGGGTAACTGTCAACAAAGTACTGCGAACCACAACCCGAGGTGTTACGTGTCTGAGAGGCAAGCCACATCCTGGCATCACCGGACGAGTGCCTGGACCTCAGACCGAGACGCCCGGACGGCGAGTGTCGAAATCGGCACTGTACCTGTCGGCGAGGCTCGCAACGCCGCACCAGATGCCATTCATCACCAGTCTGGCCGCTTCCCTGGGTGTCACGTCATGGCGGGTCTGCCGCCAGAGCGCGGACCGCTCACACGCTCCGACGATCATCTCAGCGTACGCCCGACGGTCCGGTTCGGGGGCGGCCGGTGCGTGCAGTGTGATCATCTCGGCAATCAGGTCGCTGAGGCCACGACGCACCTGCTCGATCTGGTCCGCCACCGCCTGGGAGGCAACCTGCCGTACGACAGACCAACCGCGCTCGTGTTCGGCCACGAACTCGTGGTAGGCGAGCAGCCCTCGCCAAAGCATCTCCTTGACGTCCTCAGCGCCCTGGACAGAGGACATCACCGTGCCCGTCATGTCCTCGCGTACCCGGGCGATGGTGGCGACCAGGAGGCCCTCCTTGGAGCCGAAGTACGCGTACAGCATCGGCTTGGTGACGCCGACCCGACGGGCGATCTCGTCCATGGACGCGTCCTGATAACCGCGCTCGGCGAAGACCTCCTCCGCAACGGCGAGCATCTGCCGCTCCCGATCGGCGCGTGGCACCCGACGCCGGCGAGCCCGTTCCGACTCCGCGCTGACACCGGTTCGCCGGTTGGTGGCCGAACTCGCCATGGTGTGGAGCGTACACCTCTTCCATGGGGTCCTTACCCTCAGTATATTACTCTGGGTAACTTGTCTCCCGGAAGCGGGATCCGCAACACGCCGGAGGACTCGATGTTCCGAGCAGACGCCGCAGGGACCGGGGGCGCACCGTTGTTCCAGGTGGTGCTGACCGCCCTGATCATGGCCGGGTTTCTCGCACCGGCACTGATGATGATGGCCGGGGAACGTGCCGGCCGGACCACCCGTCTCGGATGGTTGGCCGACCGAGCCAGCACCTGGACCGGACTACCCCGCTGGGTCGGGTTGCCCTCGCTGCTGCTCTCAGGCTCCCTGCTGGCGGCGGGTGTCGGGGTGTACTGGGACGTGCCGTACCACGTGGACCTGGGCCGGGACCAGGGACCACTGGCGAACCCGGCGCACTACCTGATCCTTTTCGGGTTACTCGGGGTCTTCACGTCCGGCCTGCTCAGCTGCGGCCTGGCGGCCGATCCGCTGCCGCGTCACACCATGCGGCTGCGGCTCGGCCGGCACCGCTGGCGTGCCCCGCTGGGTGGCGTGATCGTCGCCGTGGCCGGCGGCTTCGCGCTGCTGGGCTTTCCGCTGGACGACATATGGCACCGGATCTACGGCCAGGACGTCACCGAATGGGGGCCGACCCATGTCCTGATGATCGGGGGTGCGGTGTTGTCGGCAACAGGCGGCGCGGTGCTGGCCGCGGAGGCCCGCCAGGTCGGCACCACCGGCCGCGCGGTCCGGGTACTGGAGGTCAGGTCCGCCATGGGTTGGCTGATCGGGATCTCGGTGTTCCTGATGGAGTACGAACTCGGCGTGCCGCAGTTCCCGATGCTGGCCCAGGTGGTGATCCTCGCGGTGGCGGGCACGTGGGCCCTGGTCTGGATGCGGGCGATGCTCGGACCGGGCGGGGCGCTCCTGGCCGTGGCCACCTTCCTGGCGATACGTACGGTCCTGATGGTCGGCGTCAGCGCCGGCCTGGGCCGCAGCGCCCATCACTTCTCCCTGTTTTTGGCACAGGCGGTGCTGATCGAACTTCTCGCGGCGGCGATCCCGGTAACCCGGCGGTACCGGTTCGGGATCCTCGCCGGGATCCTGGTGGGAAGCCTGGGCACCGCCGCGGAGTGGGCCTGGAGCCAGGTGTTTCTGCCGCTGCCCTGGCCCGCGCCGCAGCTTCCGGCCTATCTCGGGTACGGGCTGCTCGCTGGCGTGGGGGCCGGGCTGCTCGCCGGCTGGCAGCTTGACCGACTCGACCGGATCGCCGCCGCGAGACCCACCCCGGTACGGACGCGTCGGGGGGCGTACGCGGCGCTGGCGGCCGGAGCGGTGCTGGTGTTCGGGACGCTCGCGGTGAGCGTGCCCCGCACGGCTGAGGGGACCCTCAGAGGCGAGATCACGCTCGATCCGGTGAGGCCGGACGCCGCCGTGGTGACGGTGCGCCTGGACGACCCGGCTGCGGCTGACGGCGCGGTCTGGTTCTACGCGCTCTCCTGGCAGGGCGGCGGTTCGGTACGGACACCGATGCGACCAGTCGGCGACGGCGCCTGGCGTTCCACCGGACCGGTACCGGTCGGCGGGGACTGGAAGACCCTGATCCGGCTCCACAGGCCGGACAACCACCTGGTGGCCGCCCCGGTGTACCTGCCCGCGGACCGTGCCATCCCGGCGGCGGAAGTCCCGGCCCGCTCCGGTGTCAGCCGCGGCTTCGGCTCCGAACGGCACCTGTTGCAGCGGGAGGCCAGGACCGGGCTCCCGGACATCACCTGGTACGCCGGGTACGTCACGTTGCTCGCGACGTACCTGGCACTGTTGGCCGTCATTACCGCGCTGCACGCCCGCGCCGCCGGACCGGTCCGTGTCAGCACATCGCTGGAGGTCAATGCATGAATACGGTGTTCACCCGGGACGGCATCGAACTGGCCGTCGCGGTGACCGAACCCGATCGGGGCGCCCGGGTCGCCGTGGTGCTGCTGCACGGTTGGTGCCTGTCGTCGGAGATCTACCGTCACCAGTCGGCCGCGCTCGCCGATCAACCGGTGCGCGTGGTCAGCTACGACATGCGGGGACACGGCCGGTCTGGCCCCGCACCCCAGGGCACCACCAGCATCGCGCAGGTGGCCGAGGATCTCCGCACCGTGATCGAAGCGACCTGCGCCGACCTGCCCCTGGTGCTGGTGGGGCACTCCCTCGGTGGCATGACGATCATGGCGCTCGCCGAGTTGGAACCAAAGCTGTTCGACCCTCGGGTGGCCGGCGTGGTGCTTGTCAACACCGCGGCCGGAGACCTGCACCGAGCCACGCTCGGGTTCCCGAAGCGGTTCGCGGACCTGGTACGGACCGCGCTGGGGCGCGAGTTCGCCCGACGTCACCGGTCCCACCTGCGGCGCGGCGACGGGGCGGTGCGTCGCCGGATCACCGACGCGCTGCTCGCACGGGCGATCCTGTTCGGCCCGGACGCGAGTCGGGATGACGTACGGCTGGGGCGCCGACTGATCTGCACCACGCATTCCGGCATCGTGGAAGGCTTCTTCGTCGACCTGATGCGGCACGACCGTCACCGGGCACTGCGGCACCTGCAGCGGGTCCCGGTACGGATCCTGGCCGGCGGTCGGGACCGGCTGACCCCGCCCTCGCACAGCCGCCGGATCGCGGTCGCGGTGCCGCACGCCAGGCTGCTGGTCTTCCCCGGGGTCGGCCACATGATCCCGCTGGAGCGCGCGGAGGAGCTGACCAGGGAAATCCTCGACCTGGCACGGCAAGCCGCTCGCAGCACCGCTGGGGCCCTTCGGATCAGAACTTGACCAGCGCTGCTCCGGTCACGAACTCGTACACGAAGTTGATGAAGAAGAACCCGAAGAACAGGAAGTTGAGCACCAGGATCACGTAGTGCCACACCCGCGGCCGGGCCGGCCTGGGCAGCTTCGAGTTCAGGTACATCAGCGCGAACGGGAAGATCAACGCGCCCAAATTGGACATGTTCGCTGAGATCTGCACCAGCCGCACCGGCAGCGCGAGGTGCAGGGCCACCGCGATGATGACGAGCACAACCAGCATGAACGGGTAGTAGAACCGGCGGGGGTCACCTTCGATCAACCGGCGCAGCCAAGGGCTGGTGGCATGGGTGGCGTCGGTGAAGTTCCGCACCAGCGCCTCGAAGATCCCGAGCTGCGTGGAGAACAGGATGAACACCCCGACCAGCAGCATTATGTAGAACATGGCCTGGCCGTACTCGTTGCCGAGTTGGGACGCCAGGAACGTCGGGATGTTCTGCTCGGTCGGCTTCTCACCGGTGGTGTCGACCACGTGCGCCATCAGGACGGTGGGCAGCAGCATGCCGAGCATCGCGCCACCGAAGAACACCACCCACAGGTCGATCAGCAACAGTCGATACCAGCGACGCCACCGGGACGCGTTCTGCGGGGTGTCCCGGAACGTGACGCCGACCGGGCGCAGTTCTTGACGTTCCCCTCGCATACCAGAGATGAACCCGACCCGGTGGCCCATACCGTAGCCCTTGTCCCGGTAGTGGTTCATCGCGTACCAGTTCAGGCCAGACGCGAGCGCGGTGAAACCAGCGAGCGCACCGAGTTGGGTGGCGGTGATGCCGGACGGCGGTGATGCCGGAGTGAGCAGCCCGCGGATGCCTTCCCACCAGGTCTCAAACGGTACGATCGCCAGGTTGATCACCAGCAGGATCAACAGCAGCGCGCTGATCAGCACCCAGTTGGTGAGCTCCAACGCCCGAGATATCTTGCGGGCCAGCACCGCGATCAGGAAGACCACGAACAGCAGCCCGATCGCGAGCCACCGAACCGTCTGGATCTCGTCAGGTTCGAAAACACGCCCGGCGAACAGGGCGAACAGCCCCTGGCCCGCAGCGGCCGCCCAGCCACCGAAGATGAAGGCGAAGTAGAACACCAGCAGCGAGAACGGTATCCATACCAGCCATCCCGGAGGCACCCGACCGAAGCCGACGACGGGTACCTCACCGGTTGCCACCACGTAACGCGAGATCTCGACGTTGTAGAACGTCTGGAGCAGTGCGGAGACGGTGATCACCCATCCCACCCCGACAAAGCCGAAAGTGCCGACCGCCTGTGGTCCGAGCAGCCACTCACCGCTTCCAATCGAGATGCCGAGCGCGATCAGGCTCGGCCCGATCACCAGTTGAACGATCTGCAACACCCCGATCCGGGGCACTTTGAACACTTCTTCAGGTTCCGGCAGGTCGTCCACACCGAGCGGCGGACGGCTGCGGCCCAGCGGGTACTCGTCGCGGGACACTCCAGCGACGGGACCGGCGGTCGATTCAGGGGCCGGCGGATCGGCTGAACTGGTCATGATGACCTCCTCGCCGAAAATGATCGATATTCGCAAATTTGCAGTGTCGCAGATCACAGTCAAGGGGTTCCGCAAAAATTCCCCCGACCAGCGATCGAGGTCAGCCCGGATCGATGCACTGTGTCGCACCGAGGTCCCGCCGGGTAGTGGAATAGCGCGCCTGGCGTGCCGGTTGGAACCGCTGGACATCCGCCGGTGCCCCACCCAGTGCGCCAGTCGTCGGCACCGGACCCGCACCGGGCAGCAGGCCCGGCATACGACCCAGGAGGCGGCCGATGGCCACCGTGGAGCTCACCAAGGACAACTTCGAAGAGATCACGAAGGGAAACCCCCTGCTTGTGATCGACTTCTGGGCGGAGTGGTGCGGCCCGTGCCGCCGGTTCGCGCCCATCTTCGAGAGCGCCTCGGAGCGTCACCCCGATGTGGTTTTCGGCAAGGTCGACACCGAAGCCGAACCGGAACTCGCCACGACCTACGAGATCCGGTCAATCCCGACGATCATGGTGGTGAAGGACGCCACGATCATCCACCAGCAGCCGGGCATGCTCACCGCGGATCTGCTCGACGAGTTACTCGACCAAGCCCGTACCGTCGATATGGCGGCGCTGCACGCCGAGCACGAGCAGCACTGATTCCATAACCACTCCGGGCGTATGTCCGGACCTCAGCAGCGGAGACACAGCGGTCAGGCCAACAGTGCGGCGCGGTGCCGCCAAGCCAGTTCCAACACGGCGGCACCCGCCGGCTGCGTCGACTCCGACCTGGAGTACCGCAGGACATTCGGCTCGGTGAATTCGATCCCGGCGATCAGGTCGCCCTCCTGGTTACCGGACACAAGATCGGCGAACACCTCGTCGAAGGTCACCGCGTCGAATACGACGACCGTCAACAGATCGGCGACCAGAGTCAAGGGGTCAACCCCGACACCGAGGTAATACGGCCGGCAATGTCCCTTCTCACGGGCCTCTTCCAGCCGCTGGGCGAACGGCCAGGTGGCGTAGTCAACGGTGGTGTGTTCCGGCGAGCCGAGCAACTCCTCACTGAATTCGCGCATCATGCAGCGCCACAGGTCGAAGTCCGGATCGAGGGTCTCCGGCACCGACAGTCCGGTTGGCTGGAACACCCCGACCGGCGCCACCTGGAGCATGCCACCGCCGCTCGCCACCTGATCCGGATCCCGCCGGTGCATCAGGAAAGACACCTCGCCAGTACCCGGCTCATGTCGCAGCGTCAGGGTGCAAAGCGCCGGTGCCACGGGCCGGGATTCCAGGTCGCCCGGCTCGCCAACGAGCGTGCGCAGTGGCAGGTCGGTACGGCTCAGGTGACCGTAGCCGCCACGACCAGCCGTCCCCATGCACGCGGATGCGAGTTCGTGGGCGACCGCCTCCGAAACACTGATCCCCTCGAAGTAACTCGTCAGCCCGAACCTCAGTTCCGCGGCCTCGGTGCTACCAAACCCCTCACGCGTAGCACCGAGCAGGCGGTAACACGGTCGGTTCTCGAAGATCCCGGGAGGATCCACGTCGCGCATCGCCTCGGCGTAGCTGCCGTACCGCTGCCCGTCGTCCCGCAACGGCCTGACCAGGAACGACTGCGGTTCTGTACCGGTCACGCGGGGGGTCGGTGACTTCGGCTGCCAGGTCAGTCGAACCCGCTCCAGCGGCACGGGACGTGTCGGGAGCCACTCCTGGTAGGTGATCAGGGCCGGCTCGAGCCGCGGCCACTCGTCGGCGAGCCTCGCCGCGGTTTCGGTGAGCGCTGCTCGGGACCGGTTCAGATAGCGGCGGACCGAACGCCACCGACGTTGACTGCCGTTGCCTGTCATAGCGACCTCGCAATGGTCCGACAAGGTCCCCGAGACCATCGCGACGTCGGCTGGCTGCCGATACCACCCGGTTTCGGACCCCACTCGCCGGCACGACTCCGGGCCGACGAGTGTGACCAGGTATCCCGACCGGCGGACACACACTACAGGGGCAATCCGGCGTGGTCCGCCCGGGCTTGCCGGGGTGACCTTGTCACGTCCACCCCGAGCGCCACTCAGGCGGCGTCGAGCCCGTCCCCGCGAGCCAGCTCGCGCAACCTGCCCAGGGCCTGGATCTCCAACTGTCGGATCCGCTCGCGGGAGAGACTGAACCGCTGCGCCACCTCCGTGAGCGAATGCTCCCGGCCGTCTTCCAGCCCGTACCGGGCCCGTACGATCCCGGCGGACCGTTCGTCCAAGTGCGCCAGGAGAGTCTCCAACCGCTCCCGTTCCAGCCCTGCCAGGACCACGTCCTCCGGGCTCGGCTCATCCGAATCAGCAACCAGATCCCCGAGATGGGTATCTCCGTCGTCACCCACAGGCGTGTCCAGCGAGACGGTGTCCTGCGACCAGCGGATGAGTTCGAGCACTCGAGCGGTCGGCACCCCGAGAGCGTCAGCGAGTTGCTCCGGCTCCGGGTCCTGACCGTGCTCACGGGTGTACTGGCGGGCCGCGTTGCGCATTCGGTTCACGTCCTCGACAAGATGCACCGGAAGCCGTACGGTGCGTTCCTGCTGTGCGATGGCCCGGCTGATCGCCTGACGGATCCACCAGGTGGCGTATGTCGAGAACTTGTAACCGCGCTGGTAGTCGAACTTCTCCACGGCGCGCACCAGGCCGGTGTTGCCTTCCTGGATCAGATCCAGCATCGGCATTCCGCTGCGTACGTACCGGCGTGCGATCGAGACCACCAGCCGAAGGTTGGCCTTGACGAACGTCTCCTTGGCAGCCCGCCCCTGCCGGCTCAGTTCGCTGAGTTCGGCGCGGGTCACGCTGGTCGGGATCCGGCCCTGGTCCAGTAAGTGCTCGGCGTACAGGCCGACCTCGACCGCCTTGGAGAGTTCCACCTCCTCCGCGGCGTCAAGCAGCGGAGTCTTCGAAATCTCGTGCAGGTACACCCCGACCAGATCGCGCTCCTCAGCGACCTCGTCCAAGCGCATCCCCGTCGTCTTCTCCACGCTCCGCGTTCCTCCCAATGCCCCGTCACTGGCCTTCCAGCCGGAGACGACTCCCCGCGTGTCTTCCGTTGTCACCAACACAACAGCCGCGGAAGCCACTTGATTCCAACCCCCGGCGTCAAGGCGGTCACGTTTCCCCTCTTTTCGTACCCACGCGACGGCGGGAAGGAACGGCTTGTCAGAGCCGAAGCACAGCGGAGACGTACGGCCGGGAGACCTGCCGGGCAGCCAGGAGCGCCAGAGGTGGCTTTCGGGCTGACTGTTAGGAATTGACCGGTTCCCCAGGATGCCCTGGGTCGGCCGTGTCCAACATCATGGGCTTCCGCGGTCGCGTGCACTGGTACGCCAGAAGCGGAGGCACCGCCGCCCATACCACCGGAAACGGCCGTACCTGTCCGAAACGCTCCTGAAGCTGCTCTCGCAGCCGACGACCGGTCGCGAGCAGGGTCTGGTGGAAGCAGGTCAGCGTGACGAACTGGCCATCGGAAGCCAGCGTTTCGATGACGCCGTCCAGGGTGGCCTGACGGTCGGCGGGCGACATCAGGGTCCATGGCAGGGCGCTCACCACAACGTCAAGCGGAGGCATCCGGTACTGACTGCTCAACCGCGGCAGTTCCACCGCGGACCGGTTGGCCACCGTGACCCGCGAGGCAGGGAACCTGTGCCGCAATTCCTGGCAGAAGCTCGGGTTGACTTCAACGGCGAGCAGCCGCGCCGCTTCCGGCAGCCTGCGCAACAGCCCCTGGGTGAGCGCACCGGTGCCAGCCCCTAGTTCCGCGACGCCACGGGCATGGGTGAGGTCCAGGGTTTGCAGCACCATGTCCACCACCGGGCCAGAACTCGCGGCGATACTGCCGGTCCGCCGCGGGTTACGGACGAACTCCCGAATGAACTTCACGAGATCACTCCCTCAGCGGCGTTGCGGCAAGAGGCTTATACGGTACGGACACCGTGGTACACCGCGAAACGGTCCGGGTGACGGTGACTGTCCGAGCCGACGCCGGAGCGGTCCGCAATCGACTACCCCCTACCACCCTGCGGACCACCCTCAAGGATGCCCTTCGACTGGCGAAGGCGCATGGTGAGACTTACCGTCGATAACGGTGAGTGAGACACCCGACTGGCGAACTGCGGGTATACCTGTCTTTCCCGTCATTTCGGTGTCAGAGAGTGACGGAAGCCGGTCAAGTGTCCTACTGTGGCAGCGCCCGCGCACCCGTGGGCGCTGCCACGCTGCGGTGGCCCGGAACGGCCACCGTGCACCCGTTCGCTCTTTCAGATGGAGGACACGGTGCCTGAACCACCTAGCCATCCGGCTCAGCCGCCCGTGCGGACCGAACCGGACCGCCGACCTCGCTACCGCTCGCTCCGGGATCTCGCACATGGTGCCCGGCGATCGGCCCGGCCTACCGGGGCGCTGGGCCAGCCGGGCGGATACGGCACCTTCCCATCCGGCGAGTACCA
The DNA here is from genome assembly GCA_036375165.1 of Micromonosporaceae bacterium. Taxonomy (GTDB): domain Bacteria; phylum Actinomycetota; class Actinomycetes; order Mycobacteriales; family Micromonosporaceae; genus WHSM01. The sequence continues at coordinate 13,691 of DASUSI010000141.1, read as the reverse complement.
GCCGGTGCACGGCACACCGCGGGGGCATGGGCCGCAACCACAGCGCGTCAGGGGGCTACGCCAGAGCGTGCTCGGCGCGTTGGTGATGCTGTTGATCGTCGGTCTTGCCTGGGGTGGCTACTCGGCGTACCGATATTTCGCGCCGTACTACGGGCTCGGGTACATCACGGGTCGCTCCGGCTCGGTGGAGGACGTGGTGTTCACGGTCACCGAGGCCCGCTGCGGCCTGGACGACCTCCCGGACGCCGACGCGACCCCGGGCAAAGGGCAGTTCTGCCTGGTGAACGTGAAAGCCACGAACAATTCCTCCAAGAGCCGCTACCTCAGCCTGTCGATGTTCAGTGTGCAACTCGACACAGGCTCCCGGGCCAACCCCGCATCCAGGGTGATGATCAAGCGCTCCCTGGAACTCGAGGCAGGGCAGACCACGGATCTGTACCTGATATACGACGTCTTCGACGGCATACGGATGGACACTCTGAAGGTGCAGATCGGTTACGAGACCTCCAACATCCCACTTCGCTGAGGTAACCAGCCAGGACGTCAGCGCGGTGGGAGGCGCATCGCCATCGTGGGCGCCTCGGCCAGCGTCGAGGATGTGTCCGCACCGCCACCACCGCCGCGCCAACTCCGGGCGATGGCCAGTTCCACGCCGGAGTGCAACTCAACCGTGTCCCACTCCCCCAGCGGCCGGCGTTCACCACGGGTGAGCCGGACCCGCTGGGGAGGTGCAACGGCTGCGGTTCGGCACAGCACGACGGTGCCGTTGGTGCTGGTGTCCGCCACGGTGAGCGCGCCACCGACGACGTCCAGCCGCAGATGGTTCCGGCTCACCAGAGGTGCGGACTGCTCGTCGAGCAACCTGCCGAGCGAGACCCCCGGCTCGTCCGGGTTTCGGCCGACCACAACGGGGCGGTCCTCACGCACCACGAAGCGGTGGCGACCGGTGCCACGAACGACCACCACCACGGCGACCGCTTGGGGTGCCGGCCCCACGTCACCGAGCGGGTGACCGTGCCGTGGGCAGGTCGGCCGGCCGTGACGCAGGCTCACCGGCGGCTGCCCATCGGCACCGTCCGTACCCCCGAATGAGGCGCAACCGGGCTCCGGGCAGCGCCACCGTCGACGCAATACCGGGTGGGGACGTGCCGGGGCCGACGCCGGGGAGCCGCCAGCCGCCGCGAGCACGGCACCGCCGGAACCGGGTACCGGCACCAGGAGGCGGGCGGTGCCGACGATTCCGGGGAACCTCCCCCGGTACGCACCGTAATCCCGGCGACTGACAAGTGGTAGCCCGACCAGCTCCGCCACCTCCAGCGCCCGCTCGTCGGGTTCTGGCACCGCCTCCGCCAACCCGTCATCGGTCCAACGCCGGATCACCATCTTCTCGTTGGAGGTCAGTTCCACATCCGAGAGGAGTTGGCGGCCCGCCACCGGATACACAGCCACGCTGTCGTCGGACAGGTGGCGGGACAGCGCGTCGATGACCATCCCCAGTCGGAGCAGACTGGCTGGACGCCCGTCATCGAGGCCGGTGTGCCGTACCACCGATGGGAGATCGACGACCGCGGCGGCGAGCACGGGGTCGGTCGTGAGACGGCGCTCGATGGAATCCAGCGCCCGGCTCGTCGTGAATCTCACCCGGACCTCCCGGTACGACAGTTCCTCGGTGATCACGTCCGAGGTGACGGCGAGTGAGCATGGTAGCGGGTGAGCATGGTAATCAGGACAACCAGAGGGGTGACCAGGTGTGTCCCGGCACGTGGCCGGCCATGTGATCATGCGGCGGTGATCATGCGGCGGCGCGGTCACACCCGTACCGCGTCGCCTCAGACAGCATCCTCCACGATGTCCGTACCGCCGACGGCGGCGAACAACTGCTCGAACCGGGAATCCGGGCTGACCGACAGCAACTGGTACCCCGACCGGGTCTGCGCTCTGGTGTGGACACCCATGGTCCGGGCACCGTTCACCAACACCGACATGCTGTCCGGGTCGGCCAACCGGAGAGTCAAGGTCGCGCTGCGGCGCCGCCCTGCCGCCATCATCGCGGCACGCCAGGCAGCCAGCGCCAGCGCACGCCGGTCACGTTGCTGCCACCGCGGCAGCGACCGGTCCGAGGTGCGACACAACAGTAAGTAACCAGAACGCCACGCCTCGTCGAGGAGGGACCGCAGGGTAGCTCCGTCGCCAGGTGACACGATCACCCGGTACACCTCGTAACGGTGCCGGCCGCCATCAAACCGCGCCTCCACCCGGGCATCGATGTCCAGAGCCGCGAGCAACCGGACCAGCCGGTACGCCGCGGCCGGCCGGTTGAACTCGTTCAGCACCCCGCTGGCATCCGGTGCCGAACGGTGACCCGGTTGCGTGCTGGTGACCCGGCGCTTGGCGGCGATGGGGGCGGTGCAGCGCATCATCATCACCGCTTCGAACGCCGCTGCCCGGTCCGCGGCACACAGTGCGGAGACGGTCGGGGGCACACCCGCGGTGACCGGGCGTGCCGTACGGCGACCGCCGCCTGGACGGGTGTCCACCCGGGAAGGACGGGCAACCGGCGTCCGCCCGGGACGCCGGTCTCCGGTGATTGCTGCTGTCATGCCACCTCACCACCGTCACGTGGCCAGAACGGACTCCTGGCCGGGCTCCTGCTTGGTCACGACCGCGTGACCATTCGGTTTCCGCAGTCACTGTGTCGCGGCGCACACCCCCGTGAGAACAGCCATTGGGAGACCTTGAGCAAAACTTGCGGCTGGCTACGATGCGTGCGTGGAAAGCCCGAACCCGGCCGCACGCCCCGCCGCGTCCGCCGTCGGGGGAACCCGGCCGAGGAGCGGGCCTTCAACCACTCCCAGACCGTCGTTGGACCGCCCGCCGCAGGCGCGCCCCGCCCCGTCCCACCCACTCCGAGCCGTCAGGTACCCACACCACTGGCGACTGGCCGCGCCGCTGCTCGTACTGGTGGTCCTGATCACGCTGGGTGTCTCCGGTGCCGCCGCCCGGCCTCCCGAGCCTGCCTACCCGCCCGGTCCGCTCCCGATCGCCACCGGCGACCGCGACACCGTCTACTACTCGTACGGCTACGCCATGCTCCAGGCCATCCGACTGCGCATGCCGGAGCTGAGCCCGTACCTGATCGTCACGCCCTCAAGTGGCCGGAACCTGGATCTGGTGACCCAGGGCAGGGCAGCTCTCGGGTTCGCCAGCGCCGACACCGTCGACAGCCTTACCCCTGCCGAGCGAAGCGGGCTCGCCACCCTGGCACGGCTCTACGACGACTACCTGCACGTCGTGGTACGCCGAGGCAGCGGAGTCAGAAAACTGGAAGATCTCCGGGGACGGCGGGTGGTGTTCGGTGTGGCCGATTCCGGCACGGAACGGATCGCGGAGAGACTTCTGCATGCCGCCGGAGTGCGGCGGACTGTAAATTTCAAACGGCTGCGTGTCGACGCCTCGGCGGACGACCTGCGCAACGGCGATATCGACGGCTTCTTCTTCTTCGGCGGGGTCCCCACCGGGCGGCTGGAATGGCTCGACCAGGTGCGGCCGATCCGGCTGATCGACCTCGCCGACTGGGTCCCCGAAGTGCGCTCGACGTTCCACTCCCGGCTCAGCATCCCGGCCTCGGCGTACGACGGGGTGGACTCGGTCACCACGCTGGGAGTGCCCACCTACCTCGTGGTGTCGAAGCGAATGGATCCCGACCTGGCGTACGCGCTGACTGCGATGCTGTTCGAGCAGCGCGACACGATGGCCGCGGTACACCCGGCAGTGGGCCGGCTGGACCGGCGGGCGGCGATCAACACGTACCCACTGCCGCTGCACCAGGGTGCCGTGCGGTACTACCGGGACACCCACGTCTAGGACTGGGACACCGGCAACCACAGTCGTGCGTCCAGGCCCCGCGGTGTGGCGGGGAGCAGATCGAACCGGCCGCCGGACGCCTCCACCAGCACCGCGACGATCGGCAGTCCGAGCCCGCTGCCGGCCACATTCTGGGCGCTGGGGGCGCGCCAGAAACGCTCCGTGGCCCGCACCCGCTGCTCTTCGGACAACCCGGGACCGTCGTCCACGACGTGAACCACCACACCATCCCGTTCCGGATGCACCGACACGTCCACTCGGCCGCCCGGACCAGTGAACTTCAACGCGTTGTCGATCAGGGCGTCGAGCGCCTGGTCGAGCGCGGTACTCAGGGCTGTGACCAACACCGGAGCCTCGGTCGCCGCGTACCGCAGCGAGATCCGGCGGTGCCGTGCGAGCGGTTGCCAGGCCGCGATCCGACCCATCGCGATCCGGGTCGCGTCGACGCTGTCCACCTGGTAATGCCCGCGCTCGGCCCGTGCCAGGGTGAGCAGACTGTCCAGGATCCGGGACAGCCGCTCGGTCTCCTCCATGGCCAGCCGGTGCTCGGCCCTGCCGTCCGGCGTGACCATCTCCTCGCCGAGCGCCTCCACCCGCAACCGCAGCGCGGTGAGCGGATTGCGCATCTGGTGGGAGGCCTGCGACACGAACAGCCGTTGCCGCTCCATGGCGTCGCTGACCGTGTCGGCCATCTCGTTGAACGCCGCCGTGAGCCGTCGCAGTTCCGGCGGGCCGAGGTGTGCCGCGACCCGGGCCTCGTAGTTGCCCGCCGTGATCAGATGCGCGGCCTGATCCAGTTGCGCCACCGGTTTGAGAGTCCAGCGGGCCAGGGCCGTCGCGGCCATCACGCTGACCACGACAGCGATCAGTCCCAGCGCCGCCAGCATCAGCCACGCATTTCGGATGGTGGCCCGCTCCCGCGCCACCGGCGAGATGGTGACCACCGCACCGAGCACGTCGGCACCGGTGCCGACCGGGGCGCTCACCACGAGAGGCACATCCCGCCACGGCCAGATCACCCGGCCCGTACCCACGTGTTCCCCGTTGATCGCCCGATTGATCGCCGAAGCCACGTCCGGTTCGTCGAGCACCGCCGGGTCTCCGGTGCTCACCACGGTCTTGCCGTCACGGCTGACCACAGCGGCATGGATTCCGTATGCCTCGTGGTAGGCGGACAGTTCGCTGAGAATCGCCGCCTTGTCCTCCGCCCGCAGCACCGGTTCGGCCAACGTGGCGAACCGGACCGCCTCGGACAGCCGGTTCTGTGCCATCCGCTGGGTCTCCCGGGACGCGAGGGTCACCCCAAGGGGCACCTCCAGCCCGGCGAGCACCATTCCGAGCAGCAGTACGTATATCGCGGCCAATCGGCGCCGCATGGGTCACTCCTCGCCGGTGCGCAGCCGGTAGCCGACACCCCGGACGGTCTGGACGAGGTCCGGCCTTCCGAGCTTGTTGCGTAAGGATCCGATGTGGACCTCCAGGGTGTGCCCGCCGGCGAACGTGGTCCGCCACACTTCCATCAGCAGGCGGTCCCGGGACACCACGCTGCCGGCCTCCCGGGCCAGCACGGTGAGCAACTCGAACTCCTTGCGGGTCAACGTCACCTCGGCATCGTCCACGGTGACTCTCCGGGCGGCAGGGTCGAGCCGCAGGGGACCCACTTCCATCACCGGGGCCGGCGGGGTGGCGCGCGCCACCCGGCGCAGTACCGCGTCGATGCGGGCCTGTAACTCGGCCATGGAGAACGGCTTGACCACGTAGTCGTCGGCACCGATCCGTAGCCCAGCGACCCGGTCCCGCTCCTCCCCACGTGCGGTGACCGCGATGATCGCGACGTGGTCGTCCCGACGCCGGAGTTCCCTGCAGACTTCGATGCCGTCGCCGTCCGGTAACCCAAGATCCAGGAGAACCAGGTCCACACTTGGGGCGGCGAGAGCCTCAGCCACGGTGGCAGCCCGTACTACCTCGTAACCCCGTCGCCGCAGCGCGGACTCCATCGCTCCCGCCACTGAGACATCGTCTTCCACGAGCAGCACGCGCATTTGCGAGAGCCTAAGACCTGCGTACGACCTGGGGTAACTCCGAGGGGGGCGGGCGTTGCCCCGTGCCCCGCCCCTTGCCCGGCAGCGCTGTCCGGACGGGGGATCCCGACAGGTTCGGATTGCCGATCCGGTGACCCGCTGTAAGGGTGTAGCCTTGGTCATGGAAGAAAATTCACGCCACACCGAAGCGAAAGTAAATTTCACCCAGTGACTGCAGATGTGAGAAGGGTTTCAAACGCCGAACCCGGCGGGTTGATCGTACAGATCAGCGGCCTGCTGCCGTCGCTGTCTCCCGCCGAGCAGCGGGTGGCACGCCAGGTGATCGCCGATCCAGCGGAGGCAGCCCGCCGTACGATCACGGAACTGGCGACCGAGGCCGGCACCTCCGAGGCCACCGTGATCCGGTTCTGCCGCTCCGTCGGCATGGAAGGTTATCCCCAGCTGCGGATTCGGCTCGCGGCGGAAGCCGCCAGACGTGCCGAGCCTCCAGACTCCCGGGTGGTCGGCGGCGACATACCACCGGGCGCGGACATGGCGCAGATCATCACCACGATCACCTTCAACGACTCCCGAGCGGTGGAGGAAACCGCCGAGCAACTCGACGCGACCACCTGCGAGCGAGTCGTCGAGGTGCTCGCACACGCGGATCGGGTTGACGTGTTCGGCGTCGGCGCCAGCGGCTTCGTCGCCTCGGACTTCCAGCAGAAGCTGCACCGGATCAGACGTACCGCGTTCTACTGGCCGGACATCCACACCGCCCTCGCCAGCGCGGCACTGTTGGGAAAGGGAGATGTGGCCTTCGGGATCTCCCACACCGGCAGCACCGCCGACACCATCGAGGTGCTCAGGCAGGCCCGGGAGCGAGGTGCCACCACAGTCGCGTTGACGAACTTCCCACGCTCACCGATCACCGAGTACGCGGATCACGTACTGACCACCGCCGCCCGCGAGACCACCTACCGGTCCGGGGCCACAGCCAGCAGGCTGGCCCAACTCACCGTGGTGGACTGCCTGTTCGTCGGGGTGGCGGGCCGCAACCGTACCCGCACCAACCGAGCGCTGGAGGCAACCGCCGAAGCGGTACGGGAACGTCGTGCGTCTCCTGGGCGGAGACGCTCATGAGGCACCCCGCCAGCGCCGTCCGCGGGCCCCACAACCGGGGCCGACATCCGGCGACCCCGAGGGTTTGGCCATGAACTCCCCCACCGAACAACGCAACCCGCGCACCCTGCGGATTGACGAACTCGACACCATCGAAGTGCTCCGCCTGATCAACGCCGAGGATCAGCGGGTGCCAGCCGCCGTAGCGGCCACTCTGGAACAGTTGGCCGTCGCGGTAGACCTCGCCGTCGCGGCACTGCGCGGAGGTGGCCGGGTGCACTACTTCGGCGCTGGCTCCTCGGGGCGGATCGGGTTCCTCGACGCGGCTGAACTGCGGCCCACCTTCGACGCTCCGGACGGGTGGTTCTGTGCCCACCAGGCCGGCGGCACCAAGGCCCTGCTGCGTGCGGTGGAGAATGCCGAGGATGACTTCGCCACGGGTGAGACGGAGGCCACGGACTGCGTGAGCCCCGGAGACGTCGTTATCGGACTGACCGCGAGCGGTCGCACGCCGTACGTGCTGGGCGCCCTGGGCGCGACCCGGCGGCGTGGCGGGCACCCGGTGCTGTTGACCGCCAACCCCGGCGTTGGCGAGTCCGACCCGGTCGACGCCGATGTGGTGATCGCGCTGGACACCGGCCCGGAAGTGATCGCCGGGTCCACCCGTATGAAGGCGGCTACCGCCCAGAAGCTGGTGCTGAACGCATTCTCCACCGCCATCATGGTCCGACTGGGTCGGGTGTACTCCAACCTCATGGTGAGTCTGGTGGCAACCAACGCCAAGCTGCGCATCCGGATGGTTTCGATCCTGATGGAGGCCACCGGCCAGGATGAGCAACGCTGCCGCGCCGCGCTGCGGGCCAGCGACGGCGAACTGAAGCCCGCCCTGGTCGCACTGCTGGCCGGTGCCGGGGTCCCGGACGCCCGCCGGGTGCTGGAAGCCAGCCAGGGTCGGGTACGCGAGGCACTCACCCTGCTGTCCAGCGTGTCCGAGGCCCACGCCAGTTAGCTCACCCCACCAGGTCACCGGGTCGGTCGCAGGTCCTGTGTGCTGTGGCCGTTACGACCTCTTCGCTGGGCCACGCCACGGGCACATCGACAACCTCAACCAACGGCCTCTTCAGTGCCGCTCGGAGTTGGCTGCACGGTAGGCGGTGGCGAACCAGTAGGCGGTCCTGGCGTGCCGGGCGTCGCAGTGGCACGAGGTTTCGTGGGCGACTCGGAAGGCCGCGCCGACCTGGTCGGCTCCGGTGTACGGGCCGACACGGAAGGCGCTGGACTGGCGGTACCCGTCGGCCAGGGGTACTGCGGTCGGTCAGCTCGGTCCCGCGACGTACTGGGCGATATGTCCGGTGTCGGTGGGCGGACAGCCACCTGCTCGTTCCCGCCCCAAGTCGCGGTCCAGCCCGCGGTGGAGCGCACAACGGCGTATCCCGTCAGCACCCCGGCCACCGCCGTCCACAGCACCAGGACCCCGACCAGTGCCCCGCGGCGCCAACCGGTGAACCAACCGGTCAAGGGCCTACCACCGGTACTATTTCGGGAAACGCCAACGCCAACGCCAACGCCAACGCCAACGCCAACGGCGTCGGCGTCGGCGCTCAAGCCATCGCCGGAGGTGCCGGGAACCGCGACGGTCACTCGCGTCCGACTGCCGCCACCGTGTTGTTCGTACCCCAACGGCCGGTCCCGCAAGGGTTGAGGCTCGCCGCCGGGCTGATCCTGGTTCCGGTGGTGCTCTTCCGGATCACCGGGCTCCCCGGACTCCGCTGGTGAATCGGCGTCGTTCCCAGCCGAACTGGTTGGTACGGCACTGTGGGCATCATCTGTCGAGGCATGCCCGGATGGCTCGGAAGACTCTCCGGACACCTCGGAGTCCTGAGGTCCCCCGTCGGGGGAATCATCGTCGAAGTCGGGTACAAACTGCTCCGTCGGTGTGTCTGACGGATCCCGGGCAACCACCGTGTCCTCCTGACCTGCGAGGGTTGTCTGGCGTCTGGATGGCTTCCCTCGTCGGGACACCAGCCGCTATCAGGTACGCCAGTGCCCGGCGGAGCCACACATATGGCTCATGGAGGCCGACACAGACTACGACACCCATATCACTGCTTTCGATGAGCCTCGGGTCTGGCCGCATGTCATGGGGAAAGGGCAACCGGAACCGCACACGGCTCAATATGGCCAGACCAGGCCGCGCATCCGGGTTCTGACGTCGAAGAGGTCACCAGCTGGGCCGCAGCGGCATCGAAAGCGCACCACTGGCGTCCGGCTTCCCAGCCAGTACCTGGTGCAGTTGTATCCAGTTCCGTTCGAAACCCAACCGGGAGCCAGCCATGTAGAGCCGCCACACCCGTGCCTTCGCCTGGCCCACCTCGGCGACAGTTTCCTCCCAGTGGGCGTTCAGGTTGGCGCACCAGGCATACAGCGTCCTGGCGTAGTGCTCACGCAGATTCTCCTCATGCCGTACGTCGAAACCCACGTCATGCATGACCGAGATCAGGTGGCCCACACCGACCAGCTCGCCGTCCGGGAACACGTACCGGTTGATGAAACCGCGCTCGTGGTACGCGCGATCCAGGTTGTTGGGCCGGGTGATGCAATGGTTCAGCAGCCTGGCACCCGGCTTCAGCTTGCCGAACAGGAAACCGAAGTAGCTCGGGAGGTTGGGCCTGCCGATGTGTTCGGTCAACCCGATCGAGCTGATCGCGTCGAAGTCAGATTCCCTGACGTCACGGTAGTCGCAGTGCCGAATCTCAGCCAGATCCCCGAGGCCCGCCTCCGCGATCGCCTTCTGACCGTACTCAGCCTGCTTACGCGACAACGTGACACCCAGCGCTCGGACCCCGTACTCCTTCGCCGCGTGCAGCACCATGCCACCCCAGCCGCACCCCACGTCCAGCAGCCGCATCCCGGCCCGCAGACCCAACTTGCGGGCCACCAGGTCATGCTTGGTCCACTGCGCGGTCTCCAGGGACGTATCGGCCTGCGGGTAGACCGCACACGTGTAGGCCATCGAAGGGCCGAGCACCCATTCGTAGAACCGGTTGGACACGTCGTAGTGGTGCGATATGGCAGCCTGGTCCCGGGAGCGGGAGTGGCGCCGGCCGGTCAGCTTGACCTCGTTCGGCGGTGGCGGCACCCGCCGCAGCAGTTTCGTACCCCCCAGCTCGCGGAACAACCGGAGCACCCGCCGCAGCCCGATCTGGCTGAACTGCTCCGAGCGGGGCATCAGATACGACAGGGCGGTGTACATGTCGCCTTCGATGTCGAGATCTCCCGCCACGTACGCCCGGGCCAACCCCAGTTCACCCGGTGCCTGGGCGAGATAGCGCAGTGCTCGGGGGGAGCGCAACTCGATTCGCAGATCTGCTTCGGAGTCACCGGCCCGGCTCCCGTCGTACGCGACAAAGTCCACCGGGAGGTTCCGTCCCACGATCTCCTCGAACGCCTCGGCCAGCCGCATCCTCATCTCCTTAGCGGTTCCGTACGCACTTGTCGTAGAGGTTCAGTAGCCGCCCAGCCGGATCGTAGCGACCCTTGACCTCTCGGTAGACGGATCCGTTGTAGAGCCGCCAGAACTCCTCCGCCGAGTAGAAGGCCGTGGAGTAGAGCGACTTGTGGCCGTCCAGCCGGGTCACCTCGGCCTCGATCAGTCGGTTGTAGTAGCCGTCCTCGGACCCCCTCGGCAACGGCACCGTGGACCAGAAGCCAATGTTCACGTATCGGACGTCGGGCTTGAGTGGGTACAACGGCCAGATCCGGGCCGGACCCCCGTCCGAGGGCCGGCGCAGCTGCAATGGACACAACCACACCGGCGAGATACCCACCTCGCGGTGGAAGAAATCGAGGAAATCGGCCACCCGGTCCACCGGCACCTCGACGTCCTGGATCACCGCCTCGCTCGGCGGACGGCCACGGAACCGGTCCAGGCGGGCCGTGAGCTGATAGCGGCGATCGAGCGCCACCAGCCGCCGGTAGACGTCTGAACGCCGGTACCGGCGCGGCCAGAAACGCCGCACACCGGGACGCTGCAACCCGAACGCACCGGAGCACCAGAACCAGTCGGTGTCCCAGCGCCACAGATAGTCGTACGTGGTGAGGATGTCCGTGTCCCGACGCTGGACAGACCGGTAGTAGATGTCCATCCCGGTGTAGTCGCTGGTAGCCGTCGCCTCGTCGACGAAGCGCCCCAGAGTGAGGTACAGCTCGTCAGGGGAGAAAACCACGCCGTCCAAGAAGTCCACCGGCAGGCCGCTGTAGGACCGGGTCTGGCATGCCTCGTCCAACACCGCCATCGCCGCGCTGACGTCACCGAATCGCAGATGACGCAGCTCGACGTACCGCCGGACCGGTTCCAGTTCGATGGTCAGCCGCAACGCGTACCCCAAGGTGCCGTACGAGTTCGGGAACGCCGCGAACAGCTCGGCATGCTCGTTGTCCGGGCGGGCGACCACCACCTCGCCGGACCCGGTGAGGATCTCCATCTCCAGAACGGACTCGTGGGGCAGCCCATTGCGGAACGACGTCGACTCTATGCCCAGCCCGGTGACCGCCCCGCCCAACGTGATGGTGCGCAACTGCGGCACGACCAACGGCATGAGTCCGTGTGGCAGCGTAGCGTCGACCAACCGTTCATAAGTGGTCATGCCCTGGACATCAGCGGTACGGCGTACCGGATCTACGGCCAGCACCCGGTCGAACCCGGACACGTCCAACTTCGCGGGCCGGCCGGCGATCCTGCGGCTGTTGCCATCCGCACCTCCACCCGCGCCCGCTCCGGCGGCGTCCCCGCCAGCCCGGCCGGAGCGGAACCGGAACAGGTTGGACGTCCGCTTCGCGAGCCGCGGCGCCGCCCCATCCGGAAGCCGCCGGTAGGCCGCACTGAGAGCCTCGACCGCACGTCGATGGCCCTCGTAGCGTGCGGTAACACCGGTATCGATGACAGTCGATCTCGCCCCAACGTCCACACCGGCACGCTAGCGCGCAAGCGGCCCATGCGCGAGGTCTCTCAGACGAAGATGGTGGCTGTTCTCACGGAACAATGGTCACCGTGACCTCATGTAAGCCGGTGGCGCCGCTCGGGTACACGTCCCGCCGCACCGTCGTCTGGGGCGCACCGTGCCCATCCGTGGCACGTACCCGCAACCGGTGGCGACCCGGCTCTGCCCGCCACCGGTAGAACCACTGCCGCCAGGTGTCGACCGAGGGAACCGCGGCCAGTTCTGCCTCAGCCCACGGCCCGTCGTCGACTCGCACCTCGACCCGATCGATCCCACGGTGCTGTGCCCAGGCCACACCGGCCACGGTGACGAGGCCGGCACCCTGCCTGGCTCCGTCATGGGGGGTGTCGATCCGGGATGCGGTCTTCACCGCAGCCCGTTCAGCCCAGCCCTGATTGATCCAGTAGGCGTCGTACCTGTCGAAGGTCGTCAGCTCCAGGTCCACGAGCCACTTGCACGCCGACACGTACCCGTACAGGCCGGGTACCACCATGCGTACCGGAAATCCGTGCTCCAGCGGCAGGGGCTCGCCGTTCATCGCCACGGCCAGCATGGCGTCCCGGCCGTCGGTGAGTGCCGCGGTTGGGGTTCCGATGGTCATACCGTCATGCGAGCGGCTCACCACCTGGTCCGCGGCCGGGTCCACACCCACCTCGCGCAGCAGGTCCGCGACCCGGGCACCGGTCCACCGGGCGTTGCCCACATACGGGCCGCCGACTGGATTGGATACGCACGCCAACGTGATGTCCCGTTCGATCAGGGGTCGTTGCAGTAGTTGCTGGTACGAGAGGCGCAGCGGTCTGCGGACCATTCCGTGGATCCGCAGTTCCCAATCCTCGGCAGCGAGCTGAGGTACCGTCAACGCGGTGTCGACCCGGTAGAAATCTTCGTTCGCGGTTTGGAACCGGGAAAGCCCTCGGATGCTGGCCGCGGGGTCGAGTGATGAGGATGCCGCCCTCTCAACCGGATCGGGAAGGCGTACGCCCGCTCGCGAGCGGGCGGCACCGAACCGCTCGGACGCAAGCCAACGGCCCAGCACGGCGGTGCTCACCGCACCGGCGGCGACCAGTCCTCCGGTGACCAGAAGCCGCCGCCGGGGAAACTCTTGCTCAGCTGGTGACGGCGTCGCCGCGGAACCGGACTCTCGCGGCGTGTCGTCCGCACCGGGCTCGATCAGCCCGCCCAGGCCCCGCATGGTCACTCCGGCGACCACAGCCGCTACCAGGGACGGCAGGACATCGGCGGGTCTGGCATCCGGCCTGGTGACCGCGCTGATCATGCCGATGGCGCCGAGGCACGCTATTGCCGCGAGTGCCAGCCTGGGTGCCCGCTCGGTCAACTGGCCGACCAGTGCCGCGCATACCCCAAGTACCAGTGCCAGTCCTGCCAGTAAGAGCAACTTGTCGGCCGGGCCCAGCAGACCGATGGCCGCGTCCTTGACCGGGCGTGGCGTGAGGTCCGCAACGGCGGCGGCTACCGCGAAGTAGGGCGACGAGTCAGGACCGACGAATCCGGCCAGCAACTCACCGACCGCGAGCCCGGCCGCAGCACCGAGTATCCCGACCAAGCGCCAGGACGTTCGTAACGGCAGCATCGCCGACGTCATACATACGAGCATTCACCTGACCCGACGTGCTGTCTCGGCAATCCCGTTACGGATCCCTTACGCGAATCAGACACGTCG
>DASUSI010000140.1:0-75126 GCA_036375165.1 Micromonosporaceae bacterium | reverse complement strand
CTTGAGAGGGAGGCCCGTGCTACTGCCATAGTCTGTGCGATGGCAGAACTAGAATCCCTCACACGAGAAACTATTCGTCGGACTCACCAAGAGCTCAACTCCTCGGCCCTTGAACACAAAGTATTGAGCCGATGTCTACGGCAGCTTGCTGCGCATGATGCTTTCGAGAGCCTACGTTATCTGCAGGATCATGAGAAGGTTTGGACCACGCGCTTTTTCGCCACCACCTTGGATGCTTCGAGTGACGTCTTGGGGCTGCCCCTGCCTCGAAAGGGGCCGCAGCCGCCGCTAGACGGTAGGACCCTGAAGCCCAGCCACTTCTACCGTATTTGGGAGATCTATGGGCTACCGGGCGACGTGTTTCCTACGGTTGGATGGGCTGCATCGCTACAGAAGCTTGCGATGTTGCGTAACGATATCGCTCATGCCAATGTTCCGTTTTCGGAGATCTTCAAACAGGCAGGAGTGTCGACCTCTGAGGTCGAGTCATATGTTGACGACATCTCGTCTTTCGCGCTCCATTTCACTACATGTTGGCAGGAGTTTTTGCAGCGAAAACTGTATCTGCAGGATGGTGCCCGCCCTCAATAACATGCCTCGGCAGGTATGCGTTAGCATGATACTCGCCCATAGCGCTAGTTTTTTGAGTCAGAATGCAGTCGTTAGATGACTGCTCCGTTCGTCCACTGGGACTCAGAGGTTGAACTCATCGTGTCTGGTTCCGAAGATGAAGGTGTTCCACTCGGTGGGGGTGAAGGTGAGCACTAGGCCGTTGGGGACTTTGGAGTCGCGTACCTGGATGTTGCCGTCCTCGGAACGGCGTACTTCGACACAGCTTCCGCCGGCTGTGCTGTAGCTGCTCTTGATCCATGCGCTTCTGATCATGTTAGGTCCCCCATGTACTGGCGGATGAGTTCCCGTGATGCCTCTTCATCGAGGGATCTCACCCTAAGATGGTCGAATGCTGCGATGTACCGGTCTACCTCTTGCGACTTGGTGTAGTACAGCGGGGTGATCCAGCCATCCGAGTACACCGTGGTCGGTTCACCGAAGCCGCTGCGGCTTGTTGGGAAGTCCAAGATGGTGAACTGCCCGGCCATGCCCTCGTGCAGGCCGGCAGATCGAGGCACCACGCGCAGGGACACGTATTCGGGGCCGCTGCTCAGTTCATCCAGGCGGTGTAGTTGCTCGCGCATCATGTCGGGGCCGACCGGACGGTTCAGGGCATCCTCATCGATGACGAAGCTGAACCGGGGCGGGTCGACCCGGTTGAAGAGCAGCGACTGGCGGTCCAGCCGAGCCCGAACCCGTAGCTCGATCTCGTCGCTGGTCAGACTGCCGTCGCCTTGGACGACGGTTCTGGCGTAGCGCTCGGTCTGAAGCACTCCGGGAACCAGCTGCGGTTCCCACCAGCGGAACTCCGAGGCTCCCAGTTCCAGCCCGAACAACAGGTCAAGCCCTTGCGGGATCGCCTCGGCGTAGACCCGCCACCAGTCCTTCGTCCTGGTCTCCGGTGCGAGGGCGACCAGAGCCACAGTGGTCTCCTCGTCGGCCCCGTAGATCCGGCACATCAGCTCCACGTCGTGGGTGCGCAACGCGATCTGGCCGGTCTCGATGCGCCACACCTTGGGCTCTGACCACTCCAGCTTCTTGGCCGCGGTGTGGCGTGTCAGGCCGGCGTCGTTCCGCAGCTTGAGCAGGCGACGACCCAGCTCACGGCGCGGCATGGTGGAGCCAATGCTTCCTGCTCCTGCCATCGGGCGGGGCCTCCTTAGGATCGAGTGCTTGAAGCATGTATCCAGCAAACTCGCCGGTCGTCCGACAAGGACCGATCAAAACGCCTGGATCGATGCGAGGAAATTCGGTCGCGTTGCTGAGTCCTGGCGACGACCCAGCTCACGGCGCGGCATGGTGGAGCCGATGTTCCCCCGCGCCGATCAGATCAAAGTGCCCTAGCGCCCGCCTTTCACTGTGCGTGTGACTCCCGCTAAACGCCGAACTCGTGGCGCTTGGTGGCTCCGATGAAGGCTTCCCACTGAGTGGAACCGAAGGTCAGCACGGAACCGTTGGGATCTTTGGAGTCGCGGACCTGGATGCTGCCGTCTTCGGCCCGGCGGACTTCGACGCAGTTACCACCGGAGTTGCTTCGAGTGCTCTTGGCCCACTGTGCGGTGATACTCATAGCTGGCTCCTCAAGTTCTGGATGAAGTCCCGCGATGCATCTTCGTCGAGTGATCTCTTTGCAAGATCGTAGAAGGTGTCGACGAAGCGAGCCACCTCTTCGGGTTTGGTGTAATAGACCGGCGTGATCCAGCCGTCTGTCTGCACGGTGGTCGGTTCACCGTTCCCGTTATGGTTTGTTGGGAAGTCAAGGATCGTGAAGGAACCGGCCTGGACAGCCGCGTGAAATCCGGCTGAACGTGGCACCACCCGCACAGTTACATGGGGAAGGCTTTTGCTGGTTTCCAAGAGTCGGTCCAACTGCTCGCGTGCAATCTCAGGCAGCGGCACCAACCGGTCCAAGACGATCTCATCGATGACGATATCGAACCGTGGTGCGTTTTCCCTGCTGAGGAGCAGCTCTTGACGGTTCAGCCGTGCCTTGACCCGCAACTCGATCTCATCCGGGGACAGACCAGCGTCACTTTCCATGACCATCCGAGCATATTGTTCTGTCTGCAAGATCCCTGGGATCACATGCTCTTCCCACCATCGGAACGCCGAGGCCGCTTGCTCCAGCCCCAAGAGAAGATCAAGCGCGCGTGGGATGGCGTCACCGTAGGCGCGCCACCACTCCGGGGCCTTGGTCTCCTTCGCCAAGGCCATCAGGGCGGCAGTGGTCTCACTGTCGGTGCCGTACAGCTGGCACATCAGCCAGACCTCGCCTGACCGCATCGGGTTCTCGCCCTTCTCGATGCGCCAGATCCGTGGCCGGGAGGTTTCGAGCTTCTTGGCAGCGGTCTCGATCGTCATGCCGGTGCTCTCGCGGAGTTGACGCAGCCGGCGGCCAAGTTCCCGGCGCGGCACGGTCGAGCCGGTATGAGTCATTCAGCCCCCTTGCACGCCGAGACGCGAACACCGGTATTTAACTCTGCCGCCGCCACCAGGTCCACATCAGGTTGGCGGTCATCTCTCAGTGTGACATTGCACTACGGCCTCTCGTGGCTTAGCGTACCCCGTGTCTTGAGTGGACGGATGTACGCCCCCGAAGGGCGTACTCCGTCGTGCCCGTACCCCACGAGTTGGGAGGCCAGTCCGGATGAGGAGTCCAGAGCCCGCGATACGGCAGGGGCGTGCGGTGCCGCTCGGCGGTGCGGTCGAGTCGCGCGGTCGTACCTGAAAGTCCACGTCAGACACGGTTGGACCGGGCGTTGCCGGGCCTGCGGGGACCCGCATCCGTGCCGGGACCGCCGGGACGCCCGCCTGGTCCTCGGGGGGACCGAGCCGGCATGGGGGCCACCCGGCAGGCGGGTCGCGCTGCTGGCGCTCCCTACCGTGGCCGGACTGGTCCTGATCGTCGTTGCCGCGCTTGGGCTGGTGCCGTGAACCGGCCCGCCGCTGTCGCGTACCCCCGCATGGTTTGTGGACTTTTTGTTGTTAAACCGGGCCGGGAGTCAACGAGAAATCGAATAACCGTGGGAACACCTGAGCAGGCACACCCGTGACCGGGACGCCCCAGCCCCAGCCGACGCTCTGCGTGCACTGCCGACACCCCACCGTCGACACCGACATCGGACTCACCCACCTGGACAGCCGAGGCCACCTCGCGGGATGGCTCTGCCCACCACCGCAGATGACCCTCGCGACCTGGCCAGCCCGGCAATCGGACCCGGTACCGCCGGCTCCCGAGCCGAGGCCGCCACGGGACGTGACCCCGGTGCCGCCCATACCCAGGCGGCGACACATCCCGGAGCCACCACCGCAACTGCCCTACTGACCCGTAGCCAAAGGAGCCAGATGCCAACCCAGTCGCCGAGCCACGACACCCGGCGACCAGCAGCCACAACCCTGACAGGAGCTGACCCATGGCCACCAACACCCTTGAGCGCACTGCCATGACCCGACTTCGGAACATCCTTCCCAACGGAGAAGACCGGACCGCCCACAACGCCTGGATGCCACTACGCACAGCGCTGTACCTGATCGCTCACGACGACGACACCGGCCAAGCCCACCTTGACGAGAACTGGCTGGTACGTGGCCTGGCCGGCACGGTCCTGTTCGACCTCTGGCTCGCCCGCAGAGTCAACATCGGATGGCGGTTCGACGCCCGTCAGGGCGTCGGCGTGCGGGACTCCGACCAGGTCAGGGTGATGTCCCCGGAACCGATCGGTGACCCGCTCAGTGACAACCTGCTCGCCGCCCTCTGGAACACCGGCGGTCGGCTGCGCGTCGGCGACGTCATCGACCAGTTTGCCGCCACCAACCTTTACGAACGGGTACGCGCGGACATGATCGCCGGCGGAGTCCTGGAACGCAGCACCCGCTGGCGGTTCTGGTTGTTCCGTACCGACGCCTACCAGGCGACCCACAAGGCGTACCCGGTGCGGGCCCGCTCCACCGTCCGCGACCTGGTTGACGACTACCGCCGCGCCCCGGAGGCGGAACCGGACAGCCGGGCACTTGCCCTGTCCGCGCTGGTCACCGCACTGGGTCTGAGCCGCTATCTCCATGTACGGGACGACGACACCAACCAGTTCTCTCGGTGGCTGTCCTACCTCGTTGACCACTTGGCCGGCCCCACCATCCGCGATGTGGTTGCGGCGGTCACCCGTCGTTGACCGCCAGCGCGGCGGGGTTGGGATGGCGAACGTCCTGGCCCCGCCGTGTTGCGACGCGGGATCTGGTGGCCGCCCCAGGGCTCGTACAAGATCGTCAAAGTGTTGCCTAGAGAGTCCGCGTTTTGTCGGCTACGATCTCCGCGTTTTGCTGGTTAGGATGTCTGACGTGGACCTGATCAGCCGAAACGCGGCACCTCGGGTGCGGGAGTTACTCGCAGTCTTCAGGCTCGTCATGCTGGGCGGTGCCCGTCAGACCGGCAAGACCACGCTGGCACGAGACCTCCTCGACCTTTCCCAGCGATCGTGGTTCACCTTCGATGACGAAGCGGTGTTGGATCGGGCACAGCAGGACCCCATCGGGTTCGTGGCGTCACTGCCCAGGCCCGCTGCGGTCGATGAGTTCCAACGGGCCGGACAGGGGTTCCTGCTCGCCGTCAAGCAGGCGGCTGACCTGGACCGCCGACGCGGTCAGGTGCTGCTCACCGGCTCCACGAACTACACGGCGGATCGCGGCATCTCAGAGACCCTGGCCGGGCGCGTGGGGCGGCTGACGCTCTGGCCGTTGTCGATCGGGGAGCGTCGCGGGGTCAAAGAGACCTTCATCGACCGGCTCTTTGATGTGGAAGCGTGGCCTTCGGAATCCGGTGGCGTGACCCGGACCGAACTCGTGGACCTGATCCTTCAGGGCGGCTACCCAGAGGTCGTGGTCGAAGCCCTGACCGAGCGCCAACGCAGAGACTGGTTCTCCGGCTACGTGCACGACGTCGTCTCGCGGGAGGCGTTGCGTCCTCTGGTCGACGTGCGCTTGGAGGCGGAGCTACGCCGGCTGCTGAGGTTGGTGGCGGCGCGTACCTCCCAGGAACTGGTGGTCACAGACCTCGCCAACGACGCGGATGTCGGCCGCGACACCACCAGCAACTACCTGTCCCTCCTGGAGGCCCTGCATCTGGTCACGCTGCTTCCGGCGTGGTCCACCAACGTGACCACCAGAACCAAGCGGCGTCCGAAGATGTTTGTGGTGGACACCGGGCTCGCGGCCGACCTGGTCGGTGCCGGGCGGCAGGTTTTCGCCGCCCACGCTGACGGCCGGGTCGCTGGTGCTCTGTTCGAAACACTCGTCGTCAACGAGCTCAGAAAGCAGGCGACCTGGTGCGAGGCGGCGGTGGACCTGTTCCACTGGCGGGACCGTGACCGTCACGAGGTGGATGTTGTCGTGGAGGAGCGGAGAAGCGGGGAGGTCGCTGGAATCGAGATCAAGCTCACGAGTACGCCGAGCGTGCGGCATGCCCAACAGCTGGCGATGCTGCGAGACCGGCTGGGGCAACGGTTCAGGGTGGGGCTGGTGATCCACGCCGGAGCCCAGATGCTGCCGCTCGGGGAGCGACTGTGGGCGGTTCCGGTCTCCGCGATCTGGCGTTCTGACTGAACGACGTGATTGCCGTTTCGTCATGGGGACGGCTGGACAGCCGGGCGGAGTGGTCGGTACGGTCGGCGACCAGCGTGAATAAGCGCTTGCTTAGTAAGTTGGGGCGGACCGGAGGCTCCGTGACCGCTGGAAGTCGACCGAACGTGTGGAGGACGCAGTGACCGAGTCCCAGCAGCGAACCGCGATCGTGACCGGTGCCGCCCGTGGCATCGGGGCCGCCGTCGCCAACCGGCTGGCACGTGACGGATTCGCGGTGGGTGTCATCGACCTTGACGAGTCGGCCTGTGCCGGCACCGTCAAGGCCATCGAGTCCGCGGGCGGCCGGGCACTCGCCGTCGGTGCCGACGTCAGCGACTCCGGACAGGTCGACGCGGCCGTGGCAAGGATCGCCGACGAACTGGGGCCACCGACCGTACTGGTCAACAACGCCGGCATCACCCGCGACAACCTGTTGTTCAAGATGACCGACCAGGACTGGGACTCGGTGATCGGGGTACACCTGCGCGGCTCGTTCCTGATGAGCCGGGCGGTTCAGGCACACATGACCGAGGCGAAATGGGGCCGGATCGTCAACCTGTCGAGCACCTCGGCACTCGGCAACCGGGGCCAGGCCAACTACTCCACGGCCAAGGCCGGGTTGCAGGGCTTCACCAAGACCCTGGCGATCGAGCTGGGCAAGTTCGGGGTCACCGTGAACGCGATCGCGCCCGGGTTCATCGAGACCGAGATGACCGCCGCCACGGCGGCGCGGCTCGGTGTCCCGTTCGACGAGTTCAAGAAGCACGCCGCGAGCACGATCCCGGTCGGCCGCACCGGCAACCCGCAGGACATCGCCGCCGTGGCCGCGTTCCTGGTCAGCGACGAGGCGTCGTTCGTGTCCGGCCAGGTGATCTACGTGGCCGGCGGACCCCAGGACTGACCGGGCACCTGACCAAGGAGAGTTGAACATGCGTGTCTTCTCCGGACTGGACGAGTTCGCCGCCGCAAAGGGCGAGCATCTCGGCCACAGCGACTGGCACACCGTGACCCAGCAGCAGGTCAACCAGTTCGCCGAAGCGACCGGTGACCACCAGTGGATCCACGTGGACCCGGAACGGGCCGCCAAAGGCCCGTTCGGCGGCACCATCGCGCACGGCTACCTGACGTTGTCGCTGATCCCGCTACTGGGCTGGCAGATCTACCGGGTCGATGGGATCACGATGGGGATCAACTACGGCACCGAGAAGGTACGCTTCCCGGCTCCGGTTCCGGTCGGCTCCCGGATCCGGGCTGGTGTGGAACTCGCCGAGGTGAGCGACGTACCGGGCGGCAAGCAGGCGGTGCTGCGGTACACGGTGGAGATCGAGGGCGTCGCCAAGCCGGCGTGCGTCGCCGACGTCGTGGTACGGCTGCTCGCATGAGCACCGACCAGGCTGCGGAGCTGCGGGAGCGTACCCGTAAATTCCTGGCGGCCCACGACCCGGCGGCCACCGACCGGCTGGAGTTTCTCCGGGCCCGGTTCGACGCCGGCCTGGCGTGGATCCACTTCCCGGAGGGCCTCGGCGGACTTGGCCTGCCCCGCCCGTCGCAGTCCGTGGTGGACGCCGAACTGCGGGCTGCCGGTGCGCCGGACAACCAGCCGCGCCGGATCGGGATCGGGCTTGGCATGGCGGCCCCGACCATCCTGCGGCACGGCACCGACGAACAGAAGCGCCGGTTCCTGCGTCCGCTGTGGACCGGCGAGGAAGCGTGGTGCCAACTGTTCAGCGAGCCCGGCGCAGGCTCCGACCTCGCGTCGGTCGCCACCCGGGCCCGCCGCGACGGTGACGACTGGCTGCTCACCGGGCAGAA
The DNA here is from genome assembly GCA_036375165.1 of Micromonosporaceae bacterium. Classification (GTDB taxonomy): domain Bacteria; phylum Actinomycetota; class Actinomycetes; order Mycobacteriales; family Micromonosporaceae; genus WHSM01. Next base: position 67,089 of record DASUSI010000140.1, on the reverse strand, counting down.
GGTCTGGACCTCCAGCGCGCACAACGCCCGCTGGGCGATCCTGCTCGCCCGCACCGACCCGGACCTGCCCAAGCACCAGGGCATGACGTACTTCATCTGCGACATGACCGACCCCGGGGTGGAGGTACGCCCGCTGCGCCAGATCACCGGCGAAGCGGAGTTCAACGAGGTGTTCCTGACCGAAGCCCGGATTCCGGACTCGTACCGGCTCGGTGGCGTGGGCGAAGGCTGGAAGGTGGCGCAGACCACCCTGATGAACGAGCGGGTCGCGATCGGGGGCGGCCCGCTTCCCCGGGAAGCCGGCATGGTCGGCGTGGTCGCCCGGAACTGGCGGGAACGGCCGGAACTGCGTACCGGTGACCTCCACGACCGGCTGCTGCGGCTGTGGGTGGAGTGGGAGGCGCTGCGGCTGGCGGGCCAGCGGCTGCGCCAACAGCTTGCCTCCGGAGCACCGGGGCCGGAGGGTTCGGCGATGAAGCTCGGCTTCGCCCGGTTGTCTCAGGAACTGTCCAGCCTGGAGGTTGAATTTCTGGCTGAGGACGGCCTGCGGTACGACGACTGGGCCCCGCGCCGTCCGGACCGCGTCGACTTCACCGGTCGGGAGGCCGGCTACCGGTACCTGCGGGCCAAGGGCAACTCCATCGAGGGCGGCACCTCGGAGATCCTGCGGAACATCATCGCCGAGCGGGTGCTCGGGCTGCCCTCCGAGCCCCGGGTCGACAAGGACATCCCATGGAAGGACCTGCCACGATGACCGGACCGCGTGACACGGCGTCCGCCGATCTGCTGTACTCCGACGTCGAGCAGGACCTGCGGAGCATGGTCCGCGAGTTGCTGACCGACCGCTGCCAGCCGGCGGATGTGCTCGCCCGGTGTGAGTCCGCGCAGCCGTACGACATGGGGTTGTGGAAGACCTTGGTGGACGGGCTGGGGGTGACCGCGTTGCAGGTCCCGGAGGCTTCCGGCGGCCAGGGCGCGACGGTACGGGAGACCGCGGTGGTGCTGGAGGAGTTGGGCCGCCACGTCGCTCCGGTGCCGTACCTGGGTCATTCGGTACTCGCCACCACGGCGTTGCTGGCCTGTGGCTCCGACCTGCTGCCCGGGGTCGCTTCCGGGGAGCGCACCGCCACCCTGGCGCACTCGTTCGCGGCGTACCCGGGTGCCGGCTTCCCAGACGCGGTACGGGCCGGTGCCGGTGGGCTGACCGGGCGGGTGCCCGCGGTGGCGCACGCCGCGATCGCGGACCTGCTGGTGGTGCCCGCGCTGGGTCCGAACGGGCCGGAGTTGCACGCCGTACCGGCGGATGCGGCGACGATCACCCCCGAGGTCAGCCTGGACCTGACCCGTCCGCTCGCCGAGGTGGTTCTGGACGGTGCCCCGGCGGCTCCGGTCGCGGTCGGCCGGACCGCCGTCGCGGCCCTGGAAACCGCGCTGCTCACCGGTGCCGGGCTGCTCGCCTCCGAGCAGTTGGGAATCGCCGAGTGGTGCTTGGAGAGCACCGTCGGATACCTGAAGCAGCGACACCAGTTCGGCCGCCCGGTCGGGTCCTTCCAGGCGCTCAAGCACCGGCTGGCTGACCTGTGGCAGCAACTTGTCACCGCGCGGGCAGCCGCCCGCTACGTCGCTGACGCGCTCGCCACCGCCAGCCCGGACGTGCCCGTCGCCGTCGCGGTGGCGCAGTCGCACTGCGCCACGGTCGCGGTACGGGCCGCTGAGGAAGCGGTGCAACTGCACGGCGGGATCGGGATGACCTGGGAGCACCCGGTCCACCTGTATCTCAAACGCGCGAAGAGTGCCGAGATCGCGCTCGGCACGCCCGGCCGGCACCGGGCCAGGCTCGCCACGATGATCGACCTCCCGGGTCCCCCCCGGTGACCTCGGCCCTGCCAGACGGGCCGGGCCCGCAGGTAAGGCCGGAGAACGCCCGCCGCCTGGTACTCGCGGCGACCGAAGCGTTCTCCGAACGCGGGTACCACGCCACCACGACCCGGGACATCGCCGCCGCGGCCGGGATGAGCCCGGCCGCGCTCTACGTCCACTTCCCGTCGAAGGTCGCGCTGCTGTTCGCGATCGCGCGCAGTGGCCATGAGGAGGCGCTGGACCTGGTACGCCGGGCGGTGGACAGCTCCACCGATCCGGAGCTGCGGGTTCGGCGGATCGTGGAGGACTTCGTGGCCTGGCACGCCCACCAGCACCGGATCGCCCGGGTCGTGCAGTACGAACTGCACGCCCTGCCGGAGCAGGAGTTCCGGGTGGTACGGGACCTGAGACGGCGTACCGAGCAACTGGTGCAGGACGTGATCTCGGATGGCGTCGCGGCTGGCCGTTTCCAGGTGCCTGACGTGGCGACGGCCGCCCGCGCGGTGCTGTCGCTCGGCATCGACGTGGCCCGCTGGTACACCAGCCGCGCCAGCCCGTCGCCGGACGAGCTGGGCCGCCAGTACGCCGACCTGGTGCTGCGGATGCTCCGCTGAGCCATCTCAGACCGGGTATGTGATCTTTGTCAGCTCCTCGGACACCGTCCACAACCGACGCTGCAGGGAGACGTCGTGGGAGTCCCTGTTGGAGTCGACGAGTTTCGGGTAACCGCGCGCCTCGCCGATCCCGGACGGGCCGTAGTACTGGCCGCCGCGTACCTCCGGGTCGGTGGCGGCCCGCAGGGTGGGCAGCGCGCCCATCGCCGCGCTCTGGTTGAACAGCGGGCTGAACACCTGGTTCAGCAGCCGAACCGGGCTCGATGAGTAGCGCACCAGTTCGGTACTGGCCAGCCCGGGGTGCGCCGCGACCGCGATGGTTGCCGCCTTGCCGGCGGCCAGGCGGCGTTGCAGTTCGTACATGAACATCAGGTTCGCGAGCTTGCTCTGGGCGTACCCGCGGTGCGGGCTGTAGCCGTGCTCCAGGTGGAGGTCGTCGAAGTGGATCCGGCCGCTGCGGTGGGCCTGGCTGCTGATGACCACCACCCGGGAGCTCGGTGTCGCGACCAGTTTGTCCAGCAGCAGCCCGGTGAGTGCGAAGTGGCCCAGGTGGTTGGTGCCGAGCTGCAGCTCGAACCCGTCGGCCGTGAGGCGTCGCGGGGTCCACATCACGCCCGCGTTGTTGACCAGCAGGTCGATCGTCGGGTACGTGGTGGACAGCGCGTCGGCGGCCTCGCGTACCGACGCGAGTGACGTCAGGTCCAGCCGCTGTACCCGGACCTGCACCTGCGGTGAGGCCGCGAGGATCCGGTCGGCCGCGGCCTGGCCCTTCGTGACGTCCCGGACCGCCAGCACGACGGTGGCGCCCCGCTCGGCGAGCACTTTCGCCGCCTCGTACCCGATCCCGGTGTTGGCTCCGGTGACCACCGCGGTACGTCCGGTCTGGTCGGGGACTTCGGCGGCGGTCCAGCGGTCGCTCATCTGGCCTCATCCTTCGTCGGTTCGGGGACAACGTGGTCCGTCACCGTAGAATCGGAACCTGCGCCCCGGTTGGTGTCGGTTCCAGTATAAGCGGAACGACCGCCCCGGTTATACCCCCGTCCGTGAGGTTGCCCGAACATGCCCGAGAAGCCAGCGCGTTCGCTACGCGCCGATGCCGCGCGGAACCGCGCCCGGGTGCTCGACGTCGCGTACCGCGCCTTCGCCGAACAGGGGCTTTCAGTGCCGATCGACGAGATCGCCCGGCGTGCCGGGGTCGGTGCGGGCACGGTCTACCGGCACTTCCCGACCAAGCGGGAGCTGTATCAGGCGGTTGTGGAGGCACGGTTCACCTGGCTGATCGAACGCGCCGAGCTGCTGCTCGGTGCTGAGGATCCGGGAGCGGCGTTCTTCGCCTACTTCTCCGCTCTGGTCACTGAGGGCGCCACCGACAAGGGGCTGGCGGACGCGCTGGCCGGCCTCGGCTTCGACGTTGAGCAACTCGCGCCCGGGGCTGAGCGGCGTTTCAAGGAGGTGCTCGGTCGGCTGCTGTCCCGGGCGCAGGACGCGGGGGTGGTCCGCCCGGACATCGACGTCGCGGACGTCAAGACATTGCTGGTCGGCTGCCACACCATGAACCGGCACCGCGACGACCCGGACGCGGCCCGCCGGCTCACCGCCGTGATCCGCGACGGCCTCCGCACCCGCCGTCCAGCCCTCGGCATATTCGACAGCGGAGATCCCAGCTTCGCCGAGCGGGCTGACGAGATCCTCGCGGACGGCTTCGGCGCCGACGGCGTGGACTCCTCGGGTCCCGTCAGCCCTTGATACCGGAGGCGGCCACGCCACGGACGAAGAACCGCTGGAAGATGATGAACACGATCGCCACCGGGACGATCGTCACGATCGACGCGGTGAGCATCACCGGGTAGTCGAAGGTCTGGCCGCCGGCCCCGCCCCGGCCCAGAGTGGACAGTCCCAAGGGGAGCGTCCAGTGCTCAGGACTGGCCCGGACCACGATCAACGGCAGCAGGAATTCGTTCCAGGTCCCCTGGAACGACAGGATCGTCAAGGTGACCAGCGCCGGGCGGGCCAGCGGCAGCACCACGTGCCAGTACGTCTGCCAGATGTTCGCGCCGTCGATCCGGGCAGCCTCCTCCAACTCCCGGGGCAGTGCCTCGAAGAACTGCTTGGCGATGAAGATCCCCACCGCGTCCACCGCCAGGGGCAACACCAGACCGCTGTACGAGTTGAGCAGCCCGAGTTCTTTCAGCAGCAGGAACCGGGGCACGGTGAGCACGATCGGAGGCACCGACAGGATCGCCAGCACCCCGGCGAACACGAGTCCCCGGCCCCGCCAGCGCAGTCGGGCCAGCGAATACCCGGCCAGCGAGTCCAGGAACAGCCGCAACAAGGTGGCGGCCACCGTGACGATCGTGGAGTTCACCATCCAGGTCGGGAACTCGCTGCGCAGGAACACCAACTCCCAGGCCCGTACGGTGACCTCGTCCGGCCACGGCAGCACCGGCGAGGCGGCCAGTTCGGCCCGGGACTTGAAGCTGCTCGCCAGGGACAGCAGGAACGGGTAGACGAACGCCAGGGCGGCCAGTACGAGCAGCAGGTAGCCGCCGAGTCGCCGGGCGGACCGGAGTCGGGCGGTGCTTGATACCGCCATCTCAGTCCTCCCTGCGCAGCACCAGGCGCTGGATCCCGGTGAACGCCATGATCAACGCGAACAGGATGAACGCGATCGCCGCCGCCCGGCCCATCGCGGCGTTCTGAAAACCCTCCCGGTAGACCAGGTACGCCGGGGTGAACGTGGTCTTCTGCGGCCCGCCCGAGGTCATCGCGTACACCTGGTCGAACACCTGCCAGGTGCCGATCAGTCCGAGCGTGACCACCAGGAACGTGGTCGGTTTCAGCATCGGCAGGGTGATCCGGAAGAACCGCTGCCGGGGGCTCACCCCGTCGATCGCGGCGGCCTCGTCGATCTCCTCCGGGATTCCCTGCAACCCGGCCAGGAACATCAGCATGAACGTCCCGGTGGTGGTCCAGGTGGCCAGCACCATGATCGCGGTCAGTGCCACGCTCGGCCCGGACAGCCATTCCCACCAGGACAGTCCCATCAGGTCATGCTCGGCCAGCAGTGCGGGCGGTGAATCCATCCCGACCAGCCGCAGCAGCACGTGGATGACGCCGGTCGGCTCGTCCAGCCAGACCAGCGACACCGTGCCTGGCAGCAGCGCTGACAGCAGGGCGTTGACCAGCCCGGTCGGGCTGAACAGGAACACGAAGATGAACGCCACCGCGATCGAACTGGTCACCGAGGGGAAGTAGAACGCGGTCCGGAAGAACGTCCTGCCCTTCAGCAGCTTCTGGTTCACCAGGACCGCCAGGAACAGGGCCAGGAAAGTTTGGACCGGCACCACCCCGAGCACGTAGTAGAGGTTGTTACGCAGGCTCTTGGCGAAGTCGGTCCGCGCGACACCGGACTCCAGCAGCAGGTCCCGGTAGTTTTCCCAGCCCACCGGCCGGGAGGTCGAAAGCGGTGCCAGTCCGCTCCAGTCCCGGAAGCTGACCCACAGTGCCAGCAGGATCGGTAGCACCAGGAAGACGCCGAGCCCGAGCAACGCCGGGGTCACGAACAACCATCCCGCCAGCCCCTGCCGCCCGGCGACCCGGCTGCGGCCCCGGCGCGGACCCCGGCCCGGTCGCGGAAACCGCGACCGGGCCGGGACCTGGGGAGCGGGAGCGGAGGCGGTGCGGGTCTCGGCGCTCACGGCGGTGCTCCTCGCGTCCGTTCCGGGGCTGCTAGCCGCCGAGCACGTCCTGGCCGGCCTGCTGGGTCGTCGAGATCACCTCGTCGACCTTCTTGTTGCCCTTGGCCAGGCCCTCGATGCCTTCGGTGAGAGTGTCGATCACGGTCTTGAAGCCCGGGACGAACACGGACTTCTTCGCGTACGAGGCACCGGTCACGAAGGCTTGCAGCTCCTTCTTCTCGGCCAGCCACTTGTCAGCCAGCGAGGCGCGGGACGGCATCACCGGGAAGTCCTTGGTGAACAGGAGTTGCTGTTCCGGCGAGGTCAGGTACGTCACCAGGTCGATCGCCGCCGCCTTGTGCCTGCCCGCCGCCGCGACCCCGTAGCACACCGAGAACGACATGGTCGCCTTGCCGGCCGGTCCGGCTGGCAGTTCCGCCACGGCGTACTTGACGTCCGGGAAGTCGGTGCTCATCGCGCCGACGATCCAGTTGCCCTCGATGGTCATCGCGGCCTTGCCCTTGCCGAGTGCCTCGCCGCCCCAGCCGACGCCCAGCGCCGCGGGGGTCGCGGCGGAACCGTCGGCGTGCAGCTTGGCCACGTAGTCCAGGGCGGTGCGCAGCTTCGGGTCTTCCATGGTCATCTGCGTGATTTCGGCGTTGGTCGGCCACGCGCCGGCCTGTGCCATGAACACGCCCCAGCGGTAGAACTCGGCACCGAAGCTGATCCCGGCCCGCTTGCCCTTGGTCAGCTTCTTCGCCGCGTCGGCCAGCTCGTCCCAGGTGGTCGGCGGCTGTACGCCGGCCTTCTCCAACTCCGCCACGTTGTAGACCAGTTGCAACGTGGAGAAGTCCTTCGGCGGGCAGTAGTTGACACCCTGGTACGTGAAGGACTCCCGCAGCGACGGGTAGAAGTCGTCCGGGTTGTCGACCTTGTCGCCGATCGGTTCCAGCACCCCGTTCTTCGCCAGGTCCGGGAGCTTGTTGTCGTTGACGTAGAACACGTCCGGCGGGTCGCCACCCGCGAGCGCGGTCTGCAACGCGGTGTCGTACTCCGGGAGGATCTTCAGGCTGACCTTGTTGCGGCCTTGCTTGTTGTATGAATCGATGATCTTTTGCAGAGTCTGGTCCTCGGCGGGTGAGGACGAGTGCGCGTACATGGTGAGCTGGGCACCCTCGGTGCTGCTCGCTTCCTCAGGGCCACCGCCGCAGCCGGCCAGCGCCAGGATCAGCCCGACACTGGTGATCACGGCTGCGGCCCGGCCTCGGGCACCTAACGAGATGGACACGGGTCGCTCCTTCGATCAGGGGACATGGGGGACTGTCGCGCCGCTGGAGTCCCGGACCACGAGGGTGGGCGCCAGCAGGCGACCCACGGGCCCGGGTGGCGTGTCGGTCTGCCGGAGGGTGCCGGGGAGTCGTTCGAGCAGCATCTCGACGATCGTCCGTCCCACCGCCTCGATCGGTTGCCTGACACTGGACAACCCGAGGACGTGCGCCGAGGGGGTGTCATCGAAGCCCACCAGGGCCAGGTCGCGCCCGACGGACAGGCCGTGGACCCGGGCCGCCTGCATCACCCCGACCGCCAGCGTGTCGGTGGCGGCCACCACCGCGCTGGGCGGCTTGTCCAGGTCGAGCAGCCGGCGGCCCAGCCGGGCGCCTTCCTCGATGGAGTCGGTGCCCCGCACGTCGAGGCCATGACACTCGGCCAACAGGCCGTGTCTGGCCAGGGCGGTGCGCCATCCCTCAGCTCGCCGGTCGCCGACCCCCGATCCCTCCGGCCATCCGGCGAAACCGATCCGGCGGTGCCCCCGCTCGACCAGGTGGTCCACGGCGTCCGACACCCCGGCCAGGTTGTCGACGTCCACCCAGCAGTGCTCCGTGTCATGGTCGGTACGCCCGAACGCGGCGAACGGGGCGCCGAGTCCCCGTAACGCGGCCGGACGGTGGTCGCCGTGGTCGATCCCGTACAGCACGAAACCGTCCACCCCGCCGGTGCGGAACAGTTGCGTGCAGGCGGCCAGTTCGGCGTCCGGGTCATCCGCGGTGAACAGCAGCAGGTAGTGGTCGGCTTCCCGGCCGGCGTCGGCCAGGGCGTGCAGGAAGCGGTCGTGGATTGAGGCCAGGGACTGCTCATGGACCGGTTCGATCCGGTAGCCGATCATGCGCGAAGCCTGAGCCCGTAGCGCCCGCGCGGCCCGGTTGGGCTGGTACCCGAGCTGGATGATCGCCTGCTCGACCCGCTGCCGGGTCTGCTCCCGGACTCGTTCCGGGGCGTTGATCACGTTCGAGACGGTCTGGCGGGAGACGCCGGCGAACCCCGCCACGTCGTCCAGGGTGACCTGGGACGAACCGCGTTCTTGCGAGAGGTCCTGGCTCACGGCGTTTCCTGTCCGGTAGGGTGAGATCAATTTGATCGTTCAAATCGCTTGCCCGGAGACCTTGGCACCACGGCTTGGGGATGTCAAGGGTTGAGCGATCTCAAGGCCGTGCGACGTCAAGAGGTGACGATGACCGATCCGCCACCCTCGTCCGGGACCGACACCGGGTCCTCACCCGACCACCAGCCCTCGCGCCAGCCGTACCTGCACGACCGGGTGCTGTGCCTGGCGGCGCCGGCACTGTGGATCTCCGCACCGAGCGGTCAGCTCACCGGTGGCGTGGACGGTCTGTACGTGGCGGACCGGCGGGTGCTCTCCCGCCTGGAGGTCCGGGTCGCCGGCAGACCTGCGGAGCCGATCAGCGGTGGCCTGGTTTCCGCGCGGCGCGCCCGGTTCGTGGGCGTGCTACGCGAGCTGGGGGGTCCGCGACCGGACCCCACGGTCACCTGCGAGCGTGACCGGCAGGTCACCGCCGAGGGGGGCACCGAGCGGATCACCGTGCGCAACCGGTCCCGTCGTCGGGTGGTCTGTGAGTTGACCGTCGCGGTGGCCGCCGACCTCGCGGTGACCGGTGATGTCAAGCAGGGGCGGTCCGGACCCGAGCTGCCGCTCGGGGCTGTCAACGCTGGCCCGTCCGATCCGGTGTGGTCGGGGCCGGGCGTCTCGGTGTCGCTGGACTGCCACCCGGCTCCGCAGGGCCGTCCCGACCCTGACACCCTCGCCTGGCCGGTCGACCTGGCACCGGGTGAGAGCTTCTCGGTCTCCCTGACGGTGCGCGCCGATCCCGCCGGACCGGCATCGACCGCCACCGGGTTCCGGCCCCGGCCGCCGGCCAGGTCCGCACCCTGGCTGGACGAACCCCTCTCGGTACGCGCCGCCGACCGCCGGCTCGACGAGCTGGTCCGGCAGAGCGTGGCCGACCTGGACGCGCTGCTGCTCGGAGACCCGGCGACCCCCGAGGACCGCTACTTCGCGGCCGGGGCGCCCTGGTACCTGACCCTGTTCGGGCGGGACTCCCTGTGGACGGCCCGGATGTCACTGCCGATGGGCGCGGAACTCGCGGCCGACACGCTGCGCACCCTCGCCCGCCGGCAGGGCACCCGGTCCGACCCGGAAACCGGGGAGGCCCCCGGGAAGATCCCCCACGAGTTGCGTTCCTCCGACGCCGCCGTGTGGCTGCCGGAGATCTACTACGGCACGGTCGACGCCACCCCGCTGTTCATCACCACACTGGTCGAGGCGTGGCGCTGGGGGATGCCCGAAGCCGAGGTGGCCGCGCTGCTGCCGGCCGTGGAACGGGCCCTCGACTGGCTCGTCGGGGACGGGGACCCCGACAGGGACGGCTTCATCGAGTACGCAGCGGACCGCGCCGGGTTGTCCAACCAGGGTTGGAAGGACTCCCACGACGGCGTGCAGTGGGCCGACGGTCGGCTCGCCGAGGCCCCGTTGGCGCTCTGCGAGGTACAGGGGTACGCCTACCAGGCCGCGATGGCCGGAGCCGACCTGCTGGACGCCTTCGACCGGCCCGGTGGCCAGCACTGGCGCGACTGGGCCGCCGGCCTCGCCAAGCGGTTCCGGGAGGCGTTCTGGGTGTCCGACGTGGCCGGTCGGTACCCGGCCGTCGCGCTGGACCGGGACAACCGGCCGGTCGACAGTCCAACATCGAACATGGGACACCTGCTGGGCACCGGACTACTCGACGAGGCGGAGGAGGCCGACCTGGCCCGCCGGTTGGCCAACCCGTCGTTTGACTCCGGGTACGGGCTGCGCACCCTGGCGGACACCGCGAAGGGCTTCAACCCGCTCTCGTACCACGCCGGGTCGGTGTGGCCGCACGACACCGCGATCGTGATCTGGGGGCTGGCCCGGGGTGGCTGGCACGTCGAGGCGTCGGCCCTGATCGGGGGACTTTTGGCGGCGGCGGCGCACTTCCAGTACCGGCTGCCCGAGCTGTACGGCGGCGAGCGCCGTGCCGACCCGCTGCCGCCCGTCCCGTACCCGGCGTCGTGTCGGCCGCAGGCCTGGGCCGCCGCGGCGGCCCCGATGATCGTCCGGGCGCTGCTGGGGCTGGACGTCGACGTTGCCACGGGCCGGCTGCGGCTCAACCCGATCGCGCCGTCCCCGGTGGGGGAGTACCAGGTCAGCGGGCTGCGGGTGGCCGGCGGCAGGCTGCGGGTACGGGTCGACGCGGCGGGCCGGCCGACCGTGCTGCGGGCACCGGACCGAATCGACGTGGCCGTTCCCGACCAGCCGTGACCGGTTTCAGTCTCCGACCAGCCGGGACACCAGCGGTGCCAGTCGGGACTCCCGGCCGGTGCGATGTTCCGAGCGATCGGCGGCGGCGACGGCACGCCGGGTCACGTTGACCCCCAGCCAGCGCAGCGGCTCCGGTTCCCAGCGCGGTGACCGGTGGCCGACCCACGGCAGGTCCACCAGAGCCGTACGGTGCCCCAGCACCAGGTCAGCGAGGGTACGTCCGGCCAGATTGCTGGCGGCGACCCCGTCGCCCACGTACCCGCTGGCGTGCCCGACGCCGTGCTCGCGGTCGAAGGCCACCGAGGCGCACCAGTCCCGGGGCACTCCGAGCGGCCCGCCCCAGGTGTGCGTGACCTCGTGGTCCACCTCGGACAGTGCCGGGAACAGGTCGCGCAGCGATTCATACAGCTTCACGAACACTTCGGACTCCCGGTCGTACTCCGGTCGGATCCGCGATCCGAAGTGGTACGGCGCGCCCCGCCCCCCGAACGCCAGCCGGTCGTCCTCGGTGCGCTGGCCGTAGATGATCAGGTGCCGGAAGTCCGAGAAGGTCTGGCGCCGGTGCAGCCCCACCCGGTCCCAGAAGGACCGGGGCAGCGGTGTCGTGGACAGCATCAGGGAGTACACCGGCATCAGCAGCCGGCGGTGTCCGGGCAGGGTCGGGGTGTAGCCCTCGGTCGCCCGGATCACCGCGGCGGCCCGGACCGTGCCGTACGGGGTCGCCACAGCCGGTGTCGGCCCGGACGAGACGATGTCGAGCACCGGGGTCCGCTCGTAGATCCGCACCCCGTGGTGCTCCACCGCCCGAGCCAGGCCCCGCACCAGTCGGGCCGGGTGCACGGCGGCGCAGTGCGGCGTGTACGTGCCGCCCCGCACTCCCGCCGCCGCGCACTCCCGCCCGGTCGCGTCGGCGTCGAGCAGCATCAGGTCGTCCTCACCGAACCCGAACTCCCGAGCTTCCGCGACCGCGGCCCTGGCCCGCTCCAGTTGCCCCCCGGAGCGGGCCAAGGTGATGGTTCCGCCTTTGGAGTAGCCGCAGTCAATGCCTTCCTCGTGCGCCACCCGGCCGACCTCGTCGACCGTCTCCTGCAGCGCCCGGTACATCGCGGTGGCCTTCGTCGGGCCGGCCAGCCGGGCCAGTTTGGGTAGCGAGGCCGGGAACAGCGCCGAGCACCAGCCGCCGTTTCGGCCGGACGCCCCGAAACCGGCGATCTCCCGTTCGCAGACCGCGATCCGCAGTCGCTGGTCCGCGAGCGCCAGGTAGTACGCCGTCCACAGCCCGGTGAAACCCGCGCCCACGATCGCCACGTCCACGTCAGTGTCGCCGTCCAGCGGCGGCCGGGGGAGCAGCGGCCCGTCGACCGTGTCATGCCAGAACGACAGGTCCCGGTAGCCGGTGGTCGCCGATTCCAGGTCGCGGTAGCTGGTCATATCCGTTTCCAGGCTTCCGTGAGTACCTCGCGCAGGATCCGCTCCATCTCGTCGAAGTGTTCCTGTCCGCAGACCAGCGGAGGCGCGAGCTGCACCACCGGGTCGCCCCGGTCGTCGGCACGGCAGTACAGCCCGGCGTCGAACAACGCCTTGGACAGGAACCCACGCAGCAGCCGTTCGCTCTCGGCGTCGTCGAACGTCTCCCGGGTGGGCTTGTCCTTCACCAGTTCGATTCCGAAGAAGTAGCCGTCGCCCCGCACGTCGCCGACGATCGGCAGGTCGTACAGCTTCTCCAGGGTGGCCCGGAACGCGGCTGTGTTACGCCGGACGTTGCCGGGCAGGTCCTCACGCTCCAGTACGTCGAGGTTCGCGCTCGCCACGGCACACGACACCGGATGACCGCCGAACGTGATGCCGTGCGCGAACGACTCCAAGCCGTGCAGGAACGGCTCGATCAGGCGTTCACTGGCGATCATCGCGCCGAGCGGCGCGTACCCGGAGGTGATGCCCTTGGCACAGGTGATGATGTCGGGCTGGTAGCCGTACCGCTGCGCGCCGAACCACTCGCCGAGCCGGCCGAACGCGCAGATCACCTCGTCGGAGACCAGCAGGACGTCGTTTTCGTCGCAGATCTCGCGTACCCGCTGGAAGTAGCCGGGGGGCGGCGGGAAGCAGCCACCGGAGTTCTGCACCGGCTCCAGGTAGACCGCAGCCACGGTCTCGGGGCCCTCCCGTTCGATGGCCCGGCCGATCTCCTCGGCGGCCCAGTGGCCGAACGCCGCGGCGTCGTGACCGTGCTCCGGTGCCCGGTAGAAGTTGGTGTTCGGGACCTTGATGCCACCGGGCACCAGGGGTTCGAAGTCGGCCCGGATGCTCGGCAGGCTGGTCACCGTGAGCGCCCCCATCGTGGTGCCGTGGTAGGCGATGTGCCGACTGACCACCTTGTACTTGAGTGGCTTGCCGACCTGCTTGAAGTACTGCCGGGCGAGCTTCCACGCGGTTTCCACGGCTTCTGAGCCGCCGGTGGTGAAGAAGACCCGGTTCAGGTCGCCGGGGGTGTATCCGGCGAGCCGTTCGGCCAGGTCGATGGCTGCCGGGTGCGCGTAGGACCACAGCGGGAAGAAGGCGAGTTGTTCGGCCTGCCGGGCGGCGGCTTCGGCGAGTTCCCGCCGGCCATGTCCCACCTGCACCACGAACAGTCCTGACAGGCCGTCGAGGTACCGCCGGCCCTGCTGGTCGTAGATGTACGGGCCTTCGCCCCGCACGATCACGGGCACGCCGCCGTCGGCGTACGCCGAGAGCCTGGTGAAGTGCATCCAGAGGTGGTCACGGGCGCTGATGCCGAGCGCGGACGGCTCCTCGTGGACGGAGCTCGGTGTGGCCGTCATGGGGGTCTCTTCCCGACTCAGGTGCGGAAGGGGCTACGTACAACGGTTATCGCACATGGAAGGGCTAGATGACAAGTGTTTCAGTCATGAATCTCGTAGACAGCAACTGATTTCGCAGCTCCGTGGCCATCATGTGAGCCTGGCGTGGCACGTCACGGGGTGCCCCAGCTGTAGGTCTGCTTGCGCAGCTTGAGGTACACGAAGCTCTCCGTCCGGCGTACCCCCGGGATCTTGCGGATCCGCTTGGACAGCACTTCCAGCAGGTGGTCGTCGTTGCGACACACCACCTCGGCGAGCACGTCGAAGGACCCGGCGCTGATCACGACGTAGTCCACCTCGTCCATCTCCGCGAGCGCGTCGGCGACCGTGTCGAGATCGCCCGCCACCTCGATGCCGATCATGGCCTGGCGCGGGAACCCCAGTTGCAGCGGATCGGTGACCGCGACGATCTGCATCACACCGGCATCGATCAGGCGCTGCACCCGCTGCCGTACCGCCGCCTCGGACAGTCCGACCGCCTTGCCGATCGCGGCGTACGACCGCCGGCCATCCTGCTGCAACTGCTCGATGATCGCCTTGGAGATGTCGTCGAGGAGAGCTTCCGAGTTGCCACGTGTCACCGTTCACATCCTTCGAAGAGAAACGCCCGGTACGCCGGTACGGCAGCATCTCGCAGGGCCCGTCGATCATGCCCGGGCGGGCCCCGGTCACGCCGGCTCCGGTGGACCGGAGAGCTGGGATGACGTGACCCAGGTGACAGATGCTGAATCAGTTGTCATTCTAGAGTTCCACTACGGAATCACTCGTCTTATTCCCATCAGTCTGTCAGGATCGGCGTCGCTGAGCGTTACGGTGAACCTTCAGGGCATTCGGGATATTCAAGGGAAGAGGAACAGCCCATGCGTACCACCCCCGATCACCGGCCTGGCGAGGTCGCACGACCTGCCTCCGCATTGTCCCGTCGCACGCTGCTGCGCGGTGCCCTGGCCGGCGGCCTGGTCGCCACCGGCCTGAGTGCCTGCGGCACCGAGGGCACCCGCGAGACGGCCGAATCATGCAAGAGCGAGGACCGCTCGGCCACGGAGAGGCAGCTCAACGTCAGTAACTGGCCGCTCTACATCGACGTCGCCGAGGACGACGAGAGCAAGCGCCCGACCCTCGACGCGTTCGTCAAGCAGACCGGCATCAAGGTCAAGTACACCGAGGACATCAACGACAACAACGAATTCTTCGGCAAGGTCCGCAACCAGTTGGCGCAGTGCCAGGCGACCGGCCGGGACATCTTCGTGCTGACCGACTGGATGGCGGCCCGGCTGCTGCGGCTCGGCTGGGTGCAGAAACTCGACACCGGCAACCTGCCCAACGTCCAGGCGAACCTGCTCGACTCGCTGCGCGACGTGTCCTGGGACCGGGAGCGGGACCAGGCGGTGCCCTGGCAGAGCGGGCTGACCGGCCTCGCGTACAACGCAAAGGTCGCCAAGGAGGTCCGCACCTTCGACGAACTGCTTACCCGACCGGACCTCAAGGGCAAGGTCACGCTGCTGTCGGAGATGCGCGACACGATGACCCTGTCGTTGCTGTCCCTCGACAAGGAACCCGAGGACTTCACGGCGGACGACTTCGACGCCGCCATCGACAAGATCGCCAAAGCTACCGACTCCGGGCAGGTGCGCCGGTTCACCGGCAACGACTACGCCCAGGACCTGGCGAAAGGTGACATCGCCGCGTGCCTGGCCTGGTCCGGCGACGTGCTCCAGCTCCAGTTCGACAATCCGGACATCAGATTCGTCGTTCCGGACGAAGGTGCGCTGCTGTGGAGCGACAACATGATGGTGCCGAACAAGGCAACCCACAAAACCAACGCCGAGAAGCTGATGGACTACTACTACCAACCCGAGGTGGCCGCCGAACTGGCCGCGTGGGTGAACTACATCTGCCCCGTCAAGGGCGCGCAGCAGGCGATGACCAAGATCGACCCCGACCTGGCCGAGAACCCACTGATCTTCCCGGACCCGGCGACGCTCCGGCGAACCCACGCCTTCCGCGCCCTGAACGAGAAGGACGAGAAGACGTACGAAGCCAAGTTCCAGAAGGTGATAGGAGCCTGAATGCCGATGTCGGGCGAGCTGCGGCTGGTCTCGGTGACCAAGCGGTTCGGGGGATTCACCGCGGTTGACGACCTCACGCTCACCGTGCCCCAAGGTTCCTTCTTCGCCCTGCTGGGGCCGTCCGGCTGCGGCAAGACCACCACCCTGCGGATGGTGGCCGGCCTGGAGGAACCCACCGCCGGCCGGATCCGGCTTGGAGAGGCGGACATCACCCGGCTGCGGCCGTACCGCCGCCCGGTCAACACCGTGTTCCAGAGCTACGCGCTGTTCCCGCACCTGGACGTGTTCGAGAACGTGGCCTTCGGGCTGCGCCGCCGTGGTGCGCCGGACGTGGCCGGGCGGGTCCGGCAGACGCTCGACCTGGTCGAGCTGTCCGGATACGAGCGCCGCCGCCCGGCCCAGCTCTCCGGCGGCCAGCAGCAGCGGGTGGCACTCGCCCGCGCCCTGATCAACCGGCCGAAGGTGCTGCTGCTCGACGAACCATTGGGAGCCCTCGACCTGAAGCTGCGCCGCCAGATGCAGATCGAACTGAAGCGGATCCAGACCGAGGTCGGCATCACCTTCCTGCACGTCACCCACGACCAGGAAGAGGCCATGTGGATGGCCGAAACGGTCGCTGTGATGAACGCCGGCCGGGTGGAACAGATGGGACCGCCGGCCGAGATCTACGAGTTCCCCGCCACCCGGTTCGTGGCCACCTTCCTCGGCAAGTCGAACCTGCTCGCCGGTCGGGTCACCGGCACGGCGGGTGCCGATGTCACGGTGGAGGTCGCGGGGGGCCGGTTCGCGCTGCCGCAGCCCCGCAACCGGGCCTCCGGGGAATCGGTCCTGCTGGGGGTACGTCCGGAGAAGGTACGGATGGCGCGGCCCACCGACGTGGTACCGGACGGCCACAACCGGTTGCCCGGGGTGATCACCGACACCTGCTACGCCGGGGTCAGCACCGAGTACCTGATCCGTACCGGCTGGGGTCAGGAGCTGTCGGTGTTCTCCTCCAACGCCACCGCCGACAGTCCACTGCCACCCGGCACCGAGATCGTCATGCACTGGAACCCGGCGCACTCGTTCCTGCTGGACCGCCCGCAAGGCGCTGAGCCGGAACCGCCGGAACCCGACGAGGTGGCCGCGTCGCCCGGATCCAGGTTCGAGGAGGTCCGGTGACCGCCCTGACCGGGGTCACCGTCGGACAGGCCCCGCCGCCTGCGACCCCGCCCCGGCCGCGCCGTCGGCTGATCGCATACCTGCTGCTGCTCCCGGGCGGGCTGTGGCTGGCGCTGTTCTTTGTACTCCCGATGGCGGGCCTCGCCTCCACCAGCCTGTACGACCCGGCCGGCTCGCTGGAGACCGGCTACCAGATGACCTGGGAATGGCGGAACTACGTCGACGCGCTGCGCGAGTTCTGGCCGCAGTTCGCCCGGTCCTTCTGGTACGCCGGACTCGCCACGGTCGCGGGGCTGCTGCTCGGCTACCCGCTGGCGTACATGATCGCCTTCAAGTCCGGGCGTTGGCGCAACCTGCTGCTGGTCCTGGTGATCGCACCGTTTTTCACCAGCTTCCTGGTACGCACCCTGGCGTGGAAGACGATCCTCGCCGACAACGGCCCGGTGGTGGAGGCACTGCGGGCGGTCGGGCTGCTCGGCCCGGACGGGCGGCTGCTCGCCACGTCGTTCGCGGTGGTCGCCGGGATCACGTACAACTTCCTGCCGTTCATGGTGCTGCCGCTGTACGCCAGCCTGGAGAAGATCGACCGGGGACTGATCGAAGCCGCGAGCGACCTGTACGCCAGCCCCGCCACCGCGTTCCGCCGGGTCACCCTGCCACTGTCGATGCCCGGCGTGGTCGCTGGCACCCTGCTCACCTTCATCCCGGCGGCGGGTGATTTCATCAACGCCGAACTGCTCGGCACCCCGCGCCAGTACATGCTCGGCAACGTGATCGACAGCGCGTTCCTGGTACGGCTGGACTACCCGCAGGCGGCAGCGCTGTCGTTCATGCTGCTCGCGGCGATCCTGCTGCTGGTGTTCGGGTACGTGCGCCGGGCCGGCACCGAGGAGCTGGTGTGATGCGCCACCGGATCGTTCGCTGGCTCGCCGACCACCTGGTGGTGTTCGCCGGAGTCGCGGTGCTGGGCTACCTGTTCCTGCCGATCGCGGTGGTGGTGCTGCTTTCGTTCAACCGGCCGGCCAGCCGGCTGTCGTACAGCTTCAACGAGTTCACCCTGGACAACTGGCTGCACCCGTGCGGGGCCGGTGACCTGTGCGACGCGCTGGCCATCAGCGCGCAGATCGGGCTGCTCGCCACGGCCGTCGCCACGGTGCTCGGCACCCTGATGGCGTTCGCGCTTGCCCGGCACCGGTTCCGGGGACGCTCCGGGACCAACCTGCTGATCTTCCTTCCGATGGCCACCCCCGAGGTGGTGCTGGGGTCCTCGCTGCTGGCGCTGTTCGTGGCCTCGGCGGTGCCGCTCGGGTTCTCGACCATCCTGATCGCGCACATCATGTTCTGCCTGTCGTTCGTGGTGGTCACCGTCAAGGCGCGGCTCGCCGGGATGGACCCGCAACTGGAGGAGGCGGCGGCCGACCTGTACGCCACCGAGTGGCAGACCTTCCGGCGGATCACCTTGCCGCAGGTGCTGCCCGGGATCCTGGCCGCCGCGTTGTTGGCGTTCTCGCTGTCGTTCGACGACTTCATCATCACCAACTTCAACTCCGGTAACACGGTCACCTTCCCGATGTACGTCTGGGGTTCGGCGCAGCGTGGCGTGCCGCCGCAGGTGAACGTGGTGGGCACCGCGATGTTCGGGATCGCGCTGCTGCTGGTGCTGGCCGGTGAACTGCGCCGCCGTCGCCGTCCGGAAGGTCCTCCGGTGGCCATCGCGGAGACTCGGGCGGCGGCTCTGGTGGCGGATGCCCGGTGACCGACGCGATGCGGGTGCTGGTGATCGGTGCCGGTGGGGTGGGGTCGGCGGTGGCGGGCATCGCGGCCCGCCGGGACTTCTTCGATGTGATGGTGCTGGCCGACCACGACGCCGGACGCGCCGAGCGGGCAGTGTCCACTGTGGCGGATCCCCGGTTCACGGCGGCCCGCTTGGACGCCTCCGACGCCGGGGCGGTCGCCGCGGTGTGCCGGGAGCACCGGATCAGCCACATCCTCAACGCGGTCGACCCGCGGTTTGTGATGCCGATCTTCGACGGCGGGTACGCGGCCGGCGCGGACTACCTCGACATGGCGATGTCGCTGTCGCGGCCCCACCCGCAGCGCCCGTACGCCGAGTGCGGGGTGAAGCTCGGCGACGCGCAGTTCGCCCGGGACGCCGAGTGGCGGCGGGCCGGGCGGCTCGCGCTGGTGGGTATCGGGGTGGAGCCGGGACTGTCCGACGTGTTCGCCCGGTACGCCGCTGACCACCTGTTCTCCTCGATCGAGGAGATCGGGGTACGCGACGGCGCGAACCTCACCGTGGACGGGTACGAGTTCGCGCCCACGTTCTCGATCTGGACCACGATCGAGGAGTGCCTGAACCCGCCGGTGATCTGGGAGGCTGGTGGCTGGCACACCACCGAGCCGTTCTCCGAGCCGGAGGTATTCGCCTTCCCGGAGGGGATCGGGGAGGTGGAGTGCGTCAACGTGGAGCACGAAGAGGTGGTGCTGATCCCACGCTGGGTGCCGGTGTCGGGCCGGGTCACCTTCAAGTACGGCCTCGGCACCGAGTTCATCGAAGTCCTGAAGGTGCTGCACAAGCTCGGTTTGGACAGCACCGGGAAGGTCCGGGTGGCGGGCGCGGAGGTGGCACCCCGGGACCTGGTCGTGGCCACCCTCCCGGACCCGGCGACACTCGGGGACCGGATGCGCGGGAAGACCTGCGCCGGCACGTACGTGCGGGGCATCGGCCCGGACGGTCGGCCCCGGGCGGTCTACCTGTACCACGTGGTGGACAACGCTTGGTCGATGGCCGAGTACGGAGCCCAGGCGGTGCTGTGGCAGACCGCGGTCAACCCGGTGGTGGCGTTGGAGTTGCTGGCGTCGGGTGCTTGGCGCGGTTCCGGGGTGCTCGGTCCGGAGGCGTTCGACGCGGTGCCGTTCCTGGAGAAACTGACCGGGTACGGCTGTCCCTGGAGAATCGACGAGTATTCGTCCCTCGACCTGCAATCGAAAAGTGTCAAGAGGTGATGTAAATGCCGTCGTTGTAGAAACCGTGATTCACTACGAGTTTGGGACGATCCTGCTTAAGGTCGTCAATCATTTCTTCTGTAATCTGTCTGGCACCGACCACGCTGACATTTTCAAGACGTGGTAGTTCCGCCAAAACGCTGAGGTCACTTAGGCCATGGCAGTTATCAAGGTCGATTCTTCGTAGCTTATGCATTGAGCGTTATTCTGACAATGATTTGATTACCCTGAAATAGGGCAACGGCTCCAACCAGGTAAGATCGGTTTCCTACCACAGAAGACGACTTACAAGGGGAGCCGTTGCGTTATCAGTCTACTACAGGGCTCGCCCCGGACCAGATCGAGGAGCTCGTTGCTCGGATCTGGCAGATTGTCCAGTGCCGGAAGGGCCGGGTGCATCCACCGGTGGTGGGGCTGTACCGCGCGGTTGTGATCACGTTGGTGTATGTCCGGCAGAATCTCAGCCAAGCGGCGGTGGGTGACCTGTTCGGGGTCAGCCAACCGACGGTGTCAAGAATTTTTCGAGGCGTTCTTCCACTTGTGGGGGAGGCGCTCTGTCTTCATGTTCCCGACTTGAGAGAGGCCATCCGTGGCCGGATCGTCCTGGTCGATGGGACCCTCGTCCCGACCGGCAACCGCGCTGGTCACAAGGGCAACTACTCGGGCAAACGGCACCGCTGTGGACTGAACCTCCAGGTGGCGTCCGACATCGGAGGCGGCCTGCTGGGCATATCAGTGCCCCTACCTGGCGTCACACACGACCGCAAAGCGTTCGCCGAGTGCGGCTGGGAAGACACCCTCACCGACACCCCGACGATCGGTGACGCCGCCTACCAGGGAACGTCCGTGATCACCCCGCGCAAGAAATCCAGGGGTGGCGAACTCTCTCAAGGCGACAAGGCGAACAACAAAACGATTTCTTCCCTACGATCCGCAGTCGAGCGATGCATCGCCCATGTGAAGAACTGGAAAATGATCGCCACCGGATACCGAGGACGCCTATCCGAACTCCCTACCATCATCCGGATCATCACCGCCCTCGAATTCTACCGGCTTGGCTGGTAACACCCGTGAATAGCGCTCATTGATGCCACGAATCCGATGTCGGTGATTCCGGAACCTGGAAGTTCCAGGATCTCCAGATCCTTCGCCTCATGCAGGGCGGCGCAGGAGCGCAGTCCTTGGCAGTCCACCAAACGAAGCGCCACCATGCTCCGCGTTAGACGATGGTACGAGCGAGGCTTTCGTTGTTTGATGCAGAAGTCACGGAAGCCCCTTTCGGAAGGTACTGGGGTGCCGAGTTTCCATCAGCTAACGGTATTACCACCAAGGTGCGTCAAGCGCAAACTCTGACGCTTTCCCGACACCCGCCGCCAGCCTCACATGCGTCCGGTATCAGCCGACGAACACGGCGGTCAGGATGTCCAGCCCCGCTTCCAGTACGGCGTCGGGGATGACCAGCGGCGGCAGGAACCGCAGCACGTTGCCGTACGTGCCGCAGGTGAGCACCACCAGCCCGGCGGCGTGGCAGGCGGCGGCGACCGCCCGGGTGGTCGCCGGGTCCGGCGCGGCGGTGCCGGGGCGTACCAGTTCCACGGCCAGCATCGCGCCGCGTCCCCGTACCTCACCGATCACCGGGTGACGCTCACCCAGCGCCTCAAGCCGGGGCCGCATCACCTGCTCGATGTGCCGGGCACGGGCGGCGAGGTCACCGGAACGCATCACGCCGATCGCGGCCAGCGCCGCCGCGCAGGCCACCGGGTTGCCGCCGTACGTGCCGCCCAGCCCGCCCGGGTGTACCGCGTCCATCACCTCAGCCCGGCCGGTGACCCCAGCGAGGGGCAGCCCGGCAGCGAGCCCTTTCGCCGTGGTCACCAGGTCCGGTTCGACCTTCTCGTACGAGCACCCGAACCACGAGCCGGTACGGCAGAACCCGGTCTGGATCTCGTCCGCCACGAGCAGCACCCGGTTCGCCACGCACCATGCCGCGAGCGTGGGTAGGAACCCCGGTGCCGGCACCACGAACCCGCCCTCGCCCTGGATCGGTTCGATCACCACACAGGCCAGATTCCCCACGCCGACCTGGGACTCGATCACGTCGATCGCCCGCGCGGCGGCGGCCTCACCGGACAGGCCGTCCCGGAACGGGTACGACATCGGTGCCCGGTAGACCTCCGGCGCGAACGGCCCGAACCGGTGCTTGTACGGCATCGACTTCGCGGTCAGTGCCATCGTCAGATTGGTACGCCCGTGGTACGCGTGCTCGAACCCCACCACGGCCTGCCGTCCGGTCGCGTGGCGGGCAATCTTCACCGCGTTCTCCACCGCCTCGGCCCCAGAGTTGAACAGCGCGGAGCGCTTCTCGAACGAGCCGGGGGTGAGCGCGTTCAACTCCTCGCAGACCGCCACGTAGCCCTCGTACGGACTGATCATGAAGCAGGTGTGGGTGAACCGGGCGGCCTGTTCCGCGACGGCCGCCGCCACCTCGGGAGCCGGGTTGCCGACCCCGGTGACCGCGATCCCGGACCCGAAGTCGATCAGCGTGTTGCCGTCCACATCGACCAGTAGTCCGTTGCCTCCGTGATCGACGAATGCCGGCAGCATCACCGCGACTCCGGCCGCCACCGCCCGCTGCCGCCGCGCCTGCAACTCGCCGGATCTCGGTCCGGGCAGCGGCGTGACCAGCCGTGCGACGACCGGTTCGGCGGAGACCATCTCAACCCTCGATGTTGGTCATCACGTGCTTGACCCGGGTGTAGTCCTCCAGCGCGTACATCGAGAGGTCCTTGCCGTACCCGGAATGCTTGAAACCGCCGTGGGGCATCTCGGCGGCGATCGGGATGTGGGTGTTGATCCAGACGCAGCCGAAGTCCAGTCGTTTCGCCATCCGCATCGCCCGGCCGTGGTCGCGGGTCCAGACGCTGGAGGCCAGGCCGTACCTGACGCCGTTGGCCCAGCGCACCGCCTCGTCATCGGCGGTGAACCGCTGCACCGTGATCACCGGCCCGAACACCTCGTTCTGGCTGATCTCGTCCTCCTGGCGGACTCCGGAGACCACAGTGGGGCTGAAGAAGAAGCCCCGGTCGCCGACCCGTCCGCCGCCGGTCGCCAACGCCGCGTGGTCGGGCAGCCGGTCCAGGAACCCGGTTACCCGGGCGAGCTGGTTGGGGTTGTTCAGCGGCCCGTAGGCGACGTCGTCGTCCGGCATCCCGGTGCTGGTCTGGTCCGCCTGCTCGGCGAGCGCGGCCACGAAGTCATCGTGGACCCGGGGGCCGGCGAGCACCCGGGTCGCGGCGGTGCAGTCCTGGCCGGCGTTGAAGTAGCCGGCCTCCGCGATGCCGGCCGCCGCCGTTTCCGGGTCGGCGTCGTCGAAGACCAGCACCGGGGCCTTGCCGCCGAGTTCGAGGTGGACGCGTTTGAGGTCGGTGGCGGCGGCGGAGGCGACCTCCATCCCGGCGCGTACCGAGCCGGTGATGGCGACCAGTTGGGGCACCGGGTGGGAGACCAGGGCGCGGCCGGTGTCGCGGTCCCCGCAGATCACGTTGAGCACGCCGGGCGGCAGGTGCTCGGCGCAGATCTCGGCGAGCAGCAGGGTGCTGGCCGGGGTGGTGTCGCTGGGTTTCAGCACGACGGTGTTGCCGGCGGCGAGCGCCGGGCCGATCTTCCAGATCGCCATCATGAACGGGTAGTTCCACGGGGTCACCTGGCCGCAGACCCCGATCGGTTCCCGCCGTACGAACGAGGTGAGCCCTGACAGGTACTCCCCGGCGGACCTGCCCTCCAGGACCCGGGCGGCCCCGGCGAAGAACCGGAGTTGGTCGACGGCGGGCGGGATCTCCTCGGTACGGGTCAGCGCGATCGGCTTGCCGGTGTTCTCGCACTCGACCGCGATCAGCTCCTCGGCGCGCCGCTCGATCGAGTCGGCGATTCGCAGCATGGCGAGCTGCCGCTCGGCGGGAGTGCTGTCCCGCCAGGTCTCGAATGCCCGCTCGGCCGCGTTGACCGCGCGGTTGACGTCCTCGGCACCGGAGACGGAGGCGGCGGCGAACACCTCACCGGTCGCCGGATTCAACAGGTCGGCGTACCTGCCCTCGGCCGGGTCGACGTACGAGCCGTCGATGAAGTTCCGCAGGATGCGCTTGTCGTTCATACCTACCCATCCTGACGACTGAATCAGTAGTAAACAAGAGTCTTAGTCACTGTTTTAGTTGTCCTATACGCTTGTGATCTTCGGATCTGTCAGCTTCGCACACCCGGTCGGCGGGACTCGCCCCGGCTCGGCGGCCAGCGCCCCTGAAAGGGGGATCTGTCGCTCTGGTCCCAAATCTGCCACCGTCGTTGTCGACGCGCACCGTCGATCGGAGGACAGTCCGATGAGAACACCGTCCACTGTGCTGCGAGCTGTCGTCGCCGCGGGGATCCTCCTCACCCCGACCCTGACCGGGTGCGGCGGAGAAGCGGAAGCACCCGGGGTCACCGACGAGGAGATCCGGATCGGCACGAGCATGCCGCTGTCCGGTCCAATGGCGACGACCGGTGCCGCCGTGCTCGGCGGGGTCAGGGCGTACTTCCAGGCGGTCAACGACGCCGGGGGGGTGTCGCTCAAGGACGGCACGCGGCGCAAGGTGCGGTTGATCCACTACGACGACGGCCACGACCCGGCGCGGGCGGTGCGGAACTACCGCCGGCTGGTCGACCGTGACGAGGTCTTCGCCCTGGTGCAGACGTTCGGCACCGGGCCCAACCGGGAGCTGATGAAGCTCGCCAACCGGGACCAGGTGCCGCAGGTGTTCGTCCACAGTGGCGCCGCCGAGTTCAACGCCGACCAGCAGCACAACGAGTGGACGATCGGCTGGCAGCCGATGTACGAGACCGAGGGGGTCTGGCACGCGTTGCGAGTGGTGTCTGAGCAAGGCCACGGGGATGAGCACGGGGAAGAGCCGCGGCGGGTCGCGGTGCTGAGCCGGGACGACGACATCGGCAGGGCGTTCGTCCAGGGCTTCGAGCACGCGATCGAGGGCTCTCACGTGGAGATCGTCGCGCGGCAGACGTACCAGCCTGGCGACCGGGATCTGGACCGACAGGTCCGCAGGCTCGCCAAGTCCCAGGCCGACCTGCTGTTCTCGGTGGTGCCGGAGACCGACCTGCAGGTCGGGGCGCTGCGCCGGGTCCGGGCCCTGGGTTGGGCCGCTAACGTGCTGCTGACCAGCCAGAACTCCTCGATAGAGCGGGTGATCAAGCCGTCGGGGATGACCGAGGGGGTACGCGCGACCGGGTTCGTGAAGCAGCCGGACGACCCGCAGTGGGCGTCCGACCCCGACATGCGGGGCTACCTCGACCGGATGCGGAAGTACAGCCCGGGGGTGGACCCCGGTCTCCCGAACGCTGAATGGGGGTACAGCGCGGCGGCGAGCTTCGCCAGGGCCCTGGAGGGCATGGCGTACGTCAGCCGAGAACAGTTGATGGAGGCCACTGACGAAGTAGCCGGCGAGGCGCCGCTGCTGTTGCCCGGAGTGAAACTGGACGGCGTCTCCCCGGAACTGCCCCCGGTGCAGGGGGTATGGCTTCAGGAGTTCCGGGACGGCAAGTGGATCCTGATCGAACCGCGAGACGAGCACAATTGACCGGTCGCTGATCCAACCTCACAGCGGTAGCGTGGCTACCTATGAGGGCAGAGTCGCTGAAGGGTCACCTGGACGGGTTGTTGCTGGCGGTCCTGGAAGCCGGGCCACGGCACGGGTACGCGGTGATCGAGGCGCTGCGCAGCGGCAGCAATGGCACGTTCGACCTGCCCACCGGCACGGTGTACCCGGCGCTGCGGCGGCTCGAGGCGGCTGGCCTGGCACAGGGTGCGTGGTCGGATGCCACGGGGAGGCGGCGGCGGGTCTACCACCTGACTCCGGCGGGCCGGCAGGCGCTGGTGGAGCAGCGGCGGACCTGGCACCAGTTCGCGGGGGCGGTCAACGCGGTACTCGGCGGTGGGGCGGCTTGATGTCCCGGCCGCTTCCAGTAGCCGACCTGCTGGAACAGGTCGAGGATGCGGCTGCCCGGCGGCGATTGCACGGCTACCTGTCGACGCTCGCCGCCGGCCTGCCTGGCTCCGCCCGGTCCCGTCGGGACATCCTCGCCGAGGTCGGGGACGGCCTGCTGGAGTCCTACCAGGCGTACCGCTGGGACGGCCAGCGACCGACGGTGGCCGCCGACTCGGCGGTGACCGGGTTCGGTGACCCACACCGGCTCGCCGCCGGGTTCGCCGGGACCCTGGCCGGGCGGGCCGCCCACCGGGTCGGGCTCGGCCTGGTGCTGACCGGCCCGGCGGTCGGTGCCGCGTGGGTGGCCGCGTTCGCGAGGCGTACCGGACTGGACTGGCCGGCGCAGCTCTCGGCCATGACCAGCGTGGTGCCGGTGCTCGGGGTGGCGCTCGCCGTGGCTGTGCCGGCCGCGCTGCTCGCGGCTGCCGGGACCGGCCGGACGGCCTACCGGTGGCGGGGGATGTCACGGTTTCTGCCCCTGCCACCTCGTACTGCCGCGACCCTGGCGCTGGTCGCGGCGGCGGCATGCGTCGCGGCGGACACCGGCCTGCTGTTCGGCCTCCTCGGCTCAGCCTCGACCGGTGCCGGCTGGACTCCCGTGACGCTGCTGGCCGGTGCGGCGAGCCTGGTACGGCTCACCGTCGTGGCGATGTGCGCCCGGCGGGTCGCGACGCTTCGCGCGGCGGCCGGCTGAGTGCGCCGTTGCGGACCAGCGCCCGCCAGGTCAGTGGGATGCCGACGGCGGCCGGGATCACCCAGTACGCCAGGTGCGGCAGCCGGTCCCAGAGCGGCAGCCGCGCGCCGTTGTCCACATAGAATCCGGTGAGCAACGCGATGTACGAGCCGGCCATCGCGATCCCGTGCCAGAGCATCCAGCGGTGTGGCCGGTGCCGCTGCGCCCACCGGCCGGCAAGGCCGAGGCCGTACGCCACCACGGCGATCCCCAGCAGGTGCCGGTTGTGCTCCCAGCGCAGCACCGACATCACGACCGCCGTGGCGAACACGACCGACAGGCCGTACAGGTAGCCGGTACCCCAGCGGGGGTGCCGGCCGGGCCGCTTGCGGGCCGCGGCCGCCAGGCCGCCGGTGACCACGGAGGTCAGACCGGCCAGCACGTGTACGGCCAGCGCGATGAGGAAGACCGGCCCGGCGTCTGGGATCTCGATCATTGCCCGCCTCCGAGAGGGTAGTGACGCTATATGTAGTAACACTACTACTCGCGGATTCGACGCGATGGACCCGGTTTCGTGTGACCGGCCCGGCGTGTTTCGTGAAACCGGTCCACGGATCGGATGTGGTGGAACGGCACCCGGATGATGTCCCAGGAATTCGAGGATCAGGAACGGAGAGCCGTGGACGTGGAGACCGTGCGGACGGTGCTGGTCACCGGAGGTTCCGGTGGCCTGGGCAGCGACGTGACCAAGGAGTTTCTCGCCGCCGGGTGGCGGGTGGTGGTGCCCTGGATCGTGGCGCAGGAGTTGGAGCGGCTCGGCGGCCACGCTGCCCTGGAGACGGTACGGGCTGATCTGTTCGACCCGGAATCGGTCCGCCGTACGGTGGCGACGGCCGCCGCCGACCCGGACCGGCCACTGCGGGCCGTGGTGAACCTGGTCGGCGGTTTCGCGATGGGCGGCCGGGTGCACGAGACCGACATCGCGGACTTCGAGCGGCAGCTCACCCTGAACCTGCGCCCGACGTACCTGGTGAGTCAGGCCGCCCTGCCGCACCTGATCTCGGCCGGTGGTGGCGCGATCGTCTGCGTGTCCAGCCGGGCAGCGCTCCGTCCGTTCTCCGGTGCCGCCGGATACGTCAGCGCCAAGGCCGCGGTGCTCGCGCTGGTCGACGCGATGGCCGTGGAGTACGCCAAGGACCGGGTACGGGTGAACGCGGTGCTGCCGAGCGTGATCGACACACCCGCGAACCGGGCCGCGATGCCGAACGCCGACCACGCCTCATGGGTGAGTCCGCGGCAGATCGCCGACGTGATCCGGTTCCTCTGCGAGAGCGGCTCGGGGGTGGTCAGCGGGGCCCATGTGCCGGTGTACGGGCAGGTGCCCTGAACCGGGCGTCGCGGGCAAGCCGGACCGGCGCGTCAGGTAAGTGCCGAGAGTAGTACGGAGCGTGATCATATGCCGGCTTTCGGGGTGCCGTTGCCGGCCTGGCCGTTGTCCCTCGATCCGGTAATCGTTTTCGTCACGCGGGGAGATTGCGAAGGACACGTCTGGTTCCGGCGTAGTCCTGATGACGTGCTGAACTGACCGGACCGACCCACGGCGAGGCGAGGTGGTGTCCCTGTGATGACGGAGACTCGGATCATGGGCGCCCCGAGACCAGGATCATGGACGGCCACGCGGGTCACCGGTTACCGAACGACGTGGACGCGGAGGTGGTTCGTCGGTGATCGAGGTCCTGGTGGCTGCGAGGTTACCGCTGCTGCGGCAGGCAGTCGCCCAGGTACTGGACCAGGAGGCGGATATCGAGGTCACGGCCGAACTCGGCTCACCGCGTGACCTCAACCCCTCAGCCGTGAATCACAACCTCGATGTCATGGTCATCGACGTGGATTCCTTCGGTGCCGGAGGACTCCGTGTGGTGGGGGAGTTGTTTCGCCGATTGCCGGACTGCCCCAGGCTGCTGCTCGTCGACACCGAGAAGACCGGAAACCTGAACGTGGTACGGCGGTTTCCGGCAGCGGGAGTGGTGGCCCGGGACGTGCCGGGGAAGCAGGTCGTGGCCGCGGTACGTACCCTCGCGGCCGGCGGGCGTGTCGTGGACCCCAGGGCGGCGGTAGCGGCGCTCCAGGCACGCGACAACCCGCTCAGTGAACGGGAACAGGAGGTGCTACGCCTGGTGGCGCGGGGCATCCCGATTCGGGAGATCGCCTCGCGACTCCATCTCGCGGTCGGTACGGTCCGCAACAACCTCTGGCGGGTCAACCAGAAGATCGGGGCCCGCAACCGGATCGAGGCGATCCGCATCGCGCGGGAGTCCGGCTGGTTCGTGGAATAGACCCGGTCACGCCTGGCGTGCGGCCCGGCCCACCCGTGGTACGGGACGGTCATCCGGTCGGGTTTCGTGTCCGTTGGCCAGCCCTCGGTAGTACGGGCTGGCCTCCAGCAACCGTTCGTGGTTCCCTGCCGCGACCACCCGCCCGTGGTCGAGCACGATGATCTGGTCGGCGTCCCGTACGGTGGCGAACCGGTGCGCGACCACCAGCAGGGCGCACTCCCGGGACAGCCGCCCGATGGTTCGCCGGAGCGAGGCTTCGTTCGCCGGGTCCAGGTGCGCGGTGGGTTCGTCCAGCAACAGCAGTCTCGGCCGCGTGAGCAGGGTCCGGGCGATCGCCACCCGGGCCCGCTCACCGCCGGACAGCAGCCCGCCCCGGTCACCGAGCGGCGTGTCCAGACCCCGCGGCAATCGGGACACCACCTCGCCCAGACTGGCCAGGTCGATCACCCGGTCGAGCTGGTCGGCGGCGTCCGGTGCGGCATACAGCAGGTTCTCCCGCAGCGTTCCGTGCAGCACCGGGGCGTCCTGCTCCACCAGCCCGATCCCGGCCCGACAGGCGTCCCTGGGCAGGTCCCGCACGTCCACGCCGTCGAACAGGATCACCCCACGGTCCGGGTCGAAGAACCGTTCGGTGAGCGCGAACACGGTTGACTTGCCGGCACCGGAACGGCCGATCAGGGCGACGTACCCGGAGGCCGGGACCCACAGGTCGGCACCCCGCAACACCGGCCGGTCCGGGTGGTAGCCGAACCAGACCTGCCGAAACTCCAGCACCGGGCCGACCTCGCCATTGCCCCCGGCCCGGTCCGGTGGGGAAGTCCGGTGCGGTGACGGACTCGGGTGGGCGTCCGGCGGGTCGGACTCCCGGGGCAGTGCCAGCACCTCGTTGATTCGTTGCAGCGCTCCGGCTCCCTGCTGCATGGCGGTCACCGACTGGACGATCGAGTCCAGCGGCATCGCCAGATACGTCAGGTAGAGCAGGAAGGCGACCAGGTCCCCGACCGTGCTGCCGCCACCGGCCACCCGGATCCCGCCCACCAGGAGCACCAGCAGGAACGCCCCGTTGACCGCCAGCCCACTGGCCGGTTCGATCAGCGCGATCAGCCGTCCCATCCGTACCCCGGCGAAGTAGGCGGCACCGGCCCGCTCGCCGATCCGCCGGGCCTCCCGCGCCTCCGCGCGGCTGGCCCGGACGGTGCGGATCGCGCCCAGCGCCCGTTCCAGGTCGGCGGCGAGTTCCCCGGTTGCCTGCTGGGTACCCAGCGAGGCCGCGCGGACGTGGCGCAGCACCAGCCACACAACCGCGCCACCGACCGCGACCGCCGAGAACGTGATGACGAACAGTCGCCAGTCCAGCCAGATCATGAAGGCCACGGTGGCGACCAGGCCGAAACTCCCCGCCACGGCGTCCGTCATGCCCTGCGCGATCGAGGTACGCAGCGCCGTGCTGTCCGCGCCGGCACGGGAGATCAGGTCCCCGGTGCGGTGCTGGTGGTACGCCGGCATCCGCAACCGCAACAGGTGGTCGATCAGGCTGCGCCGGATCCGCAGGACAATTCCCTCCCCGGTGCGGACGAGCACCACCCGGGACGTCGCGTGCACCCCACCCTGCGCGACGAACAGGCAGACCAACAGGGGAATCACCCACCCCGCCACCGGGCCGGCCATCACGGAGTCGATCACCCGTTTCACCAGCAGTGGCTGTGCCATGCTGAGGCCGGACGACACCAGGCTCAGCGCCACCGCCACGGCGACACTGCGGTAGTGGCCCCGGGCCACACGTACCACATCCCGCCACGACGTCGCGGCCACCTGGGGTCTCCTTTCTGGACGGTGCGGCGCGGGGTCGTCAACCGGCTCAGCGCACCGTGAAGAAGGTCCGGAAGTAGTCGGCCGGATGCTCCTCCCCGACCGGTTCCCCGGCCACCTCCACCCAGGCATGCGCCCCGAACGGCGGCACCGTGCGGGTTCCCACGCACCACGCCGCCCACCGGCCCTGGAGTCGGCAGAACAGCACCGTGGCGAGGGACCGGGGCAGGCAGCCTTCGCGCCCGGCGCAGGCCAGGCTCACGGTCATCACGGCATCCCGGGCGTACCTGGCCTGCTCCCGGGTCGCGGGCACGGCCCCCTTGCGCAGTCGCAACAGCACCCGCCGGATCCGCACCGGGGATTGGGTGGCGAGCAGGCGCGCACCGGCCACGGCGACCCGGGCGAGCATCCGCCGCCGCAGCGGCACCCGACCGAAGTCCCGAGGAACGATCTCCTGGGTGCTCATGACTGGATCAGCCCCGCCGAGTTCAGCGCGGCCACCAGGTCCTGGACGTCGCGGTGGGCGGCTTCCCGGTCCACCGCGCACTGCACCCTCAGCTCTTCGGTGGCCCGTTCTACGGAACCGTCCTCCAGCAGCGCCCGCAGTACCAGGGCCCCGGTCGGATTCAGGTTCCAGAACTCGCCGCTCACCTCGTCGAGCAGCACTACTCCGTAGTCGGTGTCCGCGACGGACACCCCGTCGCGCAGCTTGAGAACCATCATGGGTCTCCTCGGTGTTGTTGTGTCGCGACGCGTTCCAGCGTCCGCAGCCACACTTCGCACGCCACGGTCTGGTAGAGCACGCCGTTGTCGAGTTGCCGGGGCATCGGCCGGGTGCACGCCTCCCGTACCGCCCGCTCGTCAACCAGCCCCAGGTCGGCGAGCCGGGAGTCATCCCAGAGCGCGAGCAGTTGTGCCCGGTTCTGTCGCATCCCGGTGTCCTCGTCCACCGTCCCGTTGGCCTTGGTGTGCCGGTCCAGGCTGTGGTCCGGCACGATGCCGCGCATCGCCTCGCGCAGCAGCGGCTTGTACCGCCACGGCGTGACCCGGTCCTGGGGTCGCACCGCGAGCCCGGCCTCGACCACCCGGTCGTCGTAGTACGGGGCGGACAGCGTCACCCCGAACCGGTTCGCCATCTGATCCAACTGTCTGGTGAGCCGGGAGACGAACCGCATGGTCTCGAGTTCCCGGTGCTGGCCGCGCCGGGCAGCGAGCGGCTCGGCCTTCCGGTCGGCGTGCTCCCGGACCAGCCGGTCCACCTCGAACGCCGCTTCCGGCGTCACCCACGGCGCGAGACGGGGCCGGAAGCCCCATTCCAACAGTGGCTGGGCTGACACGGGCGGTGGTGCGGTCAGGCAGCCGGCGACAGTGCCGAGCCAGAGGTGGTACGGCCGGTTGTCCCCGAGTTGACGGAGCAGCGCCTTGGTGGGCCAGCGGTACTTGACCGCGAAACCACGAAGGGTCCGCCACGTCGACAGGGGTCTGCTGCGGGCCAGGGTGTGCAGGTGGGACAGCGAGCCGTGCAGCAACTCGTCGCCGCCGAACCCGGTGAGGTGCAGTGCCGAGCCGGCTTCGGCCGCGAGTCTCGCGATCACCAGCCAGCGTTCCCGGTCCACTGTGGCGCCACACGGCTCGTCGAGTGGTTCGTCCATGTCGAGCAGGCCGTGGTACACCAGCGGCATCCGCTCGGCGGGGATCACGTGGTGCTCGACGTGGGCCCCGGCGGCGTTGAGCGCGGCCACCGTACGCCGGGCGTACGGCACGTCGTCGCTCAGCGGGTCCTGACTGGCGGCGGTGTAGGCCAGCACCGTCGCGGGGCCGCGCGCCGCGAGCGAGCACACCGCCGTGGAGTCCACACCACCCAGGTCGCAGCTCACCGTCTGGTGGTCGCGCACCCGGGCCCGGACCGCGGCGGACATCGCCTCCCGTAACCGGTCGGCGCCGGCCGCCATCGGCAGCACCGGCTCGGGCGGTGTCCACCACCGAACGATGCGGGCCCTGCCACGACCGTCGAGCAGCAGAGCGTGGTCCGTGGGCACCAGGTCGACGCCCCGCCATACCGGCAGCCCGGCCAGCGGGTAGAGGACCGGCGGTGACATCAGGTGCAGCGCCAGCCTGGTCGGGTCCAGGCCGGTGCCGAGCAGTCCGGCCAGGATGTCGGCGCGGTCGGCGGCGATGGTGGTGGCGTCGAAGCGGGCGTGGTACACCCGCCGGACCCCGGTCACCGTGCCTTGCACCCGGACCTGGCCGTCGACCGACGCCAAAAGGTGGCAACTGCCCACCACCGTGGCCGCGAACCGTTCCAGATCGCCCGGTGACCGCATCTGTCGCGCGGCACCGCTGAGCTCGGCACCGGTGGCGGCGTGCTGTCCGATCAGGGCGAGCGTCGTGGTTCTGGATCCGCCGACCGCCAGCGAGCGGTCCGGCCAGTGTCCCAGCACCCAGGGTCGCCCCGAAGGGTGGTCGATCCGGTGCGGAGCCTTGTCCAACAGCTCTGTGACCGCGTGGGCGGCCGGTTCGTGGTCGGGCAGTGCCACAAACCAGGAGGGGATCGTGTCAACTCGGATGGCAGGGGTCATGCGGAGCCCTTTCCGCGGCACCGGTAGCGACCGGCCCGGGTGGCGGACGTGTCGCGCCTGCCACCCGGGCCGGTTCATCGGCACCCGCTATCCGGTCAGATGAGCTGGTGCTGGAACAGAGCGTCGCGCGGTCCGTGGCCGCCGAGGCCCGTCACGTCCTGGAACAGACCGAGGGACATCAGGGTGGGACGTTCGTAGGTACGCATCGACCTTTCCCCTTTCGGTTCTCCTTGGACTCCGCCGGTCCATGCCGGATCCGGAAGAATCCTCCAGATCTGATCGCGCATGCGCTGATTCAGACGCTATGAGGGTGGCACCGGGGTAACAATCCGAAGCGCGAGAGGCGTGACGGATTCACAGGCCACTGGGTGACACCTGTCATCCATTTCCGGATTTCCGTCCCGTATCGCGGGATCCGGGCCTTGATGATCATGATCGCGCGGGTCCGGGACCGGGTGTAGCAAAGGGGCGACGGGGTAGCTGTGGGGGGTGACGTGGATCGCATCAGAGTCAGACAATCTGGGGTGACATGCCGAGCGATTCGAAACCCGAGTGGTCCCAAGGCCACGCAGTCGACCCCGGGGAGCTGACCGCCGCCGGACTGTCGGCGCTGTCCCGGCGGCCGTCGGACCTGCCCGCAGCGCTCGCGGCGGCGGCCCGGCTCGCGCTGCGGGCGCCCTCGGTGCACAACACGCAGCCGTGGCACTGGAGCGTGACCGGCGATCACCTGGAACTGCGGGCGGATCCACGGTGGACGCTGAGCGTGGCCGACCCCGACGGGCGGTTGATGGTGCTCTCCTGCGGCGCGGCCCTGCACCACGTCCGGGTGGCGTTGCACGCGATGGGCTACCCGACGCAGGTGCGCCGGTTCTCCGACTCCGACCGGTCCACTCTGCTGGCCGAGGTGACCGTGGGCGAGCCCGGGACGCCGACGAGTGCGGCGGCCGACATGCTCGAAGCGGCGCTGCGCAGGCGTACCGACCGGCGGGGGGTGGCCGACCGCCCGGTGCCGGAGGCGGTGCTGTCCGAACTCAGGCAGGCCGTGGCCGAGCACGCCGTCTGGCTCCACGTGCTGCCGGCCGACCAGGCGAGACGGATCGTCGTCGCCGCCGAACACGCCGACGTCGTACAACTCGCCGAGCCGGACTACCGGTGGGAGCTGGAGCGGTGGAGCCGCGTTCCGGAAGGTGCGACGGCGGGTGTCCCGGAGGGGTCGCTGCCGCCACGTGGCATGGGCTATCAGACCCAGGGCGAGTACGTCGTGCTGTACGGCAACGGAGACCAGCCGTCCTCCTGGCTCGCCGCGGGGGAGGCGTTGTCAGCGGTATGGCTCACCGCGACCCACCACGGCGTCGTGGTACGACCGGTCAGCTCGGTGATCGAGGTACCTGCCGGGCGGGCAGCCCTGCACCGGGTGCTGTCCGGGATGGGCACCCCGTACCTGGTGCTGCACCTCGGGTTGCCGGTGGACGTTGGCGATGTGCCGCAGACGCCACGACGTCCGGAGTCCGAGGCTGTGGACCGCCCCGACCCCCTCTGAACCGCCCTGGGATCACATGTTGATCATGTGACCTTCCAGCCCGTGGATCGCCTCTTTGACCGCCTCGCTGAGGGTGGGATGGGCGTGTACGTTGCGTGCCAGCTCGGCGGTGGTCAGATCCCACTGCTGGGCCAGGGTGAGTTCCGGCAGCAGTTCGGTGACGTCCGGCCCGATCAGGTGGCCGCCGAGCAACTCGCCGTACCGGGTATCACTGATCAGCTTCACGAAACCGGGGGTATGCCCGAGGCCATGCGCCTTGCCGTTCGCGCTGAACGGGAACTTGGCCACCCTGACGTCGTGACCCCGCTCCCGGGCCTGCGCCTCGGTGTAACCGAAGCTCGCGATCTGCGGCTGGCAGTACGTGGCCCTCGGGATCATCGCGTAGTCCAG
Source organism: Micromonosporaceae bacterium (assembly GCA_036375165.1). GTDB lineage: Bacteria > Actinomycetota > Actinomycetes > Mycobacteriales > Micromonosporaceae > WHSM01. The sequence goes on along the minus strand of DASUSI010000140.1, from coordinate 31,849 downwards.
CTCCATGGTCTGGGCGTCCGCGATGGTCTCCGCCGCGACCACACCCATCGCCTCGGCGTTGTGCGCCAGCATCAGCTTCGCGGTCACGTCACCAATCGCGTAGATGTGCCCCACACTGGTACGCATCCGGCCGTCGATGTCGATGGCACCGCGCTCGGTGAGGCGTACCCCGGCGTTCTCCAGGCCGTAGCCCTCCACCCGGGGGGCGAATCCGATCGCCTGCAGTACCTTGTCGGCTTCCAGGACCTGCTGCCGATCACCTTTGGTGACCGTCACCTGCACGCTGTCACCCGAGTCGTCGATCGCGTCGACCCGGGTGGAGGTCATCACGTCGATACCGAGCCTGCGGTAGTGCCGGGACAGCTCCTTGGAGATGTCGGCGTCCTCCAGTGGTACCAGCCGGTCCAGGAACTCGACGATGGTGACCTTCACGCCGTACGCGCTCAGCACGTACCCGAACTCCACCCCGATGGCACCGGCCCCGGCGATCACGATGCTGTCCGGCAACTGATCGGTGAGGATCTGTTCCTCGTACGTGACCACCCTGTCGGACAACTTGGTGCCGGGCAGCAGCCGTGTGGTGGCACCCACCGCGATGACGCAGTGCGAGAACGTCACGGTCTCGCCCCCACCGTCGGACAACGCCACGTGCAGGGTGTGCGGATCGGTGAAGGAACCCCAGCCGTTGAACTGGGTGATCCAATTCTTTTTCATTAGATAGTGGACACCCTTGACCCGACCTTCGGCCACGGTGCGGCTGCGTTGGAACGCGGCGGTGTAGTCGACGCTGACCTTTCCGTCGATCCGGATGCCGAACGTGTCGGCCTCGTGTTGCACCAGGTTGGCCAGTTCCGCGTTGCGCAGCAGCGCCTTGGACGGGATACAACCCACGTTGAGGCACACACCGCCCCAGTAGCGCTCCTCCACGATCGCGGTCTTCATTCCCAGTTGCGCGGCCCGGACAGCGGCCACGTACCCACCGGGGCCCGCTCCGAGCACGACGACGTCAAAGTGAACGGCCACGGCTTCACCTTAGGACGGGGTACGGGTGGGGCGCCCGTTTCGTCGGGTGGCCCGGGTCTCGGCGCGGTGCTGCCGGCGTGGTTTCAGCGCCCGCCCTTCAGGTGCCGCACCATGCGCTCCTCCCGCACTCTCGGCACGTCGGGGTACGGCACGTACTCCCCGGTCGGGGTGAAGCCGTGCCGCTGGTACAGCCGCCGTGCCGGAAGGTTGCTTTCCAGTACCCACAGGTCCACCCGGTCATGCCGCCGCTCCCTGGCCCAGGCCAGCACCTCGGCGACCAGGGCATCGCCAACCCGGCGTCCCCGCCAGGACGGGTGGACCCAGGTCTGCACCAGGCTGGGCACCGAACCGAACGGCAGCCAGGCTCCCACCTGACCGACCGGTTCCGATCCCGCGGTGGAGTCCGCCGTGGCGAGGACCCACACGCCATACGAGTGGTCGAGCCGTTCCCGCCATGCCGCCTCGTGATGGTCCCGGGCGCGGGCCAACTCACCGGGGAACACCTCGGGCGAGTCGACCAGGGCGGCCAGCCGGACATCCCGCCAGGTCTGCCAGTCGTCCGGCCCGACCCGTCGTACCGACACGTCACCGATGGCATCCATGGCCGCTCACCGTACTCTTTCAACGGTTTATCGATAAACGGCTGCAAAAGCCAGTCGATGACCCAAGCCCTGAGCGGGCGGCCGGCCGGGGGCGCTAGCAGCGCAGTGACAGCTTCCGTGCCTCGCCCCGGATCGTCGCGCGTGCCCGCTCCTCACCGGTCCACGGGTCCAGCCAGTGGACGGCCACCTGGTTTCCGCCGGTGTCGGGATCGGCGGGATGGCCGGTCAGCACCTGCACTCCGGTGGCGTCCCAGCCGCAGGCGACGGTGGTATCCGGGGCGACGTCGTGCCGCTTGACAACGGTGCCCGACGCCAGATCGATGATCAGTACGGCGGTCATCCGCCACCGGACGTCGCCGGGGTCGTCGTCGGTCCGGCGCACCGTCACGGCGATCCGGGTGCTGTCCGGTGAGGCGTACGCCTCGACGTGGCCGTCGCGTCCGTCGGTGAGGTTCTCCCGGGCCTTGAGCACCCCGGAAAGGTCCACGGTGCGGTATTCGGCGCGGTCGAGGTCGTCCACCCCGGCGACGGCGACCCCGATGCCGCGCGCGTCGGCCTTGGGGGGAGCGATCGTGAGCAGCCGGCCGTCGCGGGTGACCCCGACGATCGTGATGTCGCCGAGGTTCTCCGGAAGCCGGTGCGGTTCACCGGTCACGGTGTCGACCATGATCCCGAGGTTGTACCCGTTGTAGTGGACCAGCCAGCGCCCGTCGTCGGACCATGCCCGCCTCGTACCGTTGCCGCCGCCCTGGTATCTCCGCAGCGAGCCGGCGGGCTGCATGGTTCCCGCGACCAGGTCCCGGAACATCATGCCGGCGTCGGTGGGAACCGCGACGATCCGACCGTTCGGGGACAGTCCCGTCAACTCCTCCGAGAGTGAATCGTCCGTCACGTGGTGGAGCAGGTACTGCCGGCCGTCGCGGAACACCGTCCGCCACTCGCAGCCTTGCTGCTGGCAGAGCCGGTAGAGCAGCACCGCCGGCTCGTGGCCGCCTTCGGACAGGTGGCTGAGGTCCTCCCGGTCCCGTACCCGTACCACCAGGCCGTCCGGTGCCGCGACACGCCCGCCCTGGGCGTCGCCGCCGCTGTCGCGCCACCAGATCGCGGCCCCTACCCCGATGAGCAGCACCACGACCACCGACCCGATCAGGACACCGGGCAGAAACCGCCTCGATGGTTTCGGTTCGAGAGTCTGCATGGCGCCACACTAGGAACGAACCACAAGAACTCGGACCCTTGACCTTGGCGGAAGGGGTCGTCCGGCCGCGTACGCTGGGGCGGCGGGAGCGCCGAGGGGGCCGCCCGCCGCTGTGACCGCGCTGGTCAGGGCCGATGCGCCGGGCTGGTCGCGGAACGGCCGTGCCGGTCGTCACCGTCCTCCCCCGGAGGGACCACCGTATGAATCAGGCACACGATCTCGCGCGCCGCTGCGCGGACGCGATGTACGCCGACGACCTGGCCTCCCAGAACGTCGGGATCACGATCGAGGACGTGGCGCCGGGAAGGGCCACGGCCCGGATGAAGGTCGGCGAGACCATGATCAACGGTCACGCGATCTGTCACGGCGGGTACGTGTTCCTGCTCGCCGACAGCGCGTTCGCGTTCGCCTGCAACACCTACGGCACGCCGACCGTTGCCCAGGCTTGTGACATCGTGTTCGTTCGCTCGGTCCGGCTCGGTGAAGAACTGGTCGCCACCGCGGTTGAGCGTGGCCGGTACGGGCGCAGCGGCATCTACGACGTGACGGTGACCTCCGGCGAGGACGTGGTAGCGGAGTTCCGGGGCCGGTCCCGGGTGGTGAACGGCCGGTCGTAGCCGGACCGGGCATCGGTCACAGATTTCCGGTCACCGGCCGCTGCGGGTCAGCGCGACGCCAGCGGCGAGCCGTCGGCCACCTGCATCTGGTACACCCGGTGTGGCGCCCAGTCGGCGACCACACTGAACCGGTCGCCCCGTACGAAGGTCTCGCGCCACTCGGCCGGTGTGCCGTCGACGCGTCCGATCCGTTCGATCGCGAGCAGTGCCACCCCTCGACTCAGGTGCAGCCGGCGACGCTGGTCCGCGGAGGGCGGAACCGCGTAGATCCGTTCCCGGCCGTCGGTGATCCGTACCCCGGTGCGGGCCAGTTCCGCGTACAGGCCGGTGGCGGTCAGGTCGGCGGTGAGCAGTGGACGCGCCAGGCTGGCCCGCATCCAGGTCCGGTCCAGGGCCAGCGGTTCCTCGTCGGCGAACCGGAGCCGCTCCAGGAAGACGAACTCGGTGCCCTGGTCGATTCCGAGTCGTGCGGCCACGGCGGCGTCTTGGCGGGTGTCGCGCCGCAACACCTCGCTGCGTTGCCGCATCCCGCGTGCCTGGACCTCATTGAACAGCGAGTAGATCGCGCCGAGGGGTTGCTCGATGCGGGCGGTTCGTACGGAGGTACGCCGCCCACGGCCGGAGTCGAGCACCCCGGCCTGGCGCAGCCGGCGCAGCGCCTCACGGACGGTGTGCCGGCTGACCTGGTACTCGGTTGCCAGTTCGTGCTCGCCCGGGAATTCGGCCCCGAATCCGCCGGCCGCCAGCCGGCGTACCAAATCTTCGTAGAGCTGCGCCCAGAGCGGGAGCGGACTGGCGCGATCCACCTGACGCGGCTCGGTCGAGACATTCACAAACTGGCCATCTCTCGCAGGTTGTGTGGTTGACCGGACAAGCATAGCCGGACCTCAGGCTGCGAGTTGTGTCATGCACAGACCGAATCGGTACCGCTGTCCGACCGGGGGACTTTCAGAGTTTCTGGTGGGACTTCCGGCCCTGTGGGTGGTTCGTATGGCGGACGAACAGTGAGGGAAGCGCTATCCGTGTATAAATTCTCTCCCTTAGGAGAAACCTATGAAGACCACTGAGGGTGACAAGGCTGTTCAGCCGGTCACCCGGCAAAATGGCACCCCTGAATACGCATTGCGGAACCGTAAATTCGAGTGGCGTACCAAGTGGTTCCGCATCGGTCGCTCCGGAAACGACAAGGAACTCGCCGAGTTCCTGGAGCGCGCCCTGCGGCTCAAGACCGCCAAGATCAAGAATCAGATCGACCGCACCGACCACATGGCGGCGTACGGCCCTGCCGGCGCTGGCACGCCATGGTTCTCGATCGGCCCACGGAACGTCAACGGCCGGGTCAAGTCCATCGCGGTGCACCCCACCAACCCCGACATCGTGTACGCGGGTGCCGCCTCCGGTGGCGTCTGGAAGACCACCGACGCCGGCCAGTCCTGGCGAGGGCTGTGGGACGACCAGGAGACCATGAACTTCGGCAGCATCGCGATCGCGCCCAGCGCGCCGGACACGATCTACGCCGCCACCGGAGAGTGGACGCCGAACTACGGCCCGTCCTACCCGGGAGCCGGCCTGTACGTGTCCACGGACGCGGGCGCGACCTGGATCCGGCACACCACTCTGGTCAACCGCAGGATCTCCAAGGTCGCGGTCTCCCCGACCAGCGCCAGCCGGATCTTTGTCGCCGGCCAGAGCGGCCTGGAGCGGTCCGTCAACGCCGGGGCCAGCTGGACCACGGTGCTCTCAGGGCAGATCGCCGACGTGGTGATCGACCCGAATGATGCCGACAACCTCTACGCGAGCGTCCATCTGGACGGGATCTACCGCAGCACCGACAACGGCGCCACCTGGTCCAAGCTCACCACCGGACCGATTGGCTCGGCCGCCAACTGGGTGAAGCTCACCATCGGTACGGCGGGCACTCACGGCTCGAAGTTCCTCGCCGCCAAGAGTGTCGGCACGGTCTACCTTTCCACCAACCGGGGGACGAGTTGGAGCACCGTCGCGGGCAGCCACGGCGCCGGCTGGACCGGCTGGTGCGACATGATCGCGGTGGCCCCCGATGACGAGGACGTGATCCTGGTCGGCGGCGTCGGTGTCGAGCGCACCATCGACGGCGGTCTCACCTGGTCCGCGATCGTTGGCCTGCACGCCGACCAGCATGTCGCGGTGTTCGCCCCCAGCAACCCGACCATCGTGTACGAGTGCAACGACGGTGGTGTCTACCGTTCCACGAACCAGGGTGCCAGCTTCTCCAAGGTCAGCCACGGTCTGACCGTGACCCAGTTCTACGACGTCAACGCCTGGGACACGCTGTCCAACGTGGTTGGCGGCGGCACGCAGGACAACGGCACCAACATGAGCACCGGCGGCCTGACCTGGCGCAACATCCTGGGTGCGGACGGCGGCTACCTGATGGTTCACCACACCGACCCGCGCACCATGTACGCCGAAACCCAGTACACAAACATCCTGAAGTCCACCGACGGCGGCAACACGTGGGTCTCCAAGACCGGAGGACTCTCGGACGGCACGCCGTGGGTCGGCGTGATGGAGATGGACCCGTTCAACCCCGACAAGCTCTACTGCGGCACCACGCGGGTGTTCCGCAGCACCGACGGTCTGGCCACGAACTGGGTCGCATCGAGTCAGGTGCTGGCCGGAGCGGTCGCGGCCATCGCGGTGGCGAGGTCCAACGCCAACCGGGTGTACGCCGCGGCTGGCAGTCACATCTACCGCAGCGACGACGCCGGAGCCACCAGCCCGTGGGCCGACAAGACGACGGTGCCGCTGCCCACCCGGGTGATCACCGACATCGCGGTCAGCCGGACCGACGCGAACCGTCTCGTGATCTGCTTCGGTGGTTTCGGGACCGGTCACGTCTTCCTCAGCACCACCGGCGGCAACACCTGGACCGACATCAGCGGTGACCTGCCCGACATCACCGTCAACGCCGTGGCGCTGGACCCGAACAACTCCACCACGATGTACGTCGGCACCGACGCGGGTGTGTACCGGACCCAGGACGGCGGCACCATCTGGCAGGCGTTCGACAACGGCCTGCCGAACGCGATCATCGCCGACCTGCACGTCGACGCCGAGGACAACGCCCTCTACGCCGCCACGTTCGGCCGTGGCATGTACAAGGTGGGCATCGCGCCTGGAAGCGTGGTGCCGCAGGTGGACCTGTACCTGCGGGACAGCCTGCTCGACACCGGCGAGCGGTTCCCGTCGCCGACCGGACAGCCCAACCCGAACGACACAACCGATTCAGTGCACTACTGGGAGAGCCCGGACATCAAGGTCGATGTGGCACCGTACTTCACCCCGGACGGGCTGTTCGACGGCGTCGAGTTCGACACCGACCTGGTGCACGAGGACCCGCAACGTACCAAGGTCAACCGGTTCCACCTGCAGGTGCACAACCGGGGCTGGGCCACGGCGAACAACGTGCGGGTGCGGGCCTTCTTCGCCAGTGCCGCGACCGGCCTGCCATCCCTGCCCAACCCGTTGACAGCACCGAACTTCGACCTGTCCTCCACGGCGAACTGGCACCCGGTCGGCCCGGCGAAGACCATCCCGGTGCTCGAGCCGAACCGCCCGGTGATCGTGTCCTGGGACTGGTCGATTCCGGCCGGCGCCACCACCCACAGTTGCCTGCTCGCGGTGATGTCCTGCCCGGACGACCCGATCACCACAACGCAGACCAATGTGGATGCCCTGGTGCGCGCCGAGAAGCGGGTCGCGCTGAAGAACCTGCACGTGATCAACGCGGCGGGGCCACGGCCGGATCAGTACCTGGTTCCGATCGAGTTCCACAACGCCCTACCGGACCAGAACACGCTGGATGTCATCATCGAGCCGGTCAGTTTCGCCGAGGGCACCATCGGCATGATACTGGAGCCGGTCGAACTGACTGAGCGGGCTTTGCACGGAGTCACCGTGTACGGCGCGCGGGAAGGCGAGTACATCGGTGAGTGGTACCAGCGGCCCGGCGACGAGCCGTGGCTTGGCCGGTACGACTTCATCAAGCAACTCGACCAGGAGCGGATCTTCGAGTTCGACGCCAGCAAGCGGGCCGAGATCCGGGGGATCCACGTCGCACCTGGCCGGTCGTTGCGGGGCCTGCTCACGTTCAAGGCGTCACACAAGACGCCGTACGGCCAGGTGCAGCGGTTCAGCGTGCTGCAGCGCCAGGCCGGGGAGATCGTCGGCGGCAGCACGTACGAGGTACGGCTGCGGCGGGCGAAGGGGATGGCTCCGGTGTCCCACATCCGGATCACCCTCGACTCGCTCTCCCTGGACGGCGTCAGGTCCAAGCACAAGGTGGTGTGGGCGCTGCTGGGGTTCAACGACGACGAGTTCCGTCGCCAGTGGACCCGGTTGCCGGCCAAGCAGGGGGTCGTCAACGCCCACTGCCTGTTCGACGGGTACGTGGTCGAGCGGGACAACATGACGGTGTCGCTGCACGTCTCCGACGGCCACGGATTGCCGGACCTGAGCAAGCCGGCGTTCTACACCGCTCGGTTCAACCAGCCACCGGAGACCTGGGTCGGTGAGCGTACCGACAGCAGGATGGCACTGTCCCTGCGGATCGAATCCCTGAAGCTCTGATCCCGCCCTCCCTGGAAAATCCTGGAAGTTGAGTGCTCGATGTGAACACTCAGCTTCCAGGACCCCCGATGCCGGGGCCGCCACGGCGGCCCCGGCACCGCTGTGGTGTGGGGATCCGCCGGTGCGGCGCGGTTGCTCTGCGGAGCCCGAGGTGCCCGGGTGACCGCGTCGGATTGGCGCGGTTCGGTCTCACATCGCACAGCATTCCGTGGTCGAAATTCTTCCTCCCTGTCTCGGCGCGGCTTGCAGATGTCCGTGCATTCGTACATACTCGAAGGAAGGTACCCCCCGGGGTATCCCCGAGATGGGGGACAGCGAGGTTCCGAGGAGGAAGGCGCATGGAGATCGTCCCGTTCCGCACTCCTGGCCTGGGAGACCAGACGTACCTGTTCGTCCACGAGGGCAAAGGCATCCTGATCGACCCGCAGCGGGACATCGACCGCTTCCTGCGGGTGTCCGCTGAGCGTGACGTCGACCTGCGTTTCGTACTCGAAACCCACCTGCACAACGACTACGTGTCCGGTGGCGAGCAGGCCGCGAAGCGAACCGGGGCTGAACTCGTGCTCCCCGCCGCCGCAGCCGCCGCGTACCCGCACACCCCGGCCTTCCACATGGAGGAGATCAAGGCCGACAGCTTCACCCTCCGGCCGATCCACACCCCCGGGCACACCCCGGAGCACACCAGCTACCTGGTGCTGATCGAGGGCGAGCCGGTGGCGTTGTTCTCCGGCGGCAGCCTGCTGGTCGCCTCCGCCGGCCGACCCGACCTGCTTGGCATGGCACGTGCCCGTACCCTGGCGAAACTCCAGTACGGCTCGCTGCACCGGCTCGCCGGGCTGCCCCGAGGCGTGGGGCTCTACCCGACACACGGCGCGGGCTCCTTCTGCACCGCGAGCGGTGCCGGCCAGTACACCTCCACGATCGGCGAGGAACTGGACAGCAACCCCCTGCTGGCATGCACCGACCCCGAGGAGTTCGCGGACCGGCTGCTGGCCGCGCCCATGCCGATCCCGCGCTTCTACCAGTACATGGGACCGGCGAACACCCTCGGTGTGCCGCCGATGCCGCCGGTCAGCGTGCCGGAACTGGCACTGGCCGACGTGCCGCGCGACGCCAAGGTGGTCGACATCCGACCCCGGGCCGTGCAGGCCGCCGGGTTCCTGCCCGGTTCCACGGGCATCGAGGTCACCGACGACTTCGGCAGCTGGGCCGGCTGGTTGCTGCCGTACCGCTCCCCGATGGTGCTGGTGGCCGAACCGGACCAGGACCTCACCGAGCCGGTCACGCAACTCGCGCAGATCGGCGTCGACACGGTCCAGGGCGTGGTACGCGACCTCGGCGAGGCGGCCACCGCCCGGTTCGAGCTGGTCGACCTGGACATGTTCCGCCGCCGGATGGCCGAACCGGACGCCCAGGTGCTGGACGTACGGATGCCCAGCGAGCGGGTCCTCGTTCGGCTCGATGGCGCGGTCGAGCGGTTCCTCCCGGAACTGTTCAGCGACGGCGTACCCCAGGATCTCGACCCGGACCGTCCGGTGCTGGTGATCTGCGCCAGCGGCCGACGCGCCAGCATCGCCGCCACCTGGCTGGTCCGCGAGGGCTTCCAACCCGTGGTGCTCACCGGAGCCGGAGTGCCGGACGTGGTGCGGACCCCCGCCGCCGCGTAGCCCCGGGCCGGGCGCTCAACTGACGGCGTCGTCACCAAGGGGACGGGGTTTGACGGTCCGAACGACCGCCGCGCCGACGAGTAACCCGGCGGTCGGCAGGTAAAAGAAGCCCAGTCCGAGCCCATACCCGACCACGTAGGCCAGTGCGAGGAACGCGACCAGCCACAGCGTGATCGTGGTGAAGCGCCGGTCGGCGATGCCCACGGCCAATGCGATGAGGCTCAGCACAACTGGTGGTGCCACCGTGGCCGTGATACCGGGGAGTCCTGTCCGATCCTCGATAAGCAGCGGTAACCCGGCCGCACTCGCAAGAATCGCTGACGCTACGGCTGACGCCAGCACGTAGCGGCTGATCATCGGGGTGCGATCGCGCCACGTCGGCAGGCGGGCCAGAAAGATGGCGATGAGGCTCGCCAGCAGGATGCCGAAAAGAACTCCAGCGAGCAGAATGACGAGCCTCATGCGGCGGCCTCCTCAGACACGATGGCTTTCATGACATTGTGCTGCATGATCCAGCGCTCGCGCCGGATCATGCGTGGTGATTAATCGCTGCGTTGAGAGCGGTCTGCACCTGCGCGCGTTGTTGATACCCGCTACACCTCTCGCCGACGACAGACAAATGGCCACCCACATACAGTCGGTGAAACGCTTTTTGGGGAGGGTGATCGGATGACATCCATTCTCGCCACCTGGATTCCACGGGTGATGCTCGGGGCTGGAATTGGCTTGGTCATCGCGACGGCAGGTCCCGGTTCGCTGCAGGCGCAGCCGCTGGCCGTTCCATCGGCCGACGGCGATCTGGTGATCGACAGTCGCGATCGAACCGAGGTGGTCGGTCAGTACGGTATCGCAGGTTCCCTGGTCAGCTACGATGCCCGTCGCACGGGTACTGACAGCGCCACCTTGAGGCTGGTGGTGAACGGTGTGCGGCTGACCGCGACGGTTGACTTCGCGTCACGGTCAGGTTCGTGGAGCGGCGACGGGCAGATCCTGGGTACCGAGGGCAAGTCCGCACTGGCAGGCATGGAGCGGGCGCTGGCCCGGCAGATCAAGCCGAAGGTCAATCCGATCGGCCCGCACGAGGCGCTGCTTTATCGAGCGGTGTCGTACTGGTCCGAGGCTCCAGCCGGTCTCGCACTCACCGGCGACTCGTTCAGCGGAGTGGTCGAGAGTGACAAGGCTAAGAAGATTCCTGCGGGCGAAGCCGGCAAGCTACGCCGCCCAGGTGACAAGTGCCTGGATCCGGTGACCGGTGAGGTAAGCACGGCGGCATGCCAACAATCCAATGAGGACGGAGTGCTCTATACCGGTTGCAGCGGATCCGCATGGGCCTGCCACGACGCGGACAGCCATTGCTTCACGTGTGCCTCTGAGCAGATCGGCCAGGCTGCCAACTGTCGGGGCCGCTGCGGGGGAGGCTGCTGTGTCCCGGACGGTCTCGGCATCTACACCTACGACTGCCTTGACCACGACACCTGCTGCGGATATCACGGTGGTTGCACCAACCCGTGGGACTCCGAATGTGGAGACGAGTACTGGGAAGCTGACGACGATTTCTTGTTCGGCCAGCAGAACTGCGGGTGGCAATGCTGACTGAGGGGCAGGACGGTGCGCCTGCCCACGTGACCCCGGTCGCCTCGATGTCGCGGACTCTCCTGGCCGGCTCACGCTGGCTGATTCTGGTGGTTGCGGTCGCGGTCTTCGTAGCCGGGATCGTGCTGCTGTTCCAACGTCCGCAGGTACCACCGACAGACGTTGCACAGGAGGTGATCGCGACGGTTGACGGCGATCCAATCTACGGCGTGGAGGTGGGTCAACATGTCCGTCCGCAGCCTCCATGGCTCGGCCCGAACCGCCCCCTTGACGCCGTCGACTCAGCTCTGCGCGATGCCATCATCGTGCGCCTGCTGGCGGCGGAGGCTCGTCGCACGGGCGTCGTCGCCAAACGAGGTCCGCGAGCTGTCGTGGCCGCGTCACTGGCGACGGGGCTGGTGGACCGGGAACTCGCGGCGCGCGGCATCACAGCCGAGTCGCTGACCAAAGCGGATGTCCTCACGTTCTTCGAAGGCAACCGCGATCGGCTGGCGCACTTTCGAGGGGCTCGGGTGAGCGCCATCGTTCTCACCGATCGCCGGCTTGCCGAAACCCTTGTCGAGACCGCCGCGACAGCTACCGACGAGCAGTTCCGACAGCTGGTTCGGCAGCATTCAACCGATGCGGCCAGCCGGGCCGCCGACGGATTCCTGGCTGAGGTCGACGAAGCCCCACAGGAGATCCCGCTGGCGGTCGCGCGCATCGTGGTGGCGACCCGCCACGACGGTGACGTCGGTCTGGCCGACACGGCGGATGGCCGGTTCTGGGTGGTGCGGGTGACTGACGTGCGGTTGGACACGGAGAAATGGTCTGCCGATGTCGCGCGCCGGGTTCGGCAGCTCTTGTTCCACGAGAAGCGGGGAGAGGTGATTGCTGAGCTGGAAGCGAAGCTGAAGCCCCTGGCGACCATCGAGATCAACCAGGAAGCCCTGGCCCGTTTCCGCGAGCGCGCGCTGGATTCAGTGCCTGACACCGGTTCGTAGCGGCCCGCCCCGGCCGCCGACTCACCCCTGAGTCGGCGGCCGGACCAACCCGACACTGTACGCGTAGGAAACGATGTGTGCGCGGTCGCGCAGATTGAGCTTGTGCAGCAGGCGTTGCATGTGAGAGCGGACGGTCGCCTCTGTTATGCGGAGAGTGGCGGCGATTTCCTGGTTACTCAGGGCCTGCGCGACAAGAATCAAGACCTCGCGCTCGCGACCGGTGAGTCCCTTCTGATCGATGATGCCTGGCGACGCCGATTGAATGTCACCGGCCAACCAGAGCAGTTGGCTTATCAGTGGACGGGGAAGCAGAATGACCTCGGAATGGGCGATCACCCGGACCACCGCGCCCAGTGTGTCATCCAGTTGGCTGCGGCTGACCAATGCGCAAACCCCTATTGAGATCGCCGCCAGCGGGTCGTCTTTGCGGTCGTCGTTCACGATGATGATTCTCGGGGCAGCGGTGGACAGGACTTCGTGCAACTGCTGGGCAAGACTCCGACAGCCCCCACTCGGCAACGAACTCTCGACGACGGCGATGTCCGGCCGCAGGCGGCTGGCCAGACCGACCGCGCCCGGAACGTCGGCTGCCTCGCCGACGACCTCCACGTCCGACTCGGCCGAGAGCACTGCGCGGATCCCGGCACGCATGACCGCGAGGCGATCACAGACGAGCACTGCCACTGTCCGTCGTGCCCCCATCGTCAGCCCCCGATAAGGCTTGGTGGGTGAATTTTGTGATCAAATATTAACATTGTCGGCAATACTGACATGATCTCCGTAAGACAGACCCTTTTCGATACGGCGGCTCCCGGTCACCTTTGCGAAGATCGGCCGGACAACCGGGACCCAGCGACCGGGCGGTATCCGCGTCGTGACGTGAGACGGCGGGTGGTCAGTTCGCGACCACGAGCCGGAGGCGCGCACGGAAAGTCCGTACCTCCGGATTGGACTTGACGCGCCGGGTTCGCGCGGGCGTACGGGTACCACGTGGTCAACTGGCCACGGTGGACGGTACTGCGCTATCCGCTGGAGCTGAAGGCTGTCGGAGCGCACATCCGACGGACACTGGACTCGCCCCTCGCCGCCGCCCTGGGCACGGCGTCGGTTGACCGCTCCGGGGAAGGCCCCGCCTGGGCTGATACCGCTATGGTCCTGAGATGGCATGGACCGTGGTGATCCATCCCGACGCCGAGACCGAGCTGAGCAGACTCCCGGCCAGAGAACAGGAAGCCATCGCCACAGCGGTGGAGGAATTGCGTGTCGAGGGACCGACCCTCGGTTACCCGCACACGAGCGAGGTGAGGGCCGTTCACAATCTGCGGGAACTGCGGCCCCGGCGGGGCCACAGCCCGTGGCGCGCGTTCTACCGGCAGATCGACCACAGTTTCGTGGTCGGTGCCATCGGTCCGGAAGCCGAGGTCGACCCGAGGGCTTTCAAACGGGCGGTGGGGGAGGCTCTGCGGCGACTGGAAGAGATGCCGAAGCACGAAGCTCCGACGTCCCACGCCACTTCGTCAGCTCATCGAGGTACGCCTCGGAGACGTTGAGTTCCGTGCCGCTTGGATCGCACTCGCGGACGGTGGTCCCTTTCCATAACGGATCTTGGACGATTTCGGTCGCTGGAGTGACCGAAATCGTCCAAGATCGGGTCAGTGCGAGGAGCCATGTGTCAGCTCGCGGCCCGAACCAGGGACCGGAACGAGTCGTAGCTCTTGCCGCTGACGGCAGCCACGCCAGGAACCTCGCTGGTGGCGAAGACCTTGCCGGCGCGGATCTGGAACCGGCCCTCGGGGGAGACCAGGACCCACCGGCCGTCCGGACGCCGCACGTCGAGCACCAGGACGTACTGCTGGCCCACGGCGTAGGCCGGGTCACCGGCCACGATGACGTTCGGGCCACCGGTGCGGAACACGGTGAACGTCGATGCCACGGAGCCCTTCAGAGTCTCCTGGGCCTTGAACGTGATGGCCTGGGTCGGCACGCGGTCGACGCCGCCGGGCTCGCCCTTGGCCGGTACCGCGATGTCCGGGGCCTGCTGGACTCCGACAACGGTGGCGCGGACCACCACGGCGCCGAGGTCGACAGCCTCAGCGAGCGAGGTGGGCGTGTTGTGCCAGACCGGCGTGTACGTGTGGGTTGCCGGGGCGTGGTCTGAGCCACCCGATGCACTGGCGACCGCTACCGCACCGACCAGCAGCGGAAGGGCGAGGGCGGCGGTGACGATACTGCGCTTAAATCTCACGGTGTCTCACTCCTTCCAGATCAGTGGTGCGTGTACCGGTACTTGTTGTAGATGTCATTCCAGTTGTGCGAGACGGTGTAGTTGAGGCTGTTGTAGTAACCCTTGCCCATACATCCGTCGTTGCTGTGGTCCAGACCGAACAGGTGCCCGACTTCCTGGCACTGGATTCCGACGACATCGTTGTAGCCGTAGCCGTAGTACATGTTCACCCGGGCGTGGCCGTGCAGGATGTGGCTGCCGGAGGCACTTTCGATCGAGGCGAGGCCGCCCCAGCCGGTGGCCCCGTAGTTGCCGTCGAACACCGACATGTCCGTGTGCGACCCGTACTGCGGGATGTACAGGATCGTGTTGTTCGACCAGTCGCTGGCGGCCTGCCTCGACGCGGTCGCCTGGCTGCCGGTGGTGTAGGCGGCGATGGTGACGCTGGAGCCGTACCGGTTCCAGTGCCAACTGCCCCAGTTGTGGGCCTGAGCGGTCGTAGCGCTGAACAGCGCCACAACGACGATTCCGACGAGAACACTCGCCCTGGCTAGTGTTCGCACGAAACACCTCCGTTCCGGGGTGTGGATATCCGGCCAGGAGCAAGCCCTTCGGACCGACCTGGTCGGGTCTCCAAACGAGAGGGACGCGGCGCGCGACGCTTGATGGCTGAGCCCTTGACAGGTGGGCCCTTCGATTCGAATCAGCATCAGGGTAGCCATCGGATACCAGGGTGAAAAAGGCAAAAGGGTCTTGGCAAGGGATAACATTTGGGGATTTAGCCGCTAAATACGGGTTTACAGTACAAACTAGACCCGAAGTGGACCGTCGGTGAGGGTATGTGGCCCGATGGCACCCCTTCCAGAGAACGATCTGATCAGCGCGATGGCACACGCAAGGGGTGGCACACCCGCCTGCTCGTTGACGGCGTCGATGGCGTCGACGTGTTGATTCGGGAATGAAGTCGCAGGCAACGCCTGGTGACGATCCCACGCGGATCGAAACGACAGTGGGGACTGATCAGATTCGTCACACCCACGGTGCTCCCGTCCCGGTACGTCAAGGCGGAGACCGAAATCGAGGGTGTCCCGTTGCCGACGGGCAGCGGCGCCGCACTGCGCGCTCGGTGCACAGCCACGGAGCGGGTCACGCGGCTGTTCGGCGGGAGGCGGTCAGTGCCCGCAGTGGTGCATGCCGCTCCACCCCGCGTATCCGCTGTGCATGCCGGGGTCGTGGATCCCGTCGAATCCCATCTCCTGGGCGCACGCCGCCACGTGTGCGCCGTACTCCTGGCCGTCCGCGGCGTCCGCAGACGCCGCCGTCGGGGCGAGTCCGACCGCTGTCACGACCGCGCCGAGCACCAGCAGGCCGCGCACGATTCCGAGTCTCACACTCCACCTCCGGGTCATTCCACGGTCCTGGGTCGTCCCGTGGCACGGAATCAGACTCGCTTGGGCGGTCGGCTCGTGGAAAGAACCTTCCGGCTCATCCCTCGGGACAAAGGTCACCAACTGCCGAATCCTTCAGCTGCGACCACTTTGGAGAATCCGCCAAGGACACGGTGCCATGACGACTAGTCCAGGGCTTCCCGGAATCCCTGCCGCCAGCTCGGGTACGCCGGAACCCAACCGAGATCACGACGCGCCTTCGCGTTGGAGGAGCCACGGACAGCGGTCATCATCGAGATCCCGTGCTCGCCCAGTAACGGGCGTACCAGCCAGGTGGGCACCCGTCGCGGAGGTTTCGCGCCGATCGCCTCCGCGAGGTAGGGCAGCCATACCCGGACCGGCGCGGGATCGTCGTCAACAACGTTGTAGATCCCCACGGCGGTGCCCTCGCAGGCGGTCAGGGTCGCCTGGGCCGCGTCGTCGATGTGGACGAACGACCAGACGCCGGTGCCACCACCGACCACCGGCAGGCGTCGGCCACGTACCAGTTCCAGCACCTCCCCGCCCGGTGCCAGGCTGGTTCCCGGGCCATAGAACAGGCCGTACCGCAGCACCACACCCTCGATGTCGGCCGCCTCGGCCACCATCGACTCCAGGCTGCGCAACGCCGCCACGGTCTCGCGCGAGGCAGCGGTGGGATGCGGGTCGATCGGGTCGAGTTCCGTCTTCACCGGTCCGCCAGTCCGCTGGTTGGGCCAGCCGGTGAAGCTCTGCACCACGAAACGCCGGGCACCGGCCCTCCGTGCCGCCGTCAGCAGGTGCCGGGTGCCTTCGGTGCGCAACCGGTTCGTACCAGTGAAGGCACGGTCGAAGTTTCGGAGGCTGGCCGGGCCGGACAGCGCGGTGAGCTGATGCACCACCACCGTGGGTGCCGCATCACCGACCGCGGCCATCACCGCGTCGGCGTCAAGCGCGTCCACCACGACCGGATCGGCACCCATGGCCCGTACCGCTTCGGCCTTGGCCGGAGTACGGGTGGTTCCGGTGACCTCGTGCCCGGCCCGTACCAGCATCGGAACCAGGCGACGCCCGATCGCCCCCGTAGCGCCAGCGACGAAGATCCGCATGATCGCCCTCCCCGTTCACGAGATCTTGAAAACCTGCAACTCAATGGTCGCTGTAGCCGTTTCCAAGGCCGCGTGGGGGGAGGGGAGGGGCGCAGATCCGGTCGCGGGATCAGGTCCCTTCGAGCAGGGGCCCCGCCGGGAGTTCTGTGACCCTGACCGGATGGTCCCGGTGTACCGCCAGGGCGGCGACGTGATCCGGCGCGGCCTCCAGGTCGTACAGCGTCAGCTCAGAGCGCGGCAGGTGGCTCGACTCAAGCAGCACGGGCGGATCGTCGGGACCGCTCAACACCAGGCTGCGAAGGTCCACCCGCAACCCGTCGCCGGTTGCCTTGAGCAGCGCTTCCTTGCGGGTCCAGTAGCGCAGGAACCCCGGCAGCCGGCCCGCGGTGCCCAGGCTGTCGAGGCGATTCTTCTCGGATGCGGCGAGCACGTAGTCGACAAGTCCGGATTGCAGGTCGGTGCCGGGCCGGTTTTCGAACCGGTCGAGGTGCTCCACGTCCAGCCCGACCGCCGCACCCATGTGGCAGGCCAGACCCACCAGATCCCCGGAATGGGACACCGACAGGTGTAGGTCCGATCCGGGCAACCGGACCTTTCCGTGTGGCCTGTCGCAGTCCGGACAGCGGCGGTCCACGGGCACGGCCCCCGACGGGCGGCCGAGGTGGCGGCCCGCCACGATCCGTACCATCGCAGCACCCAGCAGGAACCGGTTGGCGTCCTCAGGACGGCGGTAACCGGCGTACCGGCCCCGCTCCACAGCATTGAGCAGCCCGAGCAGCCTGGAGTCACTGTCACCCAGCCGGGCCCAGAAGACCCGTACCTCGCCCCGGCCCAGCCGGATCGGGTCGGTCCCGGTCACTGCTGCTTCGGCCAAGCCGCCCTGCCCCGGGCCGCAGACCGCGGAAACCGTTGTGTCAGCGTGGGGAATCCACCCGTTTCGCGGATGCTCGGCGTGGGAGCCGGGTCCGCCCCGTTCTGGTCGGGATGGTGCTCCTCGGAGCCGGAGCCGGAGCCGGTGTGCTCCCGCTCGGGCGTGGCGGGGTCGAAGCCGCGACCGTCGGGGTGTTCCCCGAGGTGACGTTCGGAGTACGGCCGGGCGGTCAGCGCGGCCAGCATGGTGGTGACCGGGACCGCCGCGACGAGCCCCAGAGTGCCGACCACCGCGCGCACGATCTCCTGTGCGATCAGCGGGTTGGTCAACGTCTGGCCCAGCGGCTGGCTGCCGGCGGCGATCAGCACCAGCAGCGGCAACGATGCTCCGGCATACGCCAGCACGATGGTGTTCACCACGGACGCGATATGGGAGCGGCCGACCCGGGTGGCGGCCTCGTAGAGCTGCCAGACCCGGAAGTCCGGATTGGCGCGGGCCAACTCGGTGACGGTCGCTGCCTGGGTCACGGTCACGTCGTCCAGTACCCCGAGGCAGCCGATCAGGATTCCGGCCAGCAGCAACCCCCGCATGTCGACCTGGCCGTAGACCACGTTGAGGTACGCGGTCTCCTCGCTGGCGACCCCGGTCAGACGGGTGGCGGAGGTCGCCAGTGCGGCCATCATTCCGGTCAGCACCAGGCTGACCAGGGTGCCGACCACCGCCACCGACGTGGAGATGTTGAAGCCGTGTGTCAGGTACAGCACGGTCAGCATGATCACCGCAGA
This sequence comes from Micromonosporaceae bacterium, assembly GCA_036375165.1. GTDB lineage: Bacteria > Actinomycetota > Actinomycetes > Mycobacteriales > Micromonosporaceae > WHSM01. The sequence goes on along the minus strand of DASUSI010000140.1, from coordinate 13,160 downwards.
CCCGACGATCGCCACCAACAGCGGCTGCTGCCCCTCCAGGATCGCGGGGACGATGAACAGCAGCAGCACCGCGAAGGTGACCGCGAGACCGACCAGTGAGGTGATACCGCGCCACCGACCGAAAGCGATCACAGCCACCGCGAACAACCCGCCGAGCAACCACAGCGGCAGGTCGCGCTGGTGGTCCTGAATCTGGTACGCCGTACCGCCGATGGCGTCGGGAGTGTAGATCAGCTTGACGGCGTCTCCGGCCTGGACGGTCGGTGCTCCGGGACCTGACGGGATGTCGGTCTCGATCTGCTCACCACGGTCCGCTCCGCTGGTCAGCGTGACGCGCACGGTGCCGCACTGCCGCATTCGGCCACCGTCCGGCTGCGGTGGCGCGTCGGGCGAGTCCGGGCCGGGACCTTCAGGGCAGGGTTCGAGGATCACTTTCGTGACGGTGCCGGTGACCACGGTCGGCTGGCCGCCGGGGTCGGGCCGCTCCAGGTCTTTGGACGGCCACAGCCAGGCCATCGCCGCGATGCTGAGTAGCCCGGCGGTCACCAGCACGAAGACGGCCACCCGTACCGCGGAGCGGGAGGAGGCCTCACCCTGCTGGACGTACCTGTCGCTCATGGTCAACTCCTTCGCACAGGCCGCACGGTGCGTGGAACGCCGGTGCCGGTATCAGATAGGCGTGCCGGGACCGACCCGGCTGGTGCCGGGTCGCGTTACGGCGTGTCACGGACGCGTCAGACTGATGAAAGGACTCGTCAGCCGCTGCCGCCAGCGCTGATCTTCACCTTTACGTCGCTGTCGGTGACTTCCTGGACCTCTACTTGGAACCCTTCGACGTCGACCGGCTTCCCAACCGGCGCGGTGACCTCGCTTCCGGCCACCTCCAACGTGACGTCCTGACCCTCGACCTTGACCAGCCGGGCCTCCACTCCGAGAACCTCGGCCTTCGCGTCGACCCCCCGATCGAACGTCACGGTGCAGGAGTCCAGGGTGCAGCTGGTAGAGGTGCCTTCCCCGCCGCAGCCGGTGAGGGCGAGCCCGAACAGCAGGGCGAGCACCACGCCGAGGAGCCGGAATGGCTGGGATTTGAGGGCTTGTGTTGGTCGGTGAAGAAGATGCACGGACCGGAGTGTACGGGCGGCGACGCTGTCGCGGGTGAGTGCCCCATGAGCCGGAGCTACTCGGAGGGCCGTGAGATCAGGATGATCAACACCAGGATGGAAAACAGCGCGAGCGTCGCACCCACCCGGAGTACCAGGTAAGCCGGCCCGTCAGGGGCGGGCCCGGTGCGTCGCAACGCCGTGATCACCCGCCAGGCGGCGTGTGGTGAACCGAGGATCCAGACGGCGACCGCCGCTGGGAAGAGCAGCAGGCAGACGAGACCTTTCATCGGGCCTCCCAGGGCCGCCGGGTCGTCGAGCAGGTGTGCATCATCGCAGTGCGCCGGGCGATCCGGACGTTACCGGTCACGCGGACCGGGCGGCGGCCACGAGCACCCGCGCGGCGGGCCTGGCGGCGACCGGTGTGGCGGGAGGCCGTGTCCAGCAGCCGGTTAGCCTGGCGAGACGACGCGGGTGACGCACCCGCGCGGAATCACACGATGTCGAGGGGATATCCATGAGGACTGCTGTGCTGGGCACCGGCATGGTCGGCCAGGCGCTCGCCGGTCGGCTGGCCGGGTTGGGTCACGAGGTGACGGTCGGTACCCGGGACGTGGCCCAGACCATGGCGCGCACCGAGCCGGACGCCATGGGAAACCCGCCGTACCCGGTGTGGGCCCAAAAGCAGCCGGAGGTGACGCTGGCGACATATCGGGACGCCGCGGCCGACGCCGAGCTGCTCGTCAATGCCACCCTGGGCACCGCCTCGCTCGCCGCGCTGGGTGAAGCCGGTCCGGAGAACCTCGCCGGAAAGGTGCTGGTGGACATCTCCAACCCGCTCGACTTCTCTCAGGGCATGCCGCCGACCCTGTTCGTGAAGGACACCGATTCGCTGGGTGAGCAGATCCAGCGGGCGTTCCCGGACGCGAAAGTGGTCAAGACGCTGAACACGTTGAACGCGGACCTGATGGTAGAGCCCCGGACGCTCGCCGACGGCGCGCACACCGTGTTCGTCTCGGGCAACGATGCCGGTGCCAAGCAGACCGTCACCGAGCTGCTCGGGAGCATGGGGCACACCGACGTCATGGACCTGGGTGACATCACCACCGCCCGGGGCACCGAGATGCTGCTCCCGGTCTGGTTGCGGCTGATGTTCGCCCTGGGTACCGCGAAGTTCAATTTCAAGATCGTCCGCTGACTGTCGGGTTGCTCGGTCGGTGGCCTCAGTCCGACCCGGACGACCGGGGCCACCCGCTCCCGTGAGATACCTCGGGTCACGCCCGGTGGGCCGCCAGATCGGCCAGCAACTCGGCGAGCCGGTCGTACGTCTCGATGGCTCCCTGTGTCATGCCGGTCGCCAGCGCCTGCTCGAGCACGTCCGGCGAGGGGAACCGGGAACGGTTCGTGACCTTCGTGCTCCCACCGAGGTCTTCGAGTGCCACGGTCTCGACCGCGGGCTGAGCCTCGTACTCCGCGACGTCGTAGACCAGCGTCCGTACCACCTTCTCCGGCGGCACCACCTCCAGGTACTCGCCCTTGAACGACACGTCGTGGCCCGGGGCCGCGTGGTGGATGTAGCGCCACCTGCCGCCGGGTCGCGGGTCCATCTCGGCCACGGTGGTGCTGCTGCCATGCGGCCCCCACCAGCGCGGCACGTGCTCGGGCTCGGTGAACGCCTGCCAGACCAGGTCGCGGGGAGCGTCAAAGACCCGTTCCACGACAAGTTCGGCGGCTTCCGCGACGATCCTGGTGGTCTCGTCGCCGAGGTTCTGCGGTGTCATCGTCCCACTCCTCTCATCGGTGCTTTCGCGTTTTTGGTTCTGGACTGTGCTGCCCCGTGGCGCACGGGTCATGCGGGAACTCCCGATGAACCCAGCGGAGCGGTCCGTGGATGTCGAAACCTCGGCTTCGGCTGCGACGTGTCAATAGGGACGCCAAGGTGTCGACCGGACTCGTTCGAGACTGGAACACGCCACCGCGGACCCGCCCGGCGACCGGTCGACACCACGGAGGTAGCGATGCTGCTGGAGAACAGGAACGCCGTGATCTACGGGGCGGGAGGGGCGCTCGGCACCGGGGTCGCCACAGCGTTTGCCCGGGAGGGAGCGACGGTGTTCCTGGCCGGACGAACCAGGGAACACCTCGACAAGGCGGCCGAGCAGGTCACCGCGGCCGGAGGACACGCCGAAGTAGCGTTGGTCGACGCGCTCGACGAGCGGGCCGTGGACCAGCACGCGCAGGCGATGGTGTCGCAGGCCGGCGGCATCGACATCTCGCTCAACCTGATATCGCGGGGTGACGTGCAGGGCACCCCGCTGGTCGAGATGTCCACCGCCGACTTCCTCCACCCGATCATCACCGGAGTCACCACCAACTTCATCACCGCGCGGGCTGCGGCACGCCACATGATCCGGCAGGGATCCGGGGTGATCCTCGCCCTGGACAGCGGAGCCGCCACGGGAAGCCCGATGCTGGGCGGCACCGGACCGGCGGACGCGGCGACCGATGTCCTGGTCCGTAACCTCGCCGCCGAGGTCGGACCGCACGGGGTGCGCGTCGTGGGAATCTGGGTCGCCGGTGTTCCGGACACCCTGTCACCGGAGAAGCTCGCCATGTACAACAGCAAACTCCGCGTGGACGACGAGGCGTTCCAAGGGCTGCTCGCCCAGTTGGACCAGATGCGGATGCTGCGCAGGTCACCGAGGGTGGCCGAGATCGCCGAAGCGGCGGTTTTCCTGGCCTCGGACCGGGCGGCCGGCATCACCGGCACCTTCGTCAACGTCACCGGTGGCATGTTCCCCAGCTGACGCCACCCCTATCCGGGTCTGCCCCTGTGACATCCCAGATGTCGCGTGCGCCGTATTCTCAGGGGCCTTCCGGACTATCGCCTTATGGAGTGTCAGTGGCTTCTGACGACCAGGTACGTCGTATGCAGGCTGGTATTCGTGATGTCACAGTACGTGCTGGTGGTGCCGTCCGGGGGGCCACAGGCACCGACTGGATGACAGTGCTCTGCGCCGGGGCACTCGCCCCGGTGGTAGCAGCCGAACCCGGCTCGGGCCCCCTGGTCGCCGCCAGCGTCGGCGTCATCGGTGATACGAAGTTCAACGTCCTCAGCAACGTGATCTCCTCCACGGTCGACCAGCTGGATCCCAAAGACCGCGATGCCCTGACCGCCGCCGACGTGGAGCCGGAACTGGCCGCCGGAATCGAAGCCGCTCTGGCGGACGACGACGCGGAAGCGGCGGTACTCCTCAAGGAGATCGCCACCCTCCTCAGGCAGACCGACGCGGCGCGTCAGGCGGTGCGGGCCGCCGCCGAAGCAGCGGACGAGGACCTGCAACTGGCCGTGGTCGCGGCGTTTGGCAAGCTCGCGGACGAGTTCCCGGCATTCCGGTTCCTGCTCACCGAGGCCAGTGACACCGCCGACCGTGAGTCCATGGGTGAGGAAGCCGGCAAGCGGACGGGGGACCGGTCGAATCGCGCGGCACTGGGGACCCCGCGGTTCCGCAAGACCCTTGTCGTGAGCCTCGCCACGCTCCTGGTCCTCGCGCTGGCCTCGACCGGGTTGGCTGTCAGGGCGAGTCTCATAGCGTCGGAGCAGCGCAACGTCGCGTTGTCCCGCCAGCTCGCGGCGGAAAGCCAGGCACTCGCCGCCACCGACCCCACCCGTTCCCAGCTTCTCGCCGCAGCCGCTTGGCGGATCGCTCCCAGCCCTCAGGCCAGTACCGGGATGCTGAAGGCGCTCGCCAACTCGGCGCGCCGGGTCACGATGGGCAACGCGGTAGCGTTCAGCCCGGACGGCAAGGTGCTCGCCACGGGCACCGGCAACGGCGTCGTACGACTGTGGGACACCGGCAAGGCTGAGCCTGTCGACACGTTCGACGCGAAGGAGCCGGTGTTCGCCGTGACCTTCGGTCGTAAAGGTGTCCTGGCAGGTGGTGCCGGTGATGGAACCACCTGGCTGTGGAACAGCGTCACTGGTGACCAGACCCGCCTGCGCAGCCACCTGCCCAAGGTCACCGCGATGACCTTCAGCCCGGACGGTGCGAAGCTGGCAGCCGCCGGCGACCGGGGTCAGGTGGAACTGTGGGATTCCGCGAAGGGCCGTTCGATCAAGAACTGGGGGAACCACGGTGGCCACATCGAGGTTCTCGCGTTCAGCGCGAAGGGTGTCCTGGCGACCGGTGACCGGACCGGGCGGGTCGCGCTCCGGGACATCCGTACCGGCAAGGGCCGTCTCCTCCCAGCGCGTCGGGATTTTGGAGGGCGGTCAGCGGACGGCGACAGCGGCGTGACCGCGCTGGCGTTCAGCCAGGACGGGAAGGTCCTGGCGGACGGTGGTCCGGACGGCATCGTTCGGTTGTGGAGTACTTCCAGTGGCAAGGCGGTCACTTCCTTCCCGGGCTCCCGGGGCCGGGTCGGCGCGCTTGCGTTCAGCCCCGACGGGACGGTGCTGGCAGTCGCCGGTCCGGACGGGGCCGTTGGGCTGTGGGACACCCGGAGTCTGACCCCGATCGTCACCCTGGCGGGAGGGGCCGAGGCGTTCGCCCTCGCTTTCAGTCCGGACGGAACCAAGCTGGCCAGTGGTGGTGAGATATCCAGGCTGTGGGACAGTCCGATCGGCAGGCGGGTCCCGGTTTCCGGGTCCACCGAATCCGTACTGGAGACCAGCGGCCAGCCACGGCGGCGCGACCATGCGCTCAGCGTCGATGGCAGCACCCTCGCCAGGGCTGAGGAATTCGGGGTACGGGTGTGGGACACCGGCATCCAGGAGGCCGTGCTCGTCAAGGACGACTCCGGTGCCGCGGTGCTGCCCCCGATGGCGCTCAGCCCGGACGGGTCCTCACTGGCGGTCGGTGGAGGCGCCTCCGGCGTACGGCTCTACGACACGGCGACCGGTGGGCATACCAGGACCCTGAGTGGACCTTCGGAGCTGAACACCCTGGCCTTCGGTCCCGACGGCCTGCTGGCCGGCGGTGGCATCCAGGGAACGGTGTGGCTGTGGAACAGCGTGTCGGGCAGGAAGATGCGGGTCCTGCGGGGCAGTGGGACCGGGGTCGGAGCGCTGACGTTCAGTTCTGACGGGACAATGGTCGCGGCGAGTGACTGGTCCGGTGCCGTGTGGCTCTGGTACACCAGCACCGGCAACTGGATCGGTGATGTGGCCGGCCTCGGCTTCGGGGAGAGTGCCCTGGCGTTCAGTCCAGACGGGACGGTCCTCGCCCAGAGCACACCGGACGGTGCGGTCAGGTTGGTGCACGCGGCCAGCGGCGAGGAGATCACCACACTGGACGGGCACGCGGATACGGTGCGCGCGCTGGCGTTCGGCCCTGCCGGGAGCACCGTTGTGACCGGCGGTGTGGACGGCATGGTGCGGCTGTGGGACGCGAAGAGTGGCGAGCCGATCATGGATCTGAAGGGTCAGGCCGGCCCGGTGCTGGCGTTGGCGTTCCGCGACGACGGTTCCCTGGTCGGAGTTGGCGCTGACAACTCGGTGGTGTCCTGGAACCTGTCGTACCTCGGGAATCCGTACCAGGAGCTGTGTGATCGCGCGGGTCGGGCGCTGACCCGGGCGGAATGGAACCGGCACGTGCCGGACCTGCCGTACCAGGAGGTCTGCCCGCAGGGCTGACCGTCGCCTTCTGCGCGATCTTGGACACTTTCCGAGCAGACCCGGTCGCGATGAGTGATGCGATGGACGACCGCACCGTCCTGGTGGTGGTCAGCGCCGGGTCCGGCTGCCCGACCGGATGGCCGGGGTCAATTCGCTGCTCGCCGCCGCGCCTGCGGCGTTGCGCGAGAGGCTGCTGGTCGAATTCCTCGGCGCGCTCTACACCCCGTCCGGAAACTGAGCACGCGGGGTTATCCGGTGGTGACCGTCTGCCCGGCGGGGCAGACCGGGGCGTCCCAGTCGATGTGGTGGTGGAACTGCCAGGCGTACTTCTCGGGCCTGGACAGCTTCATCACCACCGGCATCAGCAGGTCCCGCAGCAGCCGCGCCACCGGCCCGGCTGCCTTGTCGCTGTTGGTACGGGCGGCCATCGCGATGATTCGCTCCACCCGGGCCCGCCGCAGCCCTTCGTACGCCCGGAAAGCGTCCTGGTACGGCAGGTCCCGCAGGCAACGGGCCAGTTGGACGGCGCTCTCGACGGCCAGTGAGGCGCCTTGCCCAGACGACGGTGAGGTGGCGTGTGCGGCATCGCCGATCAGCACCATCCGACCCCGGCTCCAGGTGGGCACGGTCGGGATGTCCTCCAGCGCTCCAACGACCACCAGGTCAGCCGGATCGGTGCGACGCAGCAGGTCCACCGCCGGACCACGGTCCCCCGCGAATGCCTCACCCAGCACCCGCAGCCACTCCTCGGCACCGACGTCGCGGGACTGTGCCAACGTCAGAGGCTGGCGGCGTGGCAGGTTCGCGAACCAACCGCTGGAGGAGTCGTCGTTCACCCCGTACCCGAAGAAGGCCCGCCTGCCGAAGACCATGTGCATCCGGCCCTGGGTGGATGGCAACCCGGTGTGCCGGGTCTGGCCGCCGAAGCCGAGCAGGCCGGTGTACCTGGGGTGCGGCGCGGCCGGGTCGATCAGGGTCCGGACCGTGGACCGGATGCCGTCCGCGCCGACCAGCACGTCACCCCGCACGGTGCTGCCGTCGGCGAAGTGCGCGGTCACTCCGCCGTCCGACGGTTCGGCGCTCACCAGTCGTTTCCCGTGCTCCGTGGGGATGCCCCGACGGGTGGCTTCGTAGTACAGCGCCCGGTACAGCCGAGAGCGCCACACGAACAGCATCGGTGACAGCTCGGGCGGGCTACGGAACTCGGCCAGCCGCTTGCCGGTCCAGCTTTCCAGCACGATCGCCGTCATCGGGTCGCCGATCCGCCGCACCGGGTCGTCGGCGCCGATCACGCGGAGTGCTTCCAGTCCGTTGGGTGCGATGCTCAGCCCGCCACCGATCCCGTCGGCTGTGCTCTGGTACGCCTCGTACACGGTCGCCTCGATCCCCGCCTTCTGCAGCGCCATCGCGGCGACCGGTCCGGCGATGCCCCCTCCGATCACCAGGGCGGTACGGGCGTGCGTCATGACTGCTCCCTCTCGTCGGTCGTGGCGGGCGGGGTGACAGGCGGCCCGGCGGCGGGGTCGGCGTGGAACTGGGCCCACAACCTGCTCCAGCCGGTGTCCGGGTGGTTGATCTGGTCGATGAATCGCTGCACGAAGGCCGACTCGGCGTCCAGGAGGGCGAGCCGGTACTCCTCCTCGATAAGGAACAGCGGGTGTACGTCCGCGGTGAGTGCCCCGTCGACCAGTCCCCGGATCTCGGCGCGCAGTTCCGCGAGTCGGCGCAGCCGCTGGCCCAGCAGTTCCACGACCTCGCCCGGTGGCAGCGCCGCGATCAGTGACAGCGCGGCCACGAAGTGGGGGTATTCGTGCTGTGGCTCCGTGACCAGTTCACGCAGCCAGTCGCGCAACTCGTGTCGCCCGGCGTCGGTGAGCGCGTACACGGTGCGTTCCGGACGGTGGCCCTCGCGGGTGGTCTCCTGCTCGGTGATGAAGCCGAACTTGGCAAGTTGCTCGACCACCATGTAGAGCGAGCCGTGGGTGAACTTGATGCTGCGGGCGTCGCCGTTCTCCCGCAGGGTCCGGCTGAGCTGGTACGGGTGCATCGGCCCCTGGCTGAGGTACGACATCACCGCCAGTGCGAGCAGGTTCCCGACCTTGCGTCGCTCCGCCATCCAGCCCTCCGCGTCAGATAGTCAACTCTGACTATCCATGCGGAGATAGTCAGTGTCAACTATTATGCGAGGGCGACCGACGGGACCGGCGTGCGAAGGGCACACGGCTGCCAAGCCGTGGGCCCTTCGCATCACCCCCGGGAATGCGACAGATGGCTGGCCCGGCGCACCCTCCACGCCGATCGCACGAGGCGCGACGCGACGGCAGTTGGGTACATAGTGGACGATCCGACTCTGCTGTGACTCGTAGATCGAAGACGCCCACACCACCGGCGTCCAGGAAATCTCGTTCGGCTACGGTCTTCAGGCCATGAAGCGGGAACGTGGCTGCCGGCTCGACGCGGTGAGCGGGTACCTGCCGCCGCTCGACTCACGGGACCTCGTCGCCTCGCACACCTGTGCGGAATTCCTCCGCGACGGCCTTGTCATTGTCGGGAGAGAGGAGGAGTCATGACCGCGGGACCCGCCACCCGGTTGGGCATCCTCTCCGATCCGAACCTGGGCTGTTTCTGGCTTGCCCGGACTCTCTCGCTGATCGGTGACTACGCCTTCCGGGTCGCCTTCGTCACGTACATCATCAGCGTCAGTGACTCGCCCACGGTGCTGGCCGTGGCGACGGCGGTGCTGCTGCTCCCTCCGCTGGTCTTCTATCTGGTCGGAGGCGTCACCGGAGACCGTGTCGGGTCGCGGCGTCAGGTCCTGGTGGCCGCCGACGCGGCCCGCTTCATCACACTGCTGCTGATCGCCGCCGGCACCTTCTGGACGGACAGCGTGCCTGTCCTGGTCGGGCTCGCCGTCCTGATCGGAATCGCGGACGGCTTCTTCCAGCCCGTGTCTTTCGCCTACCTGCTGGAGATCACGCCGAAGGACAAGCTGGTGACGGCGAACTCGGCGCTGTCGATCAGCCAGCAGATCGGCCTGGTTGTGGGTCCGCTGCTCGGTGGCTTCCTGGTGGGCTTCGCGGGACCCTCGGCAACCTTCGGGTTCGACGCCCTCACCTTCCTGGTCTCAGGCGTTCTGCTGTTGTTGATCCGGCCCCAGGTCCAAACGGCGCCGGCGACCGCCGCCGAGAAGCCGGAGCGGACCTTCGCCGGGCGCGGCCACCTGCGCCAACTCCTCTCGGAGGTCGCGGACGGCGTGCGTTACGTGACCGGCGTGCAGTGGCTGCTGGTGTCCATGATGGTGGGTGCGTGCGCGAACGCCGTATACGCCGGGGTTCTCGACGTGGCCATCCCGCTGATCCTTTCCCCGAAGGGCATCGAAGGCGCCGAAAGCCTCGGCGGCTACTACGCGCTCCAAGGCATCGGTGCGGTGATCGGAGCGGCGATCCTGGCGCGGCTGATGATCCGGCGGCTGGGAGTCACCCTGTACGGAATGCTCGCCACCATGGCCGTGGCGCTGGCCATGGTGGGTGTGATCGGTGGCGGACCGGCCGCGCTCGCGATGGCCGTTGTGTACGGGATCGGGCTGCACTTCTGCAACACGCTGTTCCCGGCCCTGATACAGGAGCGGATACCGGAGGCCCTGATGAGCCGGGTCGGTAGCCTTGCCTACCTCGGATTCAACGGTCTGATGCCGCTCGGAGCCCTGGTCATGGGACCGTTGGCGGCCGCGTTGAACGCCAGGAACGCCGCCACCCTCGCCGGGGCGCTGGCCGCGTGCGTGGCGCTCGCCGCACTCCTGGCACCCGGCGTACGGAGACTGCGCCGCGATGCCCCGGACGAAGGCGCGGACGCTGCCGATGATTCCCGGCTGGAGACCGTGTCGCGTACGTCCTGAGTGGCTGAATCAGCGGGGATTCGGAAGGGAGCTCTGTTGTCCTTGACCGTCGTACTCACCAAATTCGATGCGGAGCGCTGGCAGTGCCTTGACCCGGGGTCCCCGGTGCAGAGTGGTCCGTGGGTTCGGATCATGCTGAGCCGGCTACCCGGCGACCCGCTGATGGTGGTTCTGGAACGTGCCGACGGTGCGTTGGGGTTCACCGGAGCGGTGGTGAGCGACCCCGGCGCGTACGAGGCGTACAACCCGTGGGCGATCCTGCGGCGTCAGAAACCGGTCTTCGGTGAGGCTCACACCGCCGGTCGGGTGCCTCCGGCGATCGCAGACCAGGCCGAGGCGCTGCTGCCGGGCGTGGTCCTGGTCGCCCCCGGCTACCTGGGTGACCCGGTCGGGCCACTCGCGGACCGGCCCGACGCGGTCCGGGAGGGTCTCACCGGCGTCGTGGACTGGGCCCGTGGCGAGGGCATGTCCAGCGTTTCCGTCCTTTACACGTCACTGGACGCCGCCGCCGTCGTGGGCTGGGCGGTCGCCAGGCTGGGCGGCGCCACGTTCCCGCTGACCAGCCGTTTCACCCTGCCGGTCAGCTGGTCGCACTGGCAGGAGTACGTGGCCGACCTGCCCAAGGATCACCGGAACGAGCCGGGTCGCCAAATGCGGCGATTGTCCGAGGGCGGCTGCACGGTGACCTGCGAGGCGCCCGAACTGGCCTTCGACGACATCGTCGCGGCACGGTGCGAACTGCTGAGGTGGTGCCGGCAACCCGTCGACGAGTCCGACGAGCGGTACCAACTGGCCTCGCTGATCGACGCGTTCGGTTCCGACCTTTTGCTGTTCGCCACAAGGCGGGACGGTGAGCTGCTCAGTGGTGGCCTGTTCCTGGCGTACGGGCGCACCCTGCTCAATGTCTACACCGGCACCACGGTTCAAGGGAGGCAGACGCCTTTCGCCCATCTGGCGGCCACCTACCATGGTCCGGTCGGCTTCGTCACGCAGGAACGCTTTGACGTCATTGACTATGGGGTGGGTCACGGTGACACGAAACGCCTGCAAGGCTGTCAGGAACTACCGATGTACGGGCACGTGATACCGCTCTCGTGACGGTTCTCAGCGCGGTGGGCACTCCGGTGCCGGACCTCACGGAATCCGGCCCTGGACTGCCCTATGTGGGCAACCTTCGCTATCCCCCGGATGGGGAGTTCCCGCGGTTTCTCTGTTCCCGGGTCATGCCAGGGCACAATTCTGGGTACCCTGCGGAGCAGAACCGAGCGTCCCCGCGTCTGTTCGCCAGGTAGCTGCGGGCGTGGGAGACAGGCCGGGACGAGGGCCGAAACGGCCCTCGCCTCGGTCCATTCCGACCGGTCGCGCCGCCGCCACCGGTTCTCCTCGCCCTCCCGGTCCGATCTGGCCCCCGCCCGGACGCCGCCCCTGATCTGGGCTCTACCAGCCCGGACGGACGGTGAACCCAGACCGGGATCGGCAACCGACCGGTTTCCGGTTTCCGACAATGTCGGAGATCGGTGGGAACCAACCGGGGGCTGGTGCGTGATACTCGGCTTCGGTCGCTCGTACGCTTGGCGGGCCAGCGACCACGGTCAGCAGCCGGAATCGGCAACAGGGTCCGGTACACCCCCGGTACGGAGGTCGCGATGCAGCCGATCAAGCTCGGCCGCGTGCACGTCGCCCGGCACCCCCTGTTCGATGCCGAACTGACCCAGGTGCTGCGCGGTGGCCCGTTCTCCGCGGCACTGCATCTGGCGATCGAGGCGAACGGGCTGCCTGAGCGGTCACTCGTCACGCTGCTCGGCCCCCGCCGGCCCCGTGGTCGTTGGCTGGATCACCCCGTGGCCGGTGTGCCGGTGCGGCGGCTGTGGCCGCACTCTGAGGACCTGGCCCGGCTTTACACCGGGCTCTCCGACACCCCGACAGACCACCTCACCCGGCTCAGCGTCTCCGACGACTACTACATCGGTGCCGACCGGTGCGCGTACCGGCTGGTCACCCGTCTTGTCGTGCGCGCTGAAGCGGACCGGGTGGCACGGTGCCTGGTGGTGCTGTGGACGGAGCAACGGGCCGGCCCGCGGCACGCGACGGTCACCGGTACCCGGTACTGCCGGCCGGGCCGGATCCGGGAATCGACCGGATACACGGTGGCCGAACTCGTGCTGGACCGGGTGCTGCGGCGTGGGGAGTGCGCGGTGCTCGAGTACGAGATGACGATCCCGAAGTCGGTCGACGGCGCGGACGAGTTCGCCCGCAGGTTCACCGCGCCGACCCGGCAGTACGCGCTGTCGGCGGTCTTCGACCCGGACACCCTCCCGGCGCGCTGCTACGGCTACCAGCGGCTCGCCGTCGACGGTCCCGACCGGTGCGTCGAGGAACTGCGGCCGGCTGGAAACACCGTCCAGACGGTCGCGATCGACTTCCTACCCGGGATCGTCGGGCTGCGGTGGGACTGGGCCTGAGCTGAAATGGCCGGCGCCGCCGGGACTGACCCGACGGGCCCCGGACCCGCCGCAAGACCTCTGGGGAGGCGAAGAGTGGTGGGGGG
>DASUSI010000139.1:0-9644 GCA_036375165.1 Micromonosporaceae bacterium | reverse complement strand
GGAGCTCCTCTGTGCGCCGTACGGTTCCACTCCCGGAGTGGAACCGTACGGCACCGACCGGAGGCCGGGGTGGGGGCCCTACGGCGGTCCGAATCAGCCGAGGTCAGGAATGCCAGAGCGCGAGCATCATGGATTCCACGGCGATCCGGGGCTTGACGTTCACCTCGATCGCCTCGCGGCAGCGCAACACCGCGTCGATCCGGCGCAGCGTCTCGTCAGGTGTCCACCTGCGGGCGGCGGCCCGGGACATCTCGGCGACGTCCTCGTGTACCAACGCCACCGGAGCACCCAGTCTGACCACCAGTACGTCCCGGTAGAAGCCGGCGAGGTCGACAAGGGCCCGGTCCAGCGCATCACGTTGTGCGCGGGTAGCCCGGGACTTCTGGCGTCGCTCCAACTCCTTGAGCTGACCGGCGGTGCCCCGGACGGCGTTCGCCGCGCCGCGTCCGGTGCCACCGGCTCCCAGCGCGGTCTTCAACTCTTCCCGTTCCCGCTCGGCGAGATCCCCGGTGACCGCCAGCGCCTCCGCTTCGGCGGCTTCGATCAGCGCCTGCGCCGCGTCGAAACAGGCCCCCACGCCGGTCAGCTTGCGGGGAACCGCCAGCACCGCTTCACGGGTGGTGCGCGCCTGCGGGTCCCGTGCCAGGCGACGGGCCCGGCCCACGTGGCCCTGCGCGGCCGAGGCGGCCCACGCCGCGATGTCGGGTTCGACGCCGTCCCGCTCGGCCAGTACCCGGGCGACGGCGTCGGCGGGCGGCTGGCGCAGCGCCACGGTACGGCACCGGGACCGGATCGTCACCGAGATGTCGTCCGGATGCGTCGACGGTGTGCAGAGCAGGAACACGGTACGCGGCGGCGGCTCCTCCACCGCCTTGAGCAACGCGTTGCCGGCCGCTTCGGTGAGCCGGTCGGCGTCCTCCACCAGGAGCACCTGCCAGCGGCCCTGGGTCGGGGTACCGGCCGCCCGCAGCACCAGGGTTCGCATCTCCGCGACCGAGATGGTGAGCCCGTCGGGCACCACGAAACGCACATCCGCGTGCGTACCGGCGAGTGTGGTGTGACAGGCGGGGCACTCGCCGCAGCCGCCCCGGGCGCACTGCAACGCCGCCGCGAAGGCGCGGGCCGCGACCGACCTGCCGGATCCGGGCGGCCCGGTGAACAGCCAGGCGTGGGTCATCACACCGGCCGGAACGTCCTCCCCGTGTACCACCTGGTCGGCCGCCCGTGCCGCGCGCCGCAACGTCGCGACTGCCTCGTCCTGCCCCACGACGTCGATGAAAACGTCGCGCGCGGCGTTCACCGACTGGACCCCGATGCTCACTGCCGACCCCCTGTGGTCACCCTCCAGGCTCCTCGCCGGTTCCGCGCTTCGCGCCCTGCGGCTCATTCCCGACCGGCTCGTTCCGAACCGGTCCGTTGCCGACGCGCTCGTTCCCGATCGGTCCGTTGCCGACCGCTCTGCCGTCCACTCGGGACACGCCGCCGGCACCGTCCGACGTGGACCCGGTGACCGGTGCCGCCCCGTCCGGCCGGAAGCCGCCGGATGGCGTCGCGACCTGCCGCCGCAGGTTGGGCAGCAGCCGGCTCACCCGCTCCCGGATGGCTTCGGCGATCTCCTCCGGTTCGGCACTGGCATCCACCACCAGGTAGTGGCGGGGGTCGTTCGCGGCGAGGTCGAGGAACGCGTACCGCACCCGCTCATGGAATCCGAGCGACTCGCTTTCCAGCCGGTCCGCGCCACCTCGCTGCGAGATCCGCCGCAGTCCCACGCTGGGGTCCACATCGAGCACGACGACCAGGTCCGGCTTGAGACTGCCGGTGGCCCATGTGGACAGCCACCCGACCTCCTCCGCCGGCAGCACCCGGCCGGCTCCCTGGTACGCCAGTGAGGAGTCGACGTACCGGTCACTGATCACCACCGCGCCACGGGCCAGGGCGGGGCGTACCACGGTGGCGACGTGGTGCGCGCGGTCCGCGGCGTACAGCAGGGCCTCGGCCCGGGGAGACAGTCGTTCACTGTCCGGTAGCGCGTCCCGGTCCAGCAACATGGAACGGATCCGGGCCCCGATGTTGGTGGCCCCCGGTTCCCGGGTGAGCACGGTCTCGACCCCGTGTACCTGAAGCCATGCCGCGAGTTTCACCGCCTGCGTGGACTTACCGGCCCCTTCGCCGCCTTCGAACACCACGAACATGCCGAGACCGTGGCGTGCTTCCGGCAACCCGAGCGGCCGGCCCCGGATCGAGGACCACACGTCGGCCAGGACACCCACCCCGGGTCTGTCGTCCATCTGCCGGAACGCGGTCACTCCGGTGGCGATCCCGATGCCACCGGCGAGCAACAGCAGGATCCGGGTGGTGCTGATGTCCAACCCCAGGCCGGCGAGTTCGATCCGACGGGAGGAGCCGAACCCGACCAGTGCGCTGGACAGCGAGATCGCCAGCATCAGCACGCCGCGGGCGGAGGTGTTGACGAAGGCGAACACCCGGCCGCGTACGTCGTCGGCGATCTCGGTGCCGAGCAGCGTGATCCCGGCGAGGAACGCCATCCCGGCGCCCACCCCGACGAGCAGCGAACCGAACACCCCGATAGCCAGGTGCGGCGCGACAGCGAGTAGCAGGGTGGCCGCGCCGGCCAGCACGATGCTCAGTCCGAACCAGCGGCGCCGGGACAGTTCGCGGACCAGCGGCGGTCCAGCCACGATGCCGAGACCGAGCCCGATGAACAGTACGGCGAACAGCATTGAGAACGCCGCGTCACCACCGCCCACCGAGATGGCGTAGAACTTCGCGGTGCCGATCACCACGCCGCCGCCGACAAAGGCGCCCAGGATGCCGAGTACCAGGCCGCGCACCATCGGCCGGGTCGCCACGTACCGCCAGCCGTCCAGGAACTGCCGGAGCAGTCCCTCGGTACGCGGGTTCGGGAACCGACGATCGCGTCCGCTGATCTCCTTGATCCCGAACAGCACGGCCAGCGCGACCGCGAGGAAGGTCAGCGCGTTGAAGTACAGGGCGAGGTCGATCGGTCCGACGACGTCGCTGATCGGTTCCATCAGGCGGGTCCCGGACACGCTGGTCAGCGCGCCGATCACGGCTGCGGCGAGCACCGGGGTCAGCCCGTACGTGGTGGCGAGGGTGAGCTGGTTGGCCTTCTCCAGCCGGGCCTTGGGCAGCAGGTTGGGCACCGCTGCTTCCTTCGCCGGCATCCACACCAGGGCGACGCATTCAATCAGGAAGTTCGCGATGCCGACCCAGGCGACCACGGTGGCACCGCTGACCACCAGCAGTCCGACCAGGGGAATGGAGGCGAACAGCGCGAACCGCAACACGTCGCAGGCCACCATGGTGTAGCGGCGGTCGAACCGGTCGGCGATCACTCCGCCGACGGTGCCGAACAGCAGCGCCGGAAGCAGTTTGACGGCGATCACCGAGCCGAAGGCGAGGCCCTTCGCGGTGGAGCCCGACACCTGGTTCGCGGCGAACAGCGCGGTGGCGAGCAGGCCGAGCCAGTCACCGACGGCGGAGAATCCGAGCACCACCCAGAGCCGGCGGAACGGCTGGATGCTCAGGATCGCGCGGAGTTCGGCGATGCCGGACAGGTGCACTGCGACGACGGGTCCGGCGGATCCCGTGGCTTCGGTGACGGGTCCGCCAGTGGTGCTGTCCGAACGCTTGGTGCCGATGACCGTACCTCCCGGTTCCGGGCTTTCGCCTGCTGGCGCAGGATCACCTTAGCGACGCGGCGCCGGCGTCGGTCATCACCACCGGACGTCGCGGGTACTTGTGGTAGTTCCGCATCTCGACATTACGTCTCCGGATGCCGGCCAGCGATAACATGAGGACTCCTCAGGTTGTCGACCTGAGTCGCACCTCCGAGTCAGGAGTTCGGCTTGATCACGGACCGCCAGCGGTACGACACCGCGACCGCACACCTCGATCCGCCGTTCGCGGTGGTGGACCTGCCGGCGTTCCACGGGAACGCGCGGGATCTGGTCCGCCAGGCCGCCGGCAAACCGGTCCGGGTGGCGAGCAAGTCAGTGCGCTGCCGGGAACTGCTCGCCGAGGCACTCCGGCAGCCGGGATTCGCAGGGGTGATGGCGTACGCCCTGCCGGAGGCGATCTGGCTGGCCCGGCACGGCTTCCAGGACATTCTGCTCGGCTACCCGGTGACGCACCGCGCCGGCATCGCGGAGCTGGCCGACCCGACACTGACGTCAGCGATCACGCTGATGATCGACGATGTCGCGCAGCTCGACCTGGTCGACTCGGTGCTGCCAGCGGCGGCACGCCCCGAGATCCAGGTGTGCCTGGAACTCGACGCCTCCTGGCGGAGGTTCGGCGGCCGGATGCACTTCGGTGCCCGGCGCTCCCCGGTACACACCCGGGAGCAGGCGCTGTCGCTGGCCCGCGCGGTCGTCGCCCGGCCCGGCTTCGCCCTGGTGGGCCTGATGGCGTACGAGGCACAGATCGCCGGACTCGCGGACGCGCCCCCGGGGCGTCCCCTCTACGGGGCCACGCTGCGGCTGTTGCAGCGTCGCTCGTACGCGGAGTTGCGGGACCGCCGGGCAGCCGTGGTCTCGGCGGTACGCGGGATCGCACCACTGCGGTTCGTCAACGCCGGGGGCACCGGCTCCATCGCGCTGTCCGCCGCCGACCCGACGACCACCGAGGTCACCGCCGGTAGTGGGCTGTACGGGCCGGCCCTGTTCGACGGCTACCGGGCGTTCCGGCCCCGGCCCGCGGCGCTGTTCGCCCTCTCAGTGGTACGCCGTCCCGCCCCCGGGATCGCCACGGTGCACGGCGGCGGCTGGATCGCCTCCGGGCCGTCCCAGCGCGACCGGCAACCCCTGCCCTGGCTGCCCACCGGCCTTAAGCTGCTCGGCACCGAAGCCGCCGGGGAGGTGCAGACCCCGCTACGCGGACCGGCAGCCGCTGAGCTGAAGGTGGGCGACCGGGTGTGGTTCCGCCACGCGAAGGCTGGTGAACTGTGCGAACGGGTCTCCGAGCTGCATCTGGTGGACGGCGACCGGGTGGTCACAACCACGGCGACCTACCGGGGGGAAGGCCATGCCTTCCTCTGAGCCTTCCTCTGACGGTGCGGTCGAAGGCGCGACTGACGGCACGGCTGACGGCACGGCGGCTCGGCGCGTGGCCGGCGGTGGGACCCGTTCAACGTCCCATGCTGCGGGACAGGTAGTCCCGGATGATCAGCTTCGCCTCGGAGAGGATCGTCGGGTCGCCATCCGGATCCTGCCGGAACGCCAGCTTGATCAGAGCGTCGCCGGTGGTGACCGCGACCAGCATCGCGAGATCCAGCCGGGGCCCCGGCTCGACGTTGCCGTGGACCACCAGCACCTGACCGAGCGCCCGCGCGATCACGCCGTCGTTGTCCCGGTCGGGTGCCAGCAGGTGGCGATCCACGACGTCACCGAAGTGGAGCACCCGGAAACCAGGAGCGGAGCGGTGCATCTCGATGTACTCGTCGATCGCCGCGGCGACGATCTCCTGCCAGTGCGAGAAGCTGCCGTCGGCCAGCTTGCTGCCCAGCTTGTCCAAGTAGGTGTCCAGGTTGCGCTGGGTCAGCGCCTGCACCACCGCACGCTTGTCCGGGAAGAACTGGTACACCGAACCGATCGCCACCCCGGCCCGCTCGGCGAGCAGGGTGGTGGTGAGGCCCTCGTACCCGACTTCCTCGACGATCTCGGCGCAGGCGTCGAGCATCCGCTGCACCCGGGCCGCGCTGCGCTCCTGAACCGGCGCGCGCCGCAATGGACTGTTCGCCCCGGGCGACTTCGCCCGGTTGGCAGACTGGTGGGTCACCGCCACAAGATCTGCTCCCCCAGATTGACTCGGGTAGATCGCACCATCATGCCTCACTGGCCTAAGTGTCGTGTCGGTACGTTTCAACGTGCCACTGAGCAGTCTGTAAGCCACCATAACGGTCACCACCACAGAACGTCACCCACGGAGGTAGCCGAATGAACGCTCCGGTCACCGCCGGCAAGCCGGCCGCGGCGCTGCGCCCGACCTGGCGGAACTGGGCCGGCAACCAGCGCACCACCGCACGGCGGGTGGACCGGCCGGCGAGTCGCGACGAGTTGGTCGCGGCGATCCGCGGTGCCAGGGCCGACGGACTGCCGGTCAAGCCGGTGGGCAGCGGGCACTCGTTCACACCGGTCGCGGCCACCGACGGGGTACGCCTGGTGCTCGACGCGTACGAGACCCCGGTGGAGGTGGACACCGGGCGGAGGTTGGTACGGGTCCCGGGTGGCATGCCACTGCACCGACTCAATCACCTGCTCGCCGAACACGGCCTGGCGCTGTCCAACCTGGGAGACATCGACGCCCAGACCATTGCCGGGGCGATCTCGACCGGCACCCACGGCACCGGTCTGCGCTACCGCGGACTCGCCAGCTTCGTGACCGAACTGGAACTGGTCACCGGCACCGGCGAGGTGGTGCGGTGCTCGGAGAGCGAAGAACCGGAGATCTTCGCGGCAGCCCGGGTCGGTCTGGGCGCGTTGGGCGTGATCAGCGAGGTCACGCTGCGCTGCGAGGACGCTTTCATATTGCACTGCGAGGAGCGCCCGACGCCGCTCGACACCGTGTTGAGTGAACTGGACGACCTGGCGGTCGCCAACGAGCATGCCGAGTTCTGGTGGATCCCGTACACCGATCGGACCCTGGTCAAACGGCTCAACCGGCTGGACCCGGACGACCCACCCCGACCGCTGTCCGGGATGCGCTCGTGGTGGGAGGACACCGTGCTGGAGAACGCCGGGCTGGCCGCCGCCTGCCGGCTGGGTCGGCGTTCGCCCCGGCTGGTGCCCGGCATCAACCGCACCATGACCCGGCTGCTGTCGCCCCGGGTGTTCTCCGACCGGTCGGACCGGGTGTTCTGTTCGCCGCGCCGGGTGCGCTTCCTGGAGATGGAGTACGCCTTGCCACGGGCACACGCCCGTGCCGGTTTCGCCGCGGTCCAGTCGGTGATCCAGGACCTGGATGTCAGGACCACGATGCCGGTCGAGGTACGGTTCGTGGCCGCCGATGACATCTGGCTGTCCCACTCGTACGGACGCGACTCGGTGTATTTCGCGGTACACCAGTACCCCGGCATGCCGTACGAGGAGTATTTCCGTGGGGTGGAGAAGGCGCTCACCGATCTGGGCGGTCGGCCGCACTGGGGCAAGCTGCACTACCGTGACGCCAACTCACTGGCACCCGACTACCCACGGTTTTCGGATTTTCTCGCGGTACGGAACCGGCTGGACCCGGACCGGGTGTTCGGGAACGAATACCTGGACCGGGTCCTCGGCCGCTGACCCCCTCTTCCCCTGCGCGATCTTGGACAGTTACCGGCGGTTTTCGCGGGGGGATCGTCCAAAATCGCGTCAGGTGATCGCGGCGATGACGTCTCGGATGGTGTTGTCGTAGAGCCGGTGGATCAGGTCCATGAGTTGGCTGTGCAGGATGGCGGGTTCGGGGTGGTACATGTGCCGGGCCAGGCCGAGTGCGGCGACGAGTCCGGACAGGGCCACGGTCTGCATGTCGGGGAGTTCCAGGTCAGGGTCGTTGGGGTGTTGTGGCTTGGGGAGGGCGCGGACCTTGCTCCTGGCCTGGATCGGGTATGCCTTCTCGACGGGCTGGTAGGTCTCCCGACGGAACAGTCCGAACCTGCGGTTGATGACGCGTTTCAGGACTCCGGTGGCGAGCATGTCGCCTTGCACCCGGTCGTAGAGGTCGGGGGTGGCGAATTTCCGGATGAAGTCGGCGACCTGGAGCCGTCCTCCGGTGCGCCGTAGCAGTTTCATCGCCTGGTCGGTCAATGGATCCCCGTACAACGTGGGGTCCACGATGGAGATACGTCCGGCGGCGTGGTCGTAGCTGGCGTCGCGGATCTGGTATTCCTTGCCGATCTGGATCCGTCCGGTCAGCCACAACTCCAACAGCACGGCGGCCGCCAGCGCCAAGCACAGGGACCACCGGCTGAGGTGCCGCTTTCCGGTCTCATCCGAGTGGGCGATCAGGAAGAGTTCGGTACGTAGCGGCAGGCGGACTTGTGGGTCGCGGGGGTCGTTGTTGGGGACGATCCGGCGCTGCCACATTGGCCTCAATGGCTCCAATACCGCGAGATTCATTGGGGAACTCCTGTCTCACGTTCCAACTGCGATCGACCTGGCACAGGGGGCGTGTTGGCGGGCACAGCCCGCGCCAGGGCTTCAACTACGGAGACCCACCCCAGGAGCGGATGCCGCTGCATCTGTCGACGTCAACGGGCATCCAGGGGGTGGCTCCCGGTCGGGCCGGGACCGGAGACGGTGGTGTGCGCCCAGTCCCGGCCCGCCGGTCTCCCGGCACGGCGGAGGCTCGTGTCACGACGCGCCGGGGCGCTGTGTGACGCGGCCTTACCGGCGTGCGGCGGTGACCAGGCTCTGGGTGGTGGCTGTGGTCTACTCGTCGCTGAGGCCGTGCTGGCGGGCTGCGACCACAACGGGGCAGCAGTCCCAGATCCGGCCGCAGCTTTGGCAGGTGTCGCCGTCGGGTTGGTGGGCGGCGATGACATCCCGTCCAAACCGGACCCATGCAGCGGCTTTACGCTCGGCGAGTTCGCTGGCCGGGTTCGGGGTGTGGTAGACAGGCAGACGGGTATCGGGGTTGTGTTCCATCACGGCTCCTTTGCCGTTCGGGAGCCGGGACGGACCACAGGCCGCCAAACCTACGCGGTCCGTTCCGGCTCTTTTCCTTTCTCGTTCTAGCCTGCAGCCAACCGACACCTGGTCACGATGTCGGCGCTGTCTATGTCGAAATGCCAGATGTTACAAATTCCAGGCGGAGTATTGCCCGCCTCGAACGTGCGCGGGGAGCACACAACCCACGCCGGTACCCGGTCCGAGCCTGCGAGTCAGTTTGTCCGACTTATGAAGTCGGTGTCTGGCTCCCATGCCCAGGAGCATCGCCCCAGTCGGGAACATGTGCAGAACGCAACCGGGATCTTGATCAGGTTGAGGCCACTGGAACCTCCCAGAGGTGAGTCAGTGTTAGAGGCCGCTCTATAGAAGCACTGATGTCGATCTCTGTCAATAGAGCCAGCTCTAACTCTCTCCGTGCCACATTCGTTCAAATAGCGCTAGCCTTATTGCAGGTCGTGAGGAGGGAGCCTCAGCGTGAGTACCGGATACAGAGAGCTGGCCTCTGCGCTACGGGATGCGATCCTTCAAGGCACCTTCGCTCCGGGGAGCACGCTTCCTCGACAGGAGGAGATCGCCGCCGAGCACGGTGTCAACATCAAGACTGTCCGCCAGGCGGTACGGGTGCTCGAAGCCGAGGGCTTGGTCACCCCGGTGCGGCGGCGGGGGACTGTGGTCAGACCGCGACCACGGATGAGGCGGCTTGGGGTTGAGCGGTACGCCAAAAGCAAGTGGAAGTTCGGAGGGATTGTCGCATTCGCCGCAGATCGCGAGGCCTCCGGACGGACATGGCGGCCCACAGACCAGACCAACGAGGTACGGAAAGTGCCCGCTGACGCCGAGGTCGCCCAAGCACTCGACGTGCCCGAGGGATCACCGGTCTACGAGAGAGCCCGCGTTGTCAGGGAAGACGGGACACCGACCCACACCCTGACCAGCTACTACCGGCCGGAAGAC
>DASUSI010000138.1:0-2510 GCA_036375165.1 Micromonosporaceae bacterium | reverse complement strand
AGGGCGGCGGCGCCGACTACCAAACCGTGGTGTACGAGGGATACGGACCCAGCGGCGTGGCCCTGCTGATCGAGTGCCTCACCGACAACCGCAACCGCGCCGCCACCGACGTCCGGACCGCGCTGACCCGCAACGGTGGGTCGCTGGCCGACGCCGGTTCGGTCTCCTACCTGTTCTCCCGCAAGGGCGTGGTGATCGTCCCAAAGGGGACTCTATCCGAGGACGATGTGCTCGGAGCCGTGCTCGACGCCGGCGCCGAGGAGTGCAACGACCTGGGCGAGGCCTTCGAGGTGGTCTGCGAGCCGGGCGACCTGGTCGCGGTGCGCACCGCCCTGCAGGCGGCCGGAATCGAGTACGAGTCGGCGGAATCATCCTTCGTGCCGAGCGTCACGGTGCCGCTGGATGAGGACGGAGCGCGCAAGATCTTCCGGCTGATTGACGTGCTCGAGGACAGCGACGATGTGCAGAACGTATATGCCAACTTCGACGTCTCTGACGACGTGATGGCGCTGATCGACGCCTAGGAGTCTGCTGAACAATCCGCGTGTCGATCCCGCGCTTGGTGTAGATCATGGTCGATGATCTTCGCGTGCAGGGGATCGCGCGCGTGGATCGCGAGTTGCTGGACTCGCAGGCGCTGGTGGGTCATCTGGTTCGGGCGGGCTCGGTGCACGCGTTCCTGGCCGAGCACCGCCGTGAGGTGTTTCCCGACGGCATGTTCGCCGACCTGTTCCGGTCCGGGCGAGGCCGGCCCAGCGTGCCGGGCGAGGTGATCGCTACGGTGCTGGTGCTGCAGGCGTTGGAGGGTCGCTCGGATCGGGAGGCGGCCGAAGCGCTGCGGTGCGATCTGCGGTGGAAGGTGGCCTGCGGGCTGCCGCTGGATGATGAGGGCCTGCACCCGACCACGTTGACCTATTGGCGGGGCCGGGTTCGTGGGTCGAAGGCGCCGCAGCGCATCTTCGATGCGGTGCGGGAGATCGTGGCCGCCACGGGGGTGCTCAAGGGCCGCAACCGGCGGGCGTTGGACTCGGTGGTTCTTGACGACGCGGTGGCCACGCAGGACACGGTGACCCAGTTGATCGCCGCGATCCGCCGAGTGCGCCGGGAGGTGGCGGGCGCGGAGCAGTTCATCGCCGAGCACTGCCACGCCCACGACTGGGACCAGGCGGGCAAGCCGCGCATCGATTGGGACGACCAGGCCGCCCGTGACCAGTTGGTCTCGGCTCTGGTGACCGACGCGCTGGCCATCATCGACGCGTTCGCCGACGCCACGCTTGACGAGCAGGCCGGGCAGGCGTTGGCGTTACTGGCCCTGGTCGCCGGCCAGGACGTGGAACCGGCCGACGGCAGCGACGGCACCGACGGGCGGTGGCGCATCGCCCGTCGGGTCGCCCCCGACCGGGTGATCTCCGCGGTGGACCCGGACGCCCGGCACATCCACAAGACCGTCCACGCCCGCCAGGACGGATACAAAGGCCACGTCGCCGTCGAGCCCGACACCGGCATCTACACCGGAGTGGAGCTGACCAAGGGCGCTGGCGAAGACAACCACGAGGCCGCAGTCGGGCAGCGACTACTCGAGCGCGAACCCGACGACATCGAGGTGCTGGGCGATTCCGCCTACGGCACCGCCGAGATGCGCGAAGCGTTGGCCGACCCCGACCACCCCCGCTCGGCGGTGATCAAACCGCCGCCGCTGCGTCCCGCCGTTGCCGACGGGTTCACCATCGACGACTTCACCGTCGACGAAACCAACCAGCAGGTCACCTGCCCGGCCGGACACACCCGGCCCATCACCGCCAAGCGGCACGTAATCTTTGGCGCCCTGTGCAAGGGCTGCCCGCTGCGAGCCCGGTGCACCGCCTCAAAGTCCGGCCGAACCGTGAGGCTGCATCCGCACGACGCGGTGCTGCGCGCCGCCCGCCGCGACTGGGCCACCAACACCGAACTGCGCGAGACATACCGCCGCCACCGTCCCATGGTGGAACGTTCCATCGCGTGGCTCGTCGGCGTCCGCGGACGATGCCGGCGCCTACCCTACCGTGGCGTAGCCGCCAACAACTGGTGGCTGCACACCCGTGCCGCGGTACTAAACCTGCGCCGCCTGCTCAACCTCGGCCTCGCCACCGAGCGCGGCGCCTGGACCGTGCGCGCCGCATAGCCCGGTACCCCGTCGACCGGTAACCACACCCGAGACGGGAAGGGCAAGCTCGTTGTCCAGCACACGCGCTGTGACCCAACGCCGCCAGACGGCACTCATGAGACACCTCCCGTCCCCACAGCGGCCGGCAGCGGCGCTCCTGGAAAGCGGATAGTTCAGCAGGCTCCTAGCCGGCGAGCGCGGCCAGCCGGTCACCGACCACGGCGGTCGGTCGGACGGTTGCCGGGGTGCGGCCGGCCAGCTCGGCGGCGACCGCGCGCTGCACCCGGCCGGCCGCCTCCGGATGGCCAAGATGGTCGAGCATGAGGCCGACCGACAGGACGGCGGCAACCGGGTCGGCGAGCCCCTG
>DASUSI010000137.1:0-19089 GCA_036375165.1 Micromonosporaceae bacterium | reverse complement strand
GCCCGTCCCAGGACGGGCGCCGACCCATGTTCTCGCGATACCCGGATCAGCCTTTCTTGCCCTTGCCGAGCTTGGAGAAGTCGATCTGCGGCATGTCGAACCCCTCGGGAAGGTCCTTCGGCTCGGCGGGTGCGCCGCCTGCCGCGGGCATGCCCGGGACACCACCCGGTAGGCCGCCTGGGAGCCCGCCGCCGAACCCGCCCCGGACCCGGCGTTCCTTGACCTTCCCCTTCTTGCCCTTGCGCTTGATCTTCGGGGACTTCGTGGCCTTACGCCCGCGCCCCGCGCCGCCGAGCATTCCGGTCATCTGCTTCAACTGCTTCTGCGCCTCCGTGAACCGCTCCACGAGCTGGTTCACGTCGGTGACCGAGGTACCCGAGCCGTTGGCGATCCGTACCCGCCGCGAGCCGTTCAGCAGCTTCGGGTTCGCCCGCTCCGCCGGGGTCATCGACCGGATGATCGCGGTGACCCGGTCGATGTGTTTGTCGTCCAGCTCGTCGAGCTGGTCTTTCATCTGCGACACCCCGGGCATCATGCCGAGCACGTTGCGGATCGGACCCATCTTCTTGACCGCGAGCAACTGCTCCAGGAAGTCCTCGAGGGTGAACTCGGTCTCCCCGACGAGCTTGGCGGCCATCCGCTCCTTCTGCTCGTCCTCGAAGACCCGCTCGGCCTGTTCGATCAGGGTCAGCACGTCGCCCATGCCGAGGATCCGCGACGCCATCCGCTCGGGATGGAAGACGTCGAAGTCGCCGAGACTTTCCCCGGTGGACGCGAACAGGATCGGCGACCCGGTAACCTGCCGGACCGACAGCGCGGCACCACCTCGGGCGTCACCGTCCAACTTGGCCAGCACCACGCCGGTGATCCCGACGCCGTCCCGGAACGCCTCGGCGGTGTTCACAGCGTCCTGGCCGATCATGGCGTCCACCACGAACAGCACCTCGTCCGGGTCAGTGGCGTCCCGGATCGCCGCTGCCTGCGCCATCATCTCGGCGTCCACACCCAACCGGCCGGCGGTGTCGATGATCACGATGTCGCGGTGCTGGCGGCTGGCGTGTGCCACCGAATCGGCGGCCACCCGGACCGGGTCACCGGTCCCATTGCCTGGCTGCGGTGCGTACACCTCCACGCTGGCCCGCTCACCCAGGATCTGCAACTGCTGCACCGCGTTCGGGCGTTGCAGGTCCGCCGCGACCAGCAACGGCTGGTGACCCTGCTCGCGCAACCATTGGCCCAGCTTGCCGGCGAGCGTCGTCTTACCCGATCCCTGCAACCCGGCGAGCATGATCACCGTGGGAGGTTGCTTGGCGAACCGCAGCCGACGGGCCTCGCCGCCCAGGATCGTCACCAGCTCCTCGTGGACGATCTTGATGATCTGCTGTGCCGGGTTCAGTGCCTTGGATACCTCGGCGCCCCGCGCCCGGTCCTTGACCCGCCCGACGAACTGCTTCACCACCGCAAGCGCGACGTCCGCTTCGAGCAACGCGAGTCGGATCTCCCGGGCGGTGGCGTTGAGGTCGGAATCCGTGAGCCGGCCCTTGCTCCGGAGCTTGTCGAAGATGCCGGACAGCCGGTCGGTGAGTGTGTCGAACACGTCGGGTCGGTCCTCGTCTGATCGGAAAGCTCGTCTGATCGGGAGGTTACATCGGGGCTTGCCCTGCGGGGGGCGGCGTACCGGTGGTAGGCCGCGGTTCCCGCAAGCGTAACGGGCGGGTGCGGGTTATCCCTGTCAGCGGCTCCATACCTGGAGTGGCTGATTGACACTGTGAGTGCCGTCACCACATGCTCACGGCACGCCACACTGGCACGTCAACGGCTTACGCAGGGAGAAACCCTATGAGACGACGCCTGTATCTGGCGGCAGCGACCGCTGCCGTCCTCACGGCAGGACTGTTAACCGGTCCTGCCGTGGTTTCCGCACAGACCGCGGAAGCCACCTTCGAGGTGTACGTCGGCGAGTTGACCACGGCTCAGGTCGCGAAGCTGCCGGGAGCAGCGGGTATCGACCTGCACGACACCGCACTGACCAAGGCCCCGGACGGACGGATCGGGGTCGAACTGGCGATGACCGCGACCCAGGCCGCCAAACTGGCCGACGCGGGCATCACGCTGTCGGTCAAGAAAGTGGACGGGCAACGCGCCTCGGCGAAGCTGGACGAACAGGCCACCAACCAGTCCCGGATCTTCCGCTCGTACAGCGAACCCGGTGGGCTCGCCGACGAGTTGCGGCAGGCTGCGGCGGACCATCCGCAGATCGCCAAGCTGGTTCCGGTCGGCAGTTCCCGCAACGGCCAGACCATCTACGCCCTGAAGGTCACCAAGAACGCCAGCGCTGTGCCCGACGGCTACCGACCGGCGGTGCTGTACCTGGCGGCGCAGCACGCCCGGGAGTGGATCACCCCCGAGATGGTGCGGCGACTGATGCACGAGATGCTGAACGGGTACGGCACCGACCCCACCATCACCGACCTGGTCAAGAGCACCGAGCTGTGGTTCATGCCGGTCGCCAACCCGGACGGCTACGACTTCACGTTCACTGAGGGAAACCGGCTGTGGCGTAAGAACCTGCGGGACAACAACGGTGACGGGCAGATCAGGCCGGGCGATGGCGTAGATCCGAACCGGAACTTCCCGACCCACTGGGGTTACGACAACGAAGGCTCGTCACCGGAGCCGATCAGCGAGACGTACCGCGGCACCGCGCCAGCGTCCGAACCGGAGACCCGGGCCCTGGACGGTCTGGCCCGCCGGGTCCGGTTCGAGTACGTGATCAACTACCACTCGGCAGCTCAGTTGCTGCTCTACGGCACCGGCTGGCAGGTCAGTACCCCGACACCGGACGACATCGTCTTCCAGGCGTTGGCCGGCGACGACGAACACCCCGGCGTGCCCGGCTATGACCCGGACGTCTCCGCGGAGCTGTACACGACCAATGGTGAAACCACCGAGCACCTGCACGAGGCGTACGGCACGCTCGCGTTCACCCCGGAGATGTCCACCTGCCAGACCGCGAGCGCGGTCGACCCGGACGACGAGTGGCTGCCGGAGGACTGCCCGAGCATTTTCACCTTCCCCGAGGATGAGGCTCTGATCCGGGCCGAATACCAGAAGAACATTCCGTTCGCGGTGAACGTCGCGAAGGCCACGCACCACCCGGACAGCCCTGAAGGAGCGGGTGGCACCACCTCCGACTTCGCGGTGGACGGCTTCGACGTGTCGCACGGCGCGGACTCCCAGCAGGTCGCGACGACCGCGCGGCGCGGCCTGCAGGAAAAGCAGCTCAGGTACAAGATCAACGGCGGGCCGACACAGGTCACGTCGGTCAAGGAGTGGGAAGGCGGCGAGCGGTACGGCGACCGGAACGACGTCTACTACGCCGAGTACCGCGGCACCGTGAAAGGCCAGGACGCCGGGGACTCCGTTGAGGTGTGGTTCACCGGGCTCAAGCCGGGTGTCGGGCCGGTGTCCAGCGCGCACTTCACATACACGGTGTCCGGGGACACCGGCGGCGAGGCGCTGATCCTCGCGGCCGAGGACGTCACCGGCGCCAGCCCACTGCAGAGCGGCACCTCGGCGAAGTACGTCTCGTACTACGAGGCGGCACTGGACGCCGCCGGCTACTCCTCCGACGTCTACGACATGGATCTCAACGGCCGTAAGTCGCCGCACCACCTCGGAGTGCTCTCCCACTACGACGCCGTGGTCTGGGAGACCGGGAACGACATCATTCCGCGCGCCAAGGGCCAGCCCGGCGGCACCGCCGCCAAGTCGGCCCTGGACACCGAACTCGCCGTCCGGGACTACCTGAACGAGGGCGGCAAGCTGCTGATGACCGGCCAGTACAACGGGTTCGCCCAGGGCGCCAACGGGGTGTACTACTACAACCCGTACGCGCCGCCGGAGTGCACCACGTACGGCAACTACCCGTGCCTGCCGCTGTTCAACGACTTCCAGCAGTACTACCTCGGGGCGTTCACGTACGTCTCGGACGGTGGCACCGGCGACACCGGGCCGTACCCGGTGACCGGCACCGGCGGTGAGTTCGCCGGGTTCGACGGCACGCTGAACGGAGGGGACTCCGCGGACAACCAGGGCCACACCGCGTCGTTCCTGACCACCTCCAGCTTCCTGCCACCGGAGGACTTCCCGCAGTTCGCCGGTTCCGCTCCGATCGGCTGGGTACGCCCGGGTGGCGCCCCGTACGACCCGCACACCGGGGAGTACTACCTGAACAGCCAGCGGGCCGACCGCAGCTACAAACGACTCACCCGAACCATCGACCTGACCGGAGCCACCAGCGGCAATCTGGAGTTCTGGACCTCGTACGACCTGGAACCCAACTGGGACTACCAGTTCGTCGAGGCCCACACCGTCAATCAGGACGACTGGACCACGCTGCCGGACGCGAACGGACACACCCAGCAGGGCACCGGCGACAGTTGTGCGTCCGGCTGGGTCGACGCCATCCACCCGCACCTGGGGCACTACATGAACGCCGACTGCGCCCCGACCGGCAGCACCGGTGTCTGGCACGCCGCGACCGGCAACTCCAGCGGCTGGCAGAAGTGGTCGGTCGACCTGTCGGCGTTCGCCGGCAAGCAGGTCGAGGTGTCCATCGCGTTCGCCAGCGACTGGGGCACCCAGGGCATCGGGGCGTTCCTCGACGACACGTCGGTGATCGTCGATGGCGCCACGGTGGCTGAGACCTCGTTCGAGAGCGACCTCGGTGGCTGGACCGTCTCCGGCCCCCCCGCCGGGTCGCCGCAGAACAACAACGACTGGGTGCGCTCGGTGAAGGCGTTCGAGGAAGGCTCAGGTGTCACGACCGAGGACTCCGTCTGGGTCGGGTTTGGCATCGAGGGCCTGACAAGCGCTGAACAGCGCGCCGACTTCGTCCGCCGTTCCCTCCGGCACCTGCTCGGTTAGCGCAGGTCACAGCCCTGACTCGTGGGCCCCGGCGGTCGGCCGGGGCCCACGACCCGGTGTAGCGCCGTGGGAACTGGGGATAATGTCGGTGTGCGCCGGGAAGGCCGGATTCCGTACGAGCGGTATTTCGAGGTCGCGATGGTCCCCGAGGCGGGGATGTCGCTCCACTCGTACGAGTACCTTCGGCGGCTCACCGGCAACGTGTTCGAGACCGGCCAGGTGTGGGACGCCCACGCGCACGTCGGCGTGGACCTCGATGGGCATGCGCTGAGCCTGGACGACCTGCTCGCCGAACTGGACCGCTACCACGTCCACGGCGCGGTGATCTTCCCGTTCGACGACCCGGACCGGGGCGCGGATTTCCGAGTTCCCAACGAACGGGTGTGGGCGACCTACCAGAAGGCACCTGACCGGCTGATCCCGTTCATGCGGCTGGACCCCAACGGTCCCTGGCAACCGGAGTACGAGCGGTGCGTGGCCCGCGGGCACCGGGGGGTCAAGTTGCACCCGCGCGCCCAGCGGTTCCAGATCGGTTCGTCGGTGGTGCGCCCGCTGTTCGCGCGGGCCGCCGAGGACGGGGTTCCGGTGCTGATCCACACCGGGTACGGGATGACCGCGATCGCCGACGAACTGGCCGGCCTCGCGGCGGAGTTCAGCAACCTGAAACTGGTTCTGGGACACTCGTCGTTCATTGACATGCCGGACGCCCTGCGAGTGCTCGCGCCGTACCCGAACGTCTTCTTCGAAACCTCTGTGGTCAAGGTGTACGACCTGTTCATCCTGCTGTCGAGTGTGGACCCGAGACGGGTGCTCTACGGATCGGACCTGCCATACGCCAGCACATACTCGGCGATCCAGGCCATCGTCACCATCGCGCACTTCGCCGGGCTGGGCAAGGATCGGCTGCCGGACCTGTTGGGCGGCAACCTGCTGCGGCTCATCCCGCCATCCCCCGAGGGGCCGCCGTGATCCAGCACCGGGTGCTGTTGACCGGCCGGGACCTGCTGGCGATCTGCCAGGAGGTGGTGGCGAGGGGATTGCACCCCGAGGATGTCGACGTGGACACCGGGCTTCGGATCCTGCCCCTGGTGCTGGACGACCGGAACCATTTCACGCTGTGGATCCGGCTCTACTCGCACGTGCTCGCCGCCCGCAACCTGTACCTGTCCGGGAACGTGGAGCGGGCGCTGTGGGAGGTCGGCGGGGCGCTGATCGCCGCGGACGACCCGCCCTGCTTCCTGGACTCGATCTACCTGGACGAGCTACGGCTGGTGCTACGCTCCGCCGAGCGGGAAATGCTGGCTGGCGAGAACGGCGTCAACCACCACGGTCCGCACGTCTCGTTGCTGGTGGCGGAGAACTGGTGCCTGATGCGGTTGTTCCGCCGCCAGGTGGAAGCCAACGGTTCGGCGCCGGAACTGGCCGAGGCCGCCACCGGTGCCCCGCCAGACTGATCAACCGGCCGGATGCCCGACGGCGGCGAGCACGGCGGACTCGACGCGAGCCCGGTCGGCCGGGTCGTCGTAGTGCCCGGTCAGGTAGAAACTGTCCACCACGTCGTTGCCCAGGGTGCTGACCCGGGCGGCCCGTACCGCCGCCCCGACCAGTTCCAGCGCGTGGGCCACCTGGTAGAGCAGGCCCGGTGAGTCGGCCGCCCGCAGCTCAAGGACAGCGCCGTGGCTCGCCGCCTCGTGCAGCCACACCACGTGCGGTGCCGCCGCCGACGTCGCCCGGTGGGCCCGCTCGCGGGCGGCGACCCGCTCGGCCAGCGGAAACTGTCCGTCCACCGCCCGGCGCAGGTCCGCGCTCACCAGTCCAGGGTCGGGTGGCGTGCCGTACCGGGGTGCCACCACGCACTCCACGACCGCGGTGTCACCGATCGTGCCCGCGTCGGCGGACAGCACCTCCAGCCGGTGCACGGCGAGCACTCCGGCAACCGCCGCGAGCAGACCACGGCGATCAGCGGCGGCCACGTCCACCCGATCCGGCTCCACCCGTACCGCCGGTAGTGGACCCGCGGCGAGCGCCACCAGGTCCGGGGCCGGTGGCTCGGGAGCGGGCGCCTCGCCGGTGTCCAGCCGGCGGTGTACCCGGCGCACCAGATCCGCCACCAGGCCGGCCTTCCACTCCGACCAGGCCAGCGGACCGGTGGCGGTCGCGTCCGCCCGGGTCAGGGCATACAACAGATGCAACGTTTCCGGATCTGACACGGCGTCCGCGACCAGTTCCACGGTCGCCGGGTCGGACAGGTCCCGACGGGTCGCGGTGTCGGCGAGCAGCAGATGGTGGCGCACCAGCCGACACACCAGCCCGGTGTCCCGGACGGACAGCCCGATCCGGCTGCACACCCGCCCGGCGACCGGCACCCCGACCTGGCTGTGATCCCCCGGCAGCCCCTTGCCGATGTCGTGCAGCAACGCCGTGAGCACCAGCAGGTCCGGCCGTGCCACCGCCCGCGTCAGGTCCGCCGCGTGGCTCGCGGTCTGCACCAGATGCCGGTCCACTGTGTAGCGGTGCACCGGGTTGCGCTGCGGCAGGCTGCGTACCCTCCGCCACTCCGGGAGCCACCGTTGCACCAGCCCGTACCGGTCGCAGGCCTCCCACACACCCACCAGGCCGGGGCCGGCACCGAGCAGGCCGATCAGCGCGTCTCGCGCCCGCGCCGGCCACGGATCCGGCAGCGGCGGCGCGGCCTCTGCCAGCCGGCGCAGGGTGGCGCGGGCGATCGGCAGGCCGTGGATCGCCGCGGCAGCCGCCACTCGCAGCGGCAGGGTCGGGTCGGAGTCGACGGTGGCGGCACCGTCCCGGGCGAGCATCACCTCGCCGTCACACTCCACCACCCCGTTGGCGAGCGGCCGGCGCGGTGGCGGCCGGCGTCCCCGCCACCGCCGGGTGGACAGCCACCGGTCCACCGCCCGCCACGCGTCGTCACAGGCGTAGCCGACGGTACGGGCGTCCTCGGCGACCCGCCGGGCCAGTTCGTCCCGGCCGGGCAGGCCCAGCGCGGCGGCGACCGGTGCCTGCTGCTCGGCGAGCAACTGGTCCAGCCGCCGGCCGCAGACGGCGTGCAACGCGTGCCGGACGTCCAGCAACCGGCCGGCGGCGTGCCGCACCACAGGGTCCGCGGCTTCGGCGACCTGGGCATACCCGATGCCGCGCAGCGTCGCCACGTCCCGCAGCCCGCCGCGGGCTTCCTTGACGTCGCCTTCCAGAAGGAACGCCAGCTCGCCGTGGGCCGCCCAGCGGGCGGCGGTGAGTTCCCGCAGCGCCGGCAGCCGGTCGCCGGCACGGGTGCGCCAGTCCGCCGCCGCTTCGCGGCGCAGCCGATCGGCCAGGACAGGGTCCCCGGCCACGTGTCGGGCGTCGAGCAGACCGAGCGCGACCTTGACGTCGGTGCCGGCCAGGGCCAGTGCTTCCGGGACGGTGCGTACGGAGTGGTCCAACCGCAGCTTCGCGTCCCAGATCGGGTACCAGACCGCCTCCGCCAGCGCCGCGATGTCGTGTCGGCCCTCGTGCAGCAGGATCAGGTCCAGGTCGGCGTGCGGCAGGCACTCCCGACGTCCCAGGCCACCCACCGCGACCAGGGCAACACCGTCGGTCGGGCCACCGGCGGCGCCGTCGGGGTGCCCGCGGGCGTGCAACAGCCTGGCCAGCCAGGCGTCCAACTCCGCGGCGCGGGCGACCCGCGCGGGCTCCCCGATCGGTGGTGGCGGCTGCCGGCCCGGCGGGTGGGACTCACCCGCCGGGCCGTCGACCGTCACCAGGCCACGGTCAGGGCCATGCTGGAAGGACACGGTCAGAGAGCGTCGAGTCCACGCTCACCGGTTCTCACCCGTACCGCGTCGTCAACCGGCACCACCCAGACCTTGCCGTCACCGATCCGGCCGGTACGCGCGGCGGTCACGATCGCGTCGACAACCTTTTCGACGTCGATTCCGTCGACCAGCACGTCGATCCTGATCTTCGGTACGAACTCCACGGTGTACTCGGCACCCCGGTAGACCTCGGTGTGCCCCTTCTGGCGGCCGTAGCCCTGCACTTCGCTGACGGTCAACCCGGCCACCCCCAGGGCGGCGAGGGCCTCCTTCACCGCGTCCAGTTGGAACGGCTTCACCACTGCGGTAACCAGCTTCATCACTGCTGCTCCTTCCCGGCTCCGGCGGGCACCGGTACCGCGTCAGCCGACGGGCCCACGGCCACCGGCCGACTCCCGGCGCGACCGCCGGTCAGGCCACCCGAGTAGTCGTACGCGCTCTCCGCGTGCTCGACCAGGTCGATGCCCTCGGCTTCGGCCTCCCGGTCCGCCCGGAACCCGATGGTCCGGTCGATCAGGAAACCGAGCACCAGAGCGATCACGAACGACATCACACTCACCACGCCGCTGCCCAGGGCCTGCTTGCCGAGCTGGGTGAACCCACCGCCGTAGAACAGGCCCTCGTTGGTCACCAGCGAGCTGATCTGCGACCAGCCGAACAGCCCGATCCACAGCGAGCCGATCCAGCCGCCGACGAAGTGCACGCCCACCACGTCGAGCGAGTCGTCGTACCCCAGCTTGTACTTCAGGCTGACCGCGAGCGCGCAGACCACACCGGCCACCAGGCCGAGCAGCACCGAAGCGGCGGGCGTGATGAACGCGCAGGCCGGGGTGATCGCGACCAAGCCGGCGACCACACCGGACGACGCCCCGACCAGGGTCGGCCGCCGGTCCCGGATCCATTCCACGACCAGCCAGCCGAGCAGTCCGGCGGCCGTGGCGACCTGGGTGTTCAGAAACGCGATCGCGGTGGTGGCGTCGGCGGTGAGCTCCGAACCGGCGTTGAAACCGAACCAGCCGAACCACAGCAGCCCGGCACCGAGCGCCACCATCGGCACGTTGTGCGGCTTGAACGGGTCGCGGGGCCAACCGGCCCGCCTGCCGAGCACGAGCGCCAGCGCCAGCGCCGCGGCACCCGCGTTGATGTGCACCGCGGTACCGCCGGCGAAGTCCAGGGCCCCGATGTCGGCGCCGATCAGGCCACCGCCCCAGACCATGTGCGCGACCGGGAAGTACACCAGGGTCGCCCAGCCGAACGCGAACACCAGCCAGCCGGCGAACCTGGCCCGGTCCGAGATGGCGCCGCTGATCAGCGCCACGGTGATGATCGCGAACATCATCTGGAACGCCAGGAACACGTACGTCGGGATTCCGGTCGACACGTCACCGAGCATCCAGACCTCGGAGATCAGGTTTCTGGTGCCCAGGTACTGGCCGAGGTCTCCGACAAAGCCGTTGACCGGCCCGGTGTCATCCGAGCCGAAGGCCATCGTGAATCCGTAGAACAGCCACAGCACCGAGACGAGTCCGATGCACGAGAAGCTCATCATCATCATGTTGAGGACGCCCTTGGACCGGTTCAGGCCCCCGTAGAACAGGGCCAGACCCGGCGTCATCAACAGCACGAGGGCGCTCGATACCAGCAGCCAGGTGGTGTTGCCGGTGTCGATGTCAGGCACGCTGCCTCCTCTTTGGTACCCCTCCTCCCCGGCGTTCCCCGGGCAGCGCTGCCCGTTGCCGGATGGGGCTGAGAGTGTCGGGAGCCTGTTTCGCCGCGGGCTCACCCTCGTTACATCCCTGTGAACTGCCGTTGCCCGGTTGGGGGCATTGCCCTACTTGTCCGGGACTGCGATGGTGCTTTGGGAGTGCGCACACGACTGCCCTCCGCTTCGGCGACGACGCCATCCATGGGGAGGACCTTGATGAGTCGGATGAAACGAAGACACCGCCAGATCCTGATCGGGATAGCGGTGGGGATCCTCGCGGTTTCCACCGGGGCCGTGGTCACACACCTGACGGGCGCGGCCCCAGCTCCGAACACGGCTCAGGGCGACGGCGAGATACCTGGCGCGCTGGGCCGGCACCTGGAACGGCTGCAACGCCTGGTGCCTGGCGACGCCGGGATGTCCCAGGAAGGCCCAGGCTCGGCCGCCGACGCGGCGTTCCTGGCCCGCGCCTACCCCGAGAACACCATCTCCGTGTCCGAAATGGACGCTGCCAAGCGAGCCTACCGCAAGGCCGAAGGACGACTCACCCCGGGCACCTCCGGTGGCCGGGGAAGCTGGCGCAATGTCGGGCCGAGCCGCGCGCTCTACCCCTACACGCCGTACCGGAATTCCTACAACTACGTGCCGAACGAGTACGTCGCTGGGGGCCGCACCACGTCGATCGCACTCAGCAACGTATGTCTTCCGGAGGACTGCCGCGCCTGGATCACGCCGGCCGGCGGCGGAGTCTGGCGGACCAACGACATGCTCTCGGAGCAGCCGCACTGGACGTACCTGGGTGGACCACTCGGGATCAACGCCGCGGGCAACGTCACCGTGGACGAGAACGACGAATCCGGTCAGACCATCTACGTGGGCACCGGCGAAGCCAACGCCTGTGGCTCGGGCTGTGTCGCGGGGGTCGGGCTGTACAAGTCGACCGACGGCGGCGACACCTGGACCGGGCCGCTCGGCAAGGACAAACTCGGTGGCAAGGGCATCGGCGACATCCTGATCAAGCCAGGCGACCCGGACACCCTGTACGTCGCCACCGTCACCGCGCTGCGCGGCATGTCCAGCGTGTGCTGCTCGGGCGTCACCCGGCCGGTGCCGGACGCCGCGAAGTGGGGCCTGTACAAGTCCACCGACGGCGGTGCGAGCTGGGCGTTCGTCCACAACGGTTCGACCGATCCCGCCGCGTGCACCGGAAGCGCCGCCGAGTGGGCCAACCAGGGCGTGTGCTCACCGCGTGGCGTGCGGTACGTCGAACTGGACCCGAGCGACCCGGACACCGTCTACGCGTCGTCGTACGCCCGGGGCATCTGGCGTTCCACGGACGACGGCGAGACATGGACGCAGATCAAGCCGTCACTGAACCCCGCCCTGTTCACCACCCGGGCGGCGTTCGACGTCACCACGCTGCCCAACGGCAAAACCCGGATGTACGTGCACGAGGGCAACAACGGCAATCCGTACGCCCGGCTCTACCGCAGTGATGACGTGGCCGCCGGGACCCCCGCGTTCACGGAATTGTCCAGCGCGAACGTTGCTGACCCGGGCTACGCCTTCTACAACCTGTGCGGCGGCCAGTGCTGGTACGACGTGTTCGTGCACACCCCGGAGGGCCACCCGGACATGGTCTACGCCGGGGGTTCGTACGCCTACGGCGAGACGATCGCGAACAAGCGTGCCGTGGTGCTGTCCACCGACGCCGGTGTCACCGGCACCGACATGACGTTCGACGGCACCGACCCGCTGCACCCGAACGGCCTGCACCCCGACCAGCACGACATCGTCACCAACCCGAACAACCCATACCAGTTCTTCGAGACCAACGACGGCGGCGTGATGCGCTCCAGCGGCGAGTTCGTCGACCGATCGACCTGGTGCGACGACCCGGAACGTGACCTCAACACCGAGGCGAAACTGGAACGCTGCCGCCAGATGCTCTCCCGGATCCCGTCCGGGCTGGACAGCGTCAACGCGGGTCTGTCCACGCTGCAGTTCATGAGCCTGTCGGTGAACCCGCACGACCCGCAACACCTGCAAGGCGGCACGCAGGACAACGGCACCTGGGAAAACCAGAGCATGGTGACCTGGCGCAACACCATGATCGGTGACGGTGGGCAGTCCGGCTTCGACGTCGGCGACCCGGACTTCCGGTTCCACAGCTACTACGACGCCAGCCCCGAGGTCAACTTCGAGGCGGGCGACACCGGAAGCTGGATCTGGATCTCCGACCCGATCTACGGACAGGGCAGCCAGTTCTACTCGCCGATCATCAGTGACCCGAAGGTCAGCGGCACGATGTTCGTGGGCACCGGGCGCACCGCGTTCCGGACCAAGACCTTCGGACTGGGTGAACGCTCCCGGGAGGAGGCCAACCGGATCTGCAACACCTGGACCGGCACCTTCGAGGAGCAGTGCGGCGACTGGGCCGAACTCGGCCAGAACCGGCTGACCGGCACCTTCTGGGGTGACCGGGCCGGCGGTGCGGTGGCGGCGGTGGAACGCACCACGGCCGACACCACCAGCGCGTGGTCGGCGACCACCACCGGTCGGGTGTTCATCTCCCGCAACGTGGACGCCGAGCCGGCCGCCGACGTGTCCTGGACCCGGATCGACGACGATGCCACCACCCCGAACCGGTTCGTGAGCAGCATCTACGTCGACCCGACCGACGGGAACCACGCCTGGGTGTCCTACAGCGGGTTCAACGCCAACACCCCGAGCACGCCTGGCCACGTCTTCGAGGTCACGTTCGACCCGGCGACCGGCCAGGCCAGCTGGGTGGACCGCTCGTACGACTTCGGCGACCAGCCGGTGACCGACCTGGTGCGCGACGACGTGACCGGTGACCTGTTCGCCGCCACCGACTTCGGTGTGCTGCGACTGGCTGCCGGCGCGACGAACTGGGCCGAGGCCGCGCCCGGCATGCCTCATGTCGAGGTCACCGGCCTGACGGTGGTGCCGGGAGAGCGGATCCTGTACGCCGCCTCGCACGGCCTGAGTGCCTGGCGACTCAGCCTCAAGGAATAGATGAGGATCCGACGCGGTACGGGGAGGGGCCGCTTTGGCGGCCCCTCCCCCTATCCCACCAACGCGGCACGCCGCTGGCGCTCCGTCGGCGCGGCGGCGGTGGTGCTGGTGTTCGTTCCGCCCTTGCTGCTGCTGGTCGCGGGCTCGCTGCGGCAGCCGGGACTGCCGCCACCGGTGACCGTCGACCTGGTGCCGGACCCGGTGTCGGGCACAGGCTACGAGCGAGCCCTGGCACTCGGCGGGCTGGTACGCGCCACCGTGAACTCGCTGCTGGTGGCCGCCGTGGCGGTGCCGGTGAGTGTGCTGGTGGCCTCGCTCGCCGGGTACGCGCTGACCCAGGTGTCACGGCGGGTCGCCACCACGGTGATCGTGGCCTCCGTGGTGGCGTTGATGATCCCCGCCACCGCACTGCTGGTGCCGAGGTTCGTGCTGTTTCGTTCCCTGGGTCTGACCGACACGCTGGTGCCGCTGGTGGCACCGGCGCTGCTGGCCACCTCCCCGCTGTATCCATTGGTCTACTACGTGGCGTTCCGCGCACTGCCCGCGGACCTGTTCGACGCGTGCCGGATGGCGGACCTGTCGCCGTTTCGGGTGTGGTGGCGGGTGGCTATGCCACTGGTGCGCCCGGTCACCGCCGGGCTCGCGGCCCTGACGTTCGTCCTCACCTGGTCCAACTTCCTGGACCCTCTGGTGTTCGTCTACGACCGGGACCGCTACACGCTGCCGCTGGCGCTGCGTTCCCTGGCCACTCTGGATCCGACGAACTTCCCGGTGTTCCTGAGCGGAGCGGTGCTCGCCACAGTGCCCGCCCTGGTGGTCTTCGGCATCGCGCAGCGCCGGTTCCTGCACCACTACGGACCCGACCAAGGAGTTCGCAGATGATGACGACGATCCGGTCGGTGCGTGCCGGATTCGCAGTGCTGGTCGCAACCGCGCTGCTCGCCACCGGATGCGGCTCGGCCGCCGGTGGCGACCACGGCGCGGTCCGGATGCTGGTCTTCGGAGCGCCGGAGGAACTCGCCGCGTACCGCACCCTGGTCGCGGCGTACCAGCAGGTGGCCCCGGGCGAGCGGGTGCAACTGGTGGAGGCCGGCGACCGTACCGACCTGATCACCCGGCTCGGGACCTCGATCGCCGGTGGCGCACCGCCGGACGTGGTTCTGATCAACTACCGGTTCTATGGCCAGTTCGCCGCGAAGGACGCGCTGGAACCGGTCGACGAGCGGCTGCGGTCATCCAACCGACTGGACGTCGGGGACCTCTATCCGGAGGCGTTGGACGCGTTTCGGTGGCGGGGGCGGCAGGTGTGCCTGCCGCAGAACGTCTCCAGCCTCGCCGTCTACTACAACCGGGACCTGTTCCGGCGCTACCAGGTGCCCGAGCCCAAGCCGGACTGGACCTGGAACGACCTGATCACCACCGCGACGGCGCTGACCCGCGACGCCGCCGGGCGGGTGGTGAAGGGCACCGAATCGG
This sequence comes from Micromonosporaceae bacterium, assembly GCA_036375165.1. Lineage (GTDB taxonomy): Bacteria > Actinomycetota > Actinomycetes > Mycobacteriales > Micromonosporaceae > WHSM01. The sequence continues at coordinate 4,125 of DASUSI010000137.1, read as the reverse complement.
AAGGGACATCGCAGGTCGCGGTGTACGGCCTCGGGGTGGAACCCACGGTCATCCGGATCGCCCCGTTCGTCTGGTCCAACGGCGGCGACCTGGTCGACGACCCGGATCAGCCCACCAGGTTCACCTTCGACACGCCCGGGGCACGCACGGCGCTTCGCGACTTCCTCGACCTGCGAATCGCGTACGGCGTGGTGCCCACGGACGAGGAGGTGGAAAGCGAGGACGACGAGTCACGGTTCGCCAACGGACGGCTGGCCATGGTGATGTCGTCGCGGCGGGCCACCACGACGTTCCGCGGCATCACCGACTTCGATTGGGACGTCGCACCGCTTCCCCGCTACGGCACCCAGGCGGGAATCCTGCACTCCGACGCGTACTGCATCCCGCGGGGAGCCGCGAATCCCGACGCGGCCTGGCGGTTCGTGGAGTACGCCCTCGGACCGCAGGGCGCGAAGATCATGGCGGGGACCGGCCGCACCGTCCCGTCCAACATGGCGGTCGCGAACTCTCCCGCGTTCCTGGACCCGGCGAAGCCGCCCCGGCACGCGAAGGTGTTCCTGGACGCGATTCCCACGGTCCGCCGGGCACCGGCGGTCTCCACCTGGCCGGAAATCGAGGACGTCAGCGACGACATCCTGGAGAACGCGTTCTACCGGGGCGATCGGCTGGACGATGTGATCCGCGAGATTGACGAGCAGACCCGACCGCTGTTCGCCCGGGGTGAGCACGGATGACCGACGGTGGACCGCCCGGCATCGACCAACCGGGCCTGGAACTGGTCGGGGTCCACGCGGGATACGGCGACACGAACGTGCTGCGCGGTGTGGATCTTGCGGTGGCCCGCGGTGAACTGCTGGTGGTGCTCGGCCGGTCGGGGGCCGGGAAGTCGACGCTGCTGCGGGTGGTGGCGGGGCTTGAGCCGGCCACCCGAGGCCGGGTGCGGATCACCGGGCGGGACGTGACCCGGCTGCGGCCGGGGCGCCGCGACGTGTCGATGGTGTTCCAGTCGTACGCGCTGTTCCCGCATCTCACGGTGGCCGACAACATCGGGTTCGGGCTGACCGTCCGGGACGTCCCGAAGGCCGAGGCGCGGGAACGGATCCGGAAGGCCGCCGAGGCTGTCGGATGCGAACACCTGCTGGCCCGCCGACCCGGACAGCTTTCCGGTGGTGAACGACAGCGGGTGGCGTTGGCCAGGGCGCTGGTCCGGGAACCGGACGTGTTCCTGCTGGACGAGCCGTTGTCCAACCTGGACGCCGAGTTGCGGGTACGGACCCGTACCGAACTGCGGGCGCTGCACGACCGGGTCGGCACCACAATGCTGCACGTCACCCACGACCAGACCGAGGCGCTGGTGCTGGGCGACCGGGTGGCGGTGCTGCGCGACGGCCGGATCGAACAGGTCGGCACTCCGGAGGAGATCTGGCGGCGTCCAGCGACCAGCTTCGTGGCCCGGTTCGTGGGGTCCCCGTCGATGAATCTGCTTCCGGCGAACGGGCCGCTGCCGGTGCCCGGGGTGCCGCCGAGCGCCACCCGCCAGGTCGGGGTGCGCCCGGAGGCGGTGCGGCTCGACGACCCGCAGGGCGTGATGGCGACGGTGGAACGGGTCGAGGTGGTCGGTGAGGACGCGTACCTGTACCTGCGCCTGGACGGGCATGAGATCGTGGCCAGGGTCGCCACCGTCGGCCGGCCGGAGTCCGGCGCGTTGGTGCGGGTCACGGTCCGGCCGGTGGACGCCCATGTCTTCGAGGCGGCGACCGGCCAGCGGGTGACCGAACCGTGAGGCAACGCGGGGGCGACGGGCGCGGCCAGTACGCGCTGATGCTGGCCCCGTACCTGGTGGGACTCGTCGGCCTGGTGCTGTTGCCGGCGGGCATCACGCTGGCGCTGGCGTTCACCGACTACGACCTGATCGGGCCACCGGTCTGGAACGGCCTGGCGAACCTGGTGGAACTGGCCGGCAGCGACGCGTTCCGCACCGCGCTGGCCAACTCGCTGGTGTTCGCGGTGGTCGCGGTGCCGCTGCGACTGGTGATCGCGCTCGGGCTGGCGCTGCTGCTGCACCGGCGGGCACCCGGGGTGGGCACCGCCCGCACCTCCGCCGCGCTGCCCACGGCGGTGCCGGAGGTCGCGTACGGCCTGCTCTGGCTCTGGTTGTTCAACCCGTTGTACGGCCCGGTCAACCAGGTGTTGCGGGCCGGCGGCGAGAACGGACTCACCGTGCTCGGCCGGACCCCGCCACAGTGGCTCACCGACCCGACCGACGCTCGGGCGGCGATCATCATCATGAGCCTGTTCACCGTCGGGGAGAGCTTCATCATCCTGCTGGCCGCACGCACCGCGCTGCCGCCGGAGGTGTACGAACTGGCGGCGATCGAGGACGCCACCGGCTGGGACGTCTTCCGCCGGGTGACGCTGCCGCTGATGGCGCCGGTACTCGGGCTGCTGCTGCTGCGCGACACCGTGCTGAGCGTGCAGGTGTCCTTCGTACCCGCACTGGTGGTCACCGAGGGCGGTCCCCCGCCGTACGCGACCACGTACCTGTCACTGTTCGTGTACCGCACCGGTTTCGAGTATCTGCGGTACGGCTACGCCGCCGCGGCGACCCTGGTGATGCTGGTGCTGACCGGGCTCGCTGTGCTGGTGCAGTGGCGGCTGATCCGCCGCTACCGGCGCTGGTACGGCGTGTAGGACAACCAGGACGCCTGCCGTTGCGACCGGTTCCCGTACTCCGGTGCGTCTCGCTCTCTGGTTCTCCGAAAACTCGACTGAGTCCGGTACGCTCGCTCAAGGCCGCCGATTTGTCAAGAAATGTTGGTTTGTCGACGGTAGATCGCTAGGCGGGTACGCCGACCCGGGCAGCGAACGCGGGCAGTCCTCGCATCGCGGCGGCGCGGGGTGAGAACAGGAGCTTGAGGGTCAGGGCTTGGACGGCCGGCCGGGCACGGACCTCTTCGGGCGCACACCGTTCGGCAATCGTGAGGGCTTCATAGCATTTGGCCGGCTTGCCCCACTGGTGGTAGGCGCGGGCGACGTCAACCCAGTACCGGGACTGCCGCTCGGGGAGGGCCAGGGCGGTGCGGGGGACGCTGGCGGCGTGGTCAATGGCGCTACCGGCGTCGCCGAGGGCGTAGGCGGCGCTGATCCGGTGCAGGGTGACGTTGGTGGGTCCGAACCAGGTCCAGTGTTCGTTGCGGTCACCACCGAGCAGGGCGGCTGCGTGGGCGGCGTGGTCGAGCAGTTCGGTGACACGTTTCCGGTCGCCTGCTTGGGCGGCAGCGTAGCCAGCATTGCACAGCAGCATCCCGTACAGCGACAGGTGCGTGGGGTCCGGGTTAAGGCCCGTGATGGTGAGCCGGTCGGCGGCGTGCAGGGCGAGTTGCTGGGCGCGGTCGTAGCGGCGGTCGCGGCGGCACAGGGAGACGACGTTGCGGGTGACGCTGGCGGTAGCGACCGGGTCGCCGCCGGCGGCGGCCATTGCTCGGTCGGTGGCGACCCAAGCCAAGCCGGGAACTTCCAATTTGATCAGGACGTGGGCGACGGTGCTATACACCTCGGCCAGCAACGCTGCGAAGTCGCCGCCGGTGGTGGTGGTGGTGGTGTCAACAAGCAGCTGCGGCAGGGTGCGGGCGAGGTGCCGGTAGCGGCTGGCTTGGAAGTTGGCGCGGGCAGCGCCCAATCGTTGGCGCAACTCGCGCAGGTCAGCTGGTGGGCCGCCGGCGGGGGTGCGGTGGCGTAGCAGCAGGTCTTCGAGTTGGGTGACCAGGATGGTCGCCGGCTGGTTGGCGCTGCCGGCCGGCGGGCCGATGGTGGCAGCCACGGGCAGGCCGGCCAGGCCGGTGAGCAGGTCACGGCGTCGCACGGGGTCGTGTCCGCCTCTCGGGTCGTCGTCGGTGCCGACGGTAGTCGCCACGGCGCCGTGGCGCCGGGTTGCCGCGCTGCGGGTGGCCAGGCCGAACAGTTGCGGTGGGATGTCGAATACGTGGGCCAGATGGCGCAGCAGGTGGACGTCGGACAGTTGCCGGCGGCCGGTCTCCAGCCGCGACAGGGTGGCCGCGGAGTACCCGGCCCGTCGGCCGGCTTCGGCCAGGGTGAGCCGGGCTGCGGTGCGGGCTAGGGCGTGTC
>DASUSI010000136.1:0-8825 GCA_036375165.1 Micromonosporaceae bacterium | reverse complement strand
CCGGATGCGAGTGGGCGCAGCCGTCGGAATGGAGTGAACAGCACGGCCTGGACTGGACCGGGTCGCACGAGCCGGCCCGGGAAGAGGTACGACGGCTGATGGCGGACCTGAACCGGATCTACCGGCAGACCCCGGCGCTGTGGTCCCGGGACACTGAACCGGGTGGCTTCGTCTGGATCGAGCCGGACGACCACCTCCACAACGTCTACTCCTTCCTGCGGTACGACAACCACGGCACGCCTCTGGCCTGCGTCGCCAACCTCGCCGGGCTCCCGCACGACGGCTACCGGGTCGGCCTGCCGCGTGCCGGCCGCTGGGTCGAAGTACTGAACACCGACTCGGCCAGTTACGGCGGCTCCGGCGCTGGCAACCTGGGGCACGTGTCAGCCGTTGCGGACCCGTGGCACAACCAGCCCGCCTCGGCGGCACTGCACCTGCCCGCGCTCAGCGTGCTCTGGCTGGAACCCGAGCGGTCCCCGCGCCGGCAACGCCGGCCCTGACGGACCGCTGGAACCCCTGAGTAGTGGCCAGGCGACCAGTCTCAGCTCCGAGTATCCACAGGTTTTCCACAATCTGTGTCCACTACTGGGGACAACCGGCGGTACGCAGCCGCGCGGACCCATAATCGCTGGCGACATCCCGTACCCGATCCGTACGGTCTGAACCGGCAGACCAGCAGCGAGTGCGGCAGTGGTCCTGACGAAGGTCCCTGGTCGGCCGACTACGGCGAGAACCGCACCAGGGTGCGGATCTGTCGCAACACCACCGACAGCGCGGCCAGGTCGGCGCGGGACTCGCCGAACTCACCGATGGCGTTCCGTGCCCGGGCGATGTTCGACGCGTTCGCTTCCTCCCACGCCTCGATCCTTGCCTGCGCGGGAAGATCCCCCGGGGTGGCGTGCAGCACCTGGGAAGTGAGCGCGGCGAGTGCGGCGTACAGGTCGTAGCGCAGCGCCATCCGGGCCATGGTCTGCCAGCGGTCCTCCCGCGACAGCGCGGACACCCGGTCCAGCAAACCGTCGATGCCGAACCGCTCCGAGATCGCGTAGTACACGTGGGCCACGTGCTCCATGTCGTGGTTGGTGGTGTGACCCACCTCGACCACGTCGAGCAGCCCGAACCCGTACATCAGGCGGGTGGACCAGTCGGCGATCTCTGGTGGCACCCCGATCTCCACCAGGCCGGCCGCCCATTCCCGCAGCGACTCCCGTTCGGCACCGCAGAACAGCTCGGTGACCTTCGGCAACAGGCGCACCACGCCGGGTCGCAACCGTTCGATCTCGTACGGCACGTCGACCGGGGTGCGCAGTTGCACCAGCCAGCGCACCGCCCGGTCGAGCAGTCTGCGGGTTTCCAGCCGGACCCGGGTCTGCGCCTGGGCGGAGATCACGTTGTCCAGGGATTCGACCGCCTGCCACAGTTCGTTCAGGCCGTAGACCTCACGGACCACGACGTAGGCGCGCAGCACGTCGGCGGCGCTGGCACCGGTCTCCTCCATCGCGCGGTACACAAAGGTGGTGCCGCTCCGGTTGACGGCCTCGTTGACCAACATGGTGGTGACGATCTCGCGGTGCAGCGGATGCTGGCCGGTCAGCCCGCCGAAGCGTTCCCGCAACGGGGTCGGGAAGTAGTCGACCTGCATCTCCTCGGTCCACGGTTCGTCGGGCAGGTCGGAGGCGAGGATCTCGTCCGCCAGGCCCAACTTCACGTACGAGAGCAGCACCGCGAACTCCGGTGAGGTCAACCCTGCCGCTCCGGCCGCCCGGGCGTCGAGTTCCTCCTCGTCAGGCAGTCCCTCCAAGCGGCGGTCGATCCGGCCGCCACGTTCCAGGTCCGCGATCAACCGACGATGCACCGGCAACAGCGGGGCGGACTGCTCCCGGGCGCTGCCGAGCGCGATCGCCTGCTGGTAGTTGTGCGCGAGCACCAGTTCAGCGAGCTCGTCGGTCATTTCGGTGAGCAACCCCGCCCGCTCGGCAGCCGGAAGCCGACCTTCCGCGATCGCGCGGCTGAGCAGGATCTTGATGTTGACCTCGTGGTCGGAACAGTCCACCCCGGCAGAGTTGTCGATGAAGTCGGTGTTGATCCGGCCCCCCGCGCCGTTGACCCCGACCAGCGCGTACTCGATCCGGCCCCGCTGGGTCAGGCCCAGGTTGCCGCCTTCCCCGACCACCTTGGCGCGCAACTCCCGACCGTCCACCCGCACCGGGTCGTTGGCCTTGTCACCCACGTCGCCGTGCGACTCGTACGAAGCCTTGACGTAGGTCCCGATACCGCCGTTCCACAACAGGTCCACCGGGGCTCGCAGGATAACCTTGATCAACTCCGGGGGCGGCAACTCGGTCACCGAAGCATCCGAGACCCCGAGCGCCTGGCGCGCCTGCGGCGAGATCGGGACCGACTTCGCGGTACGCGGCCACACCCCGCCGCCCTTGCTGATCAGCGAGTGGTCGTAGTCGTCCCAACTGGACCGGGACAGGTCGAACAACCGCCGACGCTCCCGGTAGGACACCGCCGGGTCCGGGTCTGGGTCCAGGAAGATGTGCCGGTGGTCGAACGCGGCCACCAGCCGGATGTGCTCGGAGAGCAACATCCCATTGCCGAACACGTCACCGGACATGTCACCGATCCCCACCACGGTGAAGTCCTCGGACTGGCAGTCCAGCTCCATCTCCCGGAAGTGGTGCTTCACCGACTCCCACGCGCCCCGCGCGGTGATTCCCATCTTCTTGTGGTCGTACCCGACCGAACCACCCGACGCGAAGGCGTCACCCAGCCAGAAGCCGTACTCGGCGGCAACCGCGTTCGCCAGGTCACTGAACGTGGCGGTGCCCTTGTCCGCGGCGACCACCAGGTACGTGTCATCGCCGTCATGGCGGACCACGTTGGGCGGCGGGAGCACCTTGCCCGACGCCGGGTCCAGGTTGTCCGTGACGTCCAGCAACCCGGATACGAACATCCGGTAACAGACCTGGCCCTCGGCAAGGTACCCGTCCCGGTCGGTCAGCGGCGGCGCTTCCTTCAGCACGAAGCCGCCCTTCGCACCCACCGGCACGATCACCGCGTTCTTCACCATCTGCGCCTTGACCAGGCCCAGCACCTCGGTACGGAAATCCTCCCGACGATCCGACCAGCGCAACCCGCCCCGGGCCACCGCACCGAACCGCAGGTGTACCCCCTCGAACCGGGGCGAGTACACGAAGATCTCGTATCTCGGCCGGGGCAGCGGCAACTCCGGGATCCGCCGCGACTCCAACTTGAACGCCAAGTACGGCTTCGGCCGGCCCACCCCCCGCTGGAAGAAATTCGTCCGCAACGTCGCCAACACCAGATTCAGGAAACTCCGCAGGATCCGGTCCTGGTCCAGGCTGGTCACCCGGTCCAGCTCCGCCCGGATCGCCGCCACCAGCTCGTCGGTGTAGCTGGCTCGGGTCTCGGCGCTCACCACCAGCTCGGGGTTGAACCGGGTCTCGAACAGCGCCACCAGCAGCGCCGCCACACCCGGATACTGGGTCATGGTGGACTGCATGTAGTCCTGGCTGTACGGGGTCCCGGCCTGCCGCAGGTACTTCGCGTACGCCCGCAGCACCACCACCTGCCGCCAGGTCAACCCGGCCCGCAGCACCAGCTCGTTGAACTGGTCCTGTTCGGACTCACCGCGCCACGCCGCCGAGAACGCGTTCTCCACCTTGGACTGCACCTGCGCCACGTCCAAGCAGTTCTCCGGGGGGCGCAGCCCGAAGTCGTACAGGTAGATCACCCCGTCGGAACGGCGAATCTCGTACGGCCGCTCGTCCACCACCGACACTCCGAGCGAGTGCAGCACCGGAAGCACCATGGACAGCATCATCGGCTCGCCGTACCGGAAGACCTTGAACCGCACCTGGTCCGGGTCGTTGCGCCTGCGGTAGAGCTGCATCGCGAGCTGCCCCGGCTCCTCCAGCAACTCCAGCTTCGCGATGTCCCGGTACGCCTCGTACGGAGTGTGTTCGTCCTTGTAGGTCTGCGGGTAGGCCGCCACGTACCGTCGGAACAGCTGCTTTGCCTGCTCCTCACCGAGCTTGCGTTCCAACGCCAGGTTGAAGTCGTCGTCCCAGTGCCGGGTGGCCTCGATCAACTGTCGCTGGATCACCTCCACATCGAAGTCCCGGGGCGGGTCACCCGGGTCGGTCCGCACGATGAAGTAGATCCGGGCGAGCAGGCTCTCGCTCACCCGGGTGGTGTAGTCCACCCCGACCCCGTTCAGCTCCCGGAGCAGAATCCCCTGGATCTTGAGCCGGTTCGCCGTGGTGAACCGGTCCCGGGGCAGGTAGACCAGGCACGAGATGAACCGACCGTACGCGTCCCGGCGCAAGAACAGCCGCAGCTGCCGGCGGCCAGCCAGCCGCAGCACCCCCATCACGTTGTGGAACAGCTCGTTGGTGGTGGTCTGGAACAGCTCGTCGCGCGGGTAGGTCTCCAGGATCTCCAGCAGGTCCCGCCCGGAATGGCTGCGCTGGGACAGCCCGGAGCGTTCCACCACCTCGGCTACCTTGCGCTTGACCACCGGCAGGTCTCGCACCGAGTACAGGTACGCCGCGGAGGAGAACAGGCCGAGGAAACGTCGTTCCCCGGTGACGTTGCCCTCCGCGTCGAAGTCCTTGATCCCGATGTAGTCCAGGTACGCCGGGCGGTACACCGTCGCCCGGGAATTGGCCTTGGTGATGATCAGCAGCCGCTTCTCCAGGGCCTTCGCGTACGCCTCAGGAGCCATCGAGGACAGCACGCGCGGTTTGACCTGGTCGCTGCGCAGCACCCCCAGGCCGGTACCCAACACCGCCTCCAGGACCTTGCCGTCAACCAACCGGTACTCGCGGTAACCCAGGAACGTGAAGTTGCCCTCGGCGAGCCAGCGCAGCAGGTCGACCGTGTCGGTGATGTCCTTGGCCGGCACTGGGAGCTGCGCCGCCTCGGGCGTGGCAAGCTCGTCCGCGATCTCGTTGGCCTTGTGGCGCATCTTCAGCCAGTCCTCGACCACCTCCCGGACATCCGTGAGCACACTGGCGATCTGGTTGCGCAGGTCCTCACGATGCCGCGGGTCGCGTTGCCGGTCGATCTCCAGGTGCATCCAGCTCTCTACGAGCTGGTCCCCTTCGGCGTCGTCACACTCCACCGCCGGCAGCACCTCGAGCAGCCTGCCGAAGTATTCCCGGCGCACCACGATCTGCGGGTGCACCAGCAGATGCACATCGACACCCCGGGTGGTCAACGCGGCGGTCACCGAGTCAACCAGAAACGGCATATCGTCCGTGACGATCTTGATCACGGTGTGCGCCGGGATCCCGTGGCTCTCCCCGGGCGTCTCCAGCGAGAGCTTCACCTCGCCGGGCAGCCGCTGCTGGGCCAACTCCCGATGCGCCACCGTGGCCCGGTACAGGTCCCTTCCGGTCCGCCCGAACAGTTCCTCGTCCGGCACCAGCCGCCAGTACCGGCCGATCAACTCCGGCAGGCCCGGAACGTCGGCCGCCAACTCCATCGCCTCGGCGACCAGCCGTTCCCGGCTCGGCACCTCGTCAAGCAGCCCCTCGCCGTATCCGGAGCTGTCGAGGTCAGTGGTTGCCCGTGACTCGGACACCCCCTGTCTGCTGGATTGTGGACCGGCGGCGTCCCGGCGGTCCGCCGGCGTTGCCGGTCGGGCGGTCCCGTCCGGCACCACGTCGGAGACCGGAGCGCCGTCCGGGGCCACGGCGCCGTCAGAGACCACGACGTCAGAAGGCGACGGCAACGGCAGGGTGCCTCCATCATCGGAGGCGTTCGTCTTTGCCCGACCCCGCGTCATCGGGTGTCCACTCCCCTCGCCCACACCGTTGTGGGCCCACCGACCAGCCTAGAGCCGGGCATGGCGGTTGGCCGGCACGGGTGCCCACCGTTCCACCATCGGTGGCCGGTCGTACCCATTAGCGGCCTACGTCCTGGTCATGGCCTGATTTCCGGTCCGTTCCAGAAGCCGGCAGCGGGTCCTCGGCATCCGGTTGGAGCCCCGCCCGGCCGGTCCCACGGCGATCTGCCAGCCGCGCCGTCGAGTCCGGCGTCAGATCCGGTCCGAGGCCCTGGCCGGGACCGGACTGTCCCGGATCCCAGACCGGCTGCAGGCCGCCCACGAGGGTCTCGACGATCTCTCCGGCGTACCGGCCGTCGGGATCGTAGTCCGGGTCGAACACCGTGACCTGCAGCCCCAGGCAGGTCGGCCGGGTCACCAGGTCCGCGATCATCTGCTCCAGCTCCACGAAAGCGATCCCCCCGGGGTCCGGGGCGTCCACCGCCGGCATCGCCGCCGGGTCGAGCACGTCCACATCGACGTGTACCCAGAACCCGTCCACCCGACCCAGTTCCTCGATGGCCCAGGCGGCGCTGCGGGTCGGGCCCTCGGCACGGATCTTCGGCACCGTGCGGAACATGATCCCGGCCGCCTTGAGGTCCATCCGGTACTCGTCGTGATCCCGGATCCCGAGCACCACCACATCCTCCTCCCGCAGGTACGGGCGGAGGTTGTCGATGTTGCAGAGGTCGCCTTGGCCGCGGCCGGTCACCAGGGCCAGGTCCTCCCCCGCAGCCGCCCCGATGTATTCGGCGTTTCCGGCGTGCCGGAAGTCGGAATGCCCATCGACGAAGACCAGACCGTAACGGCCGCGTTGCCGGGCCCGGCGGCGGCGCATCGCGAGCGCCGCGCCGAGCAGGATCGAGCAGTCGCCGCCGAGCACCAGCGGGAAGTCGCCGCGCGACACGATCCGCTCGATCCGGTCCGCCAGCCGCACCGTGTAGTCGGCTATCTCCTCCGCCTGGCACACCCCGTCTCCGGGTCGCCAGCCCTCCGGGTCGTACCTCGGCGGCACCACGCATCCGGCGTCCAGCGCACCCAGCCGTGCCACCAGCGAGTGGTCCCGCAGCGCCCCTGGCGCCTTGGCACAGCCCGGCACCGTCCCTGGGCTGGGCGGACGTAAGCCAAGGTTGGACGGGGCGTCGAGGACCGCGATCCGGCGCATCGGGCCGCTAGAACAGCGCGTTGGCGAGGTCGCGGCGTGCCTTGACAACCGCCGGGTCGTCTGGGGACGCGATCGCGAACAGCGACACCAGGTGGGTGCGGGTGGATTCCCGCTCCTGACCGCTGGTCCGGCGTACCACCTCCACCAGCCGGGCGTACGCACGGTCCGCCAGACCCGAGAGCACCTCCATGTCGGCGGCCCGCCGCTGCGCCTCCAAGTCGTCCGGGGAGGAGTCCGCCTCGGCGATCACCCGGTTCGGGTCGAGTCCTTCGGTGCGCCGCAGCAGCCGCACCTGGGCGAGTCCGGCCTCGGCGACCGGATCGGCCGGTTTTTCGGCGAGGATCCGCTGGTAGATCTGCTCGGCGCCTTCGAAGTCGCCGCTGCCGACCGCGTCCTCGGCGGCGTCGAAGCGCTCGTCACCCGGCGCCGGCGGACCTCCCGCCGGGGTCGTCTGTCCAGCCTGCCGAGCGGCTTCCAGCAGCGCGTCGAGCCATTGCCGCAGCTGGCTTTCCGGGATCACCCCGGCGAACCCGTCCACCGGCTGCCCGTTGATCACGGCGTACACCATTGGGATGCTCTGCACCTGGAACATCTGGGCGAGTCGCTGGTTGGCGTCGACGTCCACCTTCGCCAGCACCCAGCTCCCGCCGTCCGCCACGGCGAGTTTCTCCAGGACCGGAGACAGCTGCTTGCACGGCCCGCACCACTCAGCCCAGAAGTCGATCACCACGGGAGTCTGCAGCGACCGCTCCAGCACCTCACTCTGGAACGTGGCCTCGGTGACGTCGATGATCGTCACGCCACCCGATCCGTTACCGCTGGCGGCCGGCCGCTGGCCAGGACCGGCGTCGCCCTGCGCCGGCCCCGGCGGTGCGGCTTTGGCCGGAGTACGGGCCTTCAGGGCTGACAGGTCAACGGCGCCGCGCGCGATCGCCGCAGCCGCCATCCGAGGGTCGCTCTGAGTCATGCTTTCCAGTCTCGCACCCCGCGACGAGATATCCGCGACGAGGCACACCGGCCTCAGAACCGGGCCGGTTCACGGTATTCGCCCCACTCGCCGCGCAACGCGTCGCATATCTCCCCGAGTGTCGCCTCGGCACGGGACGCGTCCAGCATCGCTGGGATCACGTTGTCGCTGGTCCGGGCCGCCTCGACCATGCGCCGCAACGCCTCCCGCACCGCGGTCTCGTCGCGGGTCGCGCGCCGCTCGACCAAGTGCCGATTCTGCTCCAACTCCACCTCGTGAGAGATCCGCAGGATCTCCAGCTCCTTGGTCATGGTGCTGGTGTGACAGTTGACGCCGACGATCTTCTTGTCGCCCTTCTCCAGCGCCTGCTGGTAGACAAACGCGGCGTCGGCGATCTCAGCCATGAACCAGCCGTCCTCGATGCCGCGCAGGATCCCGGAGGTCATCGGGCCGATCGAGTGCTGGACCCGATCACCGCCGCCCATCTCCTTGATCTTCCGGAAGATCCGCTCGGCCTCGGCTTCCAGTTCGTCGGTGAGCGCCTCCACGTACCAGGAGCCGCCGAGCGGGTCGGCGACGTTGCCCACGCCGGTCTCCTCCATGATCACCTGCTGGGTGCGAAGCGCGATCTCCGCTGACTCGTCGGTGGGCAGCGCGAGAGTCTCGTCGAGCGCGTTGGTGTGCAGCGAGTTGGTGCCGCCGAGCACCGCGGCCAGCGCCTCGATGCCCGTGCGCACGACGTTGTTGTAGGGCTGCTGCGCGGTGAGGGAGACCCCGGCGGTCTGGGTGTGGAAGCGCAGCCACTGGGCCTTCTCGCTCTTCGCGCCGTAGACGTC
>DASUSI010000135.1:0-16904 GCA_036375165.1 Micromonosporaceae bacterium | reverse complement strand
GCGGGACTACCTGGAGACGTTCGAGCCGTCGATGAGCCAGTCGGACGTGGGCACCGAGATGTTGCGCAAGGCGACCCGGTGGCTGGACGAGCTGCGGGTGATCCCGAGTCTGACCGACGAGCAGATGATGGAACGGCTGCGGACGTTCGGGGAGAAGCTCAGGGGCCGGCTGCCGGACGAGAAGATCGAGTGGCTGGTGGTACGCCCGGGGGACGAGGACCCGGGGGTCTGGTTCGAGACGATGGACGACCTGATGAAGGAACTCCACAAGCACCGGGTGACGATCACGGAGCAGGAGCGGACGGAACTCTGGATGCTCCTGGACGCGCTGAACATGTCGCGGAAGGAACTGATCGAGCTGCCGGTGGCCTGACTGCGCCGGACGACGCGACACCAGGCGGAGCTCTCGGGGAGGACTTCGGTCAGGCGCAGGCAGAGCCCGGCCCGGATGATGCCGGTCCGGACGTCGACCCGGACGACATGTCCGCTCCGGACCCGCTGACCGAGGACGAGCTTCAGGGCATCCTCAGCTACATCGATGAGTACGCACTCGATCGCGCCGGGCAACTCGTCATCACCACCACCGACGACCAGTACGGCCGCAACGCCGCCCTGGTGCACCGCCGACCGGGTCGGTTGCAGGTGATAGTGCACGGCAGCCGTAACAGCGTGTGGTTCGGCGACCGCCGGATCGGCGCGGCGGACCTGGCCCGGATCATCAGGTCGAGCCAGATGTGGCAGGACTACGAACGGCGGCTCAGTGAATGGGAGTCCGCCGCCCCCGCGAGTCGTGGCCCTGAGCCGAAGCCGCCAGCCATCGACCTGCTCTCCTGTAGTACGGCGTCCGGGATCGCGTGGGACCTCGCGGACGAACTCGGGGTCACCGTCGACGCGCCCACCACCCTGGTCTGGATCACCGTGACCGGCGAGGTCTACGTGGCGGGTGCGATCCGGGACGCGAGCGGCAACGTCGTCTCGTCGGACCGGTCGGACCCGGGACGGTTCGTCAGCCACCGCCCGGCCCAGGTTCCCCGGGACTCGACGTTCCTGGAGGACATCACGCGGATCCGGCTCGGGGAGTCGCCCGGTCCCGAGGACGGCATCGACATGTCGGCCTTCGAGCGGGAGTTCGCCGACTCCCAACTCCCCAGCTTCCCGGACCGCCCGGACGACGCCACTGGGGCCCGGGACGCATCGCCGGTGCGGCCACAGTGGATTGCGCCGGCCGGCGCGCCGGCAACGTACGGGCCGTTCCACCAGGTGCTGAGCCCGGAACGGGCTGCTCTGGTCCGGGACTCCGGGGCGCTGCGCAGCGGGTCGCTGCCCTGGTTCGGCCCGGACGCGATGATCCACGCCAAGGAGGGACCGCTTCCCGAAGGCACCGTCGGCATCGAGTTCTACACCGATGTCACCCCGAACCCGGGACACAGCTCGCTGCCGGGCCACGTCTGGTGGTCCGGCAACCGTCCTGGGCTGGAGACCAACGATCTCGGGGTGAGCATGGACGTCGCGGTCGCCCCCGAGCCGGAGATCACATCCCACGCCCCCGCGACCCCGGCGGCCGTACCCCAGGACAGCTACCGCACCACGCCGCTGCGCGAGGAGTACGCCGAGGAGCATCTACCTCCGGACGAGCAGTGGGACGAGGTGGTCCGCGTCGTCGACGGCGAGCGTGTGGTCTTCCACGTCACGCACCTCACCGACGCGGAACGTCAGGCCCACCAGGTCCACGTGCGGGACGACGGGCTGATCTACGACTCCGATGGCCGGCCGTTCGACACCCGGGATGCCGCCACGGACCTCAGCGGCCCCGGCTACGCGATCTTCGTGATGGACGAGCACGGCGGGTTCTATGCGTTGAAGCACCCGGTGGTCGGCCGGTTGCACCACACCAGCCTGGTCGCCGGGGGGCCGGTGGCGGCGGCCGGCGAGGTCGTGGTCCACAACGGTCGGTTGGTCGAGATCAACAACCGGAGTGGGCACTACCGTCCCACCCCGGAGTACGGCTACCAGGCGATTCGTGGTCTCACCCAGCTCGGTGCCGACCTGGGGGAGGCGAGACTCCGTTTCTACAGCCTGGGGGAGCAGGTCACGGACGCCGAGCGTGCCGCCGCGTTCCGGACCGTGCAGCGCTGGCAGTTCGAGGACAACTTCTCCCGGCACATGGGGTGGTCGCTCGACGGGCTGGTGTTCCACGACGGTGGCACGCCCGGTTCGGAACCCGTCGCGTACGGCGGTGAGCCCGGAGGGGCCGCGCCGGATCACGTACCACCGCGTTCCCGGATCGAGGAACTGCTCGGCGGCAGCCGGGTGGCCGAATCCGCGGACCTCGACCGGGTCGCGCAGCCGCCGGGGCTGCTGACGACGCCGTTACTTCCGGAGTTCGAGGGCGACGACCGGGTCGTACTCCTGGACGAGACGGCCCGGCGGGGCTTCGAGGTCACGGTTCGCGACGGACTCGTGTACGACGCGAACGGTGACCTGTTCGACACCCGGAACGGGCAGACCGTGGTGGACGGCGTGTCGGCGGCGATCGCCGTGCTGGACCGGGACGGCCGGCTCCTGATGTCGAACCGGCACCAGGACGGCGGGTTCGACCATCGCAGCCTGGCCGGTGGCGGCGATGTCGCGGCGGCGGTCGCGATCGTGGTCCACGAGGGCCGTGTGGTGGCGGTCAGCGACCTGGGTGTGCGGGCGTACCGGGTGTGGCGGCGGTTCACGTACCAGTTCCTGGACCGGTTGGAGACCGGCGGGGTGACGGTCGACCCGGATGCGGTGACCCTCGCGGGGGCCGACACCGCGGCGGAACGGGAGGCGTTCCTGCGTACCCGTCCGGAAGACGCGCCACCTCCGGTGTTCCTGGACGGGTTCGACCCCGCCCGGAAACGGGCCGAGGCGCTGGCTCGTCCGGACGCGGTTCGTCCACAGTGGCTGGCCGGAGCCGGGCCGGCGAGGTACGGGCCGTTCCACCGGCTGGCCAGCGCGGGGCAGTCCGCTGCCGCGGCGCGGGAGATCGGGGAGACCGGTCGGCTGCGTTCGACATCGCCGTCAGCGGTGTTCGGTGCTGACCGCCCGACGGTGGGTGCCCTGGAGGGTCCACTGTCAGACGGCGTCGCGGGTGTCGAGTTCTACACCGATGTCCAGCCGGAACCGGCGTACCAGACCGCGCCGGGGATGGTCGGTTGGGCCGGTGGCTGGCCGGAGAGCAGCGGCCAGGACGGCGCGGCCGAAATTCAGATCGCGGTCACCCGGAACCCGGCGGCGGATACCCCCGGCCCGCAACCTGTGGCCGACGGTGGCTCGCTGACCGCGCCGAGATACCCGACCAAGCCGCTTCCGGAGCAGATCCTCCGGTACGACACGAACCAGGTCGGGTACCTGGACGGGGCGCAACGCGACCGGCTCCGGGTACGGATCGGGCGCGACGGGCTGCTCTACGACGCGGACGGCAACCTGGTCGACACCCGGTTGGCCTACAGCCAGTACCGGGGTCCGGGGTTCACCGAGTTCGTGATGGACACCGCCGGCAACATCTACGTCAAGCCGACGCAGCAGCCGCAGGATGCACCTCTGATCTTCGCGCACTCCAGCTTCCTGGCGGGCGGACCCGTCGCGGCGGCCGGCGAGGTGCATGTGGTGAACGGCCGGTTGGTCGCCGCGACCAACACCAGCGGCCATTACCAGCCCACGCACGACTTCACGCAACGGTTCGTGGAGCGGCTCCGCGAGTCCGGCGTTCCGGTGGTCGGCGTCACCCTGCAGCGGTACGGGGATCAGAACGAGCAGGTCGTGTCGGTGGTCACCGACCAGCCCTTCGGCGACACCGATCAGCCCGGCGACCAGGACACCGGGGCGGTCCGGGCCACGCCCGGCGAGGTCCAGGCGGCGCATGACGAGGTCAACGCGCGCCAGCGGGCGCACCGGGCGCAGGCCGAGGCGCAGCAGTCCAGCTTCGGAGATCCGCTGCGGGTCGCGGTGTCCGCGGTGGTGCCCCGTTCGGTACGGGCGGCGCTGCGGTTGCACGCCACGCCGGAGCAGCGGCCAGCGCCCGAGTCTGCCAGGGAGAGCGAGTCCGCCAGGGAGGCCGTGGAACGACGCCACGCCCGGCTGCGGTCCGAGGCGGTGGACGGGCAGGCGGCCGTGGACCGGATCCGCAACGGCCGGGACTGGGTGGCCGGAGACCGGCCGTCCGGGATCACCGAACGGGTGATGTGGGCGCTGGGGTGGGTGACCGGCCTCGGCTACCAGGCCCGCAACGCCGCGCTCCGTAGCCTCGGTACGACCGCGGAACAACGAGTGACCGGCGATGACCTGCTCGACACGGGGGAGCACGAACGGTACTGGCGGGAGCGGGAACTGCCCGCCGACGACGACATCCTGACCACCACGGCGCACCGGGACGCCGAGATCGTGAACGCGGTGGACGAGGCGTTCCGGCACGCCGTACCGGCCTCCGGTCCGGTGATGCTGCACCGGGTGTTCGACGACCCGGAGGCGGTGTTCGGTCGGGACCACGACCTGGTGGGCGCCACGTTCACGGACCACGGAGTGGTGTCGACGTCCGTGCATCACCCCCGGCTCGGGCTCAAGGACGTCGAACTCACGATCTACGCGGACACCGGTGCCCGGCTGATCTACCTGCGACCGATGTCATCGAACCCGTCCGAAGAGGAGGTACTGCTGCCTCGCGGGTCCGAGTTCCGGATCATCAGCGAGACGCGTGAGAACGGCATCCTGAAGCTGGAAGCCGAACTGATCGGCGGTCCGGCGGCGGAGCCTGGTTCGGCCCCGACGGCCGAGTCCCACCATGAGTCCCACTATGAGTCCCACCAGGCGGCCCAGCCTGAGGCGTCGGCGGTGGGTCCACACGAGGTCTACGACGCGCTGAGCTGGCTGACCTCCGTACTGCCTGGCCTGCGGGTCGACACGGGCGGCACCCCGCAGGGCGGGTACCAACTGGGTGACCGCGGGTCGGTGGATGTCTCGGTCAGGACGGTCCCGCCGGGTCAGCTTCCGGCACGGGTTCCGGGTTCCGGGATCGCGGCCGTGCTCGCCACCCGTACCGAGGTGGACCAGGGGCGGACCACGCTGCACATCGACGTGTCGTCCGACATCGACCCCCGCCTGCTCCGGCAGGCGATCGGGTACGCCCTGGCCGAAGGGGTTCACGAGCTGCGGGAAGGCAACCGGCGGCTGCCCCGGCTGCTCCGGCGGGCCACCGCGCTCGACGGCCGGCTGCGGGGACAGCTCACCCAGCTCGATGTGATCGCCCACGAGCTGGCCGAACTCGCCGGAACGGTCGACGGGCCCCACGACGCCGCCCGGCTGCGCTCCGAGGCCGCCGCGCTGGTGGCGCGGATCAAGGCGGTGGAGCTGCCGCGCCTGGGCCGGCTCGACTGGGACCGGGTCGCCGCCGGCTACCTGTCAGAACCGGCACTCCGCCTGGTGAGAGACCTTGAGCTGGCCCCCGAGCACCCCGGCCAGGCCATCTGGATACCCCCGACCGGACACCCGGAACCCAGAGCCCAGAGCGAGATCACCGCGACCGCCGTCCCGGATTCGGACTTCCAGCCGCAGGCCCGACCGGTCGGCGAGCCCGACCTGGACCGAGCCGAGATTCAGGAAGCGCTCCGGACCCTGGCGGGAAAACTCCCCGGCCTGGAGCTTCCCGACTCCCCGGACCAGGCAGCACGGGTACGGCTGGCACGCGGCCGGTTCGCAGACCTCGATGTGCGGCCGGTGTCCCCGGACGAGCTGGGGGAGACCGAGGACGGCACCCCGGTCGTGGCCCGTACCGAGATCGAGGTACTTGACGGCCGGACCGTGCTCTGGGTAGAGGTGTCGTCGCGGACCCACCCCGACCAGGTGGCACGGGCGATCGGGCACGAGCTGTCCGAGGTGCGGCACGGCATCGGCCGGCGTGGCCAGCTGGCCCGGCTGCTGCATCAGGACACCATTGTCGACGGCCACATCGAAGGCCGGTTCACCGAGCTGGAAGTGATCGCCAGCGACCTGGCCGCCCTGGAAGGGTCGACGGCGGACCAGCGGGCCGCGCGGCTCCGGGAGGAGGCCCGCACCCTGGTCGGGCACCTGCGGCAGACCGAACTGTCCGGGCTGGACCATCGGGGCTTTGACCGCCTGCTGGCCGGTCACCTGTCCGATCCGGCGCGACGACTGGTCGGTGAGGTCACCGCGACCACCGTGCTGGGCGCGGCGGCCGATGTGCTGTGGCAGGCCGGGATCGACCCGTACCAACTGGTGGGACCGGGACCGTCACCCGATCCGGCCTGGCAGCAGGTCGCCGACGCGCTGCGCGAGCTGCGGGCCCCGGAAGCCTCGCGGCCCCGGCTGTACGCGGCGGCGGTCCGGTTCGCGGTCGAGCACGGCGCGGTGACCACTACCAACCCCGACGGCAGCACCGGGCGGCACGCCGACCCCGCCGAGATGGTCCGCCTGGTCCGGTACTTCGGCCAGCGGGTGGCGGGCGCGGACGGGGACCGTACCCGGGTCCTCACCGACCTGGCGGAGCGACTGGACGATGCCGGCCAGCGGGACCGGATGCTGGCCGACCTGGCGGACCGGCTGGCCGACGAGCAGGGAACCCTGCGCCGGTTGCAGAGCCGGTTCGGGGTGCGGTTCGAGAGCGACGCGGCAGCCGCGTACCAGGTACGGGACCCCCGCAACGGGGTCACCATGCTGCCGGAGGCGATGGCCGGCCGGGCACTGAAAGATCCGGCGGTCACGCGGTACTTCCGGGCGCTCCGTACCGTGCTGGACACCCCGCAGCACACCGTGGAGCGGCAACTCGACAACGGCGACACCGAGGTCAGCCTGCACCGGATCTCCACCTGGCGCGGCGGCGGTACGGTCACCCGCTGGGGCCGACCGGTGGTGCTGACCGCGACCGTGATCCGCAAGCCGGATGGTACCGAGCTGGTCCGGTCGTTCCACGCCCGGCCGGACCGGGCGCTCGCCACCGAGATCCGCCGCAACCTGCTGCCGGAGACCGGCCCGACAGCCGAGGAACAGGCGCTGCGCGACCGCGCCGGCACCGCGCTGGACGAGTTGGTCGCCGCCGGGGTGATCCGCGGGGTCGAGCCGCTGGACGACGGGCGTTTCCGGATCACCCCGCAGCACGGCAGGCCGGTCACGGTGGCCGTGGCCCCCACCCCGGTCACAGTCACCCCCGGGGCCGGGCGTCCCGATCCCGACGGTCCCGCCCGGATCGTGCTGCCCGCTGACAGCTCCGCTGACCAGGCCGCGGTGACCCAGCAGGTGGTTGAACTCACCAGGAAGCCGCGCACCCCGCTGCAACGGCTGGCCGCGAAACGTCGTGGCGACGCCCCACAGTTGGGGGCCGGGCGTCCGGGCCGGGGCCGGCTGACCGAATCCGACCACCTGGAGATCGCACAACTGCGGATCGCGGCGCGAACCCTCGCCACCGCCACCGATCCGGCGGAACGCGACGCGGCCCGGCAGAGCTTCACGGACCGGCTGGTACGGCTCGGGCTGGACCAGTCCGATCCGTTCCACCAGGCGAAACGGGACGCGATCCGGTCCCAGGCGGACCTGATGGACCTGGTGGAGCGGTACGGCCGGGCGCACCCGGACCAGTCCACACTGGACGGGATCACCGGGATGCCGGAGGGCGAGGACCGAGCGGACCGGGTACGGCGGTTCGCGGAATCCCTGCTCGCCGATGGACTGCGCACTGTGGTGGGTGACGGCGCGGCGGGCCTGGCGACCGGCGTCACGCGGGGGCCGGATGGCGATGTCCGGCTGACCGGACCGGACCGCGACGGCAGGCTGCGTACCCAGGCGGTCAACGACCTGCGGATCTGGCTGTACGACCGGATCGTCCAGGGCACCGGGCTGGCCCGGCTGGAAGCGGAGACCGCCGCGGTGCTCGGCGCGGACGCCGCCCAGGTGCTCGGCAGGCCCCGGGTCGTGGGCGCGCTCGCGGCGCTCGGCCAGCGGTACGCGGACCCCGGGACCGACCAGCCGACCCGTGAGGCGGTCACGGCGGTCACGGCGGAGATCCTGGTCGACACCCCGCAGGACGCCTGGGACCGCCCGGACCTGCCGCCGCGGGCCCGGTCCCTGGTGGACCAGGTGCGCGACGATGTGCGGCGCGGGGCGTTCCCGGAGCTCGCCGAGGTCGCCGATCCGTACTCACTGTTGCGATACCAGGACCACGTCAACGCGGCGCGGGAGATCGTGGACCGGGCCCTGGACCTCCCCGGAACCGCCCCCGATGTCGCGGCCCGGCAGCAGTTCGCTGCCGAGACCGACGAGCTGGCGGCCAACCTGCGGGAGATGGCCACCGCGCTGGAAGAACGGGCCAGTGCCCGCGCGGACGAGGCGCAGGCCGCCCGCGACGAGGCCGCCGAACACCGGGAGGAGGCGGCCGAGGAGCCGGACGCCACCGGTCACCGGGACAAGGTCTCGGCCGAGCGCCGCCGGGTCGCCGAGAAGGAGGCCCGGCAGCAGGACGGGATCGCCGCCCGGCACCAGCGGATCGCGGACCGGTACACCGACGCGGCGGCGCGGGCCCGGCGGCTCGCGGACACGCTGGCCGTACTCGCGGGGGCTGATCCGGCCGCAACCGTGGCCGAGGCAGCGGCCGAGACCAGGCAGGCGGTCGAGGACTACCAGGCGGCGTTGCACGAGCTGATCCCACCGCAGGCGGCCTGGCACGCCGGGATGCCCACCGGTCAGCTTCCGCAGCTTCGGGAGCTGACGGCCCGGGTGAACGACCTGCTGGCGGCGAACCGGATCGACGCGACGGTCACCAGCGACCAGTTGCAGACCGCGCTGCACGCGGAGTTCCGGACGGCGGCCAGCCCGGACGGGGTCACTCTGCGGCTCGGCAGGTCCAGCGTGGGTGAGGTCCGGATCCGGCTGCGTCTGGACAACCCGGTCGAGGTGCCCGGACCTCCGATGCGGGCCTCGGAGAACATGCTGGGCAACCTGTCCCAGTTCGGTTGGGGTGGTCGTACCCTGGGCGCGACCGCCGGTCACAGCTTCAGCGCCGGGGCGGCGGTGCCAGTGTCCGACCTGGTCGGTGCCGTCCTCCCGGACGGCGTACCGGGCACCACCGGCACCGTGATCGACGTGACGAAGACCGCGCTGCGGCATGTCATGGTGAAGCTGGGCGGCGGCGTCTCCTGGGATGCCTCGGTCAGCGGGTCCGGAGCGGATTTCGCGCTCGGCGGCGCGGTGGTCGACAACCGTGGCGACTCCAGTTTGTACGACCTGCGGGCGGCCTGGGAACTGCGGGTCCGTACCGGCGACGGGTGGATCGATGGGGACGACGTCACCAGTGGTGTCACCGGTGACCGGCCGACCCTGCGGCTGTGGGTGGCGCACCCGTACACCGAGGCCGGGCCCGCCGAGCCGGTCTCGATGCGGGAGCTGGAGCCGGGCCGCGAGCCCGAACGGACCTTCCCGGAGCATTTCGCCAGCAACCTGGAGGGCTTGGCGGAACTCAACGACCGGGCGCTCGCGCTGGTCGGCCCGGAGCTGAGCCGGATGGGCAGCGTCGCCCGACAGGAGATCCACAACGCGATCGTGGAGGACCTGCCGGTCAGCCTCGGCGAGGCGCTGAGCGACGGCGGCATGCTGCGGGTGATCTCGGACGGTGGCCGCCCGGCGGCGTTGTTGCAGGTCCGCAGCGAGCTGGTACGGGTGCCCGTGGACCCCGACGACGACTCGGCCGGGACCCGGTACGACGCCGAGCCGGTCGGCACCCCGAGCGACCTGTACCACCAGGAGCGGCTGCGGGTCGCGTTCTCCAACGCGGCCGGATCCCAGTCGGTCAGCGACTCCGAGCATGTGGCCGGCACCGTCGCACCCAGGAGCCCCGAAGAACTGCCCGGAGACGGGGTGTTCGGCGCGGCGGCAACGCTGAGCCCCGGGGCCGGCCACAGTGAGGGCACCAGCACCGACCGGACGTCGATCAACCCGAGCGTGCAGCGCTACTCCGGTCACACTCAGGGCTACCGGATCCAGCTCAGCCACACCGTCACCGTCGAACTGCTCGACGGTGGCGACGGCCCGATGACGGCCGAGCCGGTGTCCGGCGCGGGACTGGTCCGGATGCCGGAGTTGGACGGGTACCGGTTCGGGCTGCCGGTGGACCGGGATGCGGTGCGGCTCAGGCGCGGGAAGGTGCTCCGGCACAAGGACGGTTCGGTCGTGTTGCGCGGGGAACCGGTACGGACCGCCGGACGGCCACTGAGCCTGCCGGCGTGGCTCGGTCCGTACGAGATCGCCGGTTCCGGGATCGGCCTGGTGCAGGGTTTGACCGGGCTGGACGAGATCCGGGACGGGTTGCAGCGGGAGCTTCAGGAAGAAGGGCTGCTTCCCGGGTTCGACCAGAGCGGTTTCCCGGTGTTGTCCACAGTGCCCATGGTGCGGGCCGCGCAACTGGCGAACCTGCGGGAGTTCCTGACCAACATGTCGCCGTTGCGGATGGAGGCCGGCTACGACGAGGCCACCCAGGGCGGCATCCTGATCAATCTGGTACGGCAGCGGGTCGGCCATGTGCCGGAGCACGTCACCGTGCTGGTGGAACTGGACCAGCACCGGGAGCGGGTGATCAACCTCGGAACCACCGACGCGCAGAAGGTGGTACACCTCGACATCGGTTCGGACGCGGTGACCCGTACCGGCGGAGAGTCGGGCAGGGTTCCGCTGAACCTCCGGGGAACCCTCGACGGGGATGTCGGGAACGTCACCGCCACGCCAGCCTCGGGTGGCCTCGCGGCCGGCGGGCTGCTGGGCCGTGCCGCCACCTGGGCGCTGGGGCGTCGGGTCAACCACGTCACGCTGATCGAGAACACCGGGGAAGTGGGGATCCTCCGGGTCGACCACACGGTGCGCGCGTCGATCCTCGGCCCTGACGGGTCCCGGGTTTTCCTTGCGGAGGCACCCGGCCACGCCAAGCTGGTGCTGCCCACCGACATGCTGCGGGGAGACACCCCCTCGGCCTCGTCGGGGGAGCGGACCAGTTACCGGACGGTCCGCCGGGCCACCCTGCTGCACCTGGGACGCCGCGCCGCCGCCGAGCAGCAGACCCCGCAGCAGGCGCTGTGGGACGTGATCCGCCGGGTGCTGCCGAACGTGTCGCGGCCCGGCTCTCCGGCGTACATACACCTGAACCAGTTCGCCGACGTCCGCAGCCTGATCGCGCACCCGGAGTGGCTGTGGTCGGACTATCGCACCGATCTCGCTGTCGACCCGCGCGGCATGTCGCCGACCCAGGGGATGCTCCGAATCCGGGCGGAACGGGGTCCGTCGAGGTTCCTGACCATGGCGTCCCTGGTGCTCAGTGACATCAACTTCACCATGGGTGCGTCCAGCGTCACGCTGGGCCGGAACTGGTCGGCGGACGGCGGGTTGGACGGCAGCTTCGGCGTCCAGACCGGGCAGGACGGTCCGGACCAGGGCGAGTCGCCAGACGGCGCCTCGGGCAGCGCCACCCCGGCCCTGTCCGGGTCACGTAGTGTCAGTTCCTCCGACACGTCGACCCAGATCTACGGCCGGGAACGACTGATCGTCGAGACCGGTATGGCGTACGTGTTCGAGATGCCGGTGGACTTCGAGGTCGAGGGCCTGGAGCGGCGGTTCGACGGCAGGGTCGGCCAACCGGTCCGGCTCCGTTCCGACGGCCACACCGTGGTGTACGCGCTGCCCGAGCGGATCGCCCTGGAGCTGTACGGCAACGGGGAACTGGATCTGCCGCTGGAACAGGTCGCGGACGCGATCGACCGGTTCGGCCACGATCACCTGGATCTCGATCCGCGGGTCGCCACCGAGCTGCTGATCCGCTACCGCGCCGACCTGGCCGCTGTCACCGACCCGCCGGCCGGTCTGCCCGACGCCCGGTTCCACCCGCTGGCCGGGCCGCTCGCGGAACGGCTCGCGGCGCTGCGTACCGATGTCAGGGTCCCGGATTCGGTCACCGAACCGTCCGACAAGCTCGACTTCCTGTTGGAACGCGAGGTCAGGCAGCAGCGGGTGAAGCTGCCGGAGCACCTTGAGCACGCGCTCGGGCAGTCCGCGCTGGAGTTTGTGGAGCTGACCGAGAACGGCCAGCCGGTCGATCTCGCGGACTACCTGATGCGGCGGGTCGAGCAGGTCGCACCGGATGCGGCGTGGCGTGCCCCGGGCCTGTGGCAGGGGCTGTCCGGACTGTTCTCGGGCCGCCGGTGGCTGGGGCACCTGGACGACATGGTGCGGCCGGCGGGCTTCAGCAAGACGTTCACGATCCCGGTTGGACGGTTCTTCGCGGAGCGGGTGACCGTCCGGATGACCGCCGCCTTCGACGACCCGGAGTTGCGCGCCACCGAACTGGATCAGGTCGGGCTGATCGACCAGGTGTACGGGTACCAGGAAACCGCCACGTCGGAATCAACCGGCTGGTCCTTCGGGGGGAACCTGTCCGGCTCTGGAACCGAGGGCGTTGCCGGTGAGCCCATCGAATCGCTCTCCGGTGGGGTGGGGGTCGGACGGGGTCACACCGCGACCGGGTCTTTCGGGGAGCAGGCCACCGCGATCCACCGGATCGCGTCGTTCCAGGGCGTGGACCGGCTCGGGCAGCGGGTCCGGCTCACCCTTGAGGTGTCGCGGTCGCGTCCGTTCCTGCCGAAGGCCGTGCAGCGGCTGGGGAACCTGCTGAACCGGGGCGGTGGCACCGGACCGGTCGAGATCAGCGGCGAGGCGATCCGGCTGGTGCCCAAGGGCCTGATCGACACCACGGCGTCGCTGGACCCTGCCGCGTCCCCGGATCATGCCGCGTCCCCGGACCCTGGGGGCTCACCGGACGTGGGGCTCGCCCCGATGGACCCGGCCCGACCGGTACCGGACCCGCGGGTGGTCACCCTCCCCGAGATGTACGGCGTGGAGGCCACGGACCCGGGACGGTTGCGCGACGTGGTGCGTGGCGAGCTGGTGCGGCGCGGGTTCCTCGGCCGGGACATCGATCAACGCCTGGAGCAACTCGACGACCAACTGTCCGCGCTGGCACAGAACGCCATGCTGCACGCGATGGACTCACCGGAAGGGCACGTGGTCGCCGAACTCACCGTGCCCGGTGAACGCGACGAACTGGTGCAGGTGCGGGTCCGGGTGACCTTCACCGACCTGCGGCAGGTGGCCCCCAGCCGGGAGGACACCGAGCAGGGCACGGTCAAGCGGGTGCAGCACACCTCCACCGAGGGCACCAGACGGGGCCGGCCGCTGCCGGTCAGCCGCAGCTTCGGGTACGCGCACCAGGGGTCCGGTGCCGGCGCCACGATCTCCACCGGGGAATCGGCGTCCGAATACTCGGTGCGTACCACCGGGAACCGGCCCGAGAGCAGCGACTTCGTGGAAGGCACGGTCGAGACGATCGGGGTCCGCACCCACTACGACGTCACGATCGTCAAGAAGGAGATCGACCGCGACGGCGGCGAGGAGGTCAAGCGCCGGGTCTACCTGCCGGCAGCCGCGCACGGCCGGGCGTACCTCACGGTCGCCGCGCACGAGCTGGCCGCGATGCGGGAGCGGTTGGAACGCGGCTCGGACCGGACCCGGTGGTGGTTCGGGGAGTCCCAGAACGCCGGAGGGTTCAGGGCACTGATCCGCCGGCTGGCCCGGCGGGATGCCGGGATCCGGGGCTTCGACCTGGCGGAGTTGCTCGACTCCGCGAGAAGCCATCCGAACTACGTCGCGGGTGAGCCGCACGTGGCGGTGGCCGAGACGGTTCGGGACCGGTTGGGCCGCAGGGACCTGCGCGATCCGCGGGTGATCCGGATCAGCACCAGGATCACCCCGGACGGGCACAGCGCTGACGACGCGGTCAGCGTGGCGCTGTTCCTCGCCAACGAGCGCGGTGCCGACGTGGTGTTGGACATCCTGGACCAGGACGCCAGACTGCGCGGCTACCGGGCGACGCCCGGCGGCAACCTGGTCAGCCAGCGGCCACAGCCGTTGCCCGCCGCGGTGACCAGCCAGCTCAGGCTTGACCCGGGCCCAGCGTTGGACCCGGCCGTCACACCGGACCCGGCCACCAACCCGGACCCGTGGCAGCGCGACCCGCTCCGCCCCAGGCATAAGGACACCCATCCGTGGTGGCGGCGGCAGTATCGCAAGGGGTTCCGGATCGCGCAGCCGCCGCCCGCGGAGAAGTTCTTCACGTACTGCGTACTGCTGGGTGTCGAGACCGTGGCCCCGGCAGTGTCACCGCCGCCACCTCCGGTGCCACCACCGCCACCGGAGCCCCCTCCGCCCCCGCCGCCGGCACCCCCTGGGCCGGTGACCCAGGAGCCGCACCGGTACACGGTGGCCCCGGGCGACACGCTCTGGGACATCGCGGAACGCGAACTCGGTGACCCGTTCCGCTGGCCGGAGATCTACAAGCTGAACCGTGGCCGCAACCAGCGGGCCGGGGGCAAGCTGGTCGACCCGGATTTGATCCACCCGGACTGGGTGCTCGAACTGCCGCCACGGAACAACGGTGGTCACCACGACGGCGGGAGCCTCTCCCAGCAGCCGGCTCCGCCGAGCGCCCCCCCTTCGAACGTCCAGCAGCAGCCGGCCCCGCAGCCGGGTGTCACCCAGCGGCCAGCACCGTCCACACAGCTCACCCAGCAGGTCAAGCCCGAGGTCAGGACCACACCGGTCGGTGTACTCGTGATCGAGACGACGCTCGACGGGGCGCGGTCCGCACAGTGGACGCTGCGGCAGCCCGGTTGGGTGGTAGCGGACGGGGCCACGGCGAGCGGAGTCGGACTCGCGCAGGCACCGCTGCTCGTGGACCGGGGGGCGGCCGAGGCGGCGGCGCGGAAGCTCGGGTTCGTCCTGCCCAGCGAGCCGGAACTGCACGCGATGATGTGGGGCTGATCCGATGCGGCCCGACTCCGTCTCCGAGCGGCTGGCCGACGACCTGGCGCGGGTGGCCGCGCTGGGTCGCGGCGGGGCCCGGGTCGAGCGGGGTCTCGCCGGGGACCGGCTGGTCGAGGCGGTACGGGCACAAGCGGATCGACTCACGTTCGAGTCTCCCGTGGCGGCGGCCACCGCCGTACTGCGTCATGTCGGGGAACTCCCGTACAACGAGCGGGAATCCGACTGCCCCATTGCCTGTTATCACCGCAGCGCGTCAGCCACGGTCACCGTCGGTGACCTGGTCGGCGAGGGCTTGGACCTGGTGTTTGTGCGGCGCGGCGAGGAACCGAACCGGACCGGCATCCGGCTGGAAGCCGTGGTGCGGGTAGCGCCGTCCGGCGTTCCGCATCTGGTTTCGTACGGGTGGCCGACCTGCACGGCGGGTCCGCCGATCCTGAACTTCGCCGGACACGCCGCCGGCTACTGGCGGCAACTGCTCGCTGACCTGCGTACCCACCACAGCCCTGCCGGGTTCGAACGGGCGATGCTGATGGCGTACGGCGGACGGGTGGCGAGTCTGCGGGAGGGAACCCTTCCCGGGCTGGCCCGACAGCGGGAGGTGCTCGGCCTGGTGGCCCGTCGGCTGCGGCAACTCGCCGGCTACCTGGGACGTTCCATCCACCTCGCCGAGCGCGGCGATCCCGCTGGATGGACAGCGGCATCGGTACGCCGTGCCGCGCTGGAGTCGCTGTTCGCGGGACTGCTCGGCTCGGTGGCCTTCGATCTGGTCAACGCCGACGCCCTGGCGCACCTGGACCGGGCGATCATCGATACCGGGGTGAGCATGCCGGAACCGGTTCGCCGGTCGGTTGCGTACCTGCCGTCACCGGTGTGAGCCGCAGGGGAAGCCGCCTCCCGGTGGGGTCCGGGAGGCGGCTCGGGCTCCGGATTTTCAGTTGCGGGTCGTCGCGGTGTGGGGCCTGCGGCTGGGGAACATGGCCGTGCCGACGTCGCGGATCGTCGGGTCGGGTAGCGCGTCGATCAGGTTGTTCAGTTCGGTGTGGAGGGTGCCGGCGGAGATCTCGGACGAGGAGAGGTTCCGGGTCAGGCCGAGCGCGGTGACCAGGCCGGCGAGCGCTGGTACGTACTGCTCGGGTTCGTCGCGGCGGGCGATGAGCCCGGGTTGGGTGATGAGGTGGCGGATCTTGGCGCGGGCGCGTACCGGGAATTCGAGGTCGGTGGCGGTGTAGACCTCGCGCCGGGTGAACAGGCGTCGGCGGAGTTTGGTCTGGAGCAGGCCGGTGGCGGTCATGTCGCCGCGTACCCGTTCGTACAGGTTGCCGGTCTGGGTGAACGCCCGGATGAAGTCGCGGATCCGGGGTGTGTTCATGCGTTGGAGCAGGGCGAGCGCGGAGTCCAGCAGCGGGTCTCCGGTCAGGGTGTCGGTGAGGATGGTGATCCGGCCGGGGTCGGGCTGCCAGGGTCCGTACCGGGCGTCGTAACGCCATCCGATGGCGATGTGTTCGGCGAGCCACAGTTCGAGCAGGATGGCCGCCGCGAGTCCCTTTTCGAGCTGCTTCTTGCTGAGGTGCAGCAGGCCGGTCAGGTCGTCGTGGGCGATCAGGAACAGTTCGGCCCGCAGCGGTGGTTGGGCGGCCCGGTCGAATTCGCTGATGGGCAAGAGTGCTCGCAATCGGGAGACAGCCGTGCGGCGGCTGGCGTGGACGGTGTGGACGGTCATCTGGACAGCTCCTGTCAAGGGCAGGGGGAAGCACTGACGGGATGCGGTCCAGAGCGAAATTTCCGGGGGCCTCAGGGGCCGGGTCCAGGACTGGGACCGATGCGTCCGGGACCCATCTGACGGGACACTGACGGTGGAGTGTCCCTTCACAAACGGGGGGGCGGCTCGTACTCACTACGCCTAAGACAAATCCAAAGCAGCCGCGTCGTGGTGTTGCAGTGTCACTGGTCCGGTCCGGTTGATACCGGGGGGACAAGAGGGTCAGTCGAGCAGGCTGACGGTCGCGGCGGCGATC
>DASUSI010000134.1:0-5040 GCA_036375165.1 Micromonosporaceae bacterium | reverse complement strand
CTATGCGCGGCCTTCGTTCGGCACGGCGTTCGCCTCGACGGTGGCCGGGTTACGGCCCGTCGTCGAACCAGCAACCTCGCGGACATCCGGTAACCGCTCGGCGGTTCGCAGGGTGAGGTCCGGTTTACCGCCGATGAGCTGGTACTCCGCTGATTTCAACGCGACAGTGAGCGGACCGAACGTCGCCCAACTGTCGTGCTCCCGACCGAGTGCGGAGGCTGCGGCAGAGGCCACCCGCAGCAGTTCGCCAGCCCTGTCGTGCCGGTTGTTGCGTACAGCGGCGGCGCTGGCCCGGAACAGCAGATTCCCCCAGGCGGCGAGTTCGTCAGTGGTCGCAGTGGACAATCGTGGCTCGACCTCATCCGCCGTGGCGGTGCACAACTCTTCGCACTCGCTGAGCCGTCCCTGGCGGGTGAGTGCCCAGCCTTGGCCGTTGACCGCGACCGCAGCGAGCGTGAGGTCACCTGCCTGACTGGCGTCCCGAATAGCGGCGTGAAGCGCCGTCATAGCCAGATCGAGCTGACGTACCTGGGTCAGAAAGCGTCCAGCCATCTGAAGCGCACGAGACCGCGTCCGGTAAGCATCGGCCGTGTCCAGTTCGGCAACGGCTCGGTGGGCGAGTGCTATTACGTCGGGCAGGGCTTCCGCAACGTCGTCGTAGCGGTCGTCTCGATACGCCATCTCAACCCGGGTGGTGGCGGCGTCTATCGCGGTGAGATCCACCGGGCCTGACACACCAGCGGCAAGCGGAACGCCGGAGATTCCGACCGGGGGAGCGACCGCTGCCCGAAGCCGCGCCATGCCGTGCTGACTTGGCTCGGCAGCGAGTACGGGCACGTGTGCCCGCTCGGTGTAAAGGTCATTGGTAGTGGCGCCAAGAGCGCGGGCGATGGCGTGCAAAGTCGTGGTTGTCACCTCGCCTCGACCGGACTCCGCCTTTTTGATCGTGGTGACTGACACGCCGGCCTCCTCGGCGAGGCGTTCCTGGCTCCAACGTAGTTGCCGCCGTAGGCCACGAATCCGTCCCGCGCGTACCGCTGCCTCGTCCATCCCCACCGCCTCAATCGATCCCAGGGCCAGAATAGTGCCGGTACCACAAGCCCATCCGATACGCTCCGGTCGGACACGAGCCAGCGGTGAACCCGCAGAACACCACTGTGGTCTCGCTCTCGATGAGCGGGCTCTGTGCCGGGGCTGCCTTGGGCAACCGCGACCAAGGATTGCGGTTCGACGCGCCGAGGAGGCTCGCGCATGGACGACATCGATGCCCACCCGAATCCCGGCATCCGCACTCACCCGGAGTTGAAACCGTATGTACGCCGTTGAATTGCATGGCGAACAGGTTCGCCTGCGTGAGTTCCGTATGGAGGATGTGGACGCGGCACTCGCGGTGGTCGGCGATGACCAGGTGACCCGCTGGTTGTCCTTCGACAGCAGAACTCGCGTACAGACTTCAGCGATGCTGGCCGGAGCCATCGAACGTGCCAGGCTGACGCCACGCAATGAGTACTACCTCGCGGCTACCGAGCCCGCGTCAGACCGTGTCATCGGTTTTGTCCGACTCGGACTCGGTGGCGTCCAAGCCGCCAAACTCGGGTATGCCATCCGAGCGGACCACTGGGGACACGGCTACGCCACTGATGCCGCGCGAGTCATCACCGAGTTCGGATTCCGAGAGCTCCAGCTACACAGGATCAGTGCCGCGATCGGCCCGGATAACGAAGCTTCAATCGCCGTCGTGAAGAAACTTGGCTTTCGTTACGAAGGCAGGCTTCGCGATCATGTGTTCACCAAAAACGCCTGGCGTGACAGTCTTCTGTTCTCCGTTCTGGCCCAGGATTGGGAGTGACCTGAACTCAGGCCGCGATCCAGGATGTGCCGCAAGAGCAGCGGTACGGAGTCCGGGTGGCGGCCGTCTCGCGCCGTCGGGAGGTGTCGATCCGGTGTCACCACTGTCACGGGAGACACGTGCCGACCCCGGGTTGCACCCTGCGACCGTCGCGGCGTATCGTCCAGAACACCCCACCAGGGTACGAAGTAGTAAAGCGGCCCCGGGCGGCGCGCCAACGCCATCCCGGGACCTTGATCCCCAAGCCTCCAGGAAGGTTGAGGACCCGTGCGAAGTCTACCTATCGACGCCCCCGCCGCTTTTGCGGCCGTGCAAGTGCGCCCATCTGAGTCTGTTGACTGGGCGGGCCGAGGTGGTGGCGTCCTTCTGGCGGGTGTTCCGCCGACTTATCTCCCTCGCGTTGTTACTGGTCAGGCCCGCTTCAAGGCTTGAGTCTTCAGGCACGGCTGTCGGGCGTGGTCCCGGCTGTCGCATGCCTGACACGCGCCTGCCTGACGTGGCGCTGAGCGAGGACACCAGCAGACCATCCCGCCGTTCGTGGTGAGGCGCTGACCTTTCACGGACGCGGCTTGGACGACGCTGCTCTGACTTATCTCACCCTGCCTGTCTCACCCTGCCTGTTCCCGGGCGTCCGCATGACGTGACTGCGTCCACATTGGACGCAGTTCACAGCACTACCCGTCCCTGTCCGTACCAAGGAAAGGACACCTCGAATGACCGAGGAGACCCCCACCGGATCACCCGACTTTGGCCGGTGGCAGGAGCCTGCCGTGCTCGCCGACGCCGGGCTGGCGCTGCCGATTCCGTACCCGCTCCAACGGATCTTGTTCTGCGCTACCTGTGATCAGCAGTTTTTCGGCGCTCACCAGTTCAGTGGTCTCCGGGTCTACTGCACCGCCTGCACCTGCCGGCCCCGACCACTGCCCGCCGATGAGGTGGAAAAGCGGGTCTACGCGGAAACCCACGCTCTGGCGTTCGGCACCGACACGGTCACCGGCCTGACCAAAGCCCACTACAGGGTCCTGACGATGCGCTTCTTCACCCGGATCGAACTCGGCCCGACCGTCGACGACATCACCTTCACCGCCCACACCTGACCCATGGAGAGAACACCCATGAGCACACAAGCGTTGAAACGCAACCCGTCCAGCCGACTTCAGCCCACCCCGCGCACACCCCGGCGCGACCAACCCGAGCCGATGTCGCTGCGGACCGACCTCTACCTGATCGCGCATGACCCCGACACCGGCCGACCTCACCTCGACAAAGAAGCCATCGCCGTTGGCCTCGCGGGTGCTGTCCTGCTCGAACTCGGACACGCCGGCCGCGTCCACCTCGGATCGCGGCAGACCTCCCGACACGGCACCCAGCAACACACCACCTCCGGCAACATCACCCTGCTCGACGTCAGCGCCACCGGCGACGCCATCAACGACGCCGCACTGACCCTGCTCTGGCGTATGGGCGGCACTGTGGACACCCACCGGTTCATCCACGAGTTCGCCACCACCAGCCTGTATGAACAGGTCCGCGACCACCTGGTCGCCACCGGCATCCTCCACACAGTCACCCGACGCCGCTACTGGTTCATCCGGATCAGAACCCGACAACCGGCCAACGCCGGCCACACCGTCCGCGCCCGCATGCGCATCCGCGACGTCGCACGCCTCTACCGACCCCGCCCACAAGACATCGCACTCGCCGCCCTGGTCACCGCACTCGGGCTCACCCGGTACCTCTACCTCCCCGACACATCCGTGACCGGCGTGTTCCTCAGACTCGCCGAACTGGTGGGACCCGAACATCCGCTGCGCGACGTCACCAGCGTTATCCGCCCCCACCGCATCAGGTACCAGTAACCCCTCACAGGCATGACCGCTGCGGCCGGTGGCGTGCCGGCCGCAGCGGCCACCCGCATACCGCGGGTCTAGCGGTACGGCGTCCAGGTGGCGGCCGTCTCGCCCCGCCGGAAGGTGTCGAACCGGTGTCGCCACTGTTCCCGAATCCGGGGATGGCTCCGCAGGATCGGGACGACGCTGGTGACCAGCTTGAGTTCCCGCACCTGACGGAGAACGGGAAAGCCGTCCCATGTGCTCACATCGAATCCGTATGCGTCACTGAGCACGCGGTGTATGTCCCCCGGGTAGCGGAAGCGGAGCTTGCCCAGGGCCACCGGAGTGAGGTCCCATTCCCGTGGTCCGACGCTCGTACTGTCGAAATCGCAGATCACAGGGCCGTCTGGCCCTGGGATCAGGTTGCCGAGGAAGGCATCCCCGTGGATGGGGCCTGGCGGCAGCGCGTACTCCAGTGTCGAGACCGCCTGCTCAATCTCGTCGCAACGGTCGAACAGCCAAGCCTGTTCGTCGTCTGTGATGCCTTCGGCTTCGGCCAGTCGTTGTCGGATCTCCTCAAATGGACGCCACGGTGGAAGGTCCGGTAGCGGGGGCAGGCCGTGGATCTCCCGGAGAAGTCGAGCGAGGTCGGCACCTGTGGGCGGTGGTCCGACCGGCGGCACCGCCTGCCAGACGGTAGCCAGGTGACCGTCCACATCGACCGGCTGAACGACGTCCGGAAGAAGTCGGACGGCTGGTACGGCATGGGCGGCAAGCCAATGCGCCACCCGTACGACCTTGGTGACCCTGGTGCGTACCGCTGTCGAACCCGCGATGCGAACCACAACCGGGACCTGCCGGAGCCGGAACACCGCATTGTTCGTGAACTTGATCAGCTCTGCGCCGTCAGGATCGACGCCGATACGGGCGCACACTTCCGCGAACACCTCACGGAGGGTCTCCGGCCCGAGCCGGGTTGCCTCTCCACTCTGTTGCGACGCGCTCATCGTGTGCGCAGGGTAGCAATCCTCGCGCCAAGATCTCGCAGGTCACCGTGTCCGGGATGATGTTTGTGGGCCGCGCTCTCGAAGGGTTCAAAGCGATCCAGTATCCGGGTGGACCGGATCCCTTCAGCGAGGTCGATGGCGCTATTCGCCACGGGTACAGCCTGGTCCACGGCTCCCGCTATGACATGAGCCGTTGCCAGTGCGGTCAGTTCGAACACTTGACTACGCGCCATGTCTGGCCCACGAATCGCGAGACTTCGGCGGAGAGCGTCAATCGCTGAATCCAGTGCACCGTGCCCAGTCTGATGTAGTGCCAACTGTACAACACCGATTAAGGCGTGCAGGTCCGCCA
>DASUSI010000133.1:0-3158 GCA_036375165.1 Micromonosporaceae bacterium | reverse complement strand
GCTTCACGCACGTGCGGCTGTCGATCTACCCGGACGGTGGGGTGGCCCGGTTCCGGGTGTACGGGGAGCCGGTGCCCGACCCCCGTGACCTGGCCGGGATGCCGTGTGACCTGGCCGCGCTGGAGAACGGCGGCGCGGTGGTGGGGTGCAGCGACGACTTCTACGCGAAGGCGTACCACCTGCTCTACCCGGGTACGGCCCGGACCGCTGGGGAGGGTTGGGAGACTTCCCGGCGACGCGACGGGGGTCACGACTGGGTGACGGTACGCCTCGCCGCAGTGGCGGTGCCGCGTGTGGTGGAGGTGGACACCAGCCATTTCCGGGGCAACGCCCCGGACCGGGTGGCGGTGTTCGGCGCGCTGGACCCGTCCGGGGATCCTGGCCCGGACGCCGACTGGACACTCTTACTTCCACCGACCCGGGTACAGCCCGACACCCGGCACAGGTTCCCGGTCCAGACCAGCGGGACCGTGAGTCACCTGCGCGTCGAGATCCACCCTGATGGCGGGATGGCCCGCTTCCGCGCGTACGGCGAACTTGCCCCCGAAGGGCTGGACGCGCTGACCACCCGATGGTTCAACAGCCTCCCCGACAAGTACGCCCGCACCGTGCTCGCCGAACGCGGCATCACCGGCTCCGAAGTGGACAAGCTGCTTGCTGCACGGCCACTCACCAGCGCCCCGGAAGCCTTGGTGCCGCACTGACGAACGTGGTCAGGGGTTCTCCCACCATGGTTTGTCACCCGGTGGCGGCGGCCAGTCCGGCGGACCAGTGCGATCGCTCTTCCGGAGCGTGATCGCGGTCGGACGCCGTGAAGATTCACCCGCGCGCTGTGGAGCCGACCGTAACGCCGATGACACGTGCTGAGGCCGCTCCGGGTGGTGCTTCTGCCTCGTGGACTCTTCCTGCGGTTCGGCAAGGGTCATGTGCGGCAGTGGACAGATCCATCCGGCAAGGTCGACATGGGTCCACCCCACGTCCGTGTTCACGATCCCGCAACGGCAGTGGCGGCACTGTTGCTGTTCGGCCGTAGCGCCAGGCTCCGGCATGTCACGTCCTCCGGGTACTCAGCAATGTGGATGGCACCAAGGCAGGCGGGGTCGGAAGTGGTGCCCACTTCACACCGGGCGTCGCTTCCGGAGCCCGGCACCTGCCCCGGTGCCGGCTCGTGCGAGACCGGACAACCCCGGATAGCGGCGCACGGTCTGCGACTCGCTGACCGCCGGTCTCAGCACACATGGGACCGGTTGACCACCGATGTCGCCCATGCATGTCGGTGCTCTGCGACAATTCCCCGACAGATTCCCGACAATGGTTCCCAAGGAAGATTCACGATGCTTGACCAAAGGGCTGTCAGGTCGGCGCGACGTGCGCTTGGCCAGCAACTCGCCGCATTGCGGCAGCATGCCGGCTACAGCCAGCAGAAGTTCGCCCGGCAGATCGACCACAGCCGGAGTAGCCAGGCCAACATCGAGACGGGCTACCAGAAGGGCAGCCGTGACTACTGGCGACGCTGTGATGCACTGCTGCGTACTGGCGGGCGGCTGACCGCCGCGTACGACGAGATTGAGAGTCAGATCCGTGTGCAGCACCAGGCAGCGGCTCACGCTCTCGAACGTGACCGGGCGAACCAGCTTGAGCAGATGCCGGTCCGTCGGAGCCAGAGCGTGCGGGAGCGGGTCAACCAGGCGGCCGGTCAATCACTGCGATTCCTCACGGAGTGGGAGTCTCGCTCGCTGAGTCGAGACACCGTGGACGAGTTTGTCGAGGACCTCAGGTGGCTGGCACGCGAATACGTGCACCGCCCCATCGACCAGGTATTCGATGACCTGGTGGACGTTCGCGACCGGGTATGTCGCCTGCTCGGCGAGCCACGACGTACCGCTGATACCCGCACACTCCTCCTCGTCGCCGGCCTGGCGTGCGGGATGCTCGCCCACGCATCGATCGACCTCGGAGACCGTCGAGCCGCAGCGGATCAGGTCAGGGTTGCTGTCCGGCTTGCCTCGGAGGCAGGACATCACGGCCTGCTGGCGTGGTCGCTCGGCACTCAGAGCCTGATCGCGTACTGCCTACGCCAGTCAGAGCGGGCCGTCGACTACGCGGTACGTGGTCAGCGTTATGTCAGCTCAGGTACGGGAGCGACGCGCCTGGCGGCACTGAAGGCACGTGCTCTGGCAGCGCAGGGAAACGCCCCGGCCGCCAGGGAGGCCCTGCGTGAGGTCGAAACGCTGGCCGGGAAGACCTCTGCCTCAAGCGACTTGGAGGAGATGGGAGGCATCTTGACATTCCGCGCCGCCAAGCAGCACTACTACAAGGCCAGTACCGCCGCGTTGCTTGCCGACGGCAGAGCAGCGCAGGTGCACGCGAAGGCCGCTGTGGCCGCGTATGAGTCGGCAGCAGCGGCCGATTGCTCGTACGGCGACCTCGCCCTCTCTCGAGTCACGCTCGCCCAGGCCCATCTGCTCGCGACGGGTCACACGATCGATCTGGAGGCCGCCGCGACCGCGCTGGCTCCGGTATTCGCACTACCGGAGGAGAAACGCATCGCCGGGCTGCACCGCCCACTGCGCAAGGTGCAACTTCACCTGGAACACGGCCGGCTACGCGACTCGTCGGTGGCGCGTGAGTTGAGTGCGAGGATCGAGGTTCTGTTGGATGGCACCCGGGCAATCAGTCCGGCATGACGACGGACGAGGCCGCCGCGCTACGCGATGTTTGTGCCATCACCAGGCTGGATTCCCGGGATGCGCTGCTGCTGCACCGCCACGCCACTGTGGTCTACCATCTGCCACGGGCGGACGCCGTGGCTCGCATCGCTCCGTCCGACCATGCCGAAGCCGCGAGACTGAGCATCCAGGTCACACGGTGGCTACTATCCAGCGGATTCCCGGCCACCGCGCCGCTGGATATCGAGCAGCCTGTCGTGGTTCGACACAGCGTCGTCACCTTCTGGCACTACCACCCTCAGGGCAACCTTCCGCTGCCGCCCGTCACCAGGTTGGCAGGACTGCTGCGCCGGCTCCACAGCTTTGGATCGCCGCCGTTTCCGCTCCCGCCCTACAAGCCGCTCAAGGGCTTTCTCAGTGCCTTGGCTACCTTCGGCCATGCGGTGCTCCAGAAGGAGGAGCACGAGTTCCTTCGGAATCGCGCCGACC
>DASUSI010000132.1:0-43867 GCA_036375165.1 Micromonosporaceae bacterium | reverse complement strand
CAGGGAATCCAGGTACTCACCGGCACCCACCGAAATCACGGCGTCGTCCGGGGCTGCCTCGACTGCCTCGCGGATCGTCGGGAACGCGCCGTACTCAACCGACGACACTTTCAGGGTGCGCGCCATCGCTCCGTCTGGGGGTAGGTGATGAGGGCTCAGGAGACAGTATCGCGGTTGGCCACAAGTTACGGGCCGGCGCGGACTGGTCAGCCCTTGATCTCGCAGATCGTCGCACCGGAGGAGACCACGTCGCCCACCGACGCCGCCAGACCGGCAATGGTGCCCGCCTTGTGCGCTGTCAACGGCTGCTCCATCTTCATCGCCTCCAGCACCACGACCAGTTCGCCTTCCGCGACCTGCTGGCCGTCGGCCACGGCGATCTTCACGATGGTGCCCTGCATCGGGCTGGTCAGCGTGTCTCCGCTCGCGGCAGCACCGGTGCCGCCGCGTCCCCGACGCCGGGGCTCCGGCCGGGCCGAACCGGATCCGCCACCCGTGGCGAGCCCTCCGGGCAGTGAGACCTCCAGTCGCTTGCCGTTCACCTCCACGACCACGGTCTCGCGTTCGGGTACCTGGGCCACCGGTCCGGTTGTCGCCTGGAACGGCGGGAGGTCGGCACGCCACTCGGTCTCGATCCATCGGGTGTGGACGGTGAACGGCTGGTCCCGGTCCGCCGGGGCGAACGCCGGATCCCGGACCACCGCACGGTGGAACGGCAGGGCGGTGGCCATTCCGTCCGCCACCATCTCGTCGAGCGCCCGGCGGGCTCGTTGCAGGGCCTGTTGCCGGTCCTCGCCGGTCACGATCAGTTTGGCCAGCAGCGAATCGAAATTGCCGCCGATCATGGCGCCGGACTCCACTCCGGCGTCCACCCGCACCCCGGGTCCGGACGGCGGTACGAACCTGGTCAGCGTGCCGGGAGCCGGCAGGAAGTTGCGTCCCGGATCCTCGCCGTTGATCCGGAACTCGAACGAGTGGCCGCGCGGCGTCGGGTCCTCGGTGAACCGCAGCGGTTCGCCGTCCGCGATCCGGAACTGCTCGCGTACCAGGTCGATGCCGGCGGTCTCCTCGGTGACCGGGTGCTCCACCTGGAGCCGGGTGTTCACTTCGAGGAAGGAGATGGTTCCGTCGTTCCCGACCAGGAACTCCACGGTGCCCGCGCCGTGGTAGCCGGCCGCGCGGCAGATCGCCTTGGCGGCGTCGTGGATGGTCTGCCGCTGTGTCCCGGTCAGGAACGGCGCGGGTGCCTCCTCCACGAGCTTCTGGTGCCGGCGTTGCAGGGAGCAGTCGCGGGTGCCGACCACTGTCACGTTGCCGTGCTGGTCGGCGAGCACCTGAGCCTCGACGTGGCGTGGCTTGTCCAGGTAGCGCTCCACAAAGCACTCGCCCCGGCCGAACGCCGTCTCCGCTTCGCGGACCGCGCTGGCGTACAGCTCAGGGATCTCGGCCATGGTGTGGGCCACCTTCAGGCCCCGGCCACCGCCTCCGAACGCCGCCTTGATCGCGATCGGAAGCCCGTGTTCCCCGGCGAAGGCGACCACTTCGTCCGGGCCGCTCACCGGGTCCGGTGTGCCGGCCACCAGGGGCGCGCCGGCCTTCGCCGCGATGTGCCGGGCCGTGACCTTGTCGCCGAGGTCCCGGATCGCCTGCGGGCTGGGACCGATCCAGGTCAGTCCGGCGTCGATCACCGCCTGCGCGAAGTCGGCGTTCTCGGCCAGGAAGCCGTAGCCGGGGTGTACGCCGTCTGCCCCGGACCGCCGCGCGACCTCGACCAGTTTGTCGATCCGCAGGTAGGTCTCGCCGGGTGTGTCGCCGCCCAGTGCGTACGCCTCGTCGGCCAGCCTGGCGTGGATCGCGTCCCGGTCGGAGTCCGCGTAGACGGCGACGCTCCCGATACCGGCGTCGCGGCATGCGCGCACCACCCGTACCGCGATCTCGCCCCGGTTGGCGATGAGCACCTTGCGCACTCTCGTGCCACCTCCTGCCCTTCGGCTGCCTGGAGTCTAAGCCGGGGTGACGTCCAGTTCAGATGTGAGTTGCGCGATGTGATCGATCATCCCGGCCCCACTTAGATGACAGTCGAATAGTCAAAGTTGGATATCGTACGACGATGTCCATGACACGCCTGCTGATCCTCGGCCTGGTCCGGATGGCGCAACCCGTACACGGCTACGAGGTGCGCCGTGAGTTACTGTCCTGGCGGGTCGACGAATGGGCGAACCTGCAGCCCGGGTCGATCTACCACAGTCTGAAGAAGCTCGCCGAGGAAGGCTTGCTGGAGGCGGCCGAGCCTGAGCAGGTCGGCAACCGCCCGGCCCGTACCCCGTACCGGATCACCGCGTCGGGGGAACGGGTTTTCCAGGAGATGCTGCGGCGTTACTGGTGGGAGTACCGGCAGCCGGTGGACCCGTTCGTGGCGGCGATGAGTTTCCTGCCGGTGCTGTCCGCCCGCGAGGCGGCGGCCGCGCTGCGCAACCGTGCCAAGGTGCTGCGGCTGAACTGTGACCAGCTCCGACAGGTCGCCGACGAGGGTTTCCTGGACCCGGACACCCCGTCCCACGTGGCCGAGATGTTCCGGCTGTGGATCGCCCGGTCCGAGGGGGAGATCGAGTGGTGCGAGCGGGTGGCGGAACGGGTGGAGCGCGGAGAGTTCGAAGATGACTCGAATGGATTAATCAAATTTGACTGATTTCACGGAACTGTCGTACGGTCCCGGTATCAAGACTGATGCGACGACCGGGGGACTGGCGCGGTTCGGTCGCGCCGAGACACGGGGACTGAACGGAGACCGAATGACGACCGACGGAATGATCGAGACGAGCGCGCTGCGCAAAAGCTTCAAGACCCGGGGCGGTGTGGTCGAGGCGGTGCGTGGCGTCGACCTGAAGGTCGGGGAAGGGGAGGTCTTCGGCTTCCTCGGACCCAACGGGGCGGGTAAGACCACCACGTTGCGGATGCTCGCCACGCTTCTGGAACCGGACGGCGGCGAAGCCACGCTGGCAGGGGCCGACCTGCGGCGGGAGCCGGGGGAGGTGCGTCACCGGATCGGGTACGTGGCACAGGGCGGTGCCACCTGGGATGACGTGACCGCACGCGAGGAACTGGTGCTCCAGGGCCGGCTGTACGGGATGGGCAAGGCGCAGGCCCGGGAGCGGGCCGCCGCCGCGATCACCGGGTTCCAGTTGGACAGCTTCGCCGACCGCAGGTGCAAGACCTACTCCGGGGGCCAGCGCCGCCGGGTCGACATCGCGCTCGGCATCGTGCACCGGCCCCGCCTGCTGTTCCTGGACGAGCCCACCACCGGGCTAGACCCGCAGAGCCGGGCGCACATGTGGGACGAGATCCGGCGACTCCGGAACGAGGGCATGACCGTCTTCCTGACCACCCATTACCTGGAGGAGGCCGACGCACTCTGCGACCGGATCGCGATCATCGACCACGGTCAGGTGGTGGCGGAGGGCACGTCCGGGGACCTCAAGCGCGAGATCGCCGGTGACGTGGTCACCCTGGGAATGGCCGGGCGGGTCGCGGACGCGGCGACCGCTCTCAAGGGGGAGCCCTATCTCAGGGACTCCGAGCAGCTCGAATCCGGCCTGCGGTTGTACGTCGACCAGGGCGCCACCGCGATGCCGCAGATCATGCGTGTCCTCGATGCGGCGGGGGTGGAGTTCACCTCGGTGGAACTGCACCGGCCGAGCCTCGATGACGTGTTCCTCGCCAAGACCGGCCGTTTGCTGCGCGAAGACGCCGCCTGACCCCCCGGAGTTCCGATCATGAAACTGTTGCGTGACACCTGGCTGGTCTTTGCCAGATCGATGAGCCTCACCGTGCGCCAGCCGGTGTGGGTGGTCGTGATGCTGATGCAGCCGCTGTTCTTCCTGTTGCTGTTCGGGCCGTTGCTGAAGCCGTTGTTCGGTGACGACGCCTACAAGATCTTCGTACCCGCACTGCTCGTGATGCTGGCGATGTTCAGCACCATGTTCGTCGGGTTCGGACTGATCGCGGAACTGCGTGCCGGGGTGATCGAGCGGATGCGGGTCACCCCGGTGAGCCGGCTCGCGCTGCTGCTCGGCCGGGCCGCGCGGGACATCGCGGTGCTGCTGTTCCAGGCGGTGGTGCTGGTGCTGCTGGCGATCCCGTTCGGGCTGTCGGTACGGGTCGTACCGCTGCTGCTGACCCTGGTGCTGCTGGCGGTGATCGGACTGCTGTGCACCTCGCTGTCGTACGCCGTGTCGCTGATCCTGCGTAGCGAGGACGCGCTGGCACCACTGGCGAACGCGGTGAGCCAACCGCTGTTGTTGCTGTCGGGCATCCTGCTGCCGCTGTCGCTCGCTCCGAAGTGGCTGCAGACGATCGCGAACTTCAACCCGTTCGCGTGGGCGGTCGACGCGTCCAAGGCGCTGTTCGCGGGAAGACTGTCCGATGACAGCATCTGGCAGTCTGGGATCATCCTCGGGGGGCTCGCTCTGCTCGCCGTGTTCTGGTCGGCCCGGCAGTTCGCCCGGGGCGTGCGGTAGTCCCGGCGCGATATCGCCCACTCGTGGCCGCGGGCGGGACGGCTCGACGAAAGCGCATGCCAGCCGTACTAGCGGCGGCGGGACAGTGTGATCCCGTCGGCGATCGGCAGGATCACGGTCTCCATCCGGGTGTCGGCGGCGGCATGCTCGTTGAACGCCCGGATCGCCTGAACGGTCGCGTCACCGGAGTCCGTTTCGGTCACCCGCCCGCTCCACAGCACGTTGTCGACCAGGATCACGCCGCCTGGACGCATCCGGGGTACCAGTTCGTCCCAGTAGGAGACGTACCCCACCTTGTCGGCGTCGATGAACGCGAGATCGAGGTACGGCTCCCGTGGCAGGTCCCGCAGGGTCTCGACGGCGGGCGCGATCCGCAACTCGATCCGGTCGGCAACGCCGGAGCGTTTCCAGTACCGCCGCGCGACCGACGTCCACTCCTCGCTCAAGTCACAGCACAGCAGTCGGCCGCCGTCGCCGAGTCCCCGGGCGATGGCCAGGGCGGAATATCCGGTGAAGGTGCCGACCTCGACCGCCTGCCGAGCCCCGACGATCTTCGTCATCAGGGTCAGGAAGGCTGCCTGGTCGGGTGAGACCTGCATGACAGCCTTCTCCGGCAGAGCGGCGTGGGTCTCCTCGATCAGGTCTCGGGCCACGCTGTCGACCGGGGTGCTGTGGGCGAGCACGTACTGCCGCAACTCGTCGGTGACGGTGATCGTCCGGTCCGACATCAGCCTGCCTCCTCGTGGGCGAGTGCCGGATCTTCGAGGGCAACCGACGCCGGCACCGGTGAGGACCACAGCTCCGTGATGGATATCCCGAACCGGGCCAGCAGCCCGCGTAGCGTCGGCAGCGACAGCCCGATCACGGTCCCCGGGTTGCCGTCGACCCCCTCCACGAACGGACCGCCGAGGCCGTCGATGGTGAAGCCGCCCGCCACGGCGAGGGGTTCTCCGGTCGCCACGTACGCGGCGATCTCCGCATCGGTGATCTCGGCGAACCGGACCAGGGTGTCGGCCACCGCCGTGGTGCCGCGTCCGGTGGCGGTGTCGATCAGGCAGTGACCGGTGTGCAGGGTCCCGGTGCGGCCACGCATCCGTTTCCAGCGGGCCACCGCGTCGGCGGGGTCGGTCGGCTTGCCGTAGATCTCGCCGTCGAAGTCGAGCACCGAATCGCAGCCGAGCACCAGCGGCCCGGGCACCACCTGGCGGGCGACCGTCTCAGCTTTGAGTTCCGCGAGCCGAAGGCTCAGCCGGCCCGGCTCAGTTTCGGTCACAGTGGCCTCATCCACCCCGCTGACCAGCACGTCCGGCTCGATACCGGCCGCCCGGAGGGTACGCAGCCGGGCCGGGCTGGCCGAGGCCAGGATCAGTCGGGCGGGACGCTGGGCAGAACTCATGAGGCTATGTGTATCAGCCGTCGGTGACCGGTCCGGCACGGTGTCCCCCAGCTCGACGACTCCGAGTCGCCCGTTACGTGGTCGGTGCGCAACAATTACCTGGTTCACGGCTGATACACGCAACACTTGAACGCAAATCAGCAATGGAACGCAATGGTCAGCCGCTACTGCGGGGCCTTAACGTTCTGCTCAATCCCAGACACCGCCCAGCGAGGTGCCCGTGTCTCCTCAGCCCACCCCGCGCTGCCCGTACCAGGAGGAGCGATGCAGATCACCGTGGCCCGTGGCCCCAGGCGGCACTACCTGATGTGCCGTCCCACCCATTTCACCGTGAGCTACGCGATCAACGCCTGGATGGACCCGTCGAAGCCGGTGGACGCTGGCCTCGCGATGACCCAGTGGTCGGCGCTGCGGGACGCGTACCGACGTCTTGGACACATCGTCGAGGAGATCGAGCCGCTGCCCGGCCTGCCGGACATGGTGTTCTCCGCGAACGGCGCGTTCGTCGTCGACGGCAAGGTGTACGCCGCGCAGTTCCGTAACCCGCAGCGGGCGGACGAGGCGCCGGCCTACCGGACCTGGTTCGAGCGTGCCGGGTACGA
This sequence comes from Micromonosporaceae bacterium, assembly GCA_036375165.1. Classification (GTDB taxonomy): domain Bacteria; phylum Actinomycetota; class Actinomycetes; order Mycobacteriales; family Micromonosporaceae; genus WHSM01. Next base: position 37,352 of record DASUSI010000132.1, on the reverse strand, counting down.
GGTGCAACCACCCAAACACGTCAACGAGGGCGAGGGTGACTTCCTGCTGATCGAGGACACCCCGTTCGGGGAGATCGTGCTGGCCGGCACCGGCTTTCGAACCGACCATGCCGCGCATGCTGAGGTCCAGGACCACTTCGGCCGTCCCGTGGTGACGCTACGGCTGGTGGACCCACGGTTCTACCACCTCGACACCGCCCTGTTCCCGCTGGCGCGGGGTAACGTCGCCTACTATCCGGGGGCCTTCTCCGAGGGAAGCCGGCAGGCACTGGAGCGGATGTTCCCCCAAGCGGTGATCGCCAGCGAGGAGGACGCCGCCGTGCTCGGCCTGAACGCCGTCAGTGACGGCAGGCACGTCGTGCTCAACGCGGAAGCCACCGGCCTGGCGGCCCAACTTGATGGACACGGTTATGTGCCGATCCCTGTCGACCTGTCAGAGTTGCGGAAAGCTGGAGGTGGACCGAAGTGCTGCACCCTGGAGATCCGATGACGAGTTCTTCGTACCCGACCGAAACGACCGGCTCAGCACGGTCGACCGGGCCGGCCGGCCCGGTGACCGAAGCCGCGATCGCGCTTGACGAGCGGTGGACCGCACACAACTACCACCCGTTACCGGTGGTGGTTGCCGAGGCGGACGGCGCCTGGGTGACCGACGTGGAAGGACGCCGCTTCCTGGACTGCCTCGCCGGGTATTCGGCGCTGAACTTCGGCCACCGGCATCCGGCACTGCTGAGCGCGGTACGCGGCCAAATGGACCGGCTGACGTTGACCAGCCGGGCGTTCCACAACGACCAGTTGGGCCCGTTCTGTAAGGAACTGGTCAGCCTGGCGGCCTCCGCCGGGATGTCCCCGAACAGCATGGTGCTGCCGATGAACACCGGTGCCGAGGCGGTGGAGACCGCGATCAAGGTCGCCCGCAAGTGGGGCTACCGGGTCAAGGGCGTCCCAGCCGGCACGGCGAAGATCATCGTGGCCGAGAACAACTTCCACGGTCGTACCACCACGATCGTCAGCTTCTCGACGGATCCTTTGGCGTACGACGACTACGGCCCGTACACCCCTGGTTTCCAGGTTGTGCCCTATGGCGACCTGGACGCCCTCGCGGCCGCGGTTGATGAGCACACCGTCGCGGTGCTGCTGGAGTCGATCCAGGGCGAGGCGGGAGTCATCATCCCGCCGGACGGTTACCTCGCCGGGGTCCGCCGGATCTGCGACGAGCACCGGATCCTGTTCCTCGCCGACGAGATCCAGTCCGGGCTGGGTCGTACCGGGGACACCTTCGCCTGCCAGCGGGAAGACGTTGTCCCGGACATGTTCATCCTGGGCAAGGCGCTGGGAGGCGGCATCCTGCCGGTGTCCGCGGTGGTCGCCCCGACCGAGGTGCTGAGGGTGCTGAACCCCGGGCAGCACGGCTCCACGTTCGGTGGCAACCCGTTGTCCTGCGCGGTGGGGCGTGCGGTGATCCGGTTGCTCGCCACCGGCGAGTACCAGCGGCGCGCCCGCCAACTCGGCGACCGGCTCGCGGTCCGCCTGAAGGACCTGGAGGGTGACGGTCTGGTCGGGTTCCGGGTACGCGGGCTGTGGGCGGGAATCGACATCGACCCGTCGCTGATGACCGGCTGGCAGGCGTGCGAGCAGCTCGCCAGGCGCGGCGTCCTGGTGAAGGACACCCACGGTTCCACGATCCGGATCGCGCCCCCATTGGTGATCACCGCAGAGGAACTCGACTGGGCGCTGGACCAGTTGGCCGCCGTCCTCGCCGACGCCCGCGGCTGATCCGGCACAACCGGGATCCTGGAAAGCCGCCGCGAAACAGTGGCGGTGGTTTTCCAGGATCGGGTGGGTCTACCGGGGATGGGCGGAGGCACGCCAGGCGGCGGGCCCAGCGCGCAGCGGCTGGCGCAGCAGGGGAGCGCGATCGCGCCACAAGGAGCGGGGAGCCGCGGGCGGGTCCGCCGGCTGGGACGCACGGACGGCGAGTACCACGGTGAGCGCGGCCACCTCCTCCGGAGTCGGGTCGCCCCGTACCACCCGCAGCAGCGTCCGGCGCTGGTCGCCGACGACGGTGGAATCCTCGTCGCCGGTCACAGTGGAATGTTCCCGTGCTTGCGGGGCGGCAGGGTCTCCCGCTTGCCACGCAGCGCCCGCAACCCCCGCACCACTGTGATCCGGGTCTGCGACGGCGGGATCACCGAGTCGACGTATCCCCGCTCGGCGGCCACGTACGGGTTGGCCAGTGTGTCCTCGTACTGCTGGATGAACCCGGCGCGGGCGGCGTCCGGATCGGGGGCCGCCGCGAGTTCCTTGCGGTAGAGGATGTTCACCGCGCCCTGCGCGCCCATCACCGCGATCTGCGCGGTCGGCCAGGCGAAGTTGAGGTCCGCGCCGAGGTGCTTGGAGCCCATCACGTCGTACGCCCCGCCGTACGCCTTCCGGGTGATCACCGTGACCAGCGGCACCGTGGCCTCGGCATACGCGTAGATCAGCTTCGCGCCGCGCCGGATGATGCCGTTCCACTCCTGGCCGGCGCCGGGCAGGAACCCGGGTACGTCCACAAAGGTCAGCACCGGGATGTTGAACGCGTCGCAGGTGCGTACGAACCGGGCCGCCTTCTCCGAGGCGTCGATGTTCAGGGTGCCGGCGAAGTGCAACGGCTGGTTGGCGACCACACCGATGCTTCGCCCTTCCACCCTGCCGAAACCGCAGATCATGTTCTGCGCGAACAACGGCTGGACCTCCAGGAAGTCGCCGTCGTCGAGCACCGCCCCGATCGCGGTGTGCATGTCGTACGGCTGGTTCGCCGAGTCCGGGATCAGGGTGTCAAGGGCCTGGTCGGTGTCGGTCACCGTGAGGTCCGCCGGAGTGTCGTAGACCGGTGCGTCGTCCAGGTTGTTGCTCGGCAGGTACGACAACAGCTGCTTGACGTAGTCGATCGCGTCGTCCTCGTCGGAGGCCATGTAGTGGGCGTTGCCCGACTTCGTGTTGTGGGCCCGTGCCCCGCCGAGGTCCTCGAAGCCGACGTCCTCACCGGTCACCGTCTTGATCACGTCTGGTCCGGTGATGAACATGTGGCTGGTCTGGTCGACCATCACCGTGAAGTCGGTGATGGCGGGGGAGTACACCGCGCCGCCCGCACACGGCCCCATGATGAGCGAGATCTGGGGGACCACCCCGGATGCGTGCACGTTACGCCGGAAGATCTCGCCGTACAGGCCAAGGGAGACCACGCCCTCCTGGATCCGGGCACCACCGGAGTCGTTGATCCCGATCACCGGGCATCCGGTCTTCAACGCCAGGTCCATCACCTTGACGATCTTCTCCCCGAACACCTCGCCCAGGGAACCCCCGAACACCGTGAAGTCCTGCGCGAACACGCACACCGGCCGGCCGTCCACGGTGCCGTAGCCGGTGAGCACACCGTCGCCGTACGGGCGGGTCTTCTCCAGCCCGAAGTTGGTGGAACGGTGCCGGGCCAACTCGTCCAACTCGGTGAACGAACCCGGGTCGAGCAGCATCTCGATCCGTTCCCGGGCGGTCTGCTTGCCCTTGGCGTGCTGCTTCTCGACGACCCGCGCGGAACCGGCGTGAACCGCTTCCTCGTTCCGTCGCGACAGGTCCTGGATCTTGCCGGCGGTGGTGTGAATGTCCGGCTGAGGCGGTTCGGCCGGGGCTTCGGCTGCTGGTTGGGCGCTCACGCCGGCATCGTAACGCTCGTTCAGGTGACGCTCCGGTGCTTGTGCGGACCCCCACAGTGCCGATCTCCACACCGGTGGGGCCTACCCTGGCGGCATGCCGGACTCGCCGTACACCGACCTGTCCCGGCCGCCGTTGAACCAGGCGGCGTTACGGCGGGCAGTGCTGCGGCCGGGCGCTCTCTGGACCGAGCTGCGGGTGGTGCCCCGCACCGCTTCCACCAACGCGGACCTGGTGGCGTCCGCGCGCCAGGGCGCGGCCGAGGGCACGGTTCTGGTCGCGGAGCAGCAGGTGGCAGGCCGGGGGCGACTGGGGCGGCGTTGGGACGCCCCGGCCCGTGCCGGGCTCACGCTCAGCGTGGTGTTGCGGCCGGGTGAGCCGGTCCCGGCCCGTGGCTGGCCGGCGGTTCCTTCCGGTCGGTACGGGTGGCTGCCGCTGCTCGCCGGGGTCGCGCTGGCCGACACGGTACGCCGACTCGGCGAGGTCGACGCCGTGCTGAAGTGGCCGAACGACCTTCTGGTCGCCGGTGCCAAGTGCGCCGGCATCCTGGCCGAGGCCGTGCCCGACGGACCCGCCCCCGCGGTGGTGCTCGGGATCGGGTTGAACGTGTCCCAGGACCGGGACGAGTTGCCCCGCGCGGACGCGACCTCGCTGGCCATCGCCGGGTCCGGGTGCCTGGACCGGGATCCGCTGCTGCGCGCGCTGTTGCGCGAGTTGGCGGACCGGTACACGGACTGGCGGGCGAGTGCGGGGGACCCGGTCGCGTCACGCAGCCGTGAGCGCTACGCCGCCGGTTCGGACACTCTCGGCCGGCGGGTGCGGGTGCTGCTCCCCGGGGGCGGTGACCTGGTCGGGGACGCCGTCGACATCGACGCCCAAGGCCGCCTGGTCGTGGACTCGGGCACCCGGACCGCGGTCGCGGCGGGGGACATCGTTCACCTGCGGTGAACGCGGCGGGCGTCGTTCACCCGCGGTGAACGCATGGTGCCCGGTTCACCTGCGGTGAACGGATCCGTCGGGGGACGATGCCGCGTCGACCGGCACGCCAGCGGTCTCACCCCGGTCGGGCCGTGTCCCGAACCACCCGCGGAATCGCAGCCGCAACACCTCCTGGTCCGGTTCGCCGTCCGGGCCGACCCGGGCGAGGCTCCCGGCCAGGGTCACCGTGCCCAGGCCGGGCCGGGTCGCCGACGGTTTGCGGTCCACCACCTCCAGGAGACCGGCCAGCCGGTCGCCGGCCCGTACCGGCGCGGTCCAGCGCAGTTCCTCGACGCCCGGCGAGGCGAACGCCGCCGCCCGGGTCAGCACATGGTCCACGTACGCGCGCATGAACAGGCTCGCGGTGTACCAGCCGCTGGCGATCAGCCCGCCGTGCTCACCGGTGGCGGCCCGTTCCGGATCGACGTGGTACCACTGCGGGTCGTAGCGCTGGGCGAACGCCAGCATCTCCGCCTCGTCCACGACAACGGTGCCGAGGTCGAACCGCCGACCCGGCACCAGTTCGTCGTAGTACCACTCGGGGGCGGGTCCGCGCTCCGCCTCGGGTGCCTCGGGCAGCCCGGTGTGCGGGTCCACCGGGGGTGCGTCGGGCGGCAGGAACACCCAGCGTCGGTACGAGTAGAACCGGAACAGCGTCCCGAGGACCAGCCCGACGCCGTTTCCGGAGACGTTGTCGGCGAACGGTGAGGTGAACACCGGCCAGATCGACCCCAGGATGTAGTGGCTGCCACCCAGGCACAACAGTGCGATCAGCAGTCCGACCGCGTTGAACACGAAGTAGAGGAAGTACTCCCGGGCCAGGCCTCTGGCCCTGCGGTGCCGCCAGGTCCAGTACCGGTTGCCGGCGAACGCGAGTGTGGCGGCGACCGTCACCGAGAACGTCTTGGACGTCAACGGGCCGAACCCGATCACCAGCAGACACAGGTTGAACAGTGCGGTGTCGACCAGGAACGAGATGAAGCCCACCACTCCGAACTTGCCGATCTCACGCACCAGGTGTGACAGCCGGCCTCTGAGCCGGCCGACCGGTCCGGTGACTGTCGCGGCCGGCTGCGTGCTGGTGCGGGCTCCGTCGCTGTGCACCGGTCGAGGGTACCGGTGACCAGGTGTTCCGTGGTCGGGCCAGGTCGGCGGGGTGCGACTTTGGGGTGGCTTCCGGAATCCGACCGCAGAGTCGTACTCATGGCCGATTGTGCTGTCACCCGTCACGCCGGTTGACTTGCACAGCGAGGTGCCGGTCCGGCGGCCGGTGAACCGCGTTGCCCGGGGTACGGCGTTGGCGGGACGAGGGGGCTCGCCAGCGCCGTCATCCCGACGTGGCGGTCCGGAACCTGGGGCCGGAGCCGGTCAGGCGGCCTGGTCAAGATCGGCGAGCACTTCCCGGCGGGCGGCTGCCGATTCGACGCCGTGTCGCCGCAGCAGTTCGGCCACGACGGTGCCTTTCAGGGTCAGCAGTCCCAGCACGATGTGTTCCACCCCGATATGACGGTCCTTTCGCGCGAGCGCCTGGCGCAGGGCGTACTCCAACACGTGCTTCGCCCGGGGCGTGAATCCCAGGTGGCCCGGTGGCTGCGGGTCCTTGCGCCGCCAGGAAAGCCAGTCCCGGGTACGCCGGGGCACGTCGAGGGCGCCCGGACCGAACGTCTGCTCCACCCGTCGCCTGACTTCGTCCAGATCGATGCCGAGGGTCTCCAGCGCGTCCGCGTCCGCCGCGCTCAGGTCCGAGGTGACGGCCACGTGCGCCACATCCTGGCGCAGCACCTCGGCGGTGACCCCGAGGCGTACCAGGGTGGCCGCGCCGGGTGCGTCGGGCTGGCCGAGCACGCCGAGCAGCAGGTGTCCGGGTCCGATGTGGTCGTGGTGCAGCGACTGTGCCTCGGTCCGGGCTTGGAGCACCACCTCGCGTGCCTGGCGTGTGAATCGTTCGAACATGCCTCACCCTCCGCTCTCTGGCCGCCGGGGTCCGGGTTTCCGGTCTTTCGGCCGCTGGTCTTCCGGTGCCCGGCCGTCTGGTCTCACCGCCGGCCGTGCTTTTTGTGCACCGCCTGTCTCGTCACGCCGAGCGATTCGCCGATTTGTTCCCAGGACCAGCCGTGGTCGCGGGCGTTGGAGACCTGTAGCGCCTCCAGGCGGTCGACCAGTTTCCGGAGTGCCACCACCGCGCGGAGCCCCACCTCCGGGTCCCGGCTGGTCGCATCCACGGCTGCCTCCGACGTTTCGCTCATGACTGTCAACCTACGTTGACGATCCTCGCTTGTCAACTCCGGTTGACAACGTATCGAGGGTGCGGCGCTGACCAGGCCGGATCCGGTACCAGAAGGGCCTCCGCCTAGGCTTGCCGGTGATGGACGCGCGTACCGGTCTGCCCGTGGTCGGCATGGTGGGGGGCGGTCAGCTGGCCCGGATGACTCACCAGGCCGCGATCCCGCTCGGACAGTCGCTGCGAGTGCTGGTCAGCTCAACCGACGACTCCGCCGCCCTGGTCGCGGGGGACGTACGGGTCGGCAACCACACCGACCTGGATGCCCTGATGGGTTTCGCCAAAGGCGTTGACGTTCTCACCTTCGACCACGAGCACGTGCCGAACCGGCACGTGCGAGCGCTCGCCGAGGCCGGACTGGTGGTACGGCCGGGAGCCGACGCCCTGATCTGTGCCCAGGACAAGCGGGTGATGCGGGAGCGGCTGAGTGCTCTGGACCTGCCGGTGCCGCGCTGGCGGGCGGTGGACAGCCTCGCCGACATCGAAAAGTTCGCCGCGGACCGGTGGCCTGTGGTGGCGAAGGCGACCCGCGGCGGGTACGACGGCAAGGGGGTGTGGCTGCTCGGCGACCCGGCCACGGCGCGGCGACTTCTCGACACCGGCACGTCGTTGCTGGTCGAAGAGCGGGTGCCGCTGCGCCGGGAACTCGCCGCGGTGGTGGCACGTTCACCGTTCGGACAGGTCGCCGTGTACCCGGTGGTGGAGACGGTGCAGCAGGACGGCATCTGCGTCGAGGTACTGGCCCCAGCCCCCGGGCTGGACGACGACCGGGCCATGGCGGCGCAACAGATCGCGATCCGGGTGGCCAGTGAACTGGACGTGGTCGGGGTGCTCGCGGTGGAACTGTTCGAGACCGCCGCCGGGCTGCTCGTCAACGAACTGGCGATGCGGCCTCACAACTCCGCGCACTGGACCATCGAAGGCTCCCTGACCAGCCAGTTCGAGCAGCACCTGCGGGCGGTGCTGGACTACCCGCTGGGAGACACCTCGCTCACCGCCCCGGCGGTCTGCACGGCGAACGTGCTGGGCGGGGAGCCCAGGGGCATGGGGATCGACGAGCGGGTGCACCACCTGTTCGCCGCCGACCCCGGCGTCAAGGTCCACCTGTACGGCAAGGCGGTCCGTCCGGGTCGCAAGATCGGGCACGTCACGGTGGTGGGTGCCGACCTGGCGCAGGTCCGCGCCCGCGCTGTGAAGGCAGCCGCCTGGCTGCGCGACGGCGGTTCGGCACACTGAGCACTCCGCGTCACCTCGCGCCCCGCCGAGCGCAAGCGTGCGGCGCGGGGTCGGGCGGCGTCGGGTCGCGGCGCGGCGGCAAGTAGTGTCGACATGAGATCGACGCAGGGAGGTCACGTGGCGGGTCCGGAACCGAGCGGAGACCGGTTGGCGCAGGTCGGAGTGATCATGGGTAGTGACTCCGACTGGCCCACCATGCAGGGTGCCGCCGAGGTGCTGGACGAGTTCGGCATCCCGTACGAAGTCCATGTGGTCTCGGCGCACCGTACCCCGCAGCGGATGCTCGACTATGCGACCAGTGCGGCTGATCGCGGCCTGAAGGTGATCATCGCTGGTGCCGGGGGTGCCGCGCACCTGCCGGGAATGGTGGCCTCGGCGACACCGCTGCCGGTGATCGGGGTGCCGGTCCCGTTGAAGTACCTCGACGGCATGGATGCGCTGCTGTCCATCGTGCAGATGCCGCCCGGGGTGCCGGTCGCGGCGGTGTCGGTGGCCGGTGGCCGCAACGGGGGCCTGCTGGCGGCCCGGATCCTCGCCACCGGTGACCCCGCGTTGCTGCGCCGGATCGGCGCGTACCAGGCAGGGCTGGGCCGGTTGGTGGGGCAGAAGGACGCCGCGTTGCGGGCCCGGCTGGGCAGCCAGTCCGGTCTCGACGGCCAGCCGGATCTCGACAACCGGCCGGGTCGCGGCGGCCGATGACGGAGCGGCTCCTGCCTCACCGCCCCGACGCGGTGGTGTTCGACTGCGACGGCGTACTGGTCGATTCCGAGCGACTCTCAAATCTGATCTTCGCGCAGGTCCTCACCGAGGAAGGGCTGCCCACCACGTACCAGGACTCGGTGCGGCGCTACCTGGGACGCAACACCGCGGAGTGCGTCGCGGAGGTGCGGCGGATCCTGGGACGGCCGTTACGGACCGACGTGGTCGGGGAGTACGAGCGGCGCTGCGCTGAGGCATTCCGTAGCGGACTGGATCCGGTGCCCGGCGTGGTGGATCTGCTCGACGCGCTGGTCAGCGCCGAAGTGCCGTGCTGCGTCGCGTCCAGCGGGACCCCGGAGGAGATCGCGCTGCGACTGGAACTCACCAAGCTCGGCGGCTACTTCGGTGACAGGTTGTTCAGCGCCGTGATGGTGCCGCGTGGAAAGCCAGCCCCCGATCTGTTCCGGTTCGCGGCGGACCGTCTCGGGGTGGATCCGGCGTGCTGCGTGCTGATCGAGGACAGCCCGGCCGGCGTGCGCGGCGGCAAGACCGCCGGGATGGCGGTGGTCGGACTGGCGTCGCTGGTGCCGCCGCAGTGGCTCACCGAGGCCGGCGCGGACCTGGTCACCGCCCGGATCGCTGATGTGATTCCCACGATCCTGCACGGCGCTCAGCCCTGAGGCGCGTCCCCAGCCGGCTGGTACGGAGGTAACGCGAGCTTCTCCCGGATGGCCTGCTGCACGGTGGTCTTGTCCGGGCAGGCGTCGACGCTGACCACGAACTCCTTGCGGCGGAACAGGTCGAGGACCGGATCGGTCTTCTCGTGGTAATCGCGCAGCCGGGCGGTCAGCGCCTGCTCGGTGTCATCCTCCCGACTCACCAGTTCGCCACCGCAGACGTCGCACCGGCCCTCCTGTTCCGGCCGGTCGTAGATCAGGTTGTAGTCCATGCCGCACCGGGAGCAGTAGCGCCGGGCGAGCACCCGGCGGCGTACTTCGCCGAGCGGCAGTTCCAGGTGGATCACGCTGTCGATGTCGTAGCTCTCCAGGAAGAACTCGGCCTGGCCCCGGCTGCGCGGGAAACCGTCGATGATGAACCCGTAGTTCCAGTCGTGCCAGCCCAGCCGTTGCCGGACCACCTGTTCCACCAGGTCGTCGTGGACCAGTTCTCCGGCCACCATGATCCGCCGTACCTGGGCTCCGAGCTTGGTGTGGTGTTTCACGTGCCAGCGGAACATGTCGCCGACGCTGATCCGTACCAGGTCCAGGTCGCTGGCGAGCATGGTGGCCTGGGTGTCCTTGCCGCTTCCCTGTACCCCCATGATCACGTACTTCCGCATACCGCCACCTTGGCACAGCCGGCCCGGCGCGGCAGCCCTGGCCGGCGACCTCAGGTCATCCGGCCCACCGTCTCCCGCAATCGGTGTACGTCCCGGCGGCGTTGCTCGTACGTGGCGCCCAGGATCAGCAGGATCAGCCCGGCCACCGCGAGCGGCAGCCACCGGGGCAGCAGTTCCCACAGTCCAACCAGCTCCCGCAGCGCCAGCAGGACGAGCACCACCCCGGCGACCACCACCGGAGCCTGGCGGCGGCGTACCGCACCCGCTATCACCACGGCCAGCGCCGCCAGCCCCAACCCGAGCCGGCGCAGCGGCGGGTCGTCGCCGCTGGCGATCACCGAGAGGCTGGGCAGGAACATCGCGGCCAATGCCAGGCCGTACGCCTGCCAGCTGGTCAGCGCCGGCCGGTACCGCGCCTCAATCACGCCTCCGACCAGTGCCCCGAGGGCGAACGGAACCGTGTACGCCTCCACCAGCCCGACGTCCTCGGTCCACAGGAACACCCACCAGGCGGCCAGTTCGCAGCCGATGCCGCCGACCATCAGCCGCCAGCGACCGGGACGCAGAGCTGACAGGCCCAGCAGTGCGCCGTAGCCGGCGAGGATGGCGGCCACGGCCGGAAGCGCCGACCAGCCGATGAGGACCGCGAAGCCGGCTGCCGCGAAGGAGAGTCGCTCGATGGTGAGCACCTCTGGTCCACGGGCGGCAGCCGGGAGCACCGCCGCCGTCGCCAGCAGCGTGACCGCGACCGCCAGGACGCCGTAGGCTCGCTGCGCCGGTTCCAGCTCCGCGACCAGGCCGGCGGCCTCGGCCAGTGCGACCGCGGCGGTGCTGGCGACCACCCAGCCGGTGATCCGTGCCGGGGTGGTCCGCCCGAGCAGCGCGACCACCAGTCCGGCCAGCGTCGCGGCGGCCAGGCCGGCGAGCGTGGCACCCCGGGTGGCCAGGCAGTTCGCCAGGCCGACGGACCCGGCCACCGGCCAGACCAGCGCGGCCATGGCGCTCGGCGACCGGTGGACGTTCCGTGGTGCCAGCCCGGCCACCAGCCCCGCGGCCACGGCGACTGCCAGCGCGGTCACCGGCAGGGCCGGCCACGCCCAGTCGAACCCGACCGGTGCCACCAGCAGGGTGAGTGTCGCGCCGGGCAGCATGGCGGCGAGTAACCACCAGCCCGTGCGTGGCCAGCCGGCCGCGCGCTGGCGCGCCAGGCCGTACCCGACGATCCCGCAACCGGCGGTGAGCAGCGCCAGCGTCAGCGGGTCCCAGGGACTGACCGGGTCGAAGGGGCTGGCGAGCAGTTGTGGCACGGGCGTGAGCATGTCCCTGGTGGACTCACCGGCGCCCTGCCAGGGCTGGAAGATCCACAGGTACACCTGAGCCAGCGTGAGCCCGGTCGGCACTACGTCGAGCAGCGCCACCGCGAACGGCAGGCCGGCGGTCACGGCGGTTCCGACCGTGACCGCCCGCCGGCTCGGCAGCAGGGTTCCGGCGGCGACGCCGATCAGGCCGGAGACCGCCGCGTACACCCCGATCGGCTGGTCGGTGGCCAGCACCGACAGGGTGGTGGTCGCGGTGGCGACGCTGAGGCCGGTCACGGCGTACCGCAGGTACTCTGAGCCGGCGTGCCGGAGCATCGCGACGATACCCAGCCCGACGCTCGCGGCGACCGCCATCGCCGGCACCACCGCGGCCTGCGGCCAGTGCAGCGCCACGCCCGCCGACCCCACCACCCCGGGCAGTACGGCCACCGCCACCGCCGTGCTCACGCCTCCGACCACGTGGCGACCGCCCGGTCGGGCGGCGAGGACCGCGACCCCGGCCGCTCCGGCGGCGGTCGCGGCGAGTACCGCCGAGGTCACGCCGGGTCGTACCAGCGAGGCGGCGGTGGCGTGGGTCAGCAGGATCGCCCCGGTGATCCCCCGGGCGACCGCCCGGCCCACCGCACCCTCGCCCTGTGCCAAGGCGGCCAGCGCGACCAGGCCGAGCCCCAACCCCGTCCCGACAACCTCAGGCGACCACCAGGACAGGCCGAGCCCGGCCGGTGCCCCGAGGGCGGCCAGGCCCAGCCCGGCCACCCCGGCGTGGTGTCCGGCGAAGCGCCGGTACGTCCCGGTCAGCAGCAGCGATCCGGCCGCCAGCAGCGCCAGGACCAGCAGCGGCTGCCATCCGATGTCGGGCAGTGCCACGGTGGCGGGCCATTGTCCGAGGTCGGCGTGCCACACCGGGGCGACGGCCGCCAGGACGGACGCCGCCCCGATCGCGGCATCGAGTCCGGCGGGGATCGCCAACAGGCCCCCGGTCGCCGCACACGCGACCGTGGGACCGCTTCGCCATGCCTGGGGTAGCGACCGCGCGAGGACCCACACCAGCAGGGTGGTCACGGTGGCGGTGAGCAGCCCGGAGCCGGGGACTTCGAGCGCCACCGGCCGGGCCACCGCCACCACGAGCGCGACCGCCGCGGCAGCGGAGGCGACCGTACGCGACGTCGGGCGGTTCCCGAAGGACGCGACGACCACGCCGAGGGCGGCGGTGGCGACCAGCGCCACTCCGGCCCCGGCGGCCTGCGGCACGTTGTGCGTCAGGGCCAGCTTGAGCACCGACAGCAGGCCCGCCACCGCCGCGGTGACCAGGAACAGTCCACCTGCGACGGACCGCAGCGGTCGGTTCCCGGACGGTGCCCGGGGTAGCAGGGCCAGCACGGCGAGGTTTCCGGCGGCGGTGACCGCGAATCCGACGGCGTAGCTGAGCAGGTCGGGTTCGGTCGCGCGGGCGAGCAGCGGCAGCACCGGCTGGGCGCACAGCAGGGCCGCGAACCACGGTACGGCCAGCCGGCTGACCGGCTGGTAGGCGGTGGCGACCACGGCGGTGGCGGCGAACACCAGGGCGGCGTAACCGGCGGGTGCGAGCTGGCGTACGCCGGCCAGATCGACGGTCCACGCCGCGTACCCGTCGAGCAGTACCAGCAGCAACGCCAGCGCCGCGACGGTCTCCGCGGTCGCGGTCAGTTCCCGGCGGCGCAGCGGCACCGGCACCGCGAGCGCGACAGCGGTGATGGTGGCGAGGATGACAGCGCGTCCGGTGACCCCGAAGGTGGCCCAGGCGACCGCGGTGAACACGATCGCGGCCACCCCGAGCAACACCCCGCCCAACACGAGCAGCACGGTCTGCACCGAACGGGTGGAGGTCTCCGGACGGCGGGTCACCGGTCCGGGCGGGGCCGCCGTCGCGGGCACTCCGGTCACGGGCGTCCCGGCCGGGGGAGGACCGGCCGGGACGCCACGCGGCACCCCCCACAGTTCGTCGATCCGTCGACGCAGTAGCCGTCGTTGTCCGGTCAGGGCCGCGTACTCCTGACGCAGTTGGACGTCCCGGCGGTCCAGGCCGGCGAGCTGCCAGCACAGCCGGCTCAGCTCAGCGGCGATCGGATCCGGCGGTGCCCCGCAGGTTGGGCAGCCGGCCGATTCGTCGGCTTCGCCGCCGCAGCGGGGACACGGGTGTCGGGACATCGAACGGCCCTTCGGCAAGTGGGCTTCCTACCGTCAGGATTCCGGACCGTGTCGAGTGCTGACATGAGTAGAAGTCCCCGCATCCGGGGCTGGTCGTACCAGGGATTTGTACTCAGGAGACGGTGGGCCGGCCCATGGCCCGGTAGCTCCAGCCGGCGCTGGTCCACACCACCGGGTCGAGGGAGTTCATGCCGTCGATGACCCGGCGGCCGGCGACGAGTTCGGCCAGGGCGTGCGGGTTGGCGTGGCGGAACTCCTCCCACGCCACCAGGACGCACACCAGTTCCGCGCCGGTGACCGCCTCGGTCAGGGTTTTCGCGTACGACACGTCGGGCAGTTCCCGGCGGGCGTGCTCCATGCCCTCCGGGTCGTACACGGTGACCTCGGCTCCGGCCTTGTGCAGCATCCGGGTGATGGCCAGGGCCGGGGAGTCGCGGACGTCGTCGGTGTTGGGCTTGAACGTGGTGCCGAGCACCGCGACGGGCACCCCGGACAGGTCGGGGCCGGCCGGTCCCGACGGTCGGTCGAGCAGTTCGGAGGCGAGCTGGAGCACTCTGGCACGGCGGCGCTGGTTGATCAGGTCGACCTCGTGCAGGAACCGCAGCGCCTCGCCGACGCCGAGTTCCTGGGCACGGGCCTGGAACGCCCGGATGTCCTTGGGCAGGCAGCCGCCGCCGAACCCGATCCCGGACCGCAGGAACGCCTTGCCGATCCGGGCGTCGTACCCGATCGCCCTGGCGAGCAGCGTGACGTCGGCACTGGCGGCCTCGCAGATCTCCGCCATCGCGTTGATGAACGAGATTTTCGTGGCCAGGTACGCGTTCGCCGCGACTTTCACCAGCTCGGCCGTGGCGAAGTCGGTGACCACCACCGGGACCTCCCGGTCCTCCGCGGCGGCCAGTTCGAACACGCCTTTGTACGCCGCGTAGAGCATCGCGCGGGCCCACTCGCTGCGTACCCCGAAAACGACCCGGTCGGGGCGGATCACGTCCTCCACCGCGAAGCCTTCCCGGAGGAACTCCGGGCTCCACGCCACTTCCACATCGGAACCGGCGGGCGCGTGCCGGGTCACGACATCCTCCACCCAGGACGCGGTGCCGACCGGAACCGTGGACTTGCCGACCACGAGCGCCCTGCGGTGCAGGTGCGGGGCCAGGTCCAGGATCGCCTGCTCCACGTACGTGAGGTCGGCGTTCATTCCTTCTGGGCGCTGCGGCGTACCGACGCAGATGAAATGCACGTCCCCGAATCGCGCGGTCTCGGTGTAGTCGGTGGTGAACCGCAACCGGCCGGTGGACAGGTTGCGGCGCAGCAGGTCGTCCAGCCCTGGTTCGTGGAACGGCACCTCACCGGCTGCCAGCCTGGCGATCTTCGCTTCGTCGACGTCGCAGCCGAGGACCTCGTACCCCAGCTCTGCCATGCAGATCGCGTGTGTCGCGCCGAGGTAGCCGGTCCCCACGAAGGTCAACCGTGGCCGCGGTGCCCCGGACGGCGGCACCGCCGGAGCGTGTGGCTGGACCGGCGAGGTACTCGGGTACTGGACAGTCACGCCTGGACTCCTCCGGACAGGGGGCGGTGTCGACTTCTGGACCGGCGCCGGTCATGTCGCCGCACCGGTGGTGGCTGCTGAACTGGGCATGCGGGCCGCTGCGCACCTCGGGTGGAGAATAGCCGCTGCGGTGACCGGTGAACTTTCTCTACCCAGCTCGGGGACCTTGGCATACCTGGCTGGCTTGCCGTGGTACCCGTCCGGGTACGGGGTGGAGTGTCCGATCCCACGATGCCTGAGGCGGCTGAGGCTGTTACTCACCGGTATTGTGCTTCCTGAATCACGGTTCAGCTTGGGAGGTCACGTGGCCGAGTTCTCGACCGGGGATTTCGACGTCTATCAGCTCCCAGAGGAACACCAGGCGGTCCGGGAGGCGGTTCGCGCCGTCTGTGAGGCCAAGGTCGCCCCGTACGCCGCCGAGGCGGATGAAACCGCCACGTTCCCGCAGGCCGGGTACGACGCGCTGCGGGCCTCGGACTTCCACGCTCCGCACATCCCCGAGGAGTACGGGGGAGCCGGGGCCGACGCGCTCGCCACCGCGATCGTGATCGAGGAGGTGGCGCGGGTCTGCGCGTCCACATCTTTGATCCCCGCCGTGAACAAGCTGGGCACCCTGCCGCTGCTGCTCGCCGGCTCGGAGGAGGTCAAGCGGCGGTACCTGCCTCCGGTGGCGCGTGGCGAGGGAATGTTCTCGTACTGCCTGTCCGAGCCGGAGGCGGGCAGTGACGCGGCGGCGATGCGGACCCGCGCCGAGCGCGACGGCGAGTACTACGTGCTCAACGGGGCGAAGCGGTGGATCACCAATGCCGGGGTCAGCGAGTTCTACACGGTCTTCGCGGTGACCGACCCGACCGCCCGCAGCAAGGGCATCACCGCGTTTGTGGTGGACAAGTCGGACCTCGGGGTGAGTTTCGGCGCGCCGGAGCGCAAGCTCGGCATCAAGGGCTCGCCCACCCGCGAGGTCTATTTCGACAACGTACGGATCCCGGCGTCCCGGATGATCGGCGAGCCCGGTGAAGGATTCAAAATCGCCTTGCGAACCCTCGACCACACCCGGGTCACCATCGCGGCCCAGGCGGTGGGGATCGCCCAGGGTGCCCTGGACTTCGCGGTGGGGTACGTCAAGGAGCGCCGCCAGTTCGGTCAGCGGGTGGCCGATTTCCAGGGGATCCAGTTCATGCTCGCCGACATGGCGATCAAGCTTGAGGCGGCGCGGCAGCTCACGTACGTGGCCGCTGCGAAGTCGGAGCGTGGTGAGTCGGATCTGACGTTCTTCGGTGCCGCCGGAAAGTGCTTCGCGTCGGATGTCGCGATGGAGGTCACCACCGACGCGGTCCAGCTTCTCGGCGGGTATGGCTACACAAAGGACTTCCCGGTGGAGCGCATGATGCGGGACGCCAAGATCACCCAGATCTACGAGGGCACCAATCAGATCCAGCGCGTGGTGGCCGCCCGCCATCTGCTGCGATAGGTGCCCTGACCTGCGTTTCGGTCAACCCAGCCGAATCTGTTGCTGGGGGTTGGGACTGCTGGCACGTCCGGACCAGATGACCCGTTGCCAGGGTTCGTCTACAATCCGTCACGGGGGCAATCAATTACCGGAGTCGGGTGCCCCCCGGCTCCGGTCTGCTGGGGAGATCGCGAATCATGACCAACGCTGACTGGGCCGCCGCTGCCGATGTGGATTTCACGCTGCCGAGTGCGGCGAGGATCTATGACTACAACCTCGGTGGGTCGCACAATTTCGCGGTGGATCGGGCGGTCGCCGAACAGGTCAACCAGGCCATGCCCGACCTTCCCCTGATCCACCGAGCAAACCGATCATTCCTTCGCCGGGTGGTGCGGGTTCTCGCGGATGCCGGGATCCGTCAGTTCCTGGACATGGGGTCAGGGATCCCGACCGTGGGAAACGTCCACGAGATCGCGCAACGGGCCGCCCCCGAGTCCCGGATCGTCTACGTGGACGTGGACCCGGTCGCGGTGACCCACAGCAATGCGATCCTGGCGGACAACGACCGAGCCGCCGCGATCCGGGCCGACGTACGGAACGCGACCGGAATCCTCGAAGACCCCACGGTACGGTCAGTGATCGACTTCAGCCAACCGGTCGGCGTGTTGATGCTCACCGTGCTGCACTACATATCCGATGAGGACCATCCACTGGAACTCGTCCGCACCTATCGCGATGCCATCGTCCCGGGCAGTTACCTGGCGATCTCCCACGGCACCATGGAGAGCAGCACCGGGGATCAGACCAAGGCGGGAGTGCAGGCGGGCGTCCGCAGCAAGATTCCGACGACGATGCGGGGCCGCGCGGAGATCACCCGGATGTTCGATGGATTCGACCTCATCGAGCCCGGCATCGTGTTCGCGCCGGAATGGCGACCCGACTCCCTCAACGACACCTTCAGGGATGAGCCGGACCGATCAGCCACCATCGTGGGGGTCGGCGTGAAGCGATAGCCGGTCCAGGTCGACCAGTGGTCACGTCGGGCGGATCAGCGCAGGCGTGGCGGGGTCCAGGTGCTCCTGCCGGGTTCTGAGTCGGTTTCGCTGCGCCGCCATGCCGGTCCCTCGGACCAATTGGACGTGGAGTCCGTACCGGTGGAGGCTCCGGCCAGGCTGTGGGTGGTCTCGTCCGAGACCGTGGAGAACGAACTGGTCGACTCGTCGCCGTACGCCTTGCGCGCGGCGGACGGTGTGGCCGCGCCGACCGGGCCGCTGTCCCCGAGGAACGCGTAGGAGGGCGAGTCGTCGTAGGGCCAGTTGCGCCAGCGACCGAGACTGAATATCGCGACCATCAGGCCCACGCCGAGGACCGCGCCGAGGCCGGTGGCGGCCGGCAGGGTGAGTACGTCCTGCGTGCCGAGGATCTCCTCCGGCAGCAGTTCGGTGATTCGCTCGGGGCGTGCCAGGTAGGCCACCTGGATGCCGACGATCAACAGCCCGGCGGTCAGCGGTCCGGCTGGCGAGACCCGGGTGGTGGCGATCACGCCGAAGACCAGTCCGGCGGCTGCCAGCGCAACGAGTGGAACAGTGGCACCACGGAGAGTGAGTCCGCTGTCGGTGGCTTGGATGAGTTTGGCCTGGCCGAGGCCGGCGGCGATCCAGACCGCGGGCGCGATCACCAGGCCGAGCAGCAAACTGATCAAATGTCGCACTCCAGTGCGCCTTTCCACTCGGAATTGGTCCGTTTGGCACCGTACCGTCTCTGGCTATGAGCGAGAAGCCCGTGGGTCCCGGAAACAAGCCGACATCGTTTTCCCGAATAACCCTCAGTCACATCATGTCGGCGCTCGACGTGAACCTGTACGGCACCGTGCACGGTGGTGTGGTCATGAAGCTGATGGACGACGCCGCGGCTGCGGTGGCGGCGCGACACTCCGGCGGCAACGCGGTGACCGCGGCGATCGACGAGATCGTGTTCCTGGAACCGGTCCGGGTGGGGGATCTCGGGTACGCGCACGCTCAGGTGAACTGGACCGGCACCAGTTCGATGGAAGTGGGGGTGCGGGTGCTCGCCGAGCGCTGGGACCAGGCCGGCACCGATCCGGTACGGGTGGCGACGGCGTACGTGGTCTTCGTGGCCGTGGACCCGGCCGGCAGGCCCCGGCCGGTCCCGGCGGTGCGTCCGGAGACGGCCGAGGACTTCCGGCGGTTCCGGGAGGCCGAGATCCGCCGGGAGCACCGGCTGGCGCGGCGGGCGGCCATCCTGTCCTCCCGGGAACCGCGCAACGCTCGGTGAGCCCGCCGTCGAGGGGTGGGGCCACATCGGGGACACCTGGAATATGGGGTGGCGGGACAGGTGCGCCCTTCCGGGGCAGCGGGCAAGATGGTCGGCGTCCCAGATCCCAGGACGGCCAGGTAGGAAGGAGCGCGATGGCTACCGGTGAGGTGCTGTGGAAACCTCCCGCAGACGTGCGGGACAGGTCCCGGATCGGCGACTTCCTTCGCTGGCTGGCCGAGCACCGTGGGCTGAACTTCGACCGGTACGAGGACCTGTGGCAGTGGTCGGTCGAGGACCTCGCCGGTTTCTGGTCGTCGGTGTGGGACTACTTCGGTGTGATCGCGCACACTCCGTACACCGAAGTGTTGCGGCACCGCCGGATGCCGGGGGCACAGTGGTTCCCCGGCGCGACCCTGAACTACGCCGAGCACATGCTGCGGATGCCCGGGGCCGGTGCCGACACCGTGATGGTGGTCAGCCACTCCCAGACCCGGGACCCGGTGCAGTTGACCGCCGCCGAGTTGCGGGAGCAGGTGGCGCGCGCCCGCGCCGGGCTGCGGGAGCTGGGGGTACGCCAGGGCGACCGGGTGGCGGCGTACCTGCCGAACATCCCGGAGACCCTGGTGCTGATGCTGGCCACGGCCAGCCTGGGCGCGGTGTTCTCCTCCTGCGCGCCGGAGTTCGGCACCCGCAGTGTGTGTGACCGGTGGCGGCAGATCGAGCCGAAGGTGCTCGTGGCGGCGGACGGCTACCGGTACGGCGGCAAGGCGATCTCCCGGCTGGACGAGATCGAGGAGATCCGGGCCGCGTTGCCGTCCGTACGGCATCTGGTGGGGTTGACCTACCTCAGGGAACGGGTGCCGGACGCGATCCCGTGGCAGGGTCTGCTGGCCGAGCACGAGCCGTTGGAATTCGAGCCGGTCCCGTTCGACCACCCGCTGTACGTGCTGTACTCCTCGGGCACCACGGGGTTGCCGAAACCGATCGTGCACGGCCACGGCGGAGTGCTGCTGGAGCACCTGAAGGGGCTCGCGTTGCACATGGACCTGGGCCCGGCGGACCGGTTCTTCTGGTTCACCACCACCGGCTGGATGATGTGGAACTACCTGATCTCCGGGCTCACGGTGGGCAGCGCGGTGGTGATGTTCGACGGCGACCCCGCCAAGCCGGACCTGGGTGCGATGTGGCGGCTCGCCGCCGAGGCGGGCATGACGTACTTCGGCACCTCCGCGCCGTTCCTGCTGGCCTGCCGCAAGGAAGGGGTGGTGCCCCGGGAGGTCGCGGACCTGTCCGCGTTGCGCGGCGTCGGGTCGACCGGTGCGCCGTTGCCGCCCGAGGGGTTCCGCTGGGTGTACGAGAACGTCCGGCCCGACATTCCGCTGATGTCGTTCTCCGGGGGTACGGACCTGTGCACCGGGTTCGTGGGCGGTGCCCCGCTGTTGCCGGTGTACGAGGGCGAGATCTCCGGCCGGTGTCTCGGCGCGAAGGTGGAGGCGTTCTCGGCGGACGGCAAGCCGGTGGTCGGTGAGCTGGGTGAGCTGGTGATCACCGAGCCGATGCCGTCGATGCCGGTGGGTTTTTGGGGCGACGAGTCCGGGGAGCGCTACCGGGAGGCGTACTTCGACGTGTTCCCGGGGGTGTGGCGGCACGGCGACTGGATCACGTTCACGTCGCGTGGCAGTTGTGTGATCACCGGGCGTTCTGACGCCACCCTGAACCGGGGCGGGGTGCGGCTGGGCACCGCTGAGTTCTACTCCGTGGTGGAGAGCTTCGACGAGGTGGTCGACTCGCTGGTGATCCATCTGGAGGATCCGGCGGGCGGATCGGGGGAGTTGCTGCTGTTCGTGGCGCTGCGGGACGGCGTGGACCTGGACGACGGGCTGCGGCAGCGGATCGGGGGCGCGTTGCGGTCGGGTCTGTCGCCGCGTCACGTACCGGATGAGATCTATCAGGTACGCGGGGTGCCGCGCACGCTGTCCGGGAAGAAGCTGGAGGTGCCGGTGAAGAAGATCCTGGCCGGTACGCCGGCCGACCGGGCCGCCGCGAAAGGGGCACTGTCCAATCCGGAGTCGCTGGCCGCGTTCGAAGCCTTGGCGCGGTCGCGGGCTGCGAGCTGATCCTGGGCCTGAGTCCGTGCTAGCGGCGTACCCGGCTACGGACGTGCAGAAAGGCCATGCCGAAGCCGATGATCGCCGCGCTGGCACCGATGGCCGCCGCGCCGAACATGAGGTCGTTTTCGAGCAGCCTCGCCACCCCGATGCCGTTAGCCCCCACGCCGACGATGATGAGCCCCACGCCCAGCAGGAGGTCGTTTTCGAAAAGTATCGCCACCCCGATGGCGATGCCCGCCACCCCGATGCCGATAAGCGCCGCACCGAACAGCAGGCCACCATCTAGCAGCAGCACGGCCACGCCGACGCCCATGGCCGCCGGACCGATGCCGATAAGCGCGGCACCGAACAGGAGCCTGCTCTCGCACAGCCTCGCCAAGCCAGCGCAGATGAGCGCCACACCTAAGCCGACGAACGCCACACCCAACAGGAGGTTGTTCGCACGCAGCGCTGCCACACCGAGGGCGATGAGCGCCGCACCGATGCCGATGTCCGCCGCACCGAACAGGAGGTTGTTCTCGCGCAGCGCTGCCACACCGAAGCCGATCACCGCCACGGCGCCGCCGGTGACGGCCGCGCCGACCAGGAGGTCGTTCTCGCGCAGCATCCCCAGGCCGACGCCGATGGCCACCACACCGAAGCCGATGAACGCCGCGCCGAACAGGAAACGGCTGGCGGTTGCGAGGTCGGTGAGGATGAACACGGTGACGGCGACCAACCCGACCGCTATCAGGGTGGCCGGACCGGCCCAGCCACGGGGATCGACCAGGGTCACGAGAGCGGCGCCCAGGGCCAGCCCCAGCAGGATGGGTGGAGCGTCGCGGGCCCACGGCGCCCGGTACGGTAGCCGCAGCAGCCAGTTCGTCCCGGAGATCACCATCCCGACCGCCAGGGCGGCGACCACACCCCGATACCCGATGTCGTTACTGAGCACATTGATGCCCATGCCGCCGGCCACCCCCAGAAACCAGCCGGCAAGCTGACCCCGGATATCGATCCGGGCCGTGCCGCCACCAACCTTTGCCGTCCACACGGCACAAGACCACCACACGGCATGAATGGATGTCGACATACCCCGTGACAGTTGACGCCGACGGCTGGGCACGTCGGGAAACTTCCCCGCCCGGCGAGGAGATCACCCCGTGTGAGCCGGCGGGTGCGGCCACACCCGCCGGCTCACACGGGGTGGTGTTACTTGTGGTCGTCGGTGAGGTTCACCAGGGCGTTAGCGGTGCGGAAGTACGGGCTGCGCCCGAGGTCGCCGATGGTGATGATGTTGAAGGCTTCCTTGAGAAGTTTGGCGTCGCCGTCGCTAACGCCGGTGAGAGCGGATACCGGGGCGGCGACGAGTTCTGTGAGGCTCTTGTCCTGATACGCCTTGTCGACCAGCTTGGTGAGGTCTGCGGTGACTGGAATGGTTCCTCCTCAATGGTTGATGATTCGCGTGCGGGTTTGCCCGCGGATGAGTGCCTGAATGGGGAAGGCTGACGGGAGGGGCTGGTCTTCGAGCTACTCCTCACTCTCGTCGTCGCCTTCGAAGACCTCGTCGATGATTTCTCCGGCGACCATGCCAGCGACGAATCCGCCCGCGGCACCGGCGAGTGCGCCGCCCATGCCAGACCCGCCGTGCCCGTGCCCGTGGTGGCCGTGTGGCGGGTAGCCGGGGGCGGCATGGCTGGTCAGGGAGTGGTGGTGGTCAAGGGCTTGGCGGACCCAACTGTCGACCTGGCTGGTCCAGTCGATGTGGTCGGCGCCGGAGTGGTCGACGGTGTAACGGCCGAAGGTGTCGTGGCCGCCGGTGAACATGCCGCCGCGCTTGTCGAACTCCAGCACGATCTCCACGCTGTGGGGGTTGGTGATGAAGGTGAGTTCGACCTGCTGGATGCCTTGGGCGTACTGGGGGGCGGGGTAGAACTCGATCTCCTGGTAGAACGGCAACGTCTGGTGCACGCCGTGGATGCGGCCGTGTTCGAGGTCGGCGCCGATGAAGCGGAAGCCGAGTCGGGTGAACGCGTCGAGGATGCGCTCCTGTGCCGGCAGGGGGTGGACGTGGACAGGGTCGAGGTCGCCCTTGTCGACGGCGTGGGCGATGGCGACCTCAGTGCGCAGGCCCATGGTCATGCCGGGTAGCCGCTGGCCGTACACGTCGGTGATCGGGGTTTCCCAGGGCACCGGCAGTTGGAAAGGAATGGACTGCCGCTGGCCGGCTTCCAGGCGGAGCCGGCCGGACACCGGTAACCGGTGGAACTCGGCCACGCCGTGGTGCTCACCCTCGCTGTGCTCGATCTCAACGGCGGTAACCAGGGCGACGGCGACGTGTTCGATGTCGGCGGACTGGCTGCCGCCGGTGAGGTTGACGTGCCCCTCCAGGATCAGCCCGGGGCGGGTATTCGGGTTGGTCAGCACGGTGTCGACGGTGGGGGCGCCGACGCCGAGGGCGGACAGCAGCTTCTTGAAAACCACGGTTCACTCCTTGACGGCCGTAGGGGGTGGCTCGGGCAGAGAGGGGTTGTCGGCGGCCGACCGTGGTGGTCGGCCACTGTGGTGCGGTTACCGGCGGGTGTGGCCAGCCGGTCATGGGGTCTGGTCGGTTTCGTCGTCGAACTCGCCGATCACCTCCTCCAGCAGGTCTTCCATCGCGACCAGCCCGACCACCGTCCCATCCGGGTCGGTGGTCAGGGCGAGTTGGGCGCGGTGGGCGCGCATGGCCTGCACCGCGGCGGCCACGCTGGTCTGCTCACCGAGGGTGAGTGGGGTGGTCATCAGCTGCCCAGCGGTGGCGGGTTCGCCGTTGGTGGTGGCGCGCAGCGCATCGCGGACGTGCATAATGCCGCCGATCCGCCCACCGCCGACCACCGGCAGGCGGGAGCGGCCGGCCGCGTGGCTGACCTGCTCCACCTCGGCAGGGCTGGCGTCGGTGTCGACCGTGACGGCCTGGTCGATCGGGAGCATCACCTGGGCGACGGTGGTCTGTTGCAGAGCCAGCATCCGGGTGAGCATCCGGTGTTCGTCGGCGGGGAGCAGGCCGTGCTCGCGGGACGACTCGATGAGCATCTGTAGTTCTTGCGGGCCGTGGGCGTGGGCGAGTTCGTCCTGCGGGGTCACCTTCACGGCCCGGACGGCGGCGTTGGCTAGCACGTTCAACACGTGCAGCACCGGGCGGACCATGATGGTGTAGGCGCGAAACGGCAGGGCGACCAGCAGTGCGGAGCGTTCCGGGTGGCTGATCGCCCAGGATTTGGGTGCCATCTCCCCGACCACCATGTGGAGGAAGACCACGACCGCCAGTGCGGCGAGGAACGCCACCGCGTGCGCCGCCCCGGCGGGTAGTCCGGCGGTGAGGAACAGCGGGTCGAGCAGGTGCGCGACCGCGGGTTCGGCGAGGGCGCCGAGGCCGAGGGAACAGACGGTGATGCCGAGTTGGGCGCCGGCGAGCATCAGCGACAGTTGCCGCGAGCCGGCCAGGGCCGCGGCGGCGGCGCGGCTACCGGTGGTGGCGGCCTGCTCCAGCCGGTGGCGTTTCGCCGCGACCAGAGCGAACTCGGCGGCGACGAAGAACCCGTTCGCCGCCAGCAGTGCGCTCGAGGCGACCAGCGCCCAGGTGGTGCTCACGATGTCTCACTGAGGCTGAGGTGGACGGTGTCGGGTACATGCCGGTCCACGTTGAGCACCTCGATCGTCACCCGGCCAGCCCCGGTGGCGTCGAGCGCGCTCGCGGGCAGGTCAACCGTCACCGTGTCGCCGCGCTGCGGTATGCGGCCGAGCAGCCGCATGATCAGGCCGGAGACGGTGTCGTAGTCGCCGGAGACCGGCAGCGGGATGCCGGTGGCGTCGGCGATCTCGTCGACCCGCCACCGTGCGGGGACCCGCCACGACCCGTCGCTGAGCCGGTTCGGAGCCGGTTCGGGTAGGTCGTCCTCGTCGCGGATCGGTCCGACGAGTTCTTCGGCGACGTCTTCGAGGGTGATGATGCCGGCGAAGCCGCCATACTCGTCGACCACGCAGGCCATCTGCCGGTGTGTGGCGCGTAGCCGCTCCAGCACTCGTGGCAGCGACAGCCCGGCCGGGACCTGCAAAGGTGCCACCGCCACCTGTGTCAACGGGGTGGCCCGCCGGTCAGCCGGGATGGCGAGCAGGTCGGGTACGCCGACGATGCCGATCACGTCGTCAGCCCCCTCGCCGAGGACGGGGAAGCGGGTGTGCCCGGTGTCCAGCAGTTCCACGACCCGGGTGGCGGGGTCGGTGGCGTGCACCGTGATGACGTTGACGCGGGGCACCATCGCCTGCCCGGCGGTCAGGGTGCGGAAGTCCAGCCCGCGGTCGAGTAGGGCGGCGGTGGCGTCGTCCAGGTGCCCGCCAGCGCGGGCGTCGGCCACGATCCGGACCAGGTCGTCGGCGGTGGCACCCGGGGTCAGCTCGTCGATCGGTTCGATGCCCACCGCGCGCAGCAGCCGGTTCGCGGCGGTGTCGAACAGCCGGATCAGCGGTCCGGCGACCGCCAGGTACACCCGCGTCGACGCGGCGAGGGCTTTTGCGAGGGTTTCCGGGCGGGCGATCGCGAGGTTCTTCGGCGCCAGCTCGCCGAGCACCATCTGCACGACCGTGGCGACCAGCAGGGCCACCGCGACCGACACCGGCACGCTGATCGAGCGGGGCACGTCGGCCAGCCCGAGTAGATCCGCCAACCCTTGGCCCAGGTACGGCTCGGCCACGTAGCCGGCGAGTAGGGCGGTGACAGTGATACCCAGCTGCGCGCCGGAGAGCATGAAAGACAGACGGGACGTCACCGACAGCGCCCGAGTTGCCCGCCGGTCACCGTCGGCGGCCATCGCCGCGAGCCGGGAGCGGTCGGCGGCCACGTAGGCGAACTCCTGTGCCACGAAATATGCCGTCGCAGCGGTCAACGCGACAATCAGGCCCAGACCGGCCAGGATCAACACGGTGAACCCTGGACCGCCGCATCAGGGCGGATATTGGTGGTAGAGACGAGCAGCCGGGCCGTACCCGGCCCGGGACTACAGCCGTCAGCGGACGAGCCGGTCATGGCTGGAAACAGTAACACGTGAAGCTGTACGGTTCCTGACAGGAAGATCCAAAGGAAGATCCATTCCGTGGGCATGGAAGGGGTGGCCGCTATCGACGACACACTGCTACGCATCGGAGAGATCGCGGCACGCGCGGGCGTGTCGCCGCGCACCGTCGACTTCTACACCAGCCTCGGCCTGCTCACCCCTGCCGCCCGCACCGCAGGCAACTACCGCCTCTACCAGCCGGACACCGTCGAGCGGATCACCACCATCCGCACTTTAGAGGCGCACGGCGTGCGGCTACAGGACATTGCCACCGCCGTACGCCAGCCCGTCGACGGTGAACTGCGCGCGAAGCTCGACCAACTCGACGACGCCCTTCACGCCCTGCAAGCTGTCGCCTCCCGCGCTGGTGAGCACGCCCACGGCCTGCTCGCGGCGATCACCGCCCGCGCTCATGCACTGATCACCACCGCCCTGGAGATCACCGCCGGTTTGCCCCCACCCGGCTGACCCGCTCAACGGAGTGCGATTGGGTCGGACACCTGGTTGGGGGTAACAGCGACGGGTGAACACGACCGGGGCCGCGGACGGGCAGGCGATCATGGCCCTGGGTGGGCGACGATCGGCACCGCCCCTGGCTGTTACCGTGAGTTTGTGGGCGTGTGTAGTACCAGGCCGGGCTCTGCCCGGCATTCGTGTTCGAGTCGACCTGCCCGCACTGCGGCGCTGCCGCTGGTAGCCCCGCGAGGGTTTGCGGAAGCGGACCAGGAGCCGTGGTCATGACCGTCTACTGGCTCCAACTCGCCTTGGTCGCGGTTCTGATCGTCCTCAACGCCGTGTTCGCCGGCAGCGAAATGGCGCTGATCTCCCTGCGCGAGGGACAGCTACGCCGGCTGGAGCGTCGTGGCGGCAGCGGCCGGGTCGCCGCCAGGCTCGCCCGCGACCCGAACCGGTTCCTGGCCACGATCCAGGTCGGGATCACCCTGGCCGGATTCCTCGCCTCCGCCACCGCCGCGGTCGCACTGGCTGAACCGCTTGTGCCGCCGCTGGACTTCCTGGGCGGGGCCGCACGGCCGGTCGCGATCGTCGCAGTCACCCTCGTGCTGACCTTCCTGACGCTCGTGTTCGGCGAGCTGGCGCCGAAGCGGGTGGCGATGCAGCACGCCGAGAGCTGGGCACTGCTGGTCGCCCGGCCGCTGAGCATGATCGCGACGCTGTCCCGGCCGGCGGTGTGGCTGCTGGGTAAGGCCACCGACGCCGCCGTCCGGCTGATGGGCTCCGACCCGGCCAAACACCGCGAGGAGATCACCCCTGGGGAAATCCGCGACCTGGTCGCCACCCACCGCGGCTTCACGCCGGAACAGCGGCTGATCATCACCGGTGCCGTGGAGATCACCGAACGGGTCCTGCGTGAGGTGCTCATTCCCCGCCGGGGGGTGTTCACCATTGAGGTCGACACCCCGGTCGAGGCCGCGCGTGCCGCGCTGGCCGCCTCCGGCCACTCCCGGGCCCCCGTCGTACGCCACGCCAACCTCGACGACACCGTCGGCGTGGTGCAGCTGCGTGACCTGGTCACGACCGACCGCACCGGCCCGGTGTCGGAGTTGGCCCAGCCTGCCGTGGTCCTGCCGGACTCGTTGCGGGCTGCCGACGCGCTGCGCCGATTCAAGGCTGAGCGGCAACAGTTCGCCCTCGTCGTCGACGAGCATGGCGCGGTGGACGGCATCGTCACTCTCGAAGACCTGGTCGAAGAGGTGGTGGGCGAGATCTACGACGAGACCGACCGCGACGTCCAGGCCGTCCGACGCGAGGAGGATGGGTCCCTGCTGCTTCCGGGTACGTTCCCGGTGCACGACCTGCCGGACGTCGGCGTACACCTGGAGACCCGGCCGGACGGTGACTACACCACCGTCGCAGGCATGGTCATCGCCCTGCTCAAACGCCTACCCACCGCACCGGGTGACACTGTGGCGGTCGGCGACTGGGCCGCCCAGGTCACCGGCATCGACCGGCATGCCATCACCAGCATCCGGCTACGACCTGCCACGAGCACCGACGTCGAACTCGCCCCGATATCCGCACACGACGCGGTGCCGCGGCAGCGGGACTGACGCCTCGTCGATTGGCCGACCGGGTCTACGGTGGCCTCCACGCCCGGCACAAGTCACCGACCCGCACGAACTCAGATCCCCGATCATCGCCGTGGCCGTGCTGGTTGTCGCGATGTGCCTGGAAGGCTGCGCACCGCCGTACGGGAAGCCGTATGGCCGAGATCGACGTGGTTTGTCATGGTCCCGGGCCAAGCACCGCCCGGTCGTCGGCCTGACCACTGCGGTCAGTGCCGGAGCCACTCCGGTGGTACGTGGCGGGTGAGCCATACTCCGTTGGCGGCGAGGTGGAATGCGAAGCCGTGCCGGTGCATTCCGGCGGCGTCCACTGTGAGCACCACCGGGTGGCCGTGCCGGGCTCCGACGCTGCGGGCGGTCGCCGGCTCGGCCGACAGGTGTACGTGGGTCCGCCGCATCGGCTTCAGACCTTCGCTGAGGATCGTGTCGAGGACCGTACGGCGGTGCCGTGGTAGAGCGCGTCGGGTGGCTCGACGGCTGCGCGGCCCACTCTTCGCCGAATGCGGCCTATCTTCTCCGAGATCTTGGAAACTGACCCCGCCATAAACGACGACTACTTTCCAAGATCTCGACTGGGGTCCGGGCCGGGGGGAGTTTCCGGTCGACGAATCTGTTGACGGCGGCGTGGATCAGGTTCACGGTGATGATCGCCGGGGCGACCACGGCGACGACGCCGTCGAACTGGATTTGCAGGGTGAGCGCCAGAATGATCGCGGTTATCCCGTTCTGCTGGGCGAGCGCCAGGTGCCAGCGGTCGACGCGTGGCATCCCGCGGGTGAGGAGCGCGGCTGCGACGGTCTGTGCGACGAATGCGGCGATGCCGAGGCTGATGCCTTTCCAGACCTGGATGCCGTCGATGAGGAGAACGCCGAGCGCGACCGACGCGGCGTAGAGCGCCCATTGGGTGAGCCGTGGTACCAGGACGTTCAATGCCTCGGGTCGGGCGAACAGGCCGATGATGGCGATGGCCAGCATCCAGCCGGTGGCTACCGAGGCGGCGAAGCACCCGACGAGGACGGCGTACTGCAACCAGGAACAATTGCCGATGATCCGCCACACCAGCCATGCGCCGCCGGCAAGGGCCAGGTTGCCGCCGAGGTCGGCGGTGTAGAGCAGAAGCGGGTCGGACCCGGAGGGTGGCACGTCACCGATCGCGAAGGTGTTGACCGCCACCGCAGCGGCGTAGATGGCCAGGATGACTGTGAACGGGTCGTCAAAGGACGACCAGGCGGCGAGCACGGTGCGGGCCCGTACGCTCATGCGCTTGTCGCCCATGAGCGCGGCCACTGACAGCGGGTCGATCTGGGCTACGGCCACGCCGAGAATCAGGAACAGCGGGTCCTGCCAGGCCAGGCCGAGCACGCCGCCGATCAGCACGGCCTTGAGGATGACGCCGACCGTCACGGCGGTGGTGATGACCCGTTTGTCGTGTCTGGCCTGTTGCAGGTCGATGCCATAGGTGGCCCCGTACAGGCCGATCGCCAGCAGGAGATAGGTACCGAGCTTGTAGTAGGTCGAGTGCGCCAGAGCGGCTACGTCCGCTGACAGGGCCCAGGCCAGTCCCACTCCGATGAGGATGAACAGCAGTAGCTGACCAGTTCGCCGCACCAACGGTCTCCTCGCCGGACGTCCACGCCCGCCGGATGCGCCGGTGTGCCGGCTCCGAAATGGGCTGCTCGGCTTTCATATCACACGCCCCTCGCAAGAGTGGTCACTTGTAGTAGTCGCTGTATTGCCAAATGCTGATACCATGCGCCGCCTATAGTCCCGATTCCTTGACGCGGCATTGTGGACACCGTTCGTGTCGGTGCGGCGTAAAGAGCGGCGAGCCAGCCGATACTTTGCGCACGGCGACGCGGTGGGAGGCGCGATGGGCAGAGGCAGTGGTGCACCGCTGGGCGTGTTCCTGATCGGTGTCGCAGTGGAGTTCACCCTGACAATCGCCAAGAATGAGCCGGTCAGCCCGGAACGGCTGGGCACCGTAGTCGTGATCATGATGGTGCTGCTGGCGGTGTCAGGGCTGGTCTGGAAGAAGGCGGTCAGCCTGCCCCGGGTGGTGGCGGGCGGGCTGCTCGCGATTGGGGGGTTCAGTGTCGTCGCCGGCATCGTGATCCTGTTCAGCGCCGGCATCTCCCGCTACCACCTGGACAATGTGGTCGGTGCGGCGGTGAGTTCGTCCGGAGTGGTCGTGTTCCTGTCCGGCCTCTACGTGGCGATGCGGCCGGGAGTGGTACGCCGCGACGACCTGGAGGAGTACCAGGACCTGGCGGGTGGGAAGACCTATCCGCTGTTCGACACGACGGGCGGGGCGACGGCCACGTTGACCACGTTCGAGAACGAGCCTTCCACGTCGGTGGTCGACCTGTGCCGGCGGGCGCTCGGTGCGCCGGACCTGCATTTTGTGGCGTACTACGTCAACGGCACGTGCAGCTTCAGCGCCGACGTGCTGGGCGATCCCGGCAGGCGGATGCGTGACCTCTGCGGCCAGGTTCCGGCCGAGGTCCGACGACGCCGTTATGAGGCGTACGGCCGGCTCACGCATGGCCTTGCGAGGCGGTTGGACGGCACTTTCGACCAGATGGAACAGGGCGACCTGGTCCGGGTTGTGCTGGACATTCATCAGGGCGCGTACTACTACGTTTTGATCGACAACCGCCGCTACCTGTTCGGGGCCACTCTCGACCAGAACGTGGTCGACATCGTGGATGACAAGGTGCGTCGTCTGGCTATCGACATCGTGCGGCTGTCGGGTCGGATTCCGAATGGTCCGCTGCGGCCCGCACCGGCGGCTCCGATGGGGGAGAACATCGTGTCGATGACGAAACCGCCGAAGGACGAGCCGGCGTGACAGTGGTGACTGCCCACGTGTGCTGCCGTGGGGCGTCGGCGCTGGCGGAACCGTTGGACGCCGAGCGACAGCATGGTCAGCAGCGCGCCTGCCCCGCCGCCGGTTGACCGAGCAACCCGCCATCTCCGACTCGCAAGGTATTCGCCCTCAGCTTGGCGGTCACGGCGGTGGCGGGGTGCGACTCTGAGGCCGGTTCCGCAGGTTTACGGCGTACCGGGGATTGGAGCCGGAACCTCGGGCCGTTCGGTGGCCCGGGTTGGTTTCGGGGTGCCGTGGATGGCGGTACGGATCGTGTCGGCGGTCATCTCGGCGACCGTGGCGACCCGGTTGAGGGTCTGCTGAAGCGATCGGACCGCGACTTTGACGTCTTCCGCGTCGGCGAGGGCGTTGCCGGAACCGATGGCGATCGCGGCGTGGTGTGCGTCGTCCGCGTGGCTGGCGGCGGTGGTGCACCGTGCGGCGGCACGTTCCAGATGCTCCTGTATGGAGGCCAGTTCGGCGGCGGTCTTCTCAAGCGCGGACATCACGGGCTCCTCGTGCCGGCGTCTCGGTGTCGGGTCGCCGCCCGGTTCCCGGCGAGCGGCCAGGAACCGGGCGGACCGTGGCGGTGTGGCCTACCGGGATCTGCCGAACGCGGTGATGACCTCGCGGATGGTGGGGATGCTCTGGGCGATGGCGGCCAGCCGTTGCTGGAGCCAGGTCACGTTCTCTGAGGCGAGGTACCGGGCCAGTCCGACCCGGGTGACCAGCGCGGCGAGTGCGACGGTGTACGGGTACGGCCCGTCGTGGCCGGGGTGGCTGCCGGGCTCGGATGTCGCCAGGTTGCGGACCTTGGTACGGGCGCGTACCGGGTGGTTTTCGTGGACGGCGGTGTAGCTGTCGGTGCGGCGGAAGAAGCGCCGGCGGGTGGTGCGGCGGAGCAGCCCGGTGGCGATCATGTCGCCGCGTACCCGCTCGTACAGGCCGGTGGCGGCGAAGTCCCGGATGAAGTCGCGGACGCGCGGTGCGTTGGTGTGCCAGAGCATGACAAGGGCGGCGTCTTTGAGGGGATCTCCGGTGGCTGTGGTGTCGCAGATGGTGATCAGTCCGGGGTCTGCCTGGTAGGTGCCGTGGCGGGCGCTGAAGCGCCATCCGATCAGGATCAGGTTGTCGAGCCAGAGTTCCAGCAGGATCGCGACGGCGAGGGCCAGTTCGAGCTTCGCCGGGTCGATGTGGGGGCGGCCGGTCTCGTCCTCGTGCGCGATCAGGAAAAGCTCGGCGCGCAGCGACGGCTCCACGACGGGGTGGGTGCCGGTGCCAAGGATCGTCCTGAGTCGGGACGCGGCGGTGCGTTCGACGGTTTGGACGCTCATCAGACGCTCCTGTCAGGTGTACGGGGCGGGGGGTCCGCCTGTGGTGGCGCTGTGGCGCGTGGTGGGTGCGCCGGCCGGCGGTCGAGTGGTCGTCACCACTCACCAGCCGGCGCACCCACCGGTCACCCGTTCGCCGCAGCCCCAATGGCATACAGCGCCGAGGACGTTCGTGTGCCAGTACATGTATCCTCTGGCGGGTACCGCATGAGACAATGACACATGCATGTAGAAATGACAAACATGCTGGTAGCGCGGGCCGGCGTCGGATGTGGACGCGCATGGGGATGAGAAGATGTCGACGGACCGATCTGGCAGGAAGGACCGGGGCATGCCGGAGAAGAAGACGCCGACCCTGCGCGCTCGATGGCTGGGTGAACAGCTACGCAGGCTCCGAGAGGCCAAGGGCTTCACGGCCAAGGAGGCGGGCGAGTACATCCAGCGGCACCAGGGCACGGTCAGTCGCTTCGAGATCGGTGAGTACCCGATCCGGCGCGGAGACCTGCTCGCCTTCCTTGACCTGTACGGGGTCTCCAGCAAGCGTCAGCGGGACAGCATGATGGCGTTGAGGGAGGAGGTCTGGCGCACCGGCTGGTGGGACGGCTATGCCTCGGATGTCAACCACAGCTTCATCGACTACGTGTGGCTCGAAAGCCGCGCCACCCAGATCCGTTACTACGACGTGGAACTCCACGTCGGACTGCTTCAGACCGAGCGTTATGCCACCGCTGTCATCCGTGCGGCCGAGCCGGACGCCACAGAGGACCAGATCTCGCGCTGGGTTGAGCTACGGATGGCTCGCCAGCGCATCCTGGATGGCGATAGTCCGGTAGCGATCCGGAGCGTGCTCAACGAGGCAGTCCTCCTTCGCAAGGTCGGTGATCCGGATGTGATGAAGGGGCAACTGGAGCACCTTCTGGAATGCGTTGCCCGTTCCAACATCGACATACGGGTTCTGCCGCTCTCGGCAGGTTCTCCAACCGGAACCGCAGGCGCCTTCAGGATCGTCACGCTGGGTGAGCCATTCAGGGACGATATCGCTTACCAGGAAACCGTCATGGGCATGCTCTACGTTGAGTCGCCTGATAATGCACGTTTCGTACATGCTTACGATCGGCTGGAGAAAGCAGCACTCAGCCCATCGGAGTCGATCGCCGTCATTTCGGCAGCGGCCAAGGAGTGGTCATGACCGCATCACGCACTTTCCCACACGGCGTCACCGGTGAGGCACTTGCGCAGGTCCGGTGGCATATCAGCACTCGGAGTGAGGGTGGCGGCGGTAGTTGCGTGGAGGCCGGACCGCTTACCGATGGTACCGGTCGCGTTGCCGTACGTCACAGCCACCACCAGCAGAACGGTCCCGTGATCGTCTACACAGGACCCGGGTGGGATGCCTTCATCGCTGGAGTCAAAGACAACGAATTCGACTTCCATGCGTAGGTCAGCGTCCCTTGCGTACTCAAGCAATGCGACGGATCTGCTTGCAGCGGTGTGTCGCGAGCGTTACCCGACCGGACCCGACTAGCTGCAAGGAGTGGCCATGACTACATCACGAATTTCCTACCCCGAAGATGTCACAGTGGATGTGCTTCAGCAGGTTCAGTGGCACATCAGCAGCAAGAGCGAGGCTGGCGGCGGTAGCTGTGTGGAGGCCGGGCCGTTCTGTGACGGTACGGGCCGGGTGGCGGTCCGTCACAGTCATCACCGCCAGGATGGCCCGGTGATCGTCTACACCAGACGCGAGTGGGAAGCTTTCATCGCTGGAATCAAGGGCCAAGAGTTCGATTTCAACACGACACTTTAAGCAGTACGGCTGGTGGGATGGTACGCCTCAGATGACGACTACGGCTTCATCGACTACGTCTGGCTGGAGAACCGCGCGAGTCTGATCCGGACGTACGACGTCGAACTGGTCCCTGGGCTGTTGCAGGTGGAACCCTACGCGCGAGCAGTGATCAGCGGTGCCGAGCCTGATGCCACAGAGGAGCAGATATCTCGGTGGGTCGAGTTCCGGATGAACCGTCAGCGCATCCTGGAAGGCGACACCCCGGTCGTCCTCCGAGCCATCCTCAGTGAGGCTGTCCTACTTCGACAGGTGGGTGGCCGGGAAGTCATGGCGATGCACTCGATCACCTCGTGAGCTGCTTCCCACGGCTCAATATCGAGGTTCAAGTTCTCCCATTCTCGGCCGGCTCCCCTACTGGGATCATGGGCGGCTTCAAGGTCTTCACCCTCGGGGCACCTCTCACAGATGACGTTGCATATCAGGAGACGATCGCGGGCTGTGTCTACGTAGAGTCGCCTGACAGCGAACGCTTTGTGCATGCGTACGATCGACTCGCGAAGCTTGCGCTGAGCCGGGAAGATCGGAAGCACTGATCACCGCAATAGCGAAGGAGGCGGCATGACCGCATCGCGAGCATCAGAGCCAGTGACAGACGAAGACCTCGCCCGGGTCGCGTGGCGGATCAGCAGTAGGAGCGATGCTGCCGGCGGTAGCTGCGTCGAGGCCGGCCCCTTCAACGACGGTACCGGCCGTGTAGCTGTGCGTCACAGCCACCACCGCCAAGACGGCCCCGTGATCGTCTACACCAAGCCCGAGTGGCACGCCTTCATCGCCGGAGTCAAAGACAACGAATTCGACTTCCATGCATAGGTCAGCGGCCCCTGCGCACTCAAGCAATGCGGCGGATCGGCATGCAGCCCGGTGCGTCGCGAGCGCTATCCGGACCGGCCCCAAGGAGTGGTCATGACCGCATCACCAGCCTCCCGACATGTCCCACCATTCCGCCACGCTTGCCGTTGAAAACCATGGCGTAGTTATGGCTATTGCCCTCTCGATGCGGACTGCCGGCAGTGAGGCCCGGATCGGCTTTGCACACTCGGATGTGGTTTCGTTGGCCCTGCTCTCGGGCGCTCCCGGTCGGTACTGCTGCTGTACTTCGTGACCCTGGCATCGGGCACGCTCCGGCACGGAGCTGTCCGGTCGATTACTGGTGCACTTGTGCACCGGGCGGTGTACTATTGCACCGAAGCACAGGCCCGTTCCAGCCTCAACCGGGTTAGCGGCTTCGCCGGATAAGGGACAAAGGAGACGAACAGGGATGATCAACAGGCAGGCAGTACGACTCACAGGAGTTAGACATGATCAGTCGGGGACGCCACCCGAAGAAAGAGGTTGCCGATGCCCTCCACCGCGCTGACGGGGCTGGCCTCCTGGTCATACCAATTCACCGCTCACATCGGTGGGGCGAGGTGCAGTGCGAGTCATGCAAGGCATCTCGGGACGTCTGGACGTCACCGCGCAATCCGGGTACCCATGCCAAGCAGATCGACCGGTTCGTCAACGAGCACACTCATGTACCGTAGGGTCCGAAGTCGCCCAGCGGCCCAACCGGCGAGGAGGGAGGTAGGCCGATAATGGTACACACTTTTACTGTCATTCTTGACCGGCGACCTACCGATCTTGAACTCGATGCGCTGTTCGAGGCAGGCTGCGACGACGCAGTGTTTGGTATCGAACAGCGTATGCCAATTGCGCAGTTCGATCGAGAAGCGGCCACACTTGCCGACGCGGTCGCTTCGGCTGTCCGTGATCTCGAATCTGTTGGGCTCACAGCCCTGCGAGTTATTGATGAGGACCTAGTGACGCTGGCCGATATCGCCAACCGCATCGGGCAAAGCCGAGAGTCGGTTCGGCGCTACGTCACTGGCGAGCGAGGGCCGGGTGGTTTTCCCCCACCGGTTAACCCGGCACGTGAGGGCACCGTTTTCTATAGGTGGAGTGAGGTTGCCCCGTGGATCAGAAGTCGGCTCCGGACTGAGGTGTCTGATGTCGATCCAGCTTTGGTTGTGGCAAATCTGGTTCTCCAAGCTCGCCAGCATCGGAATCAGGTGGCGCACATCTCCGCCCTAAGCGATCTCCTTAGTGATTCACGTGTGAGTGCCTGACACGGACGCTCTTTTGCAGGTCCTCGACCACTGTAGATCTCTATGCTAATTGGCACCCACATTGCCAGCCTTGACATAGTGAGATCTTGGTGTTTCATGGGCTTCGACGGGCCGGCTGAGTTGGGGGTCCTGTGGCTGATGGGACGGCTGCGTCTGGTGCTGTTGTTGTCGGAAACTGCCGTCAGGTCGAGAAGTTTGCCCGGACTATTGAACCCTTCGGGCTATTTCTTCCTGATAACAATGTGGATCTTCATCCTAGTCCAGAGTTATCGAGTGAATCGATCCCATGCGACTGGCTTGCGCCACCAAGATCGAGCAAGCGAATCCTGCTGTTGCCCTGCCGTTTGGGGAACCGGACGGCTTCGTCGGCTGCGCGGGCGTCAGCCGGTAGGGCGATTCGCTAAGACTACCTATTCAGGATAAGAACCCACCACGGTCGCAAAGGCGAACGCCGTGGCTTCGCCGAAACCGACTACCTGCTGGATGCCGCCCATCAACACCTCAAGGCCCCGATCGTGGTCGTCTGGGACAACCTCAACACCCACCTCAGCGCCGCGATGCGCGCTGGTCTGCCGGACCTGGCTGCACGTCGTCCAACTACCGACCTACGCCCACGACCTCAACCCCACCGAGAGTGTCTGGTCCCACGTCAAACGCAGCCTGGGCAACCTCGCCGTCACCAACGTGTGCGAGAGCTTCCGAAAACGGTTGGCAACGCATTCATTAGCCGATCGTCTTGTTATCTGAATCGATCTGTTAAACGGCTGCATGGCGTAGGAAGGCAATGACGGTCTGGGTAGAATAGCTAGACATGCGATGTGGCAACAGGCAAAAGAATAACGGAATGAACCACGGGCGCTTTCGTAGGATGGTGGAGATGGCAACGTCATCGGCGGTACGCGCTGAGGAAACAAGCTCTGCCCAGCTCT
>DASUSI010000131.1:0-25210 GCA_036375165.1 Micromonosporaceae bacterium | reverse complement strand
CCGCGTAGAGCATGCCGTCACGTTCCACCACCAGCCGCTGATGCGCGAAGTAGATCGCCGGCAACTCGATCTCCTCCTGCTCGATGTAGTGCCAGATGTCCAGCTCGGTCCAGTTCGAGAGCGGGAACACCCGGATCGACTCGCCCGGGTGGACCCGGGCGTTGTACAGCGACCACAATTCAGGCCGCTGGTTCTTCGGATCCCACTGCCCGAACTCGTCTCGGAAACTGAACACCCGCTCCTTGGCGCGTGCCTTCTCCTCGTCCCGGCGGGCTCCCCCGAACAGCGCGTCGAACCGGTACTTCTCCACAGCCTCCAGCAGCACCGGGGTCTGGATCGGGTTGCGCATCCCGGTCGGCGGCTCCACCACCAGGCCGCGGTCGATGGCGTCCTGCACGCTCGCCACGATCAACTGCAGCCCGAGATCGCTCACCTGGCGGTCCCGGAACGAAAGCACCTCCGAAAAGTTGTGCCCGGTGTCCACATGCATCACCGGGAACGGGATCCGCGCCGGAGCGAACGCCTTGGCGGCCAGTTGCAGCATCACGATCGAGTCCTTGCCACCCGAGAACAACAGGCAGGGCCGTTCGAACTCCGCGACAACCTCGCGGAAGATGTAGATGCTCTCGGCTTCCAGTGCGTCGAGGTGGGATACCCGGTAGTCGGCTGGCTGGCTCATCCCTGTGCTCCGTTCCTTGCCCGGTCCTGCCACGCGGTGTGACTGAGTGCTCGCCGTGTGATTGTGACGCTATTTCTCGCGCGACACGTCGCTGAGCGCGGCGAGTAGTCGTCGTGCGAGTTCCGGCCGGCAGACCACCAGGTCCGGCAACCTGGGCTCCGGCCGGTTGTATTCGAGGGTGCTGCCATCGAGCCGGGATGCGAAGTTTCCTGTGGCCAAGGCCACGGCCACCGGTGCTGCGGAGTCCCACTCGTACTGGCCCCCGGCGTGGACGTACGCGTCCACCGTGCCCTGCACCACCGCACACACTTTCGCCCCGGCCGAGCCCATCGGCACCAGATCGGCGTCCACCTCCCGAGCCAGGTCGGCCATGAACCCCGGCGGCCGGGTCCGGGACGTCGCGATCCGGATCCGGGAACCGTCGCTCTCGCCCGCCCGCACCTCCGGGACCGACCCGGTGTCCGGGACCGGCCCGGTGGCGAGCACCAAGCCCTCGGCCGGCAGCGCCACCGCCCCGGCCGTGAGGCCGTACCCCCGCCGCCACAACGCGATGTGCACCGCCCAGTCGGTACGACCAGGCTCACCGTACTCCCGGGTGCCGTCCAGAGGATCCACGATCCACACCCGGTCCGCCGCAAGCCGTACCGGGTTGTCAACACCCTCCTCCGAGAGCACCGCGTCACCCGGCCGCCACCTCGCGAACGCCGCCATCAGCAACTCATGGGAACGCCGGTCCCCGGCGTCGCGCAACCCGGCCGGATCATCGAAACCCCGCTCCTCGCGTAGACCCACGAGCAACTCACCGGCCCGCCGCGCCAGCCACACCGCGAAACCTTCGTCATCACCGGGTGGATCCTGCACCGCGTCGCCGCTGGACTGTCGCACCGTCATGGATACTCCTCGGTCGCTGGGAGTCGGTCGGTCACGGACCGGGGCACCGAGCGCCAGCGGTCCCCGGGACGCCGGCCAACTGGCCGCTCGAACCCGCCTTCGTGCTCACAACGGGTGGTATTCGTTCTGGGCCGGTTCCAGCCCGTGGGTGGTGAGGGTCTGCACCGCGTCGGCCGCGCGGTCCACGTACAGCAGGAGTTCCTTGCGCTCGACCGGGGAGAAATCCTCGAGTACGTAGTCGGCCGGATCCTTGCGCCCCGGCGGTCGCCCGATCCCGAACCGAACCCGCAGGTAGTCCCGGGCGCCCAGCGACTTCGACACCGATTTCAGACCGTTGTGCCCGCCCTCACCGCCGCCGCACTTCAACCGCAGCACGCCGTACGGCAGATCCAGTTCGTCGTGCAGCACCACGATCTGATCCATCGGGATCTTGTAGAAACTGGCCAGACCCGCTACCGGCCCACCGGACAGGTTCATGTACGACAGCGGCTTGGCCAGGACCACCCGGGGACCGGCGAAACCACCGAACCGACCCTCACACACCTCGGCATGGACCCGGCTGTGCCGCTTGAACCGACCGCCGATCCGCTCCGCGAGCAGATCGGCGATCATGAATCCGACATTGTGGCGGTTCCCCGCGTAGCCGGGGCCGGGATTGCCGAGACCCACCACCAGGAACGGACCGGTCATCGGTCCCGGAGTCACGCCTCGGCGGGCGCGGGCTCCGCCGCCTCTCCGGCCACCTCGGCGGCCTCAGGCTGCGGTGCCGCCCGCTCGATACCGGCCCCTGCCTCGGCCTCGGCGAGCTCAGCCTCAACCTGCTCCGCGGTCGGCGACGAGACGATGGTGACCACGGCGGCCCCCGGGTCGGTCAACAGCTCCACACCTTCCGGCAACGAGACCTCGCCCGCGGTGACGTTCGAACCGACCTGCAGCCCTGTGATTGACACCGTGACGTTGTCCGGGAGGTTCGTGGCGTCCGCCGAGACCTGCAGCGTGTTCAGTTCGTGCACCAGCAGGCCGTCCCTGGCCGGCTCGCCGGTCAGCAACACCGGCACCTCGACCGTCACCATCTCGCCACTCCGGACGATCAGCAGGTCCACGTGGTCGATGCTGTCCCGGATCGGGTCCCGCTGCACCGCCTTGGGCAACGCCAGGCTCCGGGTGCCGTCCGTGACCTCCACCTGGAACAGTTGGTTGATGCCGCCATGGCGCAACGCGGCGGCGAACTCGCGGGCCGGAAGCGCGATGTGCTTGGGCTTCTCGCCATGGCCGTACAGCACGGCGGGGATCTTCCCGGCCCGGCGGGTGCGGCGAGCACCACCCTTGCCGAACTCAGTGCGGGGTTCGGCGCTGATACGTACCTCGGACACGGGAGTACTCCTCCATCAGGTGCGCTTTGGTGAAAACTGGCGTACAGCGCCAAGGCGGCGGGCACGAGCCCGAAGCACCGCGTCGATCACGGGCCCCGGAGGGCACCCTCGCCGTGGCAACCGAAGTAGTCTACCCACCGGACCGCGCTCGCCCCACTCGGGCCGGGGTTGGAAATGACGACAGCGGCCGATGTTCCGAAAGGGTGACCGATGCTCATCGGCAAGCGGTTCAACGGACCGCCCGACTCCGGGAACGGCGGCTACACCGCCGGGCTGGTCGCCGGTCACGTCCACACCGTTCACCCACCCGCCACCGCCGTCGAGGTGACACTACGGGCGCCGCCACCCCTGGGGACGGAACTCACGGTCAGCCCGGGGCCGGACGGCGTCGCGGTACGGCACGGCGACCTGCTGGTGGCAACCGCCCGCCCAGCCGCCCTCACCGGACTTACCGAACCGGTGCCCGCGGTGACGTTCCAGCAGGCGGAGCGGATCTCCCCGAACTACCCGGGCTTCGTCAGCCACCCGTTCCCCACCTGTTATGTCTGCGGCCCGGCCCGGGAGGATGGACTTCGGCTGTTCCCCGGGCGACTGCCGGACGGCCGCACCGCAGCGCCGTTCGTGGTGCCGGACGACGTTTCCACCGCCACGGTGTGGGCCTGCCTGGACTGCCCTGGCGGCTGGACCGTCGGGGTCGAGGCGCGACCGTACGTGCTGGGCCGGATCACCGCGCGGGTCGACAAGCTGCCCGAGCCCGGGAACCGGTGCGTGGTGACCGGCGTGCTGCTCGAGGAGGAAGGCCGCAAGGCACACGTCGCCACGACCCTGTGGTACGGGGACGAACCACTCGCCGCCGCCCGGGCGACCTGGATCGCACTGCGCTGAGCCGGGCCTCCGGGTCTCCGCTCAGCCGGAGAGGCCACCGAACAACGTGGTGACCGAACCGTCGTCAAAAACCTCGCGGATCGCGCGGCCCACCAGCGGAGCGATCGACAACACGGTGATCTTGTCGAGCCGCTTCTCCGGTGGGATCGGCAGGGTGTTGGTCAACACCACTTCGCTGATCCGGCTGTTCTTCAATCGCTCGGTGGCCGGATCGGACAACACCCCGTGGGTGGCGGCCGCGATCACGTCCGCCGCACCGGCATCGAACAACAGGTCGGCAGCCTTGCAGATGGTGCCCCCGGTCTGGATCTCGTCATCCACGATCACGCACACCCGGCCCTCGACCTCACCGATCACCCGGTTGGCCCTGACCTGCCCGGGCACCGTGATGTCGCGGGTCTTGTGGATGAACGCCAGCGGCAGCCCGCCAAGCTGGTTCGTCCAGCGCTCGCTCAGCCGTACCCGACCCGAATCTGGCGCGACCACGGTGAGCGGCACCCCCGGGTACCGCTTGCCGATGTACTCCGACAGCAACGGAAGCGAGAACAGGTGGTCCACCGGCCCGTCGAAGAAACCCTGGATCTGCGCGGTGTGCAGGTCCACGGTGAGGATCCGGTCCGCACCCGCGGTCTTGAACAGGTCGGCCACCAACCGCGCCGAGATCGGCTCACGGCCGCGATGCTTCTTGTCCTGACGGGAGTACGGGTAGTACGGCAGGACCACGGTGATCCGTTTCGCTGACCCCCGCTTCAGCGCGTCCACCATGATCAGTGTTTCCATCAGCCAATGGTTCGGCCGGCCGCTGATCGACTGCACCACGAAAGCGTCCGAGCCGCGCACCGACTCCTTGTACCGTACGAAGATCTCTCCATTGGGGAAGTCGTAGGCGTCGGTGGGTGTCGGCCCCACTCCCAACTCCTCGCCGATCTCCTCGGCCAGCTCCGGGTACGCCCGTCCTGGTAGGAGCATCAGCGTCTTACGGTTCTCGGCCACGATCCCGCCCATCGCACTGTCCGCCCCTCGATCCAGTACCACACATCGCAGGTTCTCGCGCTCGCCAGCCGCCGCCGAGCTGGTCAGCCGGCGCTCCCGCCGCGCTCGGTGTCAGTCTCACCCGCCACGGGTGCCGGGCGCACATCAGGGTGGCCCGTGTCACTCGCCGATGTCGCGGTTTCCCCGACGTCCTGGGCATCTTCGCCCTCCACAGCGTCCTTCCGCTCCGCCAGGGCACGGGCGGCAGCCTCCGCTGACGCGGTCCCCGGGCGACGTCGCAGCACCCAGCCTTCGAAAATCCGCTGCGGGCCCCCGGAAACGGACAGTGCCCCGGGCGGGATGTTACGCCGTACCACGGTGCCGGCACCGGTGTACGCGCCGTCGCCCACCTCGACCGGGGCCACGAACATATTGTCCGACCCGGTCCGGCAGTTGTCCCCGATCACGGTGCGGTGCTTGCGTACCCCGTCGTAGTTGACGAACACGGACGCGGCACCGATGTTGCTGCCCTGGCCGATCGTGGCGTCGCCGACGTAGCTCAGGTGGGGCACCTTGCTGCCCTCACCGATCTCCGCGTTCTTCGTCTCGACGTACGTGCCGACCTTCACGTTACGGGCCAACCGGGTGCCCGGCCGCAGGTAGGCGTACGGTCCGACGCTGCACTCCGGCCCGATCTCCGCCTGTACGCAGTGCGCCCGCACCACGCTGGCCCGCTGGCCGACGGCGGTGTCGATGAGCGTGACCTCCGGGCCGACCTCGGCTCCTTCGGCGAGACTGGTGGCACCCTGCAGGTACGTGTTGGGCCACAACACCACGTCACGCGCCAGCCGGACCGTGACGTCGACCCAGGTGGAGTTCGGGTCCTCCATGGTCACGCCGTCGCGCATCCACCCGGTGTTGATCCGGTCCCGCATCAGCCGGCGCAGACCGGCGAGCTCCGCCCGGTCGTTGCAGCCCAGCGCCTCGGTGGGATCCGCTGCCCGGTGCGTCCCGATCCGGCGTCCGTCTGCGCGGAGCAGCCCGAACACGTCGGTCAGGTACTCCTCACCCTGGTCGTTGTCGGTGGACAGCTTCTCCAGAGCGTCGCGCAACAGTGCCACGTCGAACACGTAGATTCCGGCGTTCACCTCACGGATCCGCGACTGCTCCGGGGTCGCGTCGCGCTGCTCCACGATCCCGGCGAGGTCGCCACTGTCGCCGTACACGATCCGGCCCAGCCCATCCGGGTCGTCAACCTCGGCGGTGAGCACGGTCGCGGCACTGCCGGTGGTCTGGTGTGTGGAGACCAGGTCGTGCAGTGT
The DNA here is from genome assembly GCA_036375165.1 of Micromonosporaceae bacterium. GTDB lineage: Bacteria > Actinomycetota > Actinomycetes > Mycobacteriales > Micromonosporaceae > WHSM01. The sequence goes on along the minus strand of DASUSI010000131.1, from coordinate 19,088 downwards.
CCGGTGCCGCAGCAGCGGCACGTCCCCGTTCAGCACCACCAGGGTGCCGGTCAGGCCGGGAGCCGCGGCCAGTGCCACCCGTACCGCGTGACCGGTGCCGTGCTGCTCGGCCTGCAACACGGGTTCCGCGTCCGGCGCGACCTCGGCGAGGTGCTCACGTACCTGATTGGCGCCGCGTCCCACGATGACCAGGGTGCGCTGCGCGGAAAGCGGCACCGCTGCCGCCAGCACGTGGCCCAGCAGGGTTCGGCCGAGCAGCGGGTGCAGGACCTTCGGGGTCGCCGACTTCATCCGCTTGCCCTCGCCCGCCGCGAGGACCACCACACTGCGCGGACGCGGGTCGCCGCTCACTAAGCAAGCCCCCTCGTGCTACCAAAGTGGACTATTAGGATAGCTGGGGCATCAGGACTCGAACCTGAACTATTTGGACCAAAACCAAAGGTGCTGCCAATTACACCATGCCCCATAGGCGTCCCCATCATGTCATCCTGACGCGGAACGCCCAACATCGGAGGCGGACCCGACCGACTCGACGGCAGCCCGCCCAAACCCCCGCCACAAGCCCTGCAACCGTCTGAGGATTGTGGGTTGTGGCGCTTGAAGGCGTCCGCAGAAATCCGGTCACGGAGTCAGCGGCGGCTGCGCGGGCCGCCGACCTCCGTTCGTCCCGCTCCCTCCGCTGCTCCTCGCTCCTGGGTTCTGGTCCGGGGAACCGGAACCCTAGGACGGGGGTGCCACAAAAGGGGCGACGACTGATGCGGACTACGGCACCGTAGGTTACGGTGACGTAGGTAGACACCAGGCAAGACGTGAGGAAGACGCGATGACCACACCCGCCACCGTCGCCCAGGAGACCCACCCGTCCGGGTCCAAACCGCTCACCGAGGGACCCGTGTCCCGGAGTGCCCAGATCACCCTCTGGACCTTCGTGGTGGTCCCGTTCCTGGCCCTGATCGCCGCCGTGCCGGTGGCCTGGGGCTGGGGGCTGTCCTGGATCGACGTGGCGATCGCACTGGTGATGTACTGGGTCTCCGGCCTCGGCGTGACCGTCGGTTTCCACCGCTACCTCACCCACGGCTCGTTCAAGGCCAAGCGCGGGCTGCGGGTGGCACTCGCCGCCGCCGGCTCCCTGGCCGTTGAAGGGTCGCCAATCCAGTGGGTCGCCGACCACCGCCGGCACCACGCGTACAGCGACCGGGAAGGCGACCCGCACTCCCCCTGGCGCTACGGCACCAGCGTCGGCGCGGTCACCAAGGGCCTGGTCTACGCCCACGTGGGATGGTTGTTCGCCCGGGAACCGAGCAACCGGGAGCGGTTCGCCCCGGACCTGCTGGCCGACCGGGACATCCGGCGGGTGGACCGGATGTTCATCCCGCTGGTCGTCATCTCCCTGCTCGCCCCGGCACTGGTCGGCGGCCTGATCACCTGGTCGTTCACCGGAGCGCTGACCGCGTTCTTCTGGGCCTCCCTGGTACGGGTCGGGTTCCTGCACCACATCACCTGGTCGATCAACTCGGTCTGCCACGTGGTCGGCGAGCGCCCGTTCGAGACCCGCGACGACGACCGGGCCGCGAACTTCTGGCCGCTGGCAGTCCTGTCGTTCGGTGAGAGCTGGCACAACCTGCACCACGCGGACCCCACCTGCGCCCGCCACGGCGTGCTGCGCGGGCAGGTCGACCCCTCGGCGCGGGTCATCTGGGCGCTCGAAAAGGCCGGCTGGGCGTACGACGTCCGGTGGCCGAAGCGGGACCGGGTGGCCGCCAAGCTGATCACCAAGGACGACAATCCGGTGAGGCTGGCACGATGACACTCCGTGCCGGCAGGACTGGCACGGTGGTCGGGGGCGGCGGAAGCACGGCTGGCATGGCGACATCCGGTACCAAGCTGCTGGCACGATGACCCGGTGAGCGACAACCCGGCGGGGGCGGCGCGCAACAGCGGACGGGTCCGGATGTCCTCGGCCCAGCGGCGGGAACAGTTGATCGCGATCGGTCGCCAGGTCTTCGCGGAACGTGGCTACGAGGCCACCAGTGTGGAGGAGATCGCCGCGCGAGCGAAGGTCTCCAAACCGGTGGTGTACGAGCACTTCGGAGGCAAGGAAGGGTTGTACGCCGTGGTGGTGGACCGGGAGGTACGTGCCCTCCTGGACCGGATCACCACGGCGTTGACCGCCGGTCACCCCCGCGAGTTGCTGGAACAGGCCGCGATCGCACTGCTCAGCTACATCGAAGGCGAGACCGACGGGTTCCGGGTGCTGGTGCGCGACTCGCCGGTGATCTCCGCCGAGAACAACTTCTCAAGCGTGCTGAACGATGTCGCGCACCAGGTGGAACACATCCTGGGCCGACAGTTCAAGCAGCGCGGCTACGACCGCAAGCTCGCCGAACTGTACGCCCAGGCGCTGGTCGGCATGGTCGCCCTGACCGGACGCTGGTGGCTGGACGTCCGCAAGCCGAACAAGGAGACGGTCGCCGCCCACCTGGTCAACCTGGCGTGGAACGGGCTGTCGCACCTGGAACCGAAGCCGTCGCTGCGGACCCGCCGGAGATAACCGGGGTAGCCGGGAGACCTACCGGACGGCGCCGTGGCGGAACTCGTCCTCGGCCACGGCCACGTCGGCGGGACCGACCTTTCCGTACAGCCCGGCCGTCAGCACCACCAGCCCGAACACGAACGACACGACGCAGTTGGTGACCGTGAACGCGAGAAAGTTCAGGTCGGTCCGCAGCAGCAGCAACATCGCGATTCCGGCGAACAGGAACACCGCTCCGGCCATGATATTGAGGACGTGGTCGAGGTTTCGGCCAACCAACAGGGCGGCGAGCAACAGCAGCCCGGTCGCCACGGACAGCAACGAGAACGCCGGATTGGTGGACAGTCCCAGCACCCACTCACCCTGGTTGGCGAAGAACTCCGTGCCCCGGGTGCGTACGAACCCGATCACGCCGAACAGCAGCACGTACAGTCCGATCAACCCGGCCAGTACCCGGTAGAACCGCCGCAACGGGTGATTGACGGGTAGATGCATGGCTCTCTCCTGCTCAAGGCTGGTCGACAGGGATCACGGTCCGCTAGGCATTCTGCGGCATCAGACGAGGTCCTGCCCCTCGGGGGGAGCCCGGGGTGACCGGTCCGACGTGGCGGGACGCCGGTGGACGCCGGCGCGGATGTCAGGAGCCCGGGCCGGCGTACTCCGCGAGTTCCAACCAGCGCTCCTCGAGGGTGTCCCGCTCGGCGCGTACCCGGGCCAGATCCTCGTGCAACGCGCCCAGCTTCTCGTAGTCGCTGGCATGGTTGTCGAGCTGCGCCCGCAGTTCGGTCTCCCGCTGCTCCAGTTTGGAGATCGCCCGTTCCAGGCGGGCCAGGTCCTTGCGCACGGTGCGCAACTCCCCCGTCGACAAGCCCTCGGCCTGGACGCCCGTGGCGACCGGTCCGGCCACGGCGGCGGGCCTGGCGGCCAGCCCAACCGGCTGGTCGGCCTGGTGGGCGAGGTACTGCTCGATCCCGCCGGGCAGGTCGAACAGGCGACCGTCGCCGGGCAGCATCACCACGGTGTCGCAGACCCGTTCGATCAGATAGCGGTCGTGTGACGCCACGATCAGGGTGCCCGGCCACGAGTCGAGCAGGTCCTCCAGCGCGGCGAGGGTGTCGATGTCGAGGTCGTTGGTGGGTTCGTCGAGCAGCAGCACGTTGGGCTCGGCGGCCAGCAGCCGCAGCAGTTGCAGCCGCCGCTGTTCACCGCCTGACAGGTCACCGACCGGGGTCCACAGTCGCCGGTCACCGAATCCGAAGATCTCGGCGAGTTGGGCCGCGGTGAGCTCGCGGTCTCCCAGCCTGAACTGGCGGGCCACCTGCTCGACCGCCTCCAGGACCCGCAGTTCGGTCGGCAGGTCGCCCAGTTCCTGGGACAGGTACGCGGTGCGTACGGTGCGCCCGGTCCGCACCGTGCCGGCGTCGGGCCGGCCGACTCCGGCGAGCAGCCGCAGCAGAGTGGTCTTGCCGGCCCCGTTGGGACCCAGCACCCCGCTCCGGTCGCCGGGACCGACCTGCCAGGTCACCTCGTCCAGCAGTCGCCGGCCGGGGACTTCGACGACAACGTTGTCCAGGTCGTACACCTGCTTGCCGAGCCGGGCGGTGGCCAGCCGACGCAACGAGACGCTGTCGCGTGGGTCCGGCACGTCCGTGATCAGTTCGTTGGCGCGTTCGATCCGGAATTTCGGCTTGGAGGTACGCGCTGGAGCGCCCCGGCGCAGCCACGCGAGCTCTTTGCGCACCAGGTTGCGGCGCCGTTGCTCGGCGGCGTCGGCCTGGCGGATCCGCTCGGCGCGGGCCAGGGTCCAGGCCGCGTAGCCTCCCTGGTACGGGTATACGGCACCGTCGGTGACCTCCCAGGTGACGGTGCACACCGCGTCCAGGAACCAGCGGTCGTGGGTGACCACCACGAGCGCCCGCGCGTTCTCGGAGAGCCACCGCGCGAGCCAGTTGACACCCGCCATGTCCAGGTGGTTGGTGGGCTCGTCGAGCACCAGCAGGTCGGCGGGCCGGATCAGCAACGCGGCGAGCGCGACCCTGCGGCGCTCACCACCGGACATCGACACCACCGGGGAGTCAAGGCCGAGGCCGGGCATCCCGAGGCCGTCGAGCACCGCGCGGACCCGCGCCGAGGACGCCCACTCGTGTTCGGCGCCGAGGTCGTCGGCGAGCCATGCCGAGCCGACCACGACGTCTTCCACGGTGGCGTTGGGGGGTAGCAGGACCCGCTGCGGGAGGTGCCGGATCCGCAGGTCGCGGCGGTGCGTGACGCGGCCGGAGTCAGGCTGTTCGGCCCTGGTGAGCAGTCGCAGCAGGGTTGTCTTACCGGCACCGTTCAGGCCCACCACGCCCACCCGGTCCCGGTCGTGCAGCCCGATCGACACCTCGTCGAGGAGTACGGCTTGGCCGTACCCCTTGGTGACCCGGTCCAGGTTGAGGATGTTCATCGGGGCGACGTGGTCATGACACCACCCGGGCACCGGGCACCGGGCCGTGTGCGGTGCGGACGCTGCGGCACACGCCATGGCTGGCGATCCGGGCGGCGAGCCGGTTCGCGTGGTCTTCGTCCGCGGCCAGGAACACGCAGGTGGGGCCGGAGCCGGAGACAAACGATGCCAGTGCGCCCTCCTCGGTTCCGGCGCGCAGGGTACGGCGCAGCGACGGCCGCAACGAGATCGCGGCCGGCTGCATGTCGTTGGCCAGGGCCGCGGCGAGCACCTTCGGGTCGTGCTGGCGGAGCGCGGTGAGCAGCGGGTCGGGGTCGGTGGCGGTGGGGGTACCGCGTCCGGCGTCGCGCAGCCTGCGTAACTCGGCGTACACGTCGGGTGTGGCCAGGCCGCCGTCGGCGACCGCGATCACCCAGTGCCAGGTGCCCACCGCGAGTACCGGGCTCACCACCTCGCCACGACCGGTGCCGAGCGCGGTGCCACCGAGCACCAGGAACGGCACGTCACTGCCCAAGGTCGCGGCGATGTCCGCCAGCTCGTCGCGGCTGAGTCCGGTGCCCCAGAGTGCGTCGCATGCCACCAGGGTGGCGGCGGCGTCGGCGCTGCCACCGGCCAGGCCGCCCGCCACGGGGATGTGCTTGCGCAGGTGCAGCCGGGCGTGGGCGGGCCGTCCGGCGTGTTCGGCGAGGGTCCGGGCGGCTTTCACGACCAGGTTGTCCTCGTCGAGCGGCAGGTCCCGCTCGCCTTCGCCGAGCAGCGTCAGATGCAGGTCATCGGCCCGGGAGACGGTCAGCTCGTCGTAGAGCGACACCGCGTGGTAGACGGTGGTCAGCTCGTGGTAGCCGTCCACGCGGCGCGGACCGACCCCCAGGTAGAGGTTGATCTTCGCCGGGACGCGTACCCGTACCGAGCCGGAGGCGGCCAGCACCGGACGATCCTCGACCTCCAAGGGCTCTGTCACCCGTTTCCGCTCCTCACTTGTGCCCGACTTGTGCCCGCGCGATGGCGGCGAACTGCTCCACCGTGAGAGATTCCCCTCGCGCACCCGGATCCACCCTCGCGGTACGAAGTATCTCCCCTGCCCGTTCGGCGCTTCCCGCCCACCTGGACAGGGCAGCCCGCAAGGTCTTGCGGCGCTGCGCGAACGCGGCGTCCACGACCCCGAAAACCGCCTTTCGCGCGACCCCACGGGGTGGATCGCGGCGGCGGAACCCGACCAGCCCCGAGTCGACGTTGGGCACCGGCCAGAACACCGACCGGGGCACCGCCCCGGCGCGCCGGGCCTCGGCGTACCAGGCGAGCTTGACGCTCGGTATGCCGTACACCCGGGAGCCGGGCGGCGCGGTGAGCCGGTCGGCGACCTCTGCCTGCACCATCACCAGGCCGTGCCGCACCGATGGCAGTTCGGCGAGCAGGTGCAGCACCACGGGCACGGCGACGTTGTACGGAAGGTTCGCGACCAGCGCGGTCGGTGCCGGCTCCGGGAGGTCCGAGGGGCTGATCCGCAGCGCGTCGGCGGGGATCACCGTGAGCCGGTCCGTGAGGTCCGGGGCGTGGTGCCGGACGGTGTCGGGGAGCGCTCGGGCGAGCACGGGGTCGACTTCCACGGCGTACACCCGGTGGCTGGCCGGGAGCAGGCCGAGGGTGAGGGAACCGAGTCCGGGTCCGACCTCGATCGTGACGTCGGCCGGGTCGAGGGAGGCGGCCCGTACGATCCGGCGCACTGTGTTGGGGTCGACCACGAAGTTCTGGCCCAGGGTCTTGGTGGGCCGGATGGCGAGCGTGGCGGCGAGTTGCCGGATCTCCGCCGGGCCGAGCAGCCCGCTCATCCGAAGCACCTCACGTGGCCGTACCCGTCATGTGAACAGGCGCGGTCCGCAGTGCGGCCACTGGTCGGCACCCGCCGCCTTGTACAGCCGGATCGCCCGGTATGTCTGCTCCCTCGGTGTGGCCTCGCTGGGGAGTCCGATGCCGCCCATCCGGTGCCACATGTCGACGTTGAACTGGTACAGCCCGTGGTACGTGCCGTCCGCGGAGACCGCGCGGGGGTTGCCGCCGGCCTCGCACTCGGCGAGCGCCTCCCAGTTCAGGCCGGTGTCGTCCGGCGGATAGGGTCTGGTGCCCTTGCGTACCACCTTCGGCTCCGGCTCGACCAGCGTCTTACTGCTGATCACCTTTCGCTCGGAGAACTTACCGTCCCGGTAGATGTACTCCGCCCGCTGGTCCGCCCGGCCCGGGTGACCGGGGTTGACGGTCGCCTGCTGGTCCAACATCCACTCGGGGTTCTTACGGATCCTGACCGGCGGGTCGAGCTTCACGATCTCCCGCTTCGGCTTCACGGTGACCCGGATCAGCCGTACGTACCTGGCACCGGCCAGACTTCGGTTCAGCGCCGGCTTCACCTCGTCGCGTCCCTCGATCCGCAGTCCCTGCTCCTGGAGCAGTTCGGCGGAGGTCGCCGCGTACGTGGTGAGCCGCTTGCGCTCGCCGTCGTGCAGCAGTACCAGGCGCTTCTCGGTACGGATCGTGAGCCGCATCCCGTGGCGGGGAATCGGCGTGACCGGCGTTTCGGAGAGTTGGACCTTCGCGGTGTCGAGTTTCAGCGCGGTGGTCAGTTCGGCGACGGTGCGGCTGGTGACCCACCGGGTGGCGGTCCGACCGTCCAGGGTCAGGGTGACCGGTCGACCCCGAGCCACCACGACGGTGACCCCCGCTCGGATCAGCTTCGCCGGAGCCGGTTCCACAACGTCGTGCGGGCTGAGCGTGACACCGGCGTGGTGCAGCAGGCCCTGCACGGTGTTCGCATAGGTCCGTACGGTTCGGACGGTGCCGTCGTCGATCAGCCGGACCGCGTTGGTGCCGCCCAGATAGCCGGCGATCCCACCGAGGAGCAGCAGGATCGCCAGGGTCTGCGGGAGAAACCGCCGCCAGGTCCCGTCTGTTTCGGCCTGGCGGCGGTCCGATCTCGCTGGAGTGCTCACGAGCGAAACAGAGTACGGAATTGATCTTGACACGCCAAGTCATGACGCACCGGCAGTCCCGTTCGTCAGTCCGTTTCGCGGTGGTTCACCAGGGGCCGAACGCCCGGTCCGCAGTGGCGGATATCACCGCGCACAACTCGGCCACATCCTCACCGCGCAACTCCGCCAGGAACCGGACGGTGAGCGGGATCAGGTACGGCGCGTTGGGCCGCCCCCGGTACGGCATCGGGGTCAGGAAGGGCGCGTCGGTCTCCACCAGGATCAGCTCCCGAGGGGCGATCCGGGCCGCTTCCTGGACCCCAACCGCGTTCTTGAACGTGACCGTGCCGGCGAAACTCATCAGGTACCCGCGCCGCGCGCACTGCCGGGCGAACCCGGCGTCGCCGGAGAAACAGTGCAGCACCACGTGCTCCGGGGGCCCCTCCTCGTCGAGCACCCGGAGGATGTCGGCGTGCGCGTCACGATCGTGGATCACCAGCGCCTTGCGGTGACGCTTGGCGATCTCAATGTGGGCCCGAAAGCTGGCGTGCTGAGAGTCCCGCCCGGTCTCGTCGGTGCGGAAGTAGTCCAGCCCGGTCTCACCGATGCCGCGCACCCACTCCAGGGCGGCGAGCTTGTCGATCTCGGCGAGCGCACCGTCCAGGTCATCGAGGCGCGGCGCTTCGTTGGGGTGCAGCGCGACGGTGGCCACCACCCCGGGATGCTCTGCCGCGACCTCGGCGGTCCACCGGGACGACGGCACGTCGATGCCGACCTGCACCACCCGGTCCACGCCGACCGCGCTCGCGGCGGCGAGCGCGGCTGCCACGCCTTCGGGGGTGTCGCAGCCGTCCTGCAGGTCGAGGTGGGTGTGGCTGTCCGGTACCGGCGCCGGGAGCGGCTCCGGCGCCGGGGGCGGCGCGCCGGAACGGTCTTTGTTGATCGATCGCATCGCCCCCAGCATCACACACCGCGCAACCGGATTCGTCGGCACCGGCCGCTACCCTGCGCTCGTAAACTGGGGCAGCGACGTGGTCCTGCCCGGAGGAGGTGTGGCGATATGACCGCCGCCGTACACCCCTGGTGGGAGTGGGATGGGCTACTACAGACGTGGCGGGAACTGGACGTGCCTGAAGGCTGGCGCGCGGAGATCACCGGGGACGGCATCACGATGACCCCCCCGCCTTCAGCACCGCACAACAGGATCGCGGGCAGCATCGACCGTGCGTTGAACCGGGCCCTGCCGGACGACCTCGGCGTGTATCAGACCCTCGGCGTGGCGATTCCCGTCGTTGGCAGGCTTTACATCCCGGACATCTGCGTGGTGCCGGTCGACGCTCTCGCCAAGGACACTGAGGTGACCGGGGACCAGGTGCTGCTCGCGGTGGAGATCACCTCAAAGCGGAACGCCAGGCACGACCGCAAGACGAAGACCTGGCACTATGCGCACGGCCCGGTGCCGCTCCACCTGCTCGTCGACCGGTACGACGAGGACGGCCCCGCGGTCACCCTGTACTCCCAGCCGCAGCAGGGCCACTACCAGCACCACACGAGGATCCCGTTCGGCGAGTCGATCGACCTGCCCGATCCGGTCAGCCTGACTCTCGACACAACCGGCTTCCCGCTGCCCTGACCCACCGGGCGGCACCGCGTATCGTCGCGGCGTGACACCGCTGCTGGCCGCCCTCGAAGGCCGCACCGACCACCCGGACGCCGTACGGGTCGGCGACACCCCACTGTCCTGGGCCGAGCTACGTGGTGCGGCGGTCGCGGTGGCGGACCGGATCGCCGGAGCCCCGGTGGTCGCCGTCGACGCCACACCGTCTCTGGAGACCGTGATCGCGGTGACGGGCGGGCTGCTCGCCGGAGTCCCGGTGGCGCCGGTGCCTCCCGACGCCGGGCCAGTGGAACGCGACCACATCCTGCGCGACTCGGGGGCGGCGGTGCTGCTCGGTTCCCGGCCGGTCGACGGCCTTCCGAGCGTGCCGGTGAGGCTGTCGCAGCGGTCCGCCAGCTCACATCCGAAACCGCCCGGAAACGCCACAGCGCTGATCCTTTACACCAGCGGCACCACCGGCCCACCGAAGGGCGCGGTGCTCTCCCGGGACGCGATCGCCGCCGATCTGGACGCCCTCGCCGACGCCTGGGCCTGGACGTCCGACGACACCCTGGTCCACGGGTTGCCGCTGTACCACGTACACGGGCTGGTACTGGGCGTGCTGGGGGCGTTGCGGGTCGGCTGCCGGCTGACGCACACCGTGCGGCCGACGCCGCAGGGGTACGCCGCCGCGGCCGGCAGCCTCTACTTCGGAGTGCCCACCGTGTGGTCCCGGGTGTGTCAGGCGCCGACCGCCGCGCGAGCGTTGACGGGAGCGCGGCTGCTGGTGTCCGGCAGCGCCGCGCTGCCGGTCCCGGTGTTCGAGTCCCTCACCGCGCTGACCGGGCAGCGCCCCGTCGAGCGGTACGGGATGACCGAGACCCTGATCACGGTGAGTGCCCGGGCTGACGGGGAACGCCGGCCGGGCCATGTCGGCGTACCCGTGACCAGCGTCGAGACACGCATCGTGTCCGAAGCCGGAACCCTGGTGCGGCACGACGGCGAGACCATCGGCGAACTCCAGGTGCGGGGGCCGACCTTGTTCACCGGCTACCTCGGACAGCCCGAGGCGACCACCACGTCATACGCCGAGGACGGTTGGTTCCGCACCGGGGACGCCGCCACGATCGGCCCCGACGGGGTACACCGGATCGTCGGTCGGGCGTCCCTGGATCTGATCAACAGCGGCGGCTTCCGGATCGGCGCCGGAGAGGTGGAGGACGCCCTGCTGGCCCACCCCGCGGTCCGGGAGGCGGCCGTGGTCGGCGTGCCGCACCCGGACCTGGGCCAGGAAATCGTCGGGTACGTGGTCGCGGACGGCGTCTCTCCCGCCGAGTTGACCGGCTTCGTCGCGACCACACTGTCGGTCCACAAGCGACCTCGCAGGGTGATCATTGTGGCCGCACTCCCCCGCAACACCATGGGCAAGGTACAAAAGAAGCACCTACCGGGCTGAACCGGGCGACGTTGCGGGGCCCGGTCACTGCTGTTCGAGGCGCACCAACTCCTCGTCCACGATGGACGGATCCAGCTTCCGGAACACCGGCTTCGGCGGCTCCAGCTTGCGACCCACCGCGAGCGGCGTGGACTCCCAGCGTGCCCCGGTGTCGTAGTCCCCGGTCAGGATCGGGTAGTCCGGGCCACCGTCGAGGTCCGCCACCTTGTGGATCTCCGGCATCGGGGCGAACACTCCGGTACCGCCGAGCAGTTCGTACACCTTCTGGGAGGAGTGCGGCAGGAACGGCGCGAGCATCGTCTTGCAGTCGTCGACCACCTGCAGCGCGGTGTGCAGGATCGTGCCCTGCCGCGGCTTGTCCTCCTCGGCCTTGAGCTTCCAGGGGGCCTGGTCGGAGAGGTACTTGTTGGCCTCGGCGACCACCTTCATCGCCTCACCGATCGCGGCCTTCTGGCGGTGTCGCCGCAGCAGCTCGCCCACCCTGTCGAAGCCCTCCCGGGAGGTCGCCAGCAGCGCGCGGTCGGCGTCGGTCAGCACGACCGGCTCCGGGACCGCGGCGAAGTTCTTCGCCGCCATGCTGATCGACCGGTTCACCAGGTTGCCCCAGCCGGCGACCAGTTCGTCGTTGTTACGGCGCAGGAACTCCGCCCAGGTGAAGTCGGTGTCGTTGTTCTCCGGACCGGCCACCGCGATGAAGTAGCGCAGCGCGTCCGCGTCATAGCGCTCCAGGAAGTCCCGCACGTAGATCACCACCCGGCGGGACGAGGAGAACTTGCGGCCTTCCATGGTGAGGAACTCGCTGGATACCACTTCGGTGGGAAGTCGCAGCTCGCCGTACTCGCCGGGGGTGCCGCCCTTCGCGCCAAGCCCGTTGTAGGCGAGCAGCTCGCAGGGCCAGATCTGGGCGTGGAACGTGATGTTGTCCTTGCCCATGAAGTAGTACGACAGCGCCTGCGGGTCGGTCCACCACTTCCGCCAGGCTTCCGGGTCACCCGACCGCCGCGCCCACTCGATCGACGCCGACAGGTAGCCGATCACCGCGTCGAACCACACGTACAGCCGCTTGTTGGGGTTGTCCTCCCAACCCGCCAAGGGCACCGGGATCCCCCAGTCGATGTCCCGGGTCATCGCCCGGGGCCGCATGTCCTCGACCAGGTTCAGCGCGAACTTTATGACATTTGGCCGCCAGGCCCCGCTCTCGGCACGGGTCCGCAGCCAGGCCCCGAGCGCGTCGGCCAGCGCCGGCAGGTCCAGGAAGAAGTGCTCGGTGTCCACGAACCGCGGGGTCTCCCCGTTGATCCGGGACCGGGGACTGATCAGCTCGGTCGCGTCGAGTTGGTTGCCGCAGTTGTCGCACTGGTCGCCACGGGCGGCGTCGTACCCGCAGATCGGGCAGGTGCCCTCAATGTAGCGATCGGGCAGGGTACGCCCGGTGGACGGCGAGATCGCGCCCCGGGCGGTCTGCTCGATCATGTACCCGTTGCGGTGCAGGACGCGGAACAACTTCTGCGCCACCGCGTAGTGGTTACGGGTGGTGGTCCGGGTGAACAGGTCGTACGAGAGCCCGAGCGCGTGCAGGTCCTCCACGATCACCTGGTTGTAGCGGTCGGCCAGCTCGCGCGGCGACACCCCTTCGTTCTCCGCCTGCACCAGGATCGGAGTGCCGTGCTCGTCGGTGCCGGAGACCATGAGCACGTCATGTCCCGCCATCCGCATGTACCGGCTGAACACGTCGGAGGGGACGCCGAAACCGGATACGTGGCCAATGTGTCGCGGGCCGTTCGCGTACGGCCAGGCGACAGCGGTCAGAACGTGACTCATAACCGCCCAGCGTAGTGAACACACAAATTGGCACGCCGCCCAATCACCGGTGGTCGGGGGCCGGCGTGGCCGGTTCGGGCGTGGCTCCACCGGTTTGAGCATTCGGCCATGTGCAATGGAACCGTGTGCGATGAAGCGCTTCCGTCCCGCTACCCGACAACGGTCGGTCCCGCGACCGGTCCGCGCACCCCGTAACCCGGCGCCCCGCGATCCCCTGGTGGGCCTGTCACTGCTGGTCCCGCTCGCCTTGGTCGCGCTGTTCGTCTCGTGGGTGAGCGCCGAGCCGTTCTGGCTCGCGGTGGGCCACCATGACCCAGGCACCGTCGAGGTGACCCGCTGCACCGGGCGGGGCGAGATCGGCACCCGCTGCGTCGGCACCTTCAGCGCCGCCAGGCGTACGTATGCCGTACACCTGGCCAGCGTGACCGGGGTACGTGTCGCAGACCGGACGGTCGGCAGGAAGCTCCCGGCCAGCATGGTTTCCGAACGCGGACGGATCGCGTACGCCGGAGACACCGCCGGTCTGCACGTGCGGTGGCTGACCGGGCTCGGCATGCTGCTGGCAGTCGGCTTCGGGGCCGCGGCGGCCACCGGTGCCTGGCGGCTGCGCCGCCGGGAGCGCACCGGCGCGGTGCTGCTGAGCCTGCTCGCCCCGCTGCTGCTCACCGGGGTGGTGCTGGCTCTGACCTACTGAGCGGCGTGCTTCGCGGCGAGCACCGCGTCGTACACCTGACGTCTCGGAATTCCGGCCGACCTGGCGACCGCGGTGATCGCCTCCTTGCGCGCCATCCCTTCGGCCTCTCGTGCCGCGACCTTCCCGGCCAGGTCCGTCGGCTGCTCGGCAGACCCTGGCTGCGCACCCACCATGCCAGTCGCCACCCCACCCACCATGCCAGTCGCCACCCCACCCACCACGAGGGTGATCTCGCCACGTGGCGGGTCCGCGGCGGCTGCGGCGGCCACCTCACCGAGACCGCCCCGGCGTACCTCCTCGAAGGTCTTGGTCAACTCCCGGCACAGCGCGACCGGCCGGTCGGCACCGAACGCGGCGGCGAGGTCCGCCAGCGTGGCGACCACTCGGTGCGGGGCTTCGAAGAACACCATGGTGCGTGGCTCGCCGGCCAGGTCCACCAGCCGGCTGCGGCGAACCGTGGCGCGACGGGGTAGGAAGCCCTCGAAGCAGAACCGGTCACACGGCAGCCCCGACACAGCCAGCGCGGTGGTGACCGCACTCGGACCGGGCGCCACAGAGACCCGTACCCCGGCCTCGATCGCAGCGCGCACCAACCGGTAGCCAGGGTCGGACACGCTCGGCATGCCGCCGTCGGTCACCACAGCGACGGTCGCGCCCTCCCGTACCGCCGCGAGCAGTTCCGGGGTACGGCGCTGCTCGTTGCCCTCGAAGTAGGAGACCACCCGACCGGAGAGGGTCACGTCCAGGTCCCGTGCCAGGCGTCGCAGCCGCCGGGTGTCCTCCGCCGCCACGACATCGGCCGCGGCGAGCGTCGCGGCGAACCGCGAGGACGCGTCCGCCGGATTTCCCAGCGGAGCGCCCAGCAGAATCAGCAGGCCGGCCGGATCGGCCACGAATCCCCCTCAGGCAGGTACCGCGTTGACTGGCAGCCTACGATCGGCGGGTGGCTGCCAGTGCGACGACTGTGGACGAAGTACCCACGGAGGGTGTCAGCGTGCCCGGTGCCGCCCGGTGGAGCGTGCCGGAGGAGGCACGCCGCCGCCTGGCCTCCCGGCTCCCGACCGGCGACCGGTCGTGGTGGTGGACCGGGCTGATCGGGCTGATCGCGGGGATCGTGCGCCTGGTCAACCTGAGCTTTCCCGAGGACATCATCTTCGACGAGGTCTACTACGCCAACGAGGGCCACAGCATGCTGCTGCATGGCTCGGAGTGGGACCTGGAGAAGAACACCCCCAAGTTCGTGGTGCATCCGCCGCTGGGCAAGTGGCTGATCGCGATGGGGATCCGGCTGTTCGGATTCAACTCGGTCGGTTGGCGGATCGCGCCCGTGCTCGCCGGGGTGGTCAGCGTCGTGATCCTGGTACGGGTGGGTCGCCGGTTGTTCGGTTCCACGCTGCTGGGTTGCGCCGCCGGGCTGCTGATGAGCCTGGACGGGCTGCACTTCGTATCCAGCCGTACCGCGCTGCTGGACATCTTCCTGATGACCTTCGTACTGGCCGCCTTCGCCTGCCTGCTACTGGATCGGGACCTGCGGCGGGCCCGCTGGCTGTCCGCGCTGGAACGGGGCCTGGATCCGACCCGGCAGCGCCCCCAGTTCGGAACGCCGTGGTTACGGATCGCAGCCGGACTGCTGGCCGGTTGCGCACTGGCGGTGAAGTGGAGCGCCCTGTGGTACATCCTGCTGTTCCTGGTGTTGCTGGTGGTCTGGGAGCAGGGGACACAGCGCGCCGCTGGAGTGCCCGGCCGGCTGCGTTGGAGTTTCGACCGGGTCAGCCTGCTGGCCGGAGCCCTGGCCAGCTTCGGGTTCCTGGCTCTCGGGGTTTATCTGACCTCGTGGGCCGGATGGTTCGCGGATGACGGGGCGACGTACCGGCACTGGCTGCGGGACCAGGGCATCGCGGAGTGGCCGGTGCTCGGTGCGCTGCGCAACCTGTACGAGTACCACTCCCAGGCGTACGGCTTCCACACCACGCTCACCTCCGAGCACCAGTACCAGTCCTGGCCGTGGCAGTGGCTGGTGCTGGGACGGCCGGTGGCGTACTACTGGTCGGATGCCGGGCCGTGCGGTGCGCCGAGTTGTGCCGCGGAGATCCTGCTGCTGGGCACCCCGTTGCTGTGGTGGACCTTCATCCCGGCCCTGTTGGCGGTGCTGTGGTACGCCATGAGCCGGCGGGACTGGCGCGCGTGGACCATCCTGGCCGCCGCCGCCACGGGCATCCTGCCCTGGTTCCTGTACGAACTCGACGGCCGGACCATGTTCTACTTCTACACGGTGCCCAGCGCGCCGTTCCTGATCCTCGCCGTGACCATGATGCTCGGAATGATCATCGGCCGACCCGGTGCTGAGCAGTCCCGCCGAATGGTGGGAACCGTCGTGGCGGCGCTTTATGTCGCCGGAATCGCGCTGTGCTTCATGTACTTCTATCCGATCTACGTCGGCGAGTCCCTGAGCTACAACGCCTGGCACGCCCGAATGTGGCTGGGCCAACTCTGGATCTGATCGCCGCCCAGCCCGGCCCGGTTCGGGCCGAGCCGGCGGGCGGTCAGGTGCGGCCTTCTGACTCCTGGGCGTCGAACAGGGTCGGTCGGGTGTCCTCATCGAGTGCCCAGTCCGCCCGCAGCACCGCGAACCCGGCCGCTTCCGCCGCCGCGCACACCTCGACGTCGTCGTCAACGAGGATCGCGACCCGGCGCTGCGCGGCGAGCCTCCGGAGTTGGCCGAGCTTCATCACCGCCGAGGGCCGCCGGTCGGTGTCACGCCGCATCAGCAGGCGACCGGCTGGCAGCCTGTACCGGGACAGCCACGCCTCGGTGTCGCCGCGGGTGCGCTCCGGCCGCCCGGTCAGGTAGACGACCTCGTGGTCGGTCGCCAGGGTGGTGGCGATTTCCATGCCCTCCGGCAGCGGAGGGTCGGCCGGAGCGGCGGCGAAGAAACCGTCCCAGTTCTTCGGGCGATGGGCCAGATGGTGCAGGCGGTGCCGCACGTCCGCCAGGGTCGCGTCGATGTCGATGACCGCGTACGGCGGCCGGTCGTCAAGGCCTCCGCCGGGCTTTCCGAGTGCCACGAGTGCCTGCTTCCCGAATGTGCGAGGTCGTCCATCCACCCGCACAGAAGGCCGGGTGTCGCGCCACGTGACAGTGAGCGGAAACCACCATACGAAACTACTTAACGCATTGAATCTTGCACTATCCGCCGAGGCTGGCAGGATAGTGATGATCAAACCAGAACGTCTCGATCCGCCCCCCACAAGGAGGCCGCTGGTGGCTGGACCACGCGTCGTGCCGCCGCTTCACCGTGTGGGCGCCGGCTGGCATCCCGCCCCCACCGGGTGGTCAGGTCATCACGTGGGACGCACTCCGCTGTCCGGCACAGTCGCACGGCCCGGGTATTCGGGCTCGCGCCTTTCAACGCCGCCGGACCATGAGCGGACAACCCAGACCTGTGTGTGGGTCCCGCCCGGCATGCCAGCTTCCCAGCGGGTCGCATACTCGCCACGCGACACGCGGGACACAAGCTTTTCGCACGAACGGAGGAGAGCGTTTCATGTCGGCTGATGGCGAATATGAAGTGGCCTCGGAAGTGATGTCGGTCCTGATGGAAAACCAACGCCACGCCGACGATTCCGAATGCACTCACCGTCCTTGCGAAAACTGTGCCCTGGCGCATCTCGACCGCGTCCTACGGTTCATCCGGGAGAAACTACCGATCGATTTTGTGCTCCCCGCATTTCCCGGCAAGTCACCGAACCCGCAAAAAGTACTGGGCCCACTGCCGGACATGGCGGAGGAGCTTTCCCTACGCTTCCTCAACAACGTGTGCGACAAGATCCGGGAGGTCTACCCGCGCGGTGCCAGGATCATCATCTGCTCTGATGGTCGAGTGTTCGGCGACATAGTCGGGGTCCAGGATTCCGACATCACCCGCTACCGCGCCGGGCTCCGAGAGGTGATCGCACAGCACGCGTACACCTCGATACAGCTGTTCGGGCTGGACGACGAGTACCCCGGACTCGGGCACTGGGCGACCCGCTCCCGGCTGATGAACAGGTACGGGGAAAGCATCGAACAGCTCAGACGCCGGGTCCGGCGCGAGGACGACCTGACGATCCTGTACCGGGGTCTGAGCAGGATCCTCTTGGAGGACGCCGACAGGTCCGGCGAACCGGGGAGCGGTGTCGCACCGGACCTCAACAGCGAACGCCGCGCGTACGGCGTCATGCAGCGCAGCCGGGCATGGGGCAGGCTGATCGCGGAACGGTTCCCGCACGCCGTACGGCTCTCGATCCATCCGCAACCCTGCGGCTCTCGGAAACTGGGGATACGGCTACTCGACGCCGCGGACAACTGGATCACTCCCTGGCACGGCGTGGCGGTGGACGTGGCTGGCCATTTCGTCCTGATGAAGCGGCGCGAGGCCGAGAATCTCCACGCGAGGCTGGTCTACGCGAACGGACGGGCGTCGCACTTCGTACTCACAGACACCCGGGTCCCCGGGGACGAACGATCACCGCGTGTGGCGTGAGCCTCCCGCCACCAACCGGTCACTCCGCCAAGAACCAGTGCCGTGGCACGCTGCGTGGCCCGCGGCCACGAAATCTGGTCACGGTGGCTACGCAGGGTCAACGCCGGAGTCTGGTCCCGGCGCCGTCGTATCGTCCGGGCCATTGCGCCGGGCCGGGACCAGGTACGCTACCGAAACCGACATCCGGGGACAGTACGAACGCGTCCCGGTGAGGCCGGAGCGGTGGATGCCGTCGGTGAGGGGGGCCGAATCCTGGACCGACAGCGCTGATCACGAACCCTGGGGTCGTGCGCGGAGATCCCGCTCGCGACCGTGC
This sequence comes from Micromonosporaceae bacterium, assembly GCA_036375165.1. Lineage (GTDB taxonomy): Bacteria > Actinomycetota > Actinomycetes > Mycobacteriales > Micromonosporaceae > WHSM01. Next base: position 743 of record DASUSI010000131.1, on the reverse strand, counting down.
CTGCCGCTCGCCGTGACCTGCGGATCCCCGGCACCGACAACTGAATCGGACCAACGAACCCTCCATGACCGCCCGTCTGGGAACGAGCCAGCCAGGCCCGAACCATGACACTGGCTGCCAGGTGTCGCGGGACGCCTGATGAGGTCTTGCGGGGACGAACGCGTCGACCAGGGAGCGACGATGACCAGGATCCTGTACGGCCGAGCCCGCGTGGTGGTCCGCGCCGCGCCGAGCGGGTTCGGCACGGCCACGAGAGTAACGACTGTCACGGAAGGGCGAAGATTTCCCCGGGCTGGTCCGGCGACCACCGGCCGGGTTGGCCTCCGGCCCGGCGTTGCGGCTTCTTCCGGGGACGCAGCCATGTGAAAGAACCCGCAGCCGGCGGCGGCCACCGGGGTGACGGCACGGTGACCCGTCCGCCCGGTACGACTTCCATCCGGCTGGTTGCTGGGTCCCGCGGTTCCGACAATGCCCATGGTGCAAGAATCTATTCGCCTCGTCACATGGATTGGGTCAGGGATTTCCCTCCCTCCAGCGGGATCTACGTCCGGTGGACCCACGCTGATTGTTGTCTGAAAGGCTCCCGTGTCGAACTCGCCCAGCCCTTCCCGCGCCCCGAGACATGACGCGCGTGTCCGTTGGGAGCTCAATGCCTGGAGGCGTCATGGCATTCCGATGAGGCAGGCACTCCCCGGAGACCGTGGCATGCCACGTCGCTGGTACCTGGCACCGGAATCGCAGGC
>DASUSI010000130.1:0-2358 GCA_036375165.1 Micromonosporaceae bacterium | reverse complement strand
GGTTTTCCGTCGCCGCCCCTCCGCTTCTTCACCAACCCGCGTCACGTGCCCAGCTGCCCGGCCGTGGCCGGCACACTTCACGCGAGCACCAGTACGCGCACCTCCGTCACCCCTGGCACGGTGCGGGACAGCGCGGCGATCACCTGACGCTCGACCTCGTCCTCGAAGTTCCCGGAGACCTTCACCACGCCGTCCTCGACGGTCGCGGTCCACCGGCGGCGACCCACCGCGTACTGGTCCAGGCGGCGCTGCACCTCACTCGCCACCACGTCGTCAGTGCGGATCACGGTGCGCAGGATGTCCCGTCGGCTCACAATTCCCACCACCTCGCTCTGGTCCAGCACCGGGATGCTGCGCACGCTCTGCTCCAGCATCTGGTGGGCGATGTCGGCGACGTCGGTGTCGGGATACGCGGTGAGCACGGTGTGGGTCATCACGTCCGAAACCAGGTGTGGCCTGGCGGCGTGATCCTCCGCGGCCTCCCGCCACAGGTGGGCGGTGGGGTCGGCGGGCACCCGGTACCGGATCAGGTCCGCTTCGCTGACGATCCCGACGAGGACGCGCTCGTCGTCGACCACCGGTGCCGCCGCGAAGCCGTGCTCGGCCAGCAGTGCGGCGGCCTGTTCGATCGAGGTGTCCGGCCGAACCGTGTAGACCGGGCAGGTCATGATGTCGCGGGCTCGCATGGCATACCTCCTCCGTTCTCTGTATGCCACTAGCTACCCATTTCGGTGCGGCGCGGAGACAGCGGCGAACGTCCCGTGTTCGCGGCCACACGACCCTTGCCTCCGCTTTTACGGCTGGATCTTGAGAGTTTTGGGCTGCCCCAGCAGCCCAAACCTCCCAAGATCCAGTGAGTCGGGTGGCGGCGGTTCGGCTGGTCCCCGCGCATGGTGGGATGCTCGAAGTCGCAGGGCCGGTACGGCCGGTCGCCAACCCGCTGCCCCGAGGAGTGCCCATGCCCCGGAGTGAGAAAAGGATCGATCCGAAACACTGGGCGAGCCTCAAGCCGTTCGGGCTCGGCGAGCAGAAGCCCAACAACTACCTGGAGATCTGGAAGGCGTTCCGGGAGAACCGCCACCAGTTCCGGTACGCCTGGCGGATCCTCACCCAGGGCACCTGCGACGGGTGCGCGCTGGGCACCAAGGGACTGCGGGACTGGACCATGGACGAGGTCCACCTGTGCAACATCAGGCTGCGGTTGCTGCGGCTGAATACCATGCCCGCCCTGGACCCGGCGGTCCTGGCCGACGTGTCACAGCTCGCGAAACGGCGCAGCGCGGAGCTGCGGGATCTCGGGCGATTGCCGTACCCGATGCTGCGCCGGGCCGGCGAACCCGGCTTCACCCGGATCTCCTGGGACGAGGCTCTGGATCTCGCAGCGGGTGCGGTCAGGCAGGCCGGACCGGACCGATTCGGGGCGTACCTGACCAGCCGGGGCACCCCGAACGAGAACTACTTCGCCGCACAGAAGGCGGTGCGGGCGTTCGGCTCCAATTCCATCGACAACGCGGCCCGGATCTGTCACTCGCCGAGCACGTTCGGACTGAAGGGCGCGCTCGGCGTCGCGGCCACCACCTGCTCGTACACCGACTGGATCGGCAGCGACCTGATCGTGTTCATCGGCTCAAACGTCGCGAACAACCAGCCGGTGGCGATGAAGTACCTCTACCACGCCCGCAAGGCCGGTACGAAGGTCGTCTGCGTCAACAACTACCGCGAGCCCGGCATGGACCGGTACTGGGTTCCGTCGAATGTGGAGAGCGCGGTGTTCGGCACCCAGGTCACCGACCGGTTCTTCCTGGTGAACGTGGGCGGTGACATCGGCTTCCTGACCGGTGTGCTCAAGCACATGGCGACCAACGGCTGGGTGGACCGGGACTTCGTTGACGCCCACACCACCGGCTACTCCGATCTGGTCGCGGAGCTGGACCGGCACGACTGGCAGGAACTGGAGGCGGTCGCCGGCACCAGCCGGGACGAGATGCTGGAGTTCGCCCGGATGATCGCCGAGGCGAAGACCGCGGTGCTGGTGTGGAGCATGGGGGTCACCCAGCACGAGTTCGGCGAGGACAACGTACGCGCGATCATCAATCTGGGACTGACCAAAGGTTTCGTGGGTCGGCCGAACTCCGGGCTGATGCCGATCCGGGGGCACTCCGGGGTGCAGGGGGGCGCCGAGATGGGCGCGTACGCCACGGTGTTCCCGGGCGGGCTGCCGATCACCCCCGAGCACGCCGGGCGGTTCGGCGAGCTGTGGGGCTTCGACGTACCGGCCACGCCCGGACGCACCGCGCCGGAGATGATCGACGCTGGTCACGCCGGGGACCTGGACGTGCTGATCAGCTCCGGGGGCAA
>DASUSI010000129.1:0-2111 GCA_036375165.1 Micromonosporaceae bacterium | reverse complement strand
ACATGCTCCAGGCGGAAATCTCCTCGCTGCGCATCCCGGTGATCGGCGACCGCTACGAGCTTCCCTCCGGAGCGCCCGCGCAACAGCTGGCGACGGGCCGGGAGGACCTGCGCGAGGCGGTCGGCCGCGACTACGGGCCGTGGTGACCAGCTCGGTGATCGACCCGTACGCGGTCTCGCTGGCGGCCGACTCCACCCGGGCCTGGCTGGGTGACCTGTCCGACCCGTCGCTCGCCCCGCCCGGCTGGGCCGACCTGGCCAAGCCACGGCCGGTCCCGGCGCACGCCGCCAGTGTGTACGAGCTGCACGTGCGGGACTTCTCCGCCTCCGACGCCACCGTGCCAGCGGCTGACCGGGGCACCTACCGGGCGTTCACCCGGGCGGACTCGGCCGGGATGCGGCATCTCGCGGGGCTCGCCAGCGCCGGGCTGAGCCACGTGCAACTGCTGCCGGTGCAGGACTTCGCCACCACCCGGGAACGCCGCTCCGACCGGGTGGAGCCGGACTGCGACTTCGCGTCGCTGCCGCCGGACTCCGCCGAGCAGCAGGCGTGCGCGGCCCGGTTCGCCGCCACCGACTCGTTCAACTGGGGATACGACCCGACCGGCGCATACAGCGTGCCCGAGGGCTCGTACGCGTCCGACCCGGACGGCCCGGCCCGGGTTCGCGAACTCCGCAGCGCTGTCGCGGGCCTCAACCGGGCCGGCATGCGGGTGGTGCTGGACGTGGTCTACAACCACACCCACGCCTCCGGACTCGCCGAAGGCTCGGTGCTGGACCGGATCGTGCCCGGCTACTACCACCGGCTGCTCCCGGACGGCACCGTGGCCACCTCCACGTGCTGCGCCAACACCGCTCCGGAACACGCGATGATGGGCAAGCTGGTGGTCGACTCGGTGGTCACCTGGGCCAAGCACTACAAGGTGGACGGGTTCCGGTTCGACCTGATGGGCCACCACCCCCGGGACAACATGCTCGCGGTGCGCCGGGCGCTGGACGCGCTCACCGTGGAACGGGACGGCGTTGACGGCCGATCCGTGCTGCTGTACGGCGAGGGCTGGAACTTCGGGGAGGTCGCTGACAACGCCCGGTTCGTGCAGGCCACCCAGTTGGAACTGGGCGGCACCGGGATCGGCACGTTCAACGACCGGCTGCGCGACGCGGTACGCGGCGGCGGCCCGTTCGACGCCGACCCCCGGATCCAGGGGTTCGCGTCCGGACTGGGCACCGCCGACAACGGCGCGCCCGCGAACGGGGACCCCGATTCCCGGGCCCGCCGACTGCTTCGCTACCACGACCAGATCAAGGTGGGCCTGACCGGCAACCTCGCGGGTTACGAATTCACCGGCTCGGACGGGGTACGGCGTACCGGCCGGGACGTGGACTACAACGGCTCCCCCGCCGGGTACACGGACGCACCCGGTGAGGCGGTCACCTATGTGGACGCCCACGACAACGAGGTGCTGTACGACGCGCTCGCCTACAAGCTGCCCGCTGACACGTCCATGGCGCATCGGGTACGGCGGCAGAACCTGGCCCTGGCCACCGCGCTGCTCGGGCAGGGGCTCGGGTTCGTGCACGCCGGCAGCGAAGGGCTTCGCAGCAAGTCGCTGGACCGCAACTCGTACGACTCGGGCGACTGGTTCAACCGACTGCTGTGGGACTGTTCGGCCGGCAACGGGTTCGGCGGCGGGCTGCCCCGCGCGGCGGACAACGAGTCGAAGTGGCCGTACGCCCGGCCGCTGCTGGCCGACCCGGCGCTTCGCGCGGGCTGCGACGCGATCGAGGAGTCCCGGGCTCGGTTCGCGGAACTGCTGCGGATCCGGACCAGCACACCACTGTTCCGACTGGGCGACGCGGACGCGATCGGCGATGCGGTGAGCTTCCCGCTGACTGGGGACGGCAGGGACGCCCCCGGCCTGATCGCGATGCACCTCGCCGGCGACCAGGACCCCCGCTGGGTGTCGGTCACCGTGCTGTTCAACGCGGGCGCGGCCCGGACGGTCACGCTGGCCCAACTCGCCGGGGCCGGAGCCCGGCAGCACCCGGCGCAGGCCGACGGCGTCGACCCGGAGGACCGCGAGGTCACCGTGGACACCGCAGGATCGGTGT
>DASUSI010000128.1:0-33037 GCA_036375165.1 Micromonosporaceae bacterium | reverse complement strand
TTCCGAGATGGTAGATGCCGCTGATCGGTGACGTCGGTCGGCCCTGCGCCAGTCTTACCCAACCATCGCGATAGCCAGGCACTGCGGATTCACGTCAGAACATCCGAGACGCCGGGAATTAGCAGTACCGCTGGAGTACTTAAGAGACGCCACGTGGCAGTTTGTGGCCAACTACCAGACGAAATCATTGGTGCAGGCGAAGCGACCGAAGAGCCGCCTGTCGGATTCGAACCGACGACCTACCGCTTACCAGGCGGTTGCTCTGACCAACTGAGCTAAGGCGGCGTTGCCCCGAACCCGCCGGGGCACCCGGCAAGTGTAGGACGGCCGGACCCGGGACGGCTCAGCGCGTCGCCTGGTCCGGGGCGGAACCGGGCTGGGACGAAGCGGCCCCGGCCGGTGCCGGGAAGAGCCAGGTCAGCAGCACGGTCGGGATGCTGAGTACGGCGTACAGGGCGACCAGCCCCAGGAACGGCCCGCCCAGCCAGCCGCTGGCCTGGCCGAGCGTCGTACCGCCGGGTTCCGACACCGCCGCCAGGCCGACCCCGGCAGCGAACAGCAGCACGAACATCAACACCAGGAGCATCCAGCCGGCCGGTCGGCTGGCGCGCAGCCACCCGAACGGAGCGATCACGGCCAGCGAACCGAGCAGGATCGCGGTGTACCGGGGCACCGCGGAGTCCCACAGGCCGTTGGCTCCCGCTGCCAGCGCCACCCCACCGCCCAGGAGCAGTACGGCAGCGACTCCTGCCCAGACCACGACGGTCCAGCCCAGGCGGCCGGTCACCCGCCAGGCCGCGACCCCGGCGACCACCCCGAATCCGACCGCCAGCACCGGCGCGATCACCGGACCGGACCAGGTCCCGGCGACCGCCGCCACCAGCAGCCACGCGCCGAGCGCGGCGATCACCGCGCCGACCGGCGACGCGATCGCGGCGAGCACCGGCAGCAACACCGGTGGTTTCGCCAGCCCGAAAGCCGCCCGTGCCAGTCGCGCGGGGATTCCCGAGCCGGCGGGCTGTACGGCACGCCACCCGACCAACCCGACGCGGGTGGCGGTACGCCGGGCGTGCCCACGGCGCAGCAGGGTCCGCAGGGTCTCCGCACCCACCTTGGCGATCAGGTCGGCCTTCGCCAGGTTCGGGCGCGGCAACCCGGTCAGCTCGTCGGGGGTGGGTGGCAGGTCCTTGTCGGCGCCCCGCGAGTTCAAGCGGTCCAGGACCGGCAATTCCTCGGCGAGTACGCCGCCCTGCAGCCGGTCCAGTACCACCTCGGTGAACCGTTCCCGTGCGGTGGCCGCCCGCACGTCCAGCTCCGCCCACCGGGCGGCCAGCGTGGGCTGCTGGTCCGAGGGTCCGCTCAGGTAGAAGTCCCGAAGCTCGGAGAGCAGTTCGTCGCCGGTGTAGCGGTTGAGCCGTGCCGGGTCCGCGGTCGCGAGCTGCACCAGGGACGGTACGGCGTCCAACCGTCCCCAGGTCCAGTCCGTGTGCCGCCACCGGGCGCTGAGGAAGGCAGCGAAGTTGCTCAGTTGGTTGCCGGAAAGCTTCTGGTCCTCGCGTTTCGCCGGGTCCAGCGGCTCGCCGAAGATCAGCTTTTCGACGGGGTTCTCGCGGCTCGCGGTGATCGCGTGGAATTTCAGATCGGACGGCTCGGTGAACGGGTCGCTGCGTATCGGCCCCAGCAGCAGTTCGGCGGCGGCGAGGGCTTGGCGCATGCCGTGCAGCCGAGTGGCTGGGTACCCGGCCGCGGCGAGCGGTGTGACTCCCCCGACCCCGGCGGGCGTGGCCGGACCGGCGGCGGTCGGCGGGGTCGTACCGGTCGCTGCCGTCATCGCGTGCCGTAACAGGTCGAAGCCGGGTGGCCCGGGCACGTCCGGGTCCAGTACGGAACCGATGTTGAGCCCGAGCACCGTCAGTTCGTCCCAGAACGGCGTGAACCCCGAATCCGGCCATCCGGGCTGGTCGCCCAATGGGTGTTCGCAGAGTCGCAGGACCTCGTCGCGCCATTCGGGCCAGCCGTCCGGGGTCGGGATCCGCCAGTCCGGGCCGACCGTCTGGGCGAGCCGCCAGGTGATCCGGCGCACCAGGTCGACCACCTGGGCGGCGGTCGTGGCGCCGTCCAGGTCCCGCAGCAGCATCCGGTCCCGCATGCTGACCAGCAGTTCGGCCGCGAGTCGCGCGGAGTACAACTGGTCGCGCAGCGATGCCGATGTGGCCGGTGGCAGCTGTCCGTACGCTTCCGCCGCGCGTACCCAGTCCAGCAGCAACGCGACGGTGCGGGCCAGGGCGAACGGGGTACGGATCGCCTCCGGGACCGCGTTGCCGACGGCCAGGTCCGAGACTGTGGCCGCGTCTCGCAGGTCGGCCAGCACGTCCGGGGTCACCTGCGGCCGGTACCCGGGCAGCGGCATTGGATCCGGCCCGAGTACTTCCGTCGGGTCCTGGATCAACTCGGCGAGCCGGGCGCCCTCGGCAAGCCCGACGAGCCGCCGGTACGCCTCGATCCGGCGCGGGTCCTTCAGCACCGCCGCCGGATAGGACGGGATGCCGGCGGCGGCCAGGCCACGGATCCGCCGGGCCGTGGTCAACGCCCGGTGCAACTCCTCGGCGTCGTCCAGCAGTGATTCGCTGTCCATCCGGCGTCCCGCGGTGGCGAGCAGCAGCCGTACCAGCCGGGTGACCCGCCGTTCCTTGGCCGGAACCGGCGTCGTCGGTTCACGTTGCGGTTCCACCGGTTGCAGGTACACGAGCCAGCGGTCCACCGGACGGTCCGCCGGGGCGCCTGCGATGGCCCGGACCGCCCAGGCGATGGGGATGTTGTCGAGGACGCCACCGTCCATGAGTTCCACAGTGGCGCCACCCTGGTCTCCGGTGCCGGTCTCGCTGGAGAGCCCGGCGAAGTCGCGTCCGGATGGTGGTGAGTCCTCGTCGGACACCCAGATCCGGGCCGGTGCGAAGGCACCGGGGAACGACGACGTGGTACGGGCCGCGTAGGCGAGCCGGTCCGCCACGGCGTGGGCGGCTCCGGCGGGGAAGTCGGTGAGGATCGGCTCGGACCCGTTCAACGCCCGGTGCTGGAACCGGAAGTACGCCCGCGCCTGGCTGGCCCGCAACGGCGCACCCTGTGTCTGGTGCACATGGACGGTCCTGGGATGCAGCCGGGTGGCGGTGAGCACCAACCGGATGCCGCGCTCGGGGTGTACCCCCGGCGGCACGGCGTCCAGCAACTCGTGGCACGCCTTGCGGAGCCGGCCGTAGAAACCCTGGGCCTGGTCGCCGAGCAGTAGCGAGTCGGGCTGTGAGGCGGCTGGGCTGTGGGTGAGCTGTTCGAGGTCGCCGAGTCGTAGCCAGAGATCCCGGATCCCGTTGCCGAACGGCATCCCGTACGCCAGGTGCAGGGCCAACAGCGCCCCGTTGAGGCCGCCGGCGCTGGTCCCCGAGATCACGTCGACGGTGACCTTGTCGTACCCGAGGATCTGAAGCAGTTTGGCGTATGGGGTTCCGTCGCCGGGTGTGGCGTCGCGAAACTGGACGATCTCGCTGCACGCGCCGCCCATCCACACCGCGAGGCTGACGCCGCCGCGCATCGCGACGGCGATCCGCAACTCGGCGGGTGGCGCGGGCGGCGGGTTGGTGGGGGCTGTGGGCATGGATCCGACGCTGGTCACGGTGCCTCCTAAGCGCGGACCGGACCGTACGCCCACAGTCTGATCACGGTATGTGACAGAACTCAAACATCAGTCCTTAACCAGACAGCTTTCAGGCATCCCGGCAACGGGTTACGCATGGGTAGGCTGCGCGCGTGCCACCGATTACTCGACGGAAGCCGCATGTCATCGTCTGTGGTGACAACCCGTTGGCCTTCCGGTTGGTGGAGGAGTTGACCATCCGGTATCGGGTCGAGGTACGAGTGATCCTGCCGTCCCGCAAGCGCAACCGGGCACCGGAGATCGCGGCGATGGCCAACGTCAAGGTTGTCGAGGCGGACCGGCTGGACGAGGAGGCGTTCCGCAACGCCCGGATCGACAGCGCCCGTGCGGTGGCGTTCATGGAGCAGGACGACGTCGGAAACATCCACGCCGCGCTTCGGGCACAGGAGATCAAACCGGGGGTCCGGCTGGTGGTACGGATTTTCAACACCAACCTCGGTCGCCGGCTGGGAGAGTTGTTCACCGACTGCGCGTTCCTGTCGGATGCCTCGATCGCGGCGCCGTCGTTCGTCGCGGCGGCGCTCGGCGAGGTCGCCCCCAACCATGCCCGGCTGCCGGGTCGAACCCTGTACGTGGCACGCCGTCGCGAGGTGCCTACCAACAAGATCATCTGCGGTCTGGCGAGGGGTGACTTCACCGACCCCGGGGAGGTGTTCCCGGAGGACCACGACAGCGCCGACCTGGTGCTCGCGGTCGCCGACGGGCAGGTCCGTGAACCGCTACGGCGAGGGCGGTTCCGGTGGCGTCCCCACGTACTGCTGTGGACCGGGATCCGTGGCATGTTCGGCCGCAGGCTGTGGATCGTGACCATGCTGATGGTCGCGGTGCTGGTGGTGGGCAGCGTGCTCTACGGCATCGCGCTGGACCACGAGCACTGGTACGACTCGCTCTACTTCACCCTGCTCACCGCGGCCGGAGGGGCCGAACCGAACGAACATCTCGATGGCGATGTGAAGGTGATCCAGACGGTGGTGATGCTGTCCGGCATCGCCCTGGTGCCGCTGGTCACCGCCGCGGTGGTGGACGGCATGGTGAGCGCGCGGCTCGCGGCCACTGTGGGCCGGCTGCGGGACTTCACCCGCTCGCACATCGTGGTTGTCGGGCTGGGCAACGTCGGCTCCCGGGTGATGATCCAGCTTCACGATCTGGGGCTGCCGGTGGTCGCGGTCGACCAGGACCCCAACGCGATCGGAGTACGGATCGCCCAGGAGCGCAGGATCCCGGTGATCCTCGGTGACGCCACCCAGGCCGAGACCCTGCGGGCGGCGAGGGTTGCGAACTGCCGGGCCCTGGTCGCGGTGACCAGCGACGACGTGAAGAACTTGGAGGCCGCGTTGCACGCCCGGTCGATGAGCCGGGACCTGCGGATCGTGCTGCGACTGTTCGACGGGGACCTGGCAGCCCTGATCCAGCGCCGATTCACCATCGCGGCGTCCCGCAGCGTCGCCTCACTGGCGGCTCCCGACTTCGCCACCGCGATGCTGGAACGCCGGGTGTTCGACACCATCCCGGTCGGCCGCCGGGTGCTGATGTTCGCCGAGTTCCCGATCGCCGTGGGCAGCGAACTCCACGGCCGGGCGGTTTGCACGGCGCACATACCTGGCAAGGCACGGGTGATCGCGCTCGGCCGGTCCGGAGCTGATCCGCTCTGGCCGGCACCTCCGGATCGGGTGCTGGTCCCCGACGACCGGTTGATCGTCCTGGCCACCCGCGACGGGGTGGGCCAGATGATCCAGCGCACCGAACCGGGACTCAGCGGCCCAGGGTGACCCCCGGTGCTCCGGGGCAGTCCTGCCCAACCCCACTGCGTGCTTCACCCGGTTTTGACTGGTGTCGCCGGGCCGCTGGTTCGGCTAACGTCCGTAGTGTCGCTCGCGTTCCCCCGCACCCGGGCCGGAGGTGTGCCCTGCTCGACGTCGCGCTCCAGGTTGCGCTCGCGGTCGGTGTGGGCCTGGGCGCTTGTTGGCTTGCGCTGCTCGGCCTGCTGGCTGTGGCACGTCCTCGGGGTGCTGTCCTCACCGAGGCGGTCCGGCTGCTGCCGGATCTGCTCAGACTGACCACCCGACTCGCCCGGGAACCGGCGCTGGGCCGGGGGGTGCGCTGGCGACTGGGTCTGCTCGCCGGCTACCTGGCGTTCCCGATCGACCTCGTACCGGACGTGATCCCGGTACTCGGCTACGCCGACGACGCGATCCTCGTCGCGTGGACGCTGCGGTCGGTGGTCCGGCACGCCGGGGTTGACGTGGTGCGACGGCACTGGCCCGGCACCGAGTACGGCTTGCGTGTGGTTCTGCTGTTGTGCGGGGTCGCGGACCGGTCCGGCGGTGCCGGCCGGACGGCGGGTACGGAGTCGGTGTGACCGGTCCGCCGCAGCGTCCCTCGGCCGAGATGCCACTGGAGCGGCGACTGACCCCCGAGCCGCGACTGACTCCGGCTGGCGCCTGGTTCGACGTCCTGCTGCTGGTGCTGCTGACGGTGCTCACCGTCGCGCTGGCCGCCAGGACCCCGCTGCTGTCGCTCGACATCGGGATCCGCAACTTCGCCGACGACCATCGCCCGCCAGGTGCCGGCATGCTGGCCAGAATTTTCAACTACCTGGGTCAGGGTACGCCGCTCACCCTGCTCTGCCTCGGTATCGCGGTGCTGCAACTGCGCCGGCTGCGGCGGTATGAACCGCTGCTCACCGTGGTCTGTGCGTTCCTGCTGTCGTACCTGTCGATCGGTGCCCTGAAGCTGTTCACCGACCGGGGGGCGCCGCACTACGGTTCGATCCTGTTGTTCAGCGAACCCACCGGACGGTCGTACCCGTCCGGTCACGCGGCCAACGTGCTGGTCTGGTACGGCGTGCTGGCGCTGCTGCTGGCCCCGTACCTGTGGCCCTGGGCGCGACGGCTGCTGCGCTACGCGCCGGTGATCCTGGTCAGCTTCGCCACCACGTACCTCGGGTATCACTGGGTCACCGACACCATCGCGGGGATGCTGATCGGCGTACTCATCTATCGCGCGGTGCGGCGACGGCCGTGGCGGCAGTGGCCCTGGCTGATGGTGCGGATCCGGCGGCGGGAAGCGGCGGTGGCCCCCGGGCGCGTCGTGATCGGCAGCACTGTCCCGGACGCTGAACCGGACGCTGAACCGGACGCTGACCGGTGGGGGCCGGTAGGGGTCGACGGGTGGGGGCCCGTGGATTCCGCCCGGCGTGGCGGCATGGGCGCGGATCCCTCAGCCGGATGAGCACCCTGACGCGCCGGCTCGGCGTGACCGACGCCGTGGTCGTCGGGCTGGGTTCGATGCTCGGTGCCGGGGTGTTCGTGGCGTTCGCACCGGCGACCGCCCTGGCCGGTGGACCCGGCATGCTGCTCGCGCTCGGTGTCGCGGGCTTCGTGGCGTTCTGCAACGCGACCAGTTCGGCACGGCTCGCCGCCCGCTATCCGGAGTCCGGTGGCACGTACGTCCACGGTCGGGAGCGACTCGGCGACTTCGCGGGTTTCCTCGCCGGCTGGGGCTTCGTGGTGGGCAAGACCGCGAGCTGCACCGCGATGGCACTGGCGATCGGTGACTACCTGCTGCCGGCGTACCCGCGCCTGGTGGCCGTGGCCTCGGTGCTGGCGGTGACCGCGGTGAACCTGCGTGGTATCGCGAAGACCGCACTCGCCACCCGGGTCCTGGTCGGGGTGACCCTGTCCGTGCTGGCGCTGGTCGTGGTGGCCGGCCTGGTGGCCGGTGACCCGTCGCCGGGCCGGCTCGCCGGGCCGCCGGAGGGCTCGTGGTACGGCGTGCTCGGCGCGGCCGGGCTGCTGTTCTTCGCCTTCGCCGGGTACGCCCGGGTGGCGACGCTCGGTGAGGAGGTACGGGACCCGGAGCGCACCATTCCCCGGGCGGTGCCGGTCGCGCTCGGTGCGGTGCTGGCGATCTACGCGGTGGTCGGGGCGACCGCCCTGCTGGTGCTCGGTCCGGAGCGGCTGGCCGGATCGGCGGCCCCGTTGGTGGCGGTGGTGGCTCCCGCCGGGGTGCCGCCGCTCGCCGGGGTGGTACGGATCGGTGCCACGGTGGCGGTGCTCGGGGTGTTGCTGTCGCTTTCGGCCGGGGTGGGACGGACCGGGTACGCGATGGCACGTCGCCGTGACCTGCCCGGGTTTCTGGACGCGGTGCATCCGGTTTCCCGGGTGCCGCACCGGGCGGAACTCGCCGTGGCGCTGGTCGTGGTGGTCCTGGTGGTGGTGGGCGACCTTCGGGGGGCGATCGGGTTCTCCAGCTTCACGGTGCTGACGTACTATGCGATCGCCAACCTGAGTGCGCTGACCCTGGGGCGTGCCGGGGGAGTGTGGCGGCAGGTGGTCGCGGGGGTGGGGCTCGCCGGGTGTCTTGTCCTGGCGTTCACCCTGCCACTGTCCAGTGTGGTCAGCGGCGCGGCTGTGCTCGTGGCCGGCGCGGCGTGGTATCTGCTTCGGGACCTTGGCCGGCTCGTTCGTCCCAACGGTATTGATCGATCGGTTATGGAGCGGCGAGCCGACGGCAGTAGCCGGCGACCACCTCGGCCATCGCGTCCCGGGCATCGGACAGGTACCGACGTGGATCCACCGTCCGGGGGTTCTCCGCGAGGTGGGCACGCACCGCGTCGGTGAACGCCAGGTTGAGGGCCGTACCGATATTGATCTTCACCATGCCGTGCCGGACGGCTCGGCTCAACTCTCCGCCGGGCACGCCGGACGAGCCGTGCAGTACCAGCGGCACCGCGACCGCCTCCCGCAGCCGGCGGATCAGATCCTGGTCCAGGGTCGCGGTCCGCGAGGTCATCGCGTGCCGCGATCCCACCGCGACGGCGAGGGCGTCGACGCCGGTCTCGGCGACGAACCGGGCCGCCTGGTCGGGATCGGTACGCACCCCGGGCGCGTGCGCGCCGTCCTTGCCGCCCACCTCGCCCAGTTCGCTCTCCAGCCACAGGCCGTGTTCGTGGGCGAACCGGACCGCCGACCGGGTGGCCGCGACGTTGTCCCGGTACGGCAGCTTCGACGCGTCGTACATCACCGATCCGAAGCCGCACTCCGGTGCCTGGCGCAGCAGGTCCTCGCGGTCCACGTGGTCCAGGTGCAGCGCCACCGGGACCGGGGCGGCCTCGGCGAGCGCCTGTGCGGCCCGCGCCACCGGCCGCAACCGCCCGCCGTGGAACTTCACCGCGTTCTGGCTGATCTGCAGGATCACCGGTTGCCCGGCCCGTTCCGCCCCAGCGATGATCGCCTCACCGTGCTCCAGGGTGATCATGTTGCAGGCGGCGACGCCACGCCCGGCGGCTGCCGCTTCCGCGACGAGCCGCCCGGCCGGCTCAAGCGTCATCGGTCCACCGCCCGGCCCGCATCACCTTGCGTACCCGCAGGTCGTCGTCGAGTACCACCAGGTCGGCGCGCTTCCCCGGGGCGATCACCCCCCGGTCGGTCAGCCCCAAAATCCCGGCCGGTGTGGTGGCCGCCATCGTCACCGCGTCCAGCATGGACACTCCGGCCGCGACGGCATGCCGCAGTGCCGCGTCCATCGTCAGTGTGCTGCCGGCGATCGCACCACTGCTCGCGAGTCGTGCCACTCCGTCGGCCACGGTGACCGGCTGGCCTCCGAGTTCGTATTCCCCGTCGGCCATGCCGGCGGCGGCCATCGCGTCGGTGATCAACGTCGCCCGGTCCGGACCGGTCACTCCGGTTGCGAACCGCAGCGTGCCGGCGTGCAGGTGCACTCCGTCCGCGATGAGTTCGCACACCACATGTGGTGACCCGAGCAGCGCGTACACCGGTCCGGGCTCCCGGTGGTGCGGCTGGCGCATCCCGTTGAAGACGTGGGTGCCGACGCTCGCGCCCGCCGCCACTCCGGCCAGGGTCTGCTGGTACGTGGCGTCGGTGTGGCCGATGGCCACGATGACCCCTCGCGCGGCGAGCCATTCGACGGCTGCGATCGCGTTGGGCAACTCGGGTGCGATGGTCACCATACGTACCGCGCTGGGCGCGGCGTCCAACAGCGCGGACAGTTCCGCGATGTCAGGAGCCCGGAGGTGTTCCGGGTTCTGCGCGCCGCACCGGACCGTGGACAGGTAAGGCCCCTCGTAGTGGATTCCGGCGAGCACGCCTTCCGCGACCAAGGGGGCGAGCCGGACGGTGGCGGCGTGCAACAGGTCCGGGGGTGAGGTGACCAGGCTGGCGAGCGTGGTGGTGGTGCCGTGTCGGAGGTGGAAATCGGCTGCGGCACGTGCCTGGTCCGGGTCTCCGGTGGTGTACGTGGCACCGCCGCCGCCGTGTACGTGGATGTCCACGAAGCCCGGCACCAACCACCCGCCGTGCAGGTCCTCAGAGCTGACCGGCCCGGCCGGGTCGGGGCCGCCGATTCCGGTGATCTGGTCGCCGGTCGCGGTGACCGAGCCGGTGACCACCCCCTCGGTAGTCACGATCCGGGCGTTGCGCAGCACGACGGTCATCTGGTGGCTCCTGGGATCAGGGCGGCGGCGAGTAGCGCGGCACCGAGGCAGCCGGCCTGGTCACCGAGCGCAGCGGGCACCAGCGTGGGAGAGGCTTCGAAGCTGCGCCGGGCGTCGATCGCCCGGCGCAGCGGACCCAGTAGCTGGTCGCCGGCCTGGGCGAGCCCGCCGCCGACCACGATCCGTTCCGGATCGAACAGGGTGATCGCGGTGAGCAGCCCGTCGGCGAGCGCGTCCACGGTGTGTCGCCACACCTCTGCTGCCGCGGTCTCGCCGGCCAATGCGCGGGACGTCACCTCGGCGGCGGTCACGGTGCGGCCGGTGAGGTCCGCGTACCGTTCCGCGACCGCCCTGGCGGACGCCTCGGCCTCCAGGCAGCCGCGCCGGCCACAGCGGCACCGCCGGCCCCCGGGGCGTACCACGACATGACCAAGTTCGCAGGCAGCGCGGTGGGCGCCGGTGAGCGGGTGGCCGGCAATCAGGTGGGCGCCCGCGATCCCGGTGCCGATCGGCACGAACAGCAGATTCGTGACGTCCCTACCGGCTCCGAGTCGCGTCTCGGCGAGACCGCCGGCCCGTACGTCGTGTCCGATCCGGGTGGGTAGGCCGAGGTGTCCCGCCACCACGGCGGCGAGCGGCAGGTCGCGCCACCCGAGGTTTGCCGCGGACACCGCGATGCCCTGGTCGTCGTCCACGATGCCCGGCACCACGATGCCGACCGCGCGGGGGGTGAGCCCGTCGGCGCGGGCCCGCGTGACAAGCCCGGAAGCGACCCGGAGCAGGTTCTCCAGCACCGCGTCGGGGCCATGCTCGGCCCGGGTGGGGTGCCGCTCGGTGTGGCGGACCTTGAAGCTGACCCGGTCCACCAGCGCGGACTTGATTCCGGTGCCGCCCACGTCGATCGCGATGACCGTCATGGTCCGAGCACCACGGAGCGGGTCAGGTGGCGGGGCCGGTCGACGTCGAGGCCCCGCTGTGCGGCCAGCGCCAGGGCCAGCCGCTGCGCGCGTACCAGGTCCGCCATCGGGTCCAGGGGGTCGGCGATGAACCTGGCGCCGGTCGCCGCGACTTGTTCGGCGAGCCGCTCCGGGGGCGGGCCAAAGCACCAGACCGCCCGTCCTGGCTGTGCCACGCTGATCGGCCCGTGCCGGTACTCCATCGCCGGGTACGACTCGGTCCAGAAACCGGCCGCCTCGCGGAGCTTGAGCGCGGCTTCGTGGGCCAGCCCGACGGTCCATCCGCGACCGAGGAAGGTCACCTGGTCAATGTCCTCCGGTGACACCGGGAGCGGCCCGGACAGCGCCTGTTCGGCATCGGCGACCGCGCGGCCGAGGTCCTCGCCCAAGTGGTGGCGGAGCAGCGCCAGCGTGGAGGTGGCGAACCGGGTCTGCACCACGGACCTCTCGTCTGCCCACTCCAGCAGCACGGTGTGACCGGCGACCTGGGTCACCGGTGACCCGGCGGTGCCGGTGACCGCCACGGTCGGCGTGTCGTCGGGGAGTTGCCGCAGCAGGTCCAGCAGTTCGGTGGTGGTGCCGGAGCGGGTGATCGCCAACACCCGGTGGTACGCCCGGTATGCCGGTATCTCGGAGGCGGCGAACGCGTCGGTCTCGCCGTGGCCGGCGGCTTCCCGGAGCGCGGCGTAGCACTGGGCGACGAACCAGGAGGTGCCGCACCCGACAACCGCGACCCGCTCCCCGACCCCGGGTAGCTCGGCCCCGAGTGTTGTGACCGAGGCGACGGCGCGCCGCCAGGATTCCGGCTGGCTGGCGATCTCGGATGCCGCGTAGGACATGCGGTGGAACCTCCTGCTGCGTACTTCTGAGTGAGTCTGCGCAGAAGCTCTCGACGTTCTGCCGAGGTTTCGCGCATGATTGTGCACGTCGACCTGGCTGAAAGCCAGTGGTTGCCTGGGAGGGGCATTGGACCGCTACGCACGGTGGAACACGCTGCTGGAGATCCTCGCGGAGGACGGCCGGATCACCGTGGAGGCCGCCGCCGAGCGGCTGAAGGTGTCCCAGGCGACGGTACGCCGGGATTTCGACCAACTGGCCCAGCAACAGATGATCACCCGGACCCGGGGTGGCGCGGTGGCCAACACGGTCTCCTACGACCTGCCGCTGCGTTACAAGTCGGCTCGCAACGTGGACGAGAAGCAGCGGGTGGGCACCGCGGCGGCGGCCATGGTGACCCCCGGCATGGTGGTCGGGATGAACGGCGGCACCACCACCACGGAGGTGGCCCGAGCCTTGGCCACCCGGCCAGACCTGATCAGCAACACCGACGGCAGCGCGCTGACCATCGTCACCAATGCCCTGAACATCGCCAACGAGTTGATTGTCCGGCCGCACGTCAAGGTGGTGGTCACGGGAGGGGTGGTGCGCCCGCAGTCGTACGAGCTGATCGGACCGCTCGCCACCGGCGTGCTTCGGGAACTGACCTTCGACATCGCCTTCCTCGGGGTGGACGCGATCGACGTGACGCTCGGCGCGGCGGCGCACCACGAGGGCGAGGCGGCGATCAACGGGCTGATGGCGGCACGCGCCCGGCGGGTGGTGATCCTGGCGGACAGCTCGAAACTAGGGCGGCACGCGTTCGCCCGGGTGTGCCCGATCGACCGGGTGGAGACCCTGATCACCGACACCGGTGCGACCGACGCCACGGTGACCCCGTTCGCCAAGGCCAACGTCCGGGTGGTCCGGGTATGACCCGGACTGGCGTTAGTGGCCAATCCGGGTAGTACATGCTGTAGCATAATTGGTATGAAGTTGAGTGTTAGTCTTCCCGAAGACGACGTCGCGTTTGTTGACGAGTACTCGGAGAAGACCGGCATGACCTCCCGATCGTCCGTGATCCACAAGGCGATCGGGCTGCTCCGGGAAACCAGCTTGCAGGACGCGTACGCCATGGCCTTCGAGGAGTGGGAGACAGTGGGAGAGTCGCGACTGTGGGACGAGGCGGTCGGTGACGGGATCGTGGATGCGACGCGGTGACGTCTACTGGGTCGACTTCAACCCGGTCACCGGGTCCGAGGCAAACAAGATCCGGCCAGCCGTGATCGTCAGCAACGACGCGGCCAACCGGGTCGCCGAACGCACCGGCCGGGGAGTGGTGACCGTGGTGCCAGTGACCTCCAATGTCGAGCGGGTCTACCCGTTCCAGGCGCTGTTACCGGCCTCCGAAACCGGTCTGGCGGCGGATTCCAAGGCGCAGTCGGAGCAGGTCAGGGCCGTGTCCACCCAGCGGTTCCGGCAGCGTGTCGGCAGTCTTTCAGCCATCCGGCTGGCAGTCCTGGACGAGGCGCTGCGAACCCACCTTGCCCTGTGACGCGCGGTTCCCGGAGCTGACTCCGGTGGCCCGGTCTTCGTGTCTTGTGGTCCCCTTGGGGGAGCATGCTTGGATGGGTCGGCCGGCAACGGTCGCCTGTGGAGCAACCCCGCACCTGGAGTGACATGGACGCCTCCGAGAGCCCGCTCCAGCCGGGCGACCGGGCGGCCACAGGAGACGACACAGAGCCGCCAAGCGGTAACGGACTGTCCGAACGGGACCTGGCGATCCTGGATCTGGAACGCACCTGGTGGCGTCAGGCCGGCAGCAAGGAGCGCGAGATCCGGGAACGGTTCGGGATCTCACCCACCCGCTACTACCAGTTGCTGAACCGGCTGATCGACAACCCTGAGGCGATGCGGCAGGATCCGATGCTGGTGCGGCGGCTGAGCCGGTTGCGGGCCAGTCGGTCCCGGGCGCGGTCTCACCGGCCCCCCGACCCGGGTCAGGAGCGGTAGCGCAGATTCGGAAGGAAGTACAACCCGCGATTCCCAGGCAGCCGCCGAAGATCGCCGGTACCGGCCTGACCGTGCTACGGCAGGACGTACGGTTGCCGCATGTCTACCCTCGCCGCCGGTAGCCGAAGCCGGCTCCGAGACTGGTTCCGTCGCCACCCGGGCCGGGTGATCTCAGCTCTCGTCGTCGTGCTGCTGGCCGCCGGGGTGACCATCTGGTACGTCGCGGACGGCGACATCGAGTACCGCACCCAGAACCGGACCATCGACGGGGCACCGGCCCCGGGTGAGCCGGCGCGGCTGGACACCACGCTGTACCTACCGGAGACCGCGAGCCGGGCCAACCCCGCCCCAGCGGTACTGGTGGCACACGGGTTCGGCGGCTCCAAGGAGAGCGTGGCGGACACCGCCGGGGAACTGGCCGGCCAGGGGTACGTGGTGCTCACCTGGTCGGCGCGCGGGTTCGGGCGTTCCACCGGTCTGATCCACCTCAACCACCCCGACTACGAAATCGCCGACGCGCGGCGGCTGGTGGACTGGCTGGCACAGCACCCGCACGTGGCCCGGGATGCCGCGGGCGACCCGAAGGTCGCGGTGACCGGGGCCTCGTACGGTGGTGCCCTGGCGCTGTCGCTGGCTGGCCGGGACCCCCGGATCGACGCGGTCGTGCCGCAGGTGACCTGGCACGACCTGGCGAACGCGTTCCTTCCGGAGTCGACCGGCGCGGGTCCCGAGCAGGGCGTCTTCAAGCGGATGTGGGCGGGCCTGTTCTTCACCACCGCGAGCGGCTTCCCCCTCGGCCTGGGATTCGGAAGCGCCAGCACCGCGCCGGAGGCGCTCCCCGCCGCGTCCGGGAACCCGGCCTGCGGCCGGTTCGCGCCTGACGTCTGCCAGGCATACCTGGAGACCGGCACCACCGGACGGCCGGGCAAGGGCACCGTCGCCCTGCTCCGGGCGTCGAGCCCGGCTGGCGTGCTGGAGCGGATCACGGCACCGACCCTGCTGGTGCAGGGGCTGGCCGACAGCCTGTTCCCACTGTCGGAGGCCGACGCCAACGCCCGCGGCATCACCAACGCGCCGGTACGGGTCGCCTGGTTCTCCGGCGGCCACGACGGCCAGCCGTCGGCCGCTGACGAGGACCGGGTCAAGTACCTGAGCCTGCGGTGGCTGAACCATTATCTGCGGGGCATCGGCGACCCGCCGGGCGCCTCGTTCACCTACAGTCGCGCCACCGGAGTGGACGTCAACACCTACGGGCTGGCCACCACCGGGTTCGTCGCTGACCGTTACCCCGGGCTGGACGGCGACTCCCGGACGGCGGTGCACGTGCGGGGTCGCCCGCAGCGGGTGGCCAACCCGCCGGACGGCACCCCGGCGGCGATCTCCACCCTGCCCGGCCTGGGCGGATTCTCCAGCGTGGTCTCCGGCACCTCGCTCGACCTACCGGGGCAGCACGCCCGGTTCCTGTCCGAGCCGCTACCGGAACGGGTGGACGTGGTGGGTGCGCCCAGACTGTCGGTCCGGGCGGCGGCACCGGACGGCGAGGCCGTGCTGTTCGTGAAGCTGTACGACCTCGACCGGTCCGGCAAGCTCACCCTGCCGAACGGTTTGGTGGCTCCGGTGCGGCTGACCAACCTGCCCGCCAATATCGCGGACGCCAAGCCGGTGCCGGTGACCCTGCCCACGGTGGTGCACCGGTTCGAGGCGGGTCACCGGCTGCTGGTCGTGGTGGCGACCTCGGACCAGGCGTACGCCACGCCGCCGGAGCCGGTGGTGCACACCGTGGCGCTCGGAGATTCCCCGGTGACCCTGCCCAGGGTGGCCGCCGCACCGCTGGCCGGCCCGGTGGCGGTGCTGCGGTGGGTGCTCGCCGGCCTGGTCGCCGCGCTCGGGTTCGGCATCGTCGCGGCGGTGCTGTTCGGCCGGTGGCGGCACCGCCGGCAGGACCGCAGCGTGGTCGCCGAGTACGCCGACGTGCCCTTGGTGGTACGCGGCCTGCGCAAGGAGTACGCCGACGGCTTCGTCGCCGTGTCCAAGGTGGACTTCACCGTGCGCCGGGGACAGGTGGTCGGGCTGCTCGGTCCCAACGGGGCCGGCAAGACCACCGCGTTGCGGACCCTGCTGGGCCTGATCCAGCCGACCGCCGGGGACGCTCTGGTGTTCGGCCACCGGCTCACCCCGGGGGCCCCGGTGCTGTCCCGGCTCGGTGCTCTGGTGGAAGGCCCGGGATTCCTGCCCCACCTGTCCGGAGTGGACAACCTGCGGTTGTTCTGGCGGGCCACCGGTCGGCCCTGGGCGGACGCCCGGTTCGAGGAGGTGCTGGAGATCGCCGGACTGGGCCGGTCGGTACACCGGAAGGTACGTACCTACAGCCACGGCATGAAGCAGCGCTTGGCCATCGCGCAGGCGATGCTCGGAATGCCGGAGCTTCTGGTGTTGGACGAGCCGACGGACGGCCTGGACCCGCCCCAGATCGCGGAGATGCGCCGGGTGCTGCGGGACTACGCGGACGAGCAGCGGGCGGTGCTGGTTTCCAGTCACCTGCTCGCTGAGGTGGAGCAGACCTGCAGCCACGTGGTGGTGGTGCACCGGGGCGAGTTGGTCGCCGCCGGACCGGTGGCGGACATCGTCGGCGACTCGCCGACCGTACTGTTCGACGTCACGGACCCGGACCGGGCCGAACGGGCACTGCACGAACTCGGCGGCGTGGCGAGTGTCGGCCGCGACGGCGCGCAACTGGTCGTGGACTTGAACGGGACCCCCCGTGCCGAGGCGGTGGCCGCCCTGGTGGGGGCGGGTGTCGGGGTACACCGCGTGGTGCCCAGACGTCGTCTGGAGGACGCGTTCCTGAGCCTGGTGTCCGACGGCACCGTGGGGAGTGACCGATGACCACCATCACCCGGGACGGCGCGGCACCCGGCTACCGCCACACCGCGACCCTGTCGGTGGCCACCGAGTTCCGCAGGCAGCTCAGCCGGCGACGTACCCAGCTCACGTTGGCGTTCCTGGTGCTGCTGCCGATCATCATGGTGCTGGCGTTCCAGTTCGGACCGTCCTCGGACCGCCGGAACCGTGACAACGGCGGCTTCGGCCTGGTCGACCTGGCCACCAGCGGCGCGGCCAACTTCACGATGTTCGGGCTGATGGTCTCCACCGGCTTCCTGCTGGTGGTCGTGGTGGCGCTGTTCTGCGGCGACACCGTGGCCAGTGAGGCGAGCTGGGGCAGCCTGCGGTACCTGCTCGCGGTGCCGGTGCCCCGGGGACGGCTGCTCGGGGTGAAGCTCACCGTGGCGCTGCTCTACTCCGCGATCGGGATCGTGATCCTGGTCGGCACGTGCCTGCTGGCGGGCACCGTGGCGTTCGGCTGGGAGCCGTTACGGGCCGTGATCGGCGGTGAGGTGTCCGCCACCGAAGGGGCGCTGCGGGTATTGGCCGCGGCCGGGTACGTGGCCGTGATGCTGCTTCCGGTCGCGGGGCTCGCTTTCTTCCTGTCGGTGTCCACCGACGCGCCGCTCGGTGCGGTGGGCGGGGCGGTGTTCCTGCACATCATGTCGAACATCCTGGATGCGATCACCGCGCTGGGTGAGATCCGCAACCTGCTGCCCACCCGGTACGCGTACGCCTGGATCGGGCTGCTGTCGTCCCCGGCGCAGACCGACGACATGCTGCGGGGGGCGCTGGCGGCGCTGAGCTACACGATCGTCTTCTTCTGTCTCGCGTGGTGGCGTTTCCTGCGTAAGGACGTCACGAGCTGAGGGCGGTCCCGAGGCGCACCATGGGAGGTCCCGGCTGGCGCGTACTCGGGCAGGGATGCCATGGGAGGGCGGTCCGGCCAGGTCACGTCGAAGTCGACGGCTTCGATGGTCTCCGGGCCGGCTCCCCGCTGGAACTGGGTGAGCTGGGTCCACAGTGGCGCATCGTGGCCGACCCGGCGCAGCACCGCGTGCAGGATGGTCGCCGCCATCCGGCCCAACGCGGTGGTGTCCTGGTGGTGGTGTGCGCGTTGGTCCAGATCCACTTGGGCGAGGGCGTCGAGGCCGCACAGCCGTACCGTGTCGATCAGCATCGCGATCTCCACGCCGTACCCGGCCGCGAACGGGATCCGTTCCAGCAGGGCACGCCGCCCCGCGTACTCCCCGGCCAGTGGTTGCACCACGCCGGCCAGTTCCGGGAAGAACGAGTTCAGCAGTGGCCGGGCCGTCAGCTCGGTGACCCGGCCGCCGCCGGCCGGCGACCCGGCGACACCACCCAACGGCCGGTCGTAGAAGCCTTTCACGAGCATCACGTCGGGGTCGGTGAGTAGCGGTCCGAGCAGGCCGGTGAGGTAGTGCTCGCCGAAGCTGGTGAGGTCCGCGTCGACGTACACCAGAAGGTCCCCTCTGGTGACCGCGAGTGACTTCCAGAGCACCTCTCCCTTGCCTGGCCGGGAGCCGAACTCCGGCAGCACCTCGTCGCGGTGCCAGACGATGGCCCCGGCGGCGGTGGCCAGCACGGCGGTCCGGTCGGTGGAGCCGGAGTCCATCACCACGATCTCGTCCACCAGCCCGGTGCGACGGGCGAACTCCGCGATCCGTCCGACGATGCCGCCCACGGTGGCTTCTTCGTTCAGTGCCGGCAGTACCACGCTGACCTGGGTGTCACCTTTGCGTGGCCGCAGCCGCTCCGCCGGCCAGTCCTCGGCACGGGAGGTACGGTCGGCGAACCACCGGCTCGCTGCGGGATGCATGATGCCCACCATGCCACCGGTATTTCGTTGCCGCCCGGTGAACCCGGAGTGCCAGCGGCGTAAATCGCGGATCAGGAGCTACGTGTGGAAATCCGGAATTCGGCATGCAACGGCATGATGCCGGTGGTGACGAACCCCGGTGTTCAGTGTGTGGGATCTCTGTCACGCCAGGTTCTCTCAGGTCCGGCGGGTTCATAGACTGCGGGAGCAGTTTCTCATCCAGAGGGGCAGAGGGACCGGCCCTGTGAAGCCCCGGCAACCATCGCGCGCTCGTCGGTGATCCGCACCAGGCGCGTGCGACAGGTGCCAATTCCGGCCCGTACGCATGGGGCGTGCGGGACAGATGAGGGGAGCCTCGCATGAACCCTTCCGCGACCGCGCCTACCCGCACGCCCGCCGTCACCACCGGGACGGCGACCGCCGCGAACCCGGCCCGGGCGCTGGTCTGCCGGGGCTGCGGAGCCGAGTACCCGCTGGCCGCGCACCACGCCTGTCTGGAGTGCTTCGGCCCACTGGAGGTGGGCTACCACGCGGATGTGCTGGCCCGGGTCACCCGCGAGCAGATCGAGGCCGGCCCGTACAACATGTGGCGGTACGCCGGGCTGCTGCCGGCCGGGCAGGACCCGGCGTCCCGGGTCAGCCTGAACCCGGGGATGACCCCGCTGGTCCGCGCGGACCGGCTGGCCCGTGAGTTGGGGATGCGGCGGCTGTGGGTGAAGGACGACTCCGCCAACCCCACCCACTCCTTCAAGGACCGGGTGGTGTCCGTGGCGCTCAGCGCCGCCCAGGGCCTCGGGTTCACCCGGTACGCCTGTGCCTCCACCGGGAACCTGGCCAACTCCGTCGCCGCTCACGCGGCACAGGCCGGAGTTCCCAGCATGGTCTTCATCCCGCACGACCTGGAGCCCGGCAAGGTCGTCACCACGGCGGTGTACGGCGGCGACGTGGTCGCCGTCGAGGGTTCGTACGACGATGCGAACCGGCTCTGTCAGGAACTGACCGACACCGACGAGTTCGAGCGGACCGCGTTCGTGAACGTGAATGTCCGGCCCTACTACGCCGAGGGCTCCAAGACCCTCGGGTACGAGGTGGCCGAACAGCTCGGCTGGCGGATTCCGGAGCAGGTGGTGGTTCCGATGGCCTCCGGCGAGCTGCTCACCAAGATCGACCGGGCGTTCGGTGAACTGGTCGAGATCGGCCTGGTCGGGTCCGCGCGCTGGCGGGTGTTCGGGGCCCAGTCCTCGGGTTGCGCGCCGATCGCCACCGCCCTGCACCAGGGGACCGACGAGATCGTCCCGGTACGACCCTCCGGGATCGCCAAGTCGCTGAACATCGGGAACCCGGCCGCCGGCCCGTACGCGCTGGAGTCCGTGATCCGTACCGGTGGCTGGATGGACCACGTGGACGACGCCGAGATCCGGGAAGGGATCCGGCTGCTGGCGTCGACCACCGGGGTGTTCGCGGAGACCGCGGGCGGGGTCGTGGTTGCCACGCTGCGGAAGCTGCTCGATTCCGGCAGGCTGGATCCAGCGGCGGAGACGGTCATCTACAACACCGGTGAGGGGTTGAAGACCCTCGACGCGGTGGCCGGGGCTGGCCCGACGTACCAGATCAGGCCGTCACTGCGGGCCGCGCGGGCAGCCGGGTTGGGCTAGCCGTGCCGATTACGCTCTGGAGTGATGGATTTCACTTTCAGTCGCCGAGGATCGGGCGGGTCTGCGGGTCGGCAATGTCCTGGTTGCGGTGTCCCCGCGACTGCCAGGGCGGATGACGGGTCAGGACTTGACGTGTGCGCTCTGAACCCGCAAGATGTCCGGTGCGGGAGGACGCTACGCAGTTCACACGCTACGGTGTGTGCGGCTTAGTTACGACGCCGAAATGGTGACGTCGCGTACGTCCTCTCGACCAAAACTTTCTCTCCGTCACCTGCCAGGCCGTGATCCGTCACTTCCGTTGATCATGGCCGGCAGGGGCGACCCCGGGCGCGGCTCCCGATGTGCCGGGTTGCTGTCGTGGATGCGCCCAGCCGTCATGGCGCGGCATGATGAGGCACATGACCGACGCCACCACGTCCCAGACTCAGGGCGCCACCGTGCCCTCCGACGGTGCCACGACCACCGCACCGCATCCGATGTTCACCGCGCACCGGGAAACCCTGACCGCCGCGCTGGACGCGATCCGCAAGCGTGACTACTGGAGCCCGTATCCGGAGTCACCCAGCCCCCGGGTGTACGGCGAGACCGCGGCGGCGGACGGCAAGGCGGCGTTCCAGGCGTACCTCGGAAAGCGGTTCCCCGTCGACCAGCCCGGAACCGATCAGTGGGTGGCCACGGAGGCCAGCCCGTTCGGCGTCGACCTGGGCGTCAGCTACCCGCACCCGGACGTGGACACCCTGTTCGCGGCCGTGCTGGCCGGGATGCCAGCCTGGCGGGACGCCGGGGCCGACACCCGCGCCGGAGTCTGCGTCGAGATCCTCGACCGGCTCCACAAGAACGTCTTTGAGCTGGCCAACGCGGTACACCTGACCACCGGGCAGGCGTTCGTGATGGCGTTCCAGGCCGGCGGCCCGCACGCGCTGGACCGGGGCCTGGAGGCGGTCGCGTACGCGTACCAGGCGATGACCGGTCAGCCCGATCGTGCCTCCTGGGAGAAGCCCGCCGGCAAGGGCACCACACTGAAGCTGGAGAAGACGTTCCACGTCGTGCCGCGGGGTGTCGGCCTGGTGGTCGGCTGCAACACCTTCCCGACCTGGAACAGCTACCCGGGGCTGTTCGCGTCACTGGTGACCGGCAACCCGGTGGTGGTCAAGCCGCACCCCCGTGCGGTGCTGCCGCTGGCGATCACGGTCCGGTACGCCAGAGAGGTGCTGACCGAGGCCGGGTTCGACCCCAACCTGGTCACCCTGGCCGCGGAGGCATCGGGCGAAGGGCTCGCCTCGGTGCTCGCGCTACGGCCGGAAGTGAAGATCATTGACTTCACCGGCTCCACGGCATACGGCGACTGGCTGGAGGCGAACGCCCGGCAGGCCCAGGTGTACGCCGAGAAGGCCGGCGTGAACACCGTGATCGTCGACTCCACCGACGACTTCGCCGGGATGTGCCGCAACCTGGCGTTCTCGGTGTCGCTCTACTCGGGACAGATGTGCACCGCCCCGCAGAACATCCTGGTGCCCGCCGACGGCATCAACACCGAGGCCGGGCACAAGAGCTTCGAGGAGGTGACCGCGGGCATCGCGGGCGCGGTCGGCAAGTTGACCGGTGACCCGGAGCGCGCGGTGGAACTGATCGGCGCGATCGTCAACGAGGGCGTGGTGGAGCGGCTGGACGCGGCCCGTGGCCACGGCGAGGTGGTGCTCGACTCACAGGCCCTGAAGCACCCGGCGTATCCCGAGGCGGTGGTGCGTACCCCGATGGTGGTGAAGCTGACCGCCGGGGACGAGGGCACCTACGGCACCGAGTGCTTCGGTCCGGTGTCGTACGTGATCGCGACCGACTCCACCGCGCAGAGCCTGGAGTTGTTCCGGCACACCGTCGGGACCCGCGGCGCGCTGACAGCCTCGGTCTATTCCTCGGACCCGGAGGTGTTGGCAGCGGCCGAGAAGGCGGCCATCGACGTGGGAGTCCACCTGTCCTGCAACCTCACCGGCGGGATCTTCGTGAATCAGTCGGCGGCGTTCAGCGACTTCCATGCCAGCGGCGCGAACCCGGCCGCGAACGCGGCTCTCACAGATGCGGCGTACGTGTCGAATCGGTTCCGGGTGGTGCAGTCGCGACGGCACATGTAAACGATTTGTCGGTTCTTCCCCGTCCACCTGTCCGGGGATGCCCGGGTCGTGTAGCGTTCGGTTTCGGTCGACGTTCTCAGCTGTCAGAAGTGATTACGACACGTTCCGACACCGGGTCCGGAGGCCCCTGACCCCGCGCCGTGGGGTCGGTGGAGTACCAAGGTAAGGAAGTGCGCAGTGGCACAGGGCACCGTCAAGTGGTTCAACTCGGAAAAGGGTTACGGCTTCATCGCGGTCGACGGAGGCGCGGACGTTTTCGTTCACTTCTCTGCCATCCAGATGGAGGGCTACAAGGCGCTGGATGACGGCCAGCGCGTCGAGTTCGACATCGCCCAGGGCCAGAAGGGCCCACAGGCTGAGAACGTCAAGGTAGTCGGCTGACGTCCTTCGGGCGGGGGCGGCGCACGCCGTACCCCGCCCGAGGTCTGTCAGGAGTCTCCTGAGAGTGCCTCCGCCTCTGTGGTGCGGACCGGAGTTCCGAACCGGATGGGTCGTCTGACCTATCCAGATCTGGACATTGAGGTCTGAACCACCGTATTCACAGTCACGCTGTAGCTCCGGCCCAACTACGGTCTTCTGACTGAATACAAACTATGGCGCAGTCGGCCCTTTGCTGGCGTATGACTCCCCGAAGCTGGGTGAACCGACTCATCGGAGTGCTGAAGCGGAGCTGGAAACGGCTGCTCGTTATCGGTTACCTGCTACCCATGCTCGCCGCCGCGCTGGTGAGCGTCGAGCTGTTCCGCGGTGTGATGTCCTGATCGCGGTGACGATAAGGCTCGGTGGAGTTCTGCTGACCGTTTCATTGGCGGGCGGCTGACCACCGGCCATCTCGCGGCCGGGATCAGCGCCCTGACGACGGCATCGCACCGCACGTGCGTTGCCGGTGGTCCGGCGTTGACAGGGTCCCTCGAAACCATCGAACGTTACCCACTAGTAACGGCAATGTCATCGTCTTCACATTCTCGTTACCGGCACATATGCTGCCGCCACTGAAGCGCTTCAGCCCGCAATCCGTTCCGATTCGGAGGACTGCGAATGCGCCAGCGGCGCTGAACCACCGGCCTCCGCCACATCCGTACCCCCGGTGCCTCCGTGGATGTCGGCACCAGGGTTGTCCAATGTGTCCATTGCTCGACCACACCGGCTGGTCCCTGACGACCTGGCTCTGATCAGCGGCTCTCCCCGACTCTGACCCGGCCCCCGGGCCTGTGGTGCCACCGCCCTCCCACTTTTCGGCAATAGCCGGTAGTTTCCTCCGATATCCGTGGTGCCACGGTAAAGCCCTGCCGTGGCCGGGATCGCGCGTCAGCGCGGAGAGGAGAAGCCGGTGATGGGACATCTGAAGCTTCCGGTACTCCAAGGCGGCGCGATCCGCCGCCGTGACGTGGGGAAGCTCCTGCTGAGCGTGGTCGCCCTGGTGTTGCTGGTCACCGGGCCTTCCGCGGTGGCTGACGTCCCGACCGCGGTGCCAGCCTCGGTGGCCGACCTGACCGCGGACATCGACCAGATCCTCACCGACGCCCGGCTCACCGGGTCCCAGGCCGGCGTGCTGATCCGGGACGCGGACACCGACGAGGTGCTGTACGCGCGGAACCCCGAGACCCGGCTGTTGCCCGCGTCGAACAACAAGCTGTTCACCTCCGTGGCAGCGCTGGAGGTGCTCGGCCCGGATTACACGTTCACGACCCGGGTGAGCGCGGACGGCCGGCGTGACGGCTCCTTCCTGGCCGGCGACCTCTACCTCACCGGGGGCGGCGACCCCACGACGCTCGCCGCCGACTACGACGCGCTGGCGGCGCGGATCGCGGACTCCGGCATCCGCACTGTCGGGGGCCGGCTGGTCGCCGACGACACCTTCTTCGACGCGAACCGGCTCGGCACCGACTGGGCCAACGACGACGAGCCGTACTACTACGCCGCGCAGATCTCCGCCCTGACCGTCTCGCCGGACACCGACTACGACGCCGGAACCGTCATCGTCGAGGTCACCTCCGGCTCGTCCGCCGGAGCGCCGGCCCAGGTGAAACTGATCCCGGAGACCGGGTACGTCCACATCGACAACCGGGCCACCACCGCAGAGCGCACCAGCATCTCGGTGGAGCGGGAGCACGGCACGAACACCATCGTGGTGTCCGGCACCGTCGCGAGCGGCGGCCTGGTCAAGGACTGGGCGTCGGTGTGGGAGCCGACCGGCTACGCCGCCGACGTGTTCCGCCGCGCGCTGACCCGGCACGGGATCCGGGTGCTCGGTGACGTCACGCGGGGCACCACACCGGACGGTGCGCAGACCTTGGCCTCGCACGAATCGATGCCGCTGTCCCGGCTGCTGGTGCCGTTCATGAAGTTGTCCAACAACGGACACGCCGAGGTGCTGACCAAGGCGATGGGCCGGAAGGCGTACGACCAGGGAAGCTGGTCGGCGGGGCTGCGGGCAGGCCGGGAGGCGCTCGCGGCGCTTGGTGGGAACGTCGCGACGATGCGGATGGTGGACGGCTCCGGGTTGTCCCGGCGGGATCTCACCACCCCGATGCACCTGTCGAACCTGCTGCGGACGGCGCAGCACCGCTCCTGGTTCCCGGTCTGGTACGAGTCGCTCCCGGTCGCGGGGGAGCCTGACCGGATGGTCGGCGGCACGCTGCGCAGCCGGATGCGGGGCACCCCGGCCGCCGGCAACGTCCATGCCAAGACCGGCTCGCTGACCGCCGTCACGGCGCTGTCCGGCTACGTCAGCAGCGCCGACGGAGAACGGCTGATCTTCTCGATCGTCTTCAACAACCACCTGTCCGGCAAGCCCAGTGACCTGGAAGACCGGATCGCGGTACGGCTGGCGCGGTTCAGTCGGTCCGAGCAGGCGGGGGCGGCGCTGGAGCCGTACCGCCCGGAACCACCGAGGCACCGGGACCCACGAGCGGACCATCTGGAGTGCTCCTGGCTCAAGGCCTGCTGAGAGCGTCCGAGCTTGCACTCGACGGCCGAGAGTGCTAAACCTGTGATTGGCACTCAGCTAGTGTGAGTGCCAGATCTCCGCCCTCGCGGAGGTCGCCAGGTCGGGTGGTGAGACCTCTGGGTCGACCGTCGCGGGCATCGACCCGACCGGCGATGCGTCAGCACGGGGTTCGCTGCCGTGTACCCCAGGCCGGCGGTGCGTTGACGCGCCCGTCACAAACCGCATACGCATACCGGAGGACAACGCCGAATGGCAAAGCAGATCGCTTTCGACGAGGAGGCGCGCCGCGGCCTTGAGCGGGGCATGAACGTCCTCGCCGATGCCGTCAAGGTGACGCTCGGCCCGAAGGGCCGCAACGTCGTACTGGAGAAGAAGTGGGGCGCCCCCACCATCACCAACGATGGTGTGTCGGTCGCCAAGGAGATCGAGCTCGAGGACCCGTACGAGAAGATCGGGGCCGAGCTCGTCAAGGAAGTCGCCAAGAAGACCGACGACGTGGCCGGTGACGGCACAACGACCGCCACCGTCCTCGCTCAGGCGCTGGTCCGCGAGGGTCTGCGTACCGTTGCAGCCGGCGCCAACCCGATCGCGCTGAAGCGCGGCATCGAGGCGGCCGTCTCCTCGGTCGCCGAGGAACTGTCCAAGCTCGCCAAGGACGTGGAGACCAAGGAGCAGATCGCCTCCACGGCCTCCATCTCGGCCGGCGACACCAGCGTCGGCGAGATCATCGCCGAGGCGATGGACAAGGTTGGCAAGGAAGGCGTCATCACCGTCGAGGAGAGCAACACCTTCGGCCTGGAGCTGGAGCTCACCGAGGGTATGCGCTTCGACAAGGGCTACATCTCCGGCTACTTCGTGACCGACACGGAGCGCATGGAGGCCGTCCTCGAGGACCCGTACATCCTGATCGCCAACCAGAAGATCTCGGCGGTCAAGGACCTGTTGCCGGTTCTCGAAAAGGTGATGCAGGGCG
The DNA here is from genome assembly GCA_036375165.1 of Micromonosporaceae bacterium. Taxonomy (GTDB): domain Bacteria; phylum Actinomycetota; class Actinomycetes; order Mycobacteriales; family Micromonosporaceae; genus WHSM01. Next base: position 6,659 of record DASUSI010000128.1, on the reverse strand, counting down.
GCAAGCCGCTGATCATCATCGCCGAGGACGTCGAGGGCGAGGCCCTGGCCACCCTGGTCGTCAACAAGATCCGCGGCACCTTCAAGTCGGTCGCCGTCAAGGCCCCCGGCTTCGGTGACCGCCGCAAGGCGATGCTGCAGGACATTGCGATCCTCACCGGCGGTCAGCTGATCAGCGAAGAGGTCGGCCTGAAGCTGGAGAACGCCGACCTGTCGCTGCTCGGCCAGGCCCGCAAGGTGGTCATCACCAAGGACGAGACCACCATCGTGGACGGTGCCGGTGACGCCGACCAGATCGCCGGCCGGGTGAACCAGATCCGCGCCGAGATCGAGAAGAGCGACTCCGACTACGACCGCGAGAAGCTTCAGGAGCGGCTGGCCAAGCTGGCCGGCGGCGTCGCGGTGATCAAGGTCGGTGCCGCCACCGAGGTCGAGCTCAAGGAGCGCAAGCACCGCATCGAAGACGCCGTGCGCAACGCGAAGGCCGCTGTCGAGGAGGGCATCGTGCCCGGTGGCGGTGTCGCGCTGGTGCAGGCCGGTAAGAACGCCTTCGACAAGCTGGACCTGGCCGGAGACGAGGCGATCGGTGCTCAGATCGTCCAGTCGTCCCTGTCAGCCCCGCTGCGGCAGATCGCGGTCAACGCCGGCATGGAAGGCGGCGTCGTGGTCGAGAAGGTCCGCGGCCTGGAGAACGGCCACGGACTGGACGCCGCGACCGGCGAGTACGTCGACATGCTCGCCGCCGGCATCATCGACCCGGCCAAGGTGACCCGCTCCGCGCTGCAGAACGCGGCGTCGATCGCGGCCCTGTTCCTCACCACCGAAGTTGTGGTGGCGGACAAGCCGGAGAAGGAGAAGGCCGCCGCCGGTGCCGGCGGTGGCGACATGGGTGGCATGGACTTCTGAGTCCAGCCTCCATACAGCGCCTCGAAGGGCGGGCCCGCGCCGGGCCCGCCCTTCCGCGTGTCTGGAGGCCAGGGCGGAAGGCGGTGGTCCGCGCGAGGTAGCGTCCCGGCATGGTCGATCGGATCCGGGGACTGCTCAGTGACGCGCCTGTCATCGACGGACACAACGATCTGCTGTGGGAGCTGCGGATTCTCGCCGGCTACAACTTCGATGCGGTTGACATCGGTCGCGACCAGCGGCCCACGGGGTTGCACACCGACCTGCCACGGCTGCGTGCCGGCGGGGTGGGTGCCCAGTTCTGGTCGATCTGGGTGCCGTGCTGGTACGACCCCTCCCGCTACGTCACCGTCACGCTCGAACAGATCGACGCCGCGTACCGGATGATCGAGCGCTACCCGGACCACCTGCGGCTGGCCACCACCGCCGCCGAGGTGGCGCACGCGGTGGGCAACGGCCGGATCGCTTCCCTGCTCGGAATCGAAGGCGGTCACTGCATCCAGGACTCACTCGGCACGTTGCGGATGATGTACGCGCTCGGGGTGCGGTACATGACGCTGACCCACGTCAGGAACACCTCCTGGGCGGACAGCGCCACGGACGAACCGGCGGTGGGTGGGCTGAGCGACTTCGGCCGGGACGTGGTCCGGGAGATGAACCGGTTGGGGATGCTCGTCGACCTCTCCCACGTCGCGCCCGCCACGATGCATGCCGCTCTCGACGTCACCACCGCGCCCGCGTTCTTCTCCCACTCCTCGGCTCGGGCGCTGTGCGACCACCCCCGTAACGTTCCTGACGACGTGCTGACCCGGGTCCGGGACAGCGGCGGGCTGGTGATGGTGACGTTCGTGCCCGGATTCCTCACCGAGGACTGTCGGACCTGGATGGACGTGCTGACCGAGGAGGAGGACCGGCTGGGCGGGCTGTACCCGCCCGGGAGCGGGGAATGGCGCGCGGCCCTGCGTTGTTGGGTCGCCGACCACCCGCGCCCGCCGTGTGGCGTGTCCGACGTCGCCGATCACGTCGAACACGTCCGCGAGGTCGCCGGGGCGGCTCACGTCGGGATCGGCGGCGACTTCGACGGCTGCGTCAGCCCGCCGGACGGGCTGGCCGACGTTTCCGGCTACCCCGCACTGGTCGCTGAACTGGCCCGCCGGGGATGGTCCGACAACGAACTGGCCGGACTCACGTACCGCAACGTGCTCCGGGTGCTGCGCGACACCGAAGCCGCCGCTGAGTCAGGCTGACCGGGCCGCGCTGACCGCGGCGTACACGTCCAGGATGCCGCCGCCAGCTGCCGCGCGGGACCCGCAGCCCGGTTCGCCACGTACCGGCCGTGCGGTCTGCCGGAGCAGTTGTCCGGTACGGTCCACGTCGCCCACCAGGGCCGGCACCGCCGACCACAGCAGCGCCACGGCACCGGCCACGTGCGGCCCGGCCATCGAGGTGCCGGACAGCGGCCCGTACCCGCCACCCGGCAGCGCCGAGACCACGTCCTCACCGGGTGCCGCCAGGTCCGGCAGCGGCCCGCCTCGGGACTGTCCGCGACTGGAGAAGTCAGTCACCGTTCGGCCCTCGGACACCGCCGCCACGGTGAACGCGTCCCGGTAGCGGGCGGGCGGGTCGACAAGGGAACCACAGCCCGGTCCGGTGTTGCCGGCCGCGACGGCGAAGAAGATCCCGGCGGCCCGGAACGCCGACACCGCCGGGGCCAGCGCCGCCGCGTCACACCCTTCCAGCTCCGGACATCCCCAGGAGTTACTGAGTACGTGCGGGGCGCGGGCCGGGTCGCCGTCCCGGAACGGGTCCTCACCGGGACTGAACGGGGCCAGCATGAACTGTAGACAGTCCAGGTAGCGGGATGGGCTGGCGGTGGCGCGGGCCAGGTTCACGCAGCCGACCCAACGGGCGCCGGGCGCCACGCCCACATTCCGGTCACCGACCGCCGTCGCCGTGGTGTGGCTGCCGTGCCCACTCACGTCGGTCGGGCTCCGGGTGCCGTTCCACGGGTCGTACCAGGAGTCGTCACCGCCCCGAAAGCCGTCCCGCAGGGCCGGATGCCTGCCGTCCACTCCGGAATCGGAGCTGCCGATCACGATTCCTTCACCCGTGGCATCGAATTCCGACCATACTTTGGGCGCGCCGATCATCGTCAGGTTCCACAGTGGCCGCGCCGGAGCTTGTCGGGTGCCCTCCGGCAGGATTCCGGGCTGGTTGCGGACCGGCCGGAGCACCGGATCGAGCAGTACCCGGTCCACGCCCCGTTGCCTCGAAAGCCACTCCCGCAGCACCGCGCCGCCCCGCACCGAGATCCCGTTGACCAGGTAGTACGGCGTGTGGTCCAGGCCGAACCGGTCGAGTTCCCGGCGCAACGGCTGCTGGGTGCGGTCGGCGTGCGCCACCAGGCGGCGGTACACGGCGGCCACCCGGTCCTCCCGGGAGGCGTTCCCGTCAAGGTCCGACAGCATCGTCTGCGAGTCCAGCACCACGAACAGCCGGTCCCCGTACAGGCCGGGCTGCCCGGCGAGCCCGTACCACCCGAGACCGGTCAGCGCGACGACCACCGCGACCCCGCCCGCCACCCAGCCGCGCACCCGCGCCCGGTGCAGCACCAGGGCGTACGTGAATCCGGCGACCAGACCCAGGGCGAGCGCGGCCAGGGCGGCCACCAGGGCCGAACCCAACACGTCGGTGATGTCCAACAGGAACATCTCCTCGGGATCCACGAACCCCAACGGCCCGAGTGCGGCCACGCCGACCAGTACCCCGGTGGATGCACCGGACGGTTCCCGCTGCAACGCGGCGGCGGCGTACCCCAGGGCGGGGATCGCGAGCAGCGCGGCGAGTTGGATCCCGCTGCCACCCAGACCGGCGGCCAGCAGCGCCAGGGCCACCCCGGCGACGTAGCCGCCGCCGAGCACCAGCCGCCACCTGGCCAGCGCGGTGTACAGGTACCAGAACCAGCCACCCAGCACCGTCCCGGCGAGCGCCCCGAACCCGGCGGCGGCGAGCACCGCGAGCCCGGTCTCCAGCACCCCGCCGAGGGCTCCGAGCAGCAGCCAGGGCAGCAGACCCAGCAGGCCGGCGGCGACGCTGAGCCACATCCGGTCGGCTGGCCGTTGGGCGGCGGGCCTGCCGCGTCGGAACCGGTGTGCCAGCAGCGCGATGCCACCGCAACTGGCGGCCAGTGCCGCCAGGTACAACTCGTTGTGTACCACCGGGATCGCGCGCAGTGTGCCGAGCCCGGCCAGCAACGCCGCGCCGGAAAGCCACGCCAGCCCGGCGGCCCGCAGCCCGGCCCAGCGGCGCGGGAAGAACCGGATCGGCGCCGCGAAGGCAGCCACCACGAGTCCGGTGACCCACCCGGTGACCGGCCAGGAGGGTGGATCCTCACCCTTGATGATCGCGAGCTGGTCGGCAAGCCAGGTGCCCCCTTGGCCGACCACCACGGCGAGCACGATGATCAGGCCGGCCACCCCGACGTAGCCGGTGGCGATCCAGCCCGGCCACGGTGATTCGGCGGCCTGCGCGGGCGGGCCGAACGGCGGCGGGGGCAACGTGCCCACCGCGGTAGGTGGCAGCGCTGGAGGTGGCGCGGTCACCGGCCGTTCCTGCCGTTGGGGTTCGTCCGATGCGTCCGGGTCAGTCATGCCGCGCTCGCTCATGCCGTGACCCTACGTTTCCGGTGTGCCCAGGTCGGCTCTCACCGGAGCGCGCCGTGACCCCGGAGGGCTGGCTTTCAGACCGTCCTTTGGACCGCCTACGACCTGGAAGGCACCAAGGTCAGCGGATCCGAGCCCCTCACCGAGGCGATCAAGTCGGCCCTTAGCTCTGATCAGACGGGACTCTGCCTGGTGATACGAGTCGGGGCTGCTCCCCAGACGCACCAGGGCCGATTTGTCGATCAGCCAGTCGGTCACCGCCACGCCGCGCCTGTCACCTCGTCGTCGGCCAGGTCGGCGTACGTGCGCGCGAACGCGCGGAGGTCGTCTGTGGAGACGTGCGCGGCCGAGACAGCCGCGTCGGCAGCCAGACGTCTGCGGATGTACTCGACTCGGGAGATCCCCAGGCGGGCCGCGTGGGCGTCGATGCCGGCCAACACCGCGTCCGGCACATCGCGAATCAGTACGTCAGCCATCTGGACGGTCACGGCTGAGGCGACCCTGGTGGCACCGGACCAGGGTACGGGGGAAGCCAGGCTCCGGCGACGCGAGGCACCGGTACCAGTCTGTGCCAGGGACGTCCCTGATGGACCGGGGAGCACGGGACATCACCTGCACGCCTGGTGGCGGCCGGGCCGACGTCCCGCCTGACACGGCCTGGTCGGTGCGGTGGCCACCAGGTCGGGCCGCGGTCACCACACCCACCCGACGACGCGGCATCTGGTCAACCGCCCAGCCGTTGTCGGGCGAGGAACTTGGGGACGACCATTCGCCACGCCTCAGTCACCAGTTCGGTCATGTACTCGTGGTCGAGCCGGTCGAGGTGGCAGCACACCCAGTGGAAGCGCAGATCCGAAGGGCGGGGCAGGAAGAACAGGTCAGGGTCGCTGGCGATGAGCGCATCGCGCTCCTCTTTCGGGTACCCGAAACCCACCGTGGTCTCGTCCCGGGAGAAAGCGACGTACACGATCGCGCCGACGCGGAACTTCACCCGGTCGTGGATCAGGTGCTCGGTGGTCCGCGGCAGAGTCAGTGCCAGCGCGCGGACGTCCTCGACTGTCACCATCCTCGAACGGTAACGGCCGGTGTGCCGTTGCCAGACTGGTGAGTCGTTGAGTCCGTACGCCAGCGTCTGACCTGTGCCGCTTACCGCCCATAGCCGAGCCGGGCCATGAGCGTGGCCCAGTACTGCGCGTGCACGGTCGCGTGGTCCGTACCGGGGTCGCTTCGTCTCCGACGCGCCGTGGGGGACGCGCTCGGCAGCTCGGTTCCTGGCACTACGCGATCGAAGTACGATCAGTCATCCACCTGCCGGCCGCTGCGCGCCGGGAACCCGAGCTGGAGATCCGCGACGCATGACCACGACAGGATGTGTCCTTCCGCGGGACACAACCCCGCGACCGAGCCTGACCAGCCAACGAGCCGTTCTGCTGGTCGCCATCGGTCGGTACCTCAGACGGGCGCGCCTTCAAGAGGTGCGCGACGGAGTCAGTGAACTAGAGATCCAGAAGCTCGCCTACCTGCTCCAACTATTAGGTGCCCCCCTGCGACTGAGCTTCACGCGCGGTCGATACGGTCCGTACGCGCGAGCGGTCAGCCAGGTTCTGGACCGGCTCGAAGGTCACTACCTGATCGGTTTTGGCGATAGATCGGCTTCAGTGACCGAGTTCGCACCCATCAACCTCATGCCTGAGGGTGTCAAGGCCGCCGAGGAACTGCTCGAACGACACCCGGCAGACCAAGCCCGCCTCGACGCCCTACTCGAACTGGTCGACGGCTTCGAGACCCCGTACAGCCTGGAACTGCTCGCCACTGTGCACTTCGCAGGTACGCAAAATCCGTCCACTGCGGAATCTTCTGTGCTCGCAGAACGAGTCGCGGCGTGGAGCCTGCGCAAGGCCCGCATGTTCACCGAACGGCATGTGCAGATCGCCGCAGAACGGCTCCGCGAACATCGACTCCTGCCGGCATAAAGGTTGCTGATGTCTGATTCACATACTCTGTGGGCGCACAGCCCTGCTGATGGCAGTAAGCGGTGGCATTCTCTCGCCGATCATCTTCGTGGCACAGCCGAACTGGCTCGACAATTCGCCGC
>DASUSI010000127.1:0-4555 GCA_036375165.1 Micromonosporaceae bacterium | reverse complement strand
CCCACCGGGGCAGGGTCTCCAGGGCGGTGCGTACCAGCGCGGCGGCGGGGTGCCGGTCCGCGCAGTGGTCCATCCGTTGGATGGCACGCGCCACCCGGCCGGCGGCACCGGAGCGGAACAGGAGCCCGAACCCGGTGATGTCAATGGCGTGCAGCCGGGCCAGAAGTTGCCCGGCATGCTCCCAGGGAGCCCCGTCCGGGTCGTCCGGGGTGAGCGGCTCACCGGCCGACCACGCGGTGGCGAGCCGCTCACCGACCCAGTTCACGAGGTTGCCGTCGGGAAAGCGCAAGGGGCGCAGCAGTGTCCCGTCCAGCCGGTCGCTGGATGCCAGTCGCAGCCGAATGACCAGCTCATCGGGGTCCGCGTCCACCGCGTGTGCCTTGATCACCACGTCCGCGACGCGTACCACAATGCCGTCCTGCCTACCGGACAGCACCATCGCGTCTCCCGACGGATGGCCGGAGAGCTGGCGAGCGGCATCAGTCAGCGCTGCCAGAAGGCGCTCGTTGTCGCTGGCGGCGATCACCTGGTCAGTGAAGCATGCGCCGTCGCGGCGCCACGCGGCATACCCTGCCCCGAGCAGTACTGCAAGAGGACATCAAATCTTTCAGAACGTATTGCATTGAAATTGCAACGGCCGGTACGGTGCGGCAACGCCACGTCGCCAGCCATCCCATCAGGGAGGTGCCATGGGTCTGCCCGCCCGGCCCAGAATCTCTTCGCCGCTCCGACGGCTCCCCAGCCGCGAACCCTGGGCCAACCAGCGAAGGGTGCGAGCCCGGACGCACACCGTCGCGGGGCTGCTCGGTCTTGCCCTGGCTGTCCCTCTACTACCGGCCGCGGTTCCGGTGGCGACGGACACCACCGGACCCGTCGACCCGGTCACCGCCCCCACCGCACTGCCCCCGGGGGCCGAGGTCGTCAGCCGGGACAGCACCGGCCGAGCCGAACTGGTGCGCTCGGCGTACTCCCGCAACTCCGAAGCGGGCGACCGCGACCTGGCCCGGGACTCGCTGCGCCGCGACCTGACCCGGGAACGGTTCTACTTCGTGATGACCGACCGGTTCGCCAACGGCCAGCCCGGAAACGACACCGCCGGCATCGACGGCGACCGGCTCGCGCACGGGTACGACCCCACCGACAAGGGGTTCTACCAGGGCGGCGACCTGCCCGGCCTGATCGACAGACTGGACTACATCAAAGGGCTGGGCAGCACGGCGGTCTGGCTCACCCCGTCCTTCCAGAACCGTCCGGTGCAGGGCTCCGGTGACCACGCCTCCGCCGGCTACCACGGCTACTGGATCACCGACTTCACCCGGATCGACCCGCACCTTGGCACCAACGCCGACATGAGGCGCCTGGTACGCGAGGCGCACGAGCGCGGCATGAAGGTGTTCTTCGACGTCATCACCAACCACACCGCGGACGTCATCGACTACGCCGAGGGCCGGTACGGCTACCGCTCCAAGGCCGCGTACCCGTACCTGGACTCCGACGGGCGACCGTTCGACGACCGTGACTACGCCGGTACGGACAGCTTCCCCGATATGACCCGGGACTCCTTCCCGTACACCCCGAGGTTCCGGACCGAGGCGGACCGCACCGCGAAGACCCCGGCCTGGCTGAACGACCCGACCCTGTACCACAACCGGGGCGATTCGACATTCGCCGGAGAATCCGCCGAATACGGCGACTTCGTCGGCCTGGACGACCTGTTCACCGAACGCCCCGAGGTCGCCCGGGGCATGATCGACATCTACCGGACCTGGGTACGGGAGGCCGGCGTCGACGGGTTCCGGATCGACACCGTCAAGCACGTCGACATGCCCTTCTGGCAGCGGTTCGTGCCCGGCATCGAGGGGTACGCCGCCCGGCTCGGCAACGAAGACTTCTTCATGTTCGGCGAGGTCTACTCAGGAGACCCCAGGATCACCTCCCGGTACACCCGTGAAGGCCGGCTGCCGGCCGTGTTGGACTTCCCGTTCCAGGAGATCGCCCGGGGGTACGCGTCGCGCGGCAACGCCGCCACCGACCTGCGGGCGCTGTACGCGTCCGACGACCGCTACACCGACGCGGACTCGAACGTGTACGCCAGCCCGACGTTCCTCGGCAACCACGACATGGGCCGGTTCGGCGGATTCGTGGCCCGGGACAACCCGGACGCCGATGACGCCGAACTGCTGCGCCGGGACCTGCTCGGCCACGAGCTGATGTACCTGGGCCGGGGCCAACCGGTGGTCTACTACGGCGACGAGCAGGGTTTCACCGGCCCGGGTGGCGACAAGGACGCCCGACAGTCCATGTTCGCGTCGCGTACCCCGGACTATCTGGACGACGACCTGCTGGGCACCGACGCCACCCACGCCAGCGACAACTACGCCCCCGACCATCCCGGGTACCGGAAGCTGGCGGAACTGTCCCGGCTGCGCGCCAAGCACCCGACACTCGCGGACGGCGCGCAGATCCACCGGTACGCCGACCCTGGACCGGGTGTGTACGCGTTCTCCCGGATCGACCCGGACAAGCAGGTGGAGTACGTGGTCGCCGTGAACAACGCGGAAACGTCGCGGACCGTGCCGGTCGCCACGTACGGCGGTGACTTCGATCGGATCTACCCGACCGGTGGCGGCTCGCTGACCGCCGGACCCGACGGGCGGATCAGCGTCACCGTGCCGGCGCTGTCCGCCGTGGTCCACCAGGCCCGGGAGCGGGCCCCGGAGCCCACCACGGCTCCGGCGGTGGCGATTACCGCCCCGACCCCGGACAGCCAGGTCCGCGGCATCGCCGAGATCTCCGCCGACGTGCCCGGCGACGGGTTCGACCAGGTGACGTTCGCCGCGAAGCTCGGCGACGGCGACTGGAAAGTGATCGGCACCGACGACAACCGACCGTTCCGGGTCTACCACGACCTGACCGGGGTACCCGCCGAGACCCGGGTCGCGTACAAGGCGGTGGTCAAGGACGCCGCCGGGCGGATCGCTTCGGCCCGCAGCGACGCCGTGGTGGGCGCTGAACCGCCCGCCGACGATCCTGGCGTGGCGAAGCGGGACTGGCTGGTCGTCCACTACCAGCGGCCGGACGGTGACTACGACGGTTGGGGACTGCACGTCTGGGGTGACGTGGAACGGCCCACCGACTGGTCCTCGCCGTTGCCGTTCGCGGGCGAGGACTCCTACGGCCGGTTCGCCTGGGTGAAGCTGAAGCCCGGGGCGAGCCAGGTCGGCTACATCGCGCATCGCGGCGACGAGAAGGACTGCGCGGCCGACCGCAGCGCCGACATCGCCCGTACCGGGGAGATCTGGCTCAAGTCCGGGACCTGCGAGGTCGCCACCTCCCAGGCGCAGGCCCAGGGGTACGCCACGGTGCGCTACCACCGTCCGGACGGCGAGTACGCCGGATGGGGCCTGCACCTGTGGGGCGACGCGATCGCGGACGGTTCAGGCACCAGTTGGGACAATCCCCGGATGCCGGACGGTACCGACAGTTACGGCGCGTACTGGAACGTGCCGCTGAAAAACCCGGCCGCGCAGTTCAATTTCATCGTCCACAAGGGCGACACCAAGGACCCGGGCCCGGATCAGTCGTTCGTCCCGGAGCGCCAGCCCGAGGGGTACGTGAACTCCGGCGTCAACACGGTGTTCCCGTCCCGGGCGGCGGCCGAGGGCAGGACGGTGATCCACTATCATCGGCCGGACGGCGACTACGACGGCTGGGGCCTGCACCTGTGGACCGGTGCCGCGAACCCGACCGACTGGCAGAACCCGCTGCCACCGGCCCGCCAGGACAACTTCGGTGCGGTGTACGAGGTGCCGCTGGCGACCGGGGCCGAAAGCCTCAGCTACATCGTCCACAAAGGTGATCAGAAGGATCTGCCTGAGGACCAGTCGCTGAGCTTCGCTCAGTTCGGTCACGAGGTGTGGATCATCGCCGCGACCCCCGGCTACCTGCTGCCGATGCGCGGCGGCAGCGGCCCGGACGCCGACCTGACAAAGTCCAAGGCGATCTGGGTGGACCAGACCACACTCGCCTGGCCGTGGCGGACCGCGACCGGCATGACGTACCAACTGCTGTACTCGGCGAACGGTGACATCGACGTGGACAACCGGGGCCGGGTGACCGGCGAGCACCGGCTGATCCGCCTCGAACCGGTCGACGGCGGGTTGTCAGCCGAGCAGCGGGCCCGACTGCCGCACCTCGCCGACCACGCGGCGCTGCGGGTCGACCCCCGCGACGCCGGTCGGGTCGTGGCGGCCACCCGTGGCCAGGTGGTGGCGGTGGAACGGGACGGCAACGGACTCGCCCGGACCGCCACCGGGGTGCAGTTCGGGGAACTGCTCGACACCCTGTACGCGGACCGGGCAGGCAACGCCCGGCTCGGCCCGACGTGGGCCGCAGACACCCCGACCCTGACGTTGTGGGCACCCACCGCACAACAGGTGAGTTTGGAGCTGTACGACGACGCCACCACCCCACAACCCCGGCTCGCGGAGATGAACCGGGACGACGCCACCGGGGTCTGGTCGGTGACCGGCGACCCGACCTGGCGCGGGAAGTA
>DASUSI010000126.1:0-8502 GCA_036375165.1 Micromonosporaceae bacterium | reverse complement strand
CCGCAGGTCCCGGTGGCCCGCAGCGGTGCTGACCAGCGTCAGGTTGCTTTCCTGGATCCCGAACGACGTGGTGATGTTGCTGACGAACATGTCGTAGATGCCGTCCCGGTTCAGGTCGGCGAAGTCGATGCCCATGCCTTTGAACGAGTCGGAGCCGATCCGCTTGGACTTGGGCTCTGTCGCGTCGCGTACCCCCACCACGGGGGCGAACCGGATGCTGCCCGGCGTGGACCGGTTGTGCAGCAGCGCGTCCGGCCCGTGGTCCTGTGCGATGTAGAGCTCTGGCAGCAGGTCACCGTCGAGGTCGTTGGCTCCGGAGGCGAGCACCCAGCCGGTGGACACCCGGGCCGGTACGGCGTCCCCGACGACCTCGTAGCTGACCGCGGACCGGGCGCTGGTGCCCTCGCCGGTCCAGCGCAGGATGTAGTCCTCGCCGCCGTTGCCGGCATTGGACAGCGACCGGTTCATCGCCACGCCGCCGCTCACCGTGTGATCCAGCACCGGGCCGTGCGGGAAGTAGTTGCCGACGTAGATGTCGTCGTGCCCGTCACCGTCGAAGTCGGCGATCGCCACGGCGTTGGTGTTCCACTGGGGACCGTCGTACCGGCCGGCACCAGACCCTGGAACCGCTTCGATCGGCTGGTACGCGGCGGCGGTCAGCCCGGACGCGCCAGCGCGCGCCAGGTACACCACCGGGGTCCGACCCCAGTAGTAGACCAGCAGGTCGACGCGGCCGTCCTCGTTGAAGTCCCCGGGTGCGCATCCCATCGGGGCGATCGCGTGGTTCATCGGCAGCCGGCCCGGGTCGAGTGCGAACGGCCGGTACCGGTCCGCACCCCCGCCCGGCGTTGGAGTCACCACGACCTGGTCGATCCGGGGGTCGGTGAGGCACAGGTCGTTGGCCAGTCCGTCACCGTCCAGGTCGTTCATGGCGATCCCGGCCCCGACCGCGGAGATCCACGCGGCGATGTGGCGGTAGTCCTTGTTGACCTTGCGGATGGCCTGTTGCGGGAACCCTCCGGGCAGGGCGATGGACATCGGTGTGAACGAGTACCTGCCGGCCACCGCGGCCAGCTCCGCGGCGGACGCCGAAGGTAGACGTGCCACCAGGAAAAGGGCGGCGACCAGTGCCAGTGCCACGATCCCGGGCAGCTGCGCACGCAACCAGCCGACGGTCCTGGACATCACAACCTCCCCGTCCCGGCCCTCCCAGGCCGAACGCTTCAGACAGACACAAAGGCACCCGCGATCCGCTGACGCCAGGTTTCGTAGGCCGGCGTCCCGTCCGGGTCCGGCTGGTCGCTGGAGCCGGGACGCAGCCGGTCGCTGAGATCCGCCGCCTGCTGTGGGTCCATGTCACAGAACACCCGTGTGGCGAGTTCGGTGTGTGGCACCACCAGGCCGGCGTGCACCCTGGCGGTCGCGGCGAACACCGCGCCCTGACAAACCTGCGTCCGGTACCGGCCGGCGTGCCGCGCAAACCACCGCAGCTCGGCCTCCCCCGCACCCCCGGCGTAGCTCGCGGCCAGGCCGGCTCCGCTGTAGAGGTCGGGCCGCCGGGACTTTGGAAACCGGTCGATCAGCCCGGCGACAATCTTGGGGTCGGCTCCCCCCACGAACCACATCGCCCGGCCGATCCCCTGGTCGATGGCCCGGTCCGGGTACCAGGAAGGTCCTGTGGGCGGCCAGGGGAACCGTTCCCGGCGGTACTGTCGATGCACGTACCGGTCGGTGTGGAAGTACGCCTGGTGAAAGCCGTACCCGTCGAGCACGAGCCAGCGCAGCATCGGATCGGGTGCCTGGAGTCGGTGCCAGCGAAATCCGGGCAGGCGGGCCATCGCCCAGCCGATCCCCACATGAACCATGTAGCTGTGGGCCTTACCCCGACCGGCGAGAAATTCAGCGATCCGGTTCCCCCCGAACGGAAGCGCGTCGAGGACCGCGAAACACATCGCCGCGCCCTCGTAGGAAAAGCCGCGGAACCTGGTCGCGATGTCCTCCAAGAGTGGTTCCACAGCCGTCGGAGATCCGCTCTCCGCCGCCATGGCGTAACCCTTCAGAAAGGTACGGCCGATCGTTTCAAGCAGTTCCCGGGTGCTCTGGTCCTTGACGTGAAAGCCACGCACGTCGAGCGACGTGGAGGACACGTTCGGCGTGAGTAGATTGCGCCGCAACGCGCGCCAGAGGTTTGTCAACGTGGCTCCCGGTAATCGACGTGTGCCAGGTCAGAATCGTGACACGATGTCGACCGCCGGTCTTCTCCGGAATTGCCGGCTATCCGCCTGTGAAGTGCGCCCGCACGTTTTTCCGCCACAGTTCGTACGACGGCACACCACCCTGGCCGCCGGAGGGCACTTCGGCCGCGTCGGCGAGTGCCGCCGCGGCATCGACCGTAAGGTCCGTCAAGGCCACCACCGCGATCCTGGTGTGGTCGGGTACGACGCCCGAGAAGGCACGCGCCTTGGCGGCGAACACCGCGCCCTGCGCAATCTCCGGCCAGTCCTCGCCGGCGTCGCGTCGCAGCGCGGTGAGCCCATCGGGCCCGCAGCCACCAGCGAACGCCGCGGCGAGGCCGACGCCGCTCCACAGGTCGGCCCGCCGGGTGCTGGCGAAGCCGGCCACCGCGCTCGCCACCCGCGTCGGGTTCGCACCGTGGATGAACCACAGGGCCCGCCCGACACCCTGGTCCGCGGCCCGGGGAAAGTAGTCGGGTGTCCCCTGCCATGGGTACCGGGACACTCGCCGCTGTCCGTACACCCAGGTCCGGGTGTCGAAGTACGCGCGGTCGAAGCCGTACCCGTCAACCGCGAGCCAGGTCATGGTCGGGTGGTACGGCGAGCCGGTGAGGTCCGGGACCACCCTGCGCCACAGCGGCCTGGGTAACCGGGCCATCGCGAAGCCGATACCGATGTAGGCGAGGAAGATGTGGGGATGCCCGGGACCGAGCAACAGGTCGCGGGTTCGGTTGCCGCGTGATCCGCCCGTCGCGTCCAGAATGGTGAACGCCATCGTGACGCCTTCGTAGGCGAAGCCCCGCAGCTCGGGCGTCACCAGGCGCAGTCTGCGCTCCACCTCGGTCTGGTCGCGGGCGGCGATGCCCCATTCGAAACCACAGATCACGGCCTGCGGAATCGCTTCCAGCCGGTGGGTCACCTCCGACGGTGTGGCCGGGAATCCCCGACGCCGGAAGGTGACCTGCTCCAAGGACGGCGCGAGCAGCAACCGCCGCAGTGAGCCAAGCACGGTCGGCATATCCACCCTCCCGGTCCAGGCACCGGGGCTGTCGCCTCCGGCGTGCCGGCGCCGATACCCGGTCATGATCCCGGCTGATCGGCCACCGGGCATCTTCGAAGCTGCTCAGATCATGCCGCGGCAGCCCTCGCCGATATCTCAACAAAGCAATTCGGAAGTTGCTCGTGGGATATCGCCTAATAGGATTTCAACGAACTTCGGTCCCTCATGGCAGGGAGGGTTGCCCCATGGTCGACACCGTACAAGGTGCTTTTCGGAAATCCCTTGAATCACTGAACGACCAGCGGCACCGGGCCGCGCTGAACCTGTTCCTGTTCATCGTCGTGGCGCACTGGGTCGAGCATCTGGTCCAGGCGTTCCAGATCTGGACTCTGGGAATGCCACGGCCGGCGGCCCGAGGGGTACTGGGTCAGATATTCCCATGGTTGATCAGCGAGGAATGGTTGCACTACGGTTATGCGCTGGTGATGCTGGTCGGCCTGCTTCTGCTGCGACCGGGCTTCACCGGATCCGGCAGGAGCTGGTGGACGGCCGCCCTGTTGATCCAGTTCTGGCATCATATCGAGCACCTGCTGTTGTTCATCCAGGCACAGTCCGGTGTCAACTTCTTCGGTCAACCCATCCCCACCAGCGTGGTGCAACTCGTGATCCCCCGGGTGGAGCTGCACCTGTTCTACAACGCCGTGGTCTTCGTTCCCATGGTGATCGGGATGTACCTGCACCAACGCCGGACCCCCGAGAATCTGCGTCTCACGTCATGCAGTTGCGTCCGCCGGCTGAATGACCCTGAGCTCGCCGGACTGGCGGCGTGACCGCTGGCGGCCACCAGCCGGCGGTTCAGCCGGGTGTCGACAAAGGAGACCGGGAATGACAGGGCACCGCGACGTCTTCTGCGACCTGGCCGCCGAAGCCGACGACCTGGACCGACTGGTAACTGATCTGAAACCCCGGCGGTGGGGCGACCCCACCCCCGCAGCCGGGTGGACCATCGCACACCAGATCGCACACCTCACCGCGACATTCCAGATGGCGGCCATGGCCGCGACCGATCCGGGACGCTTCCGGGCGATGACCGCCCGACTCAGCGACCAGTTCGACACGAACGTGAACGCCGCACTCGCGCCGTTCCTCAACCTGGCACCGGACGCGCTGCTCGCCCGGTGGCGCACCGAGCGCGCGGCAGCGGTGGCGGCACTCGCCGCTGTGCCACCGGAGAACCAGGTACCGTGGCTGGTCCGCCCGCTGCCGGCTCCGGTCCTCGCAGCGGCCGGAATGATGGAACTGTTCGGACACACCCAGGACGTCGCCGACACGCTCGGAGTCCGGCGACAGTGGACGGACCGCATCAGGCACATCGCCGAGTTCGCGGTACGGGTGTGGGATTTCGGTTACCTGGCACGCGGGCTCAACCCGCCCGGCACGGCGTTCCGCTACCTGCTACGGGCACCATCCGGTGCACTGTGGCGACTCGGGCCGCCGGACGCGTCGCAGAAGATCAGTGGCCCGGCCGCAGACTTCTGCCTGCTCGTCACCCGCAGGCGGCACCGCGCCGACCTGGCGCTGGTGGCCACCGGCACCGACGCCGACCGGTGGCTGGACATCGCCCAGGCCTACCGAGGCCCGCCCGGACCAGGCCGTGCTCCCGGACAGTTCGCCAGGGTCCACGGGTAACAGGGCACGAGCCTCGACGGTCCGGCGAGGCTCAGGATCCGGGGTCGTCCGCGAGACGCCGGGCTGCCTCGCGGCACGTCATCATCGCGGTGCGGGCGTACTCCGGCGAGGCCCCGGCAAGCCCACAGGCGGGAGTGATCACAACCTGTTCCGGGAGTTGCTCGGCCGCGAACCCGAACCGCCGCCACACCGTGCGCAGCCGGTCCGCGACCTCCGCGGCACCAACGGCCGGTGGCGAGGTCGGCACCACACCCGCGAACAGGCCGGCACCGGCGTCCAGTGCCTCGCCGAGCGGATCCGCCGCCGCGGGATCATCCAGGTCCAGCAGGCTGAGATCGAGCGACACCGCGACCGCGCCCGCCGCGCGCGACAACGCGACCGGAACGCCCGGCGCGCAGCAATGCACCACGACAGGGACACCGACCCTCTCGACCACCTGTCGCAGCGCCTGTTCGGCAACCGTCACCTCGACCGGACGGTAGCGGTGAAGCCCGCTCTCCGTGGGTATCCCACCGGCCAGTACGCCTGGCAGGGACGGCTCATCGAGTTGCAGGATCACCGCCGCGCCCCGAACCCGGGCGGCGACCTCGCCGACGTGCGCGGCGAGTCCCTCGGCCAGCGAATCGGTCAGGTCGCGTACCGCCCCGTGATCACGCAACACCCGGCCGCCGACCGGCAGGTCGACCGTCGCGGCGAGCGTCCACGGGCCGGCGGCCTGTACCTTGAGCGGCCCGGTGTAGCCGTCCACCTGCTCGGTCAGTGTGTCCAGGTCGCGCTCGGTCATATCACGGGCACGCCGCAAGTCGACACCGGGACGGCCGGTGAGTCGCCAGCGCGCCGCGTACAACTCGACCGGCATCTCGACCAGGAACCCGGCTGACCGGCCCACCATGTCGGCTCCCGGACCACGCGCCGGCAACTCCGGAAGGTGCGGCAGGTCCGGCAACTCGCCGAAGACGGTCTTCACCGCCTCGGCGATGTCGGTGCCGGGCAGCGAGCCGATGCCGGTGGCGCTCCCGGCCAACCAACCGGTCATGAGGCGGCGGGGTGGCGCGCCGGACCCGTCACGGCGGCCGAGCCGGTGATGGTGGCCGAGCCGAGCACGATGTCGCCGCCAGGGTCCGGCCGGTACAGCACCAGCGCCTGGCCGGGCGCGACGCCGCGTACCGGGCGGTGCAGCCGGGCACTGACCCGGTGCCCGTCGAGGGTCACAGTGGCCGGAACGGTGTCGCCGTGCGCCCGTAACTGCACGTCGCACTCCACAGTGCGGGTCGACTCGGCGTCGCCGGTGCCGGTCGGTTCCCGGAGTCCGGTCAGGACCGGCCGTTCCGCGTACACCGCGGCCACCTCGAGCGCCTCGGCCGGGCCGACCGAAACCCGGTTGTTCACGGGCGTGATCGACAGCACGTACCGTGGCCTGCCGTCCGGCGCCGGTCGCCCGATCCGTAAACCCTTGCGTTGGCCGACGGTGTACCCGTAGGCACCGGAGTGCTCCCCCAGCACCTCTCCGGTGACCGCGTCGACGATCTCGCCCGGCTGCTCCCCGAGCCGGTCGGCCAGAAAGCCCCGGGTGTCACCGTCGGCCACGAAGCAGATGTCGTGGCTGTCCGGCTTGTCGGCGACCGCGAGGCCGCGTGCGGCGGCCTCTTCCCGTACCCGCGGCTTGGTGGACTCACCCAGCGGGAACACGGCGCGGGAGAGCTGGCCAGGCGTGAGCACCGCCAGCACGTACGACTGGTCCTTGTCCAGGTCCACGGAGCGGCGCAGCACACCGTCGACCAGCCGGGCGTGGTGTCCGGTGGCCACCGCGTCGAAACCCAACGCCAGCGCCCGGTCCAGGACCGCGGCGAACTTGATCTTCTCGTTGCAGCGCAGACACGGATTGGGGGTACGCCCGGCCGCGTACTCGGCGACGAAGTCGTCAACCACATCGGCGTGGAACCGCTCGGCCATGTCCCAGACGTAGAACGGGATACCGATCACGTCGGCGGCCCGGCGGGCGTCCCGGGCGTCCTCGAGGGTGCAGCAGCCCCGGGCTCCGGAGCGGTAGGTCTGCGGGTTGCGTGACAGCGCAAGGTGCACCCCGACCACCTCGTGGCCGGCGTCCGCCGCGCGTGCGGCGGCCACCGCCGAGTCCACCCCGCCCGACATCGCGGCGAGCACCCTCATCACGATCGCTCCGAGCCGGTGTTCCGCACCGCATTGGCCCGCCGCGCCCGCTCCACGGCCGCGGGCAGCGCGTCGACCAGCGCGTCAATGTCGTCGCGGGTGGAGGTACGGCCCAGCGAGAACCGCAACGACGAACGTGCGCCGTCCGGGTCCACGCCCATCGCCAGCAACACGTGACTCGGCTGCGCGACACCCGCCGAACAGGCCGAACCGGTGGAGCAGTCGATCCCCTGGGCGTCCAACAGCATCATCAACGCGTCCCCCTCACAGTCGGGGAACCGGAAGTGCGCGTTGCCCGGCAGGCGGTCCACCGGGTCACCGTTGAGTACCGCGTCCGGCACGGCGGCCCGTACCCGTGCCACCAGTTCGTCCCGCAGCGCGGCGAGCGCCGCGGACGTCTCAGCCTGCCGCTTCACCGCGGTCTCCACAGCCAGCGCGAACGCCACGATGCCCGGCGCGACAAGCGTCCCGGAACGGATGTCACGCTCCTGGCCGCCGCCGTGCAGCAGGGGGGTGCATTCGACGTCCCGCCGCAGCAGCAGGGCCCCGATGCCCTGCGGCCCGCCCAGCTTGTGCCCGGTCACGCTGAGTGCCGCGACCCCGGTGGTCGCGAAGTCAACCGGCACCTGGCCCACCGCCTGCACCGCGTCCGAGTGGAACGGGACCCCGAACCGGCTGGCGGTGGCGGCGATCTCCGCCACCGGCTGCACCGTTCCCACCTCATTGTTCGCCCACATCGCGGTGACCAGAGCCACCTCGTCGGCATACTCATCGAGAGCACTGGTCACCTGGTCGAGCCGGATCCGGCCGGCCTTGTCAACGTCCACCCAGGTCACCACGGCGGCTTCGTGCTGCTCCAGCCAGGCCACCGAGTCGGAGACCGCGTGGTGTTCCACGGCGCTGACGATCACCCGGCGACGTTCCGGCACGGCGTCTCGCCGGGCCCAGTACAGGCCCTTGACGGCGAGGTTGTCACTCTCGGTGCCGCCTGCGGTGAAAACCACCTCACCGGGTCGGGCACCGAGGGCCGCGGCGACGCGTTCCCGGGCCTCCTCCACCATCCGGCGCAGCCGTCTGCCGGAGGCGTGCAGCGAAGAAGCGTTACCGACCTCGCGTGCTGTCGCGAGGTACGCGTCGAGCGCCTCGGGCAGCATCGGGGTGGTCGCGGCATGATCGAGGTAAACCATCGTCCGCAAGCCTATCCTTGACATCCTCTCTGCCCTAAGGGACGGAGATTCCCGCCACGCTGCGTGTGGAACACGCGGCGTGCGGGTGGGTTACCGCTTCACTGCGCGCGGCCGGGACGAGTCCGGGTCTTACGTGCGCTCCACGGTCGTTTGAGTTGTCCGCCTGCCCGGCGGCCAACACGTTCTTCGCGGCGTTGACATCCCGATCGTGGCGGCTGCCGCA
>DASUSI010000125.1:0-43552 GCA_036375165.1 Micromonosporaceae bacterium | reverse complement strand
TGCGGCAGCCGCCACGATCGGGATGTCAACGCCGCGAAGAACGTGTTGGCCGCCGGGCAGGCGGACAACTCAAACGACCGTGGAGCGCACGTAAGACCCGGACTCGTCCCGGCCGCGCGCAGTGAAGCGGTAACCCACCCGGACGCCGCGTGTTCCACACGCAGCGTGGCGGGAATCCCCGTCCCTTAGGGCAGAGAGGATGTCAATCGCCACCCTCACCGAAATCCGGCAGCTCGTGCGGGACGCCCGGACATCGGTCCGATCTACGACAGAGACCCGGTCAGCTTTGCCCGGGCGCGAAATACTGGGCGTAATTGGGGCTCCAGGTAAGAGGTGCATGCGTGGTGTCTGGGGGGACACCAACCACTAATCCGGTGGCGACCCTGGCCGGCCATGGCGCAGCAGCGTACACATCACGGGAGGAAACAAATGTCCACACCAGAAGTCGGTCTGAGGCGGAACGAGAAGGGCCGAAACGACGGCGAGCGGCCCGACGCTCCCTTGGACGCGGCCACGCATCGCAGGATTTTGGGTTTCATCAACAGCGCGATGCGACCGGAGGACCTGGTCCGCGATACGGAGACCCCTGTCAGTGACGAGGACGAGGATGGAAAGGAGCCGAGATCCCAAGGGCGAAGCTTTTTGGCGTCGGACATGGCGCAGAAAATCATTGACTTCCGGGATCGTGAGTTCCCACTGGGGCTTGGGAACATGAACGAGATCATGAATGCTGGGATCGTGGACAGCCCGGTGATGGATGCCCTGCGCAACCGCTTCGGACGCGGCTTCTATGGCGAGTGGAAGGCATTTCCGCGACGGATTCCGCGTCGTGGACCGGGCGGCTACGACGGCATCGTACACGCGGCCATGCTGCGAACCGGCAAGGTGCTGTTCATCACAGCCGACGAGACAACGTTGTTGTGGAACCCCGAGGATTCGTCCCCTTCGACCTTCGAGAACCCGGCCAACCAACCACATGAGATGCCGGGCGGCTACTCACAACTGTGCGGTCACCACGTGTTTCTTTCCGACGGAAGACTGCTTTCCGTGGGAGGCGGCGGATACGGTCACAACCCCTTGGCCAGATGGGGCTACACGTTTGATCCGGACGAGCGGTCCTGGTCCCGGACCGCTGGACCGATGTCGGAATCCCGGTGGTACCCCACTGCGGTCACGCTGGGTACCGAGCCGGGCCGGGTCCTGGTGGTGTGCGGGCACGGGCACGGACAGATGGACATCTACGACGAAGCCACGGACACCTTCACGCCGCTTTCTTCCGGTGACACCAAACCTTTCCCGTACCTCTATCCGGGAATGCACCTGCTGCCCAGCCACGGGATCTTCTACACGCGGACCGGTTGGGGCAGTGCGGGAGCCGGAGGTGGACCCCACACACATGCCAGCGACGACCAGTCCTCGTATTTCACGTTCACCGGAACCGACTCGGGCGTCTGGACCGACATCGCACCGAGTAACCCGGCGATGCCGGACCGGACAAAGGGCATGTCGGTTCTGCTGCTCAGTAAACGCTCCCCCCACGTCCGGATCCTGGTCCTGGGCGGTGCCGACAACTCGACGAACCACACGTACGAGACCATCGACGTGACGGCGCTGTCACCCGCCACCGCGTGGGATCCGCCCCGGGCTTACCCGGACGGCCAGCACAGGAGCTTGCCGAGCGGTGTCCTGCTGCCGGACGGGAACGTGTTCGTGTGCGGCGGAATTCAGCAGCCGAATTCGCCGTGTGCGATGTTCGACCCGGAAACCGACTCGTGGTCTCCGATGGCTGCTCTGCCATCGATCCGGGACTACCACTCCGCTGCGTTGTTGTTGCCCAGCGGCAAGGTGATGATGGCTGGCTGGAACAACACCGCCATCGAGATCTACAGCCCGCCGTACCTGTTCCGGGGACCGCGGCCGGTCATCTCATCCGCTCCGAAGCTGGTGCACCACGGGCAGGAGTTCGTTGTCGAGACCCCTCCGCCCCACGGAAAGTCCATCGTGAAGGTGGTTCTCGTCCGGCCGATGGCCGTAACGCATCAGACCGATTCCGAGCAGAAGGTCATCGAACTGGACTGGGCGCCCAATCACGATCACGCACATCCCAAGAAGCTGCGGCTGCGGGCGCCGCACGGAGGTCACCCGCATTCATTGGCGCAGCGCGGCTACTACATGATGTTCGCGATCAACGACAAGGGTGTGCCCTCCGTCGCGAAGTGGATCTATTTGCAGTAATCCCGTCGAGCAGTTCCGGTCTTGGGGGATCTCGGCTCGTGACACCGAGTCCACCCAAGACCGGACGTCGCCCAAGATCGACAACACGCTCAGCCAGGACTGGCCCGCCAACCAGCTGAAAACGGGGTCCAGTACGGAGTGAATGGATACGATTCCTTTCAGTAACCGTTCCCTGGGAAGCCTCCGTGAGGGGGTGGCAGGTGTCGACCATCCACCTGGCGCTCAGCCACACGCTCACGAGCCTGTTGGCGAGTACCGCCGCGGTCTCCCTGGAAACCCCGTGGCCCGCGGCCCTGGCGATGGTGCTGGCTCTGCTGGGCGCGGTGCTGACGGCCACCTGGATGCTGTGGGTCCGGCGGAGCCGCCGATGGGTGCGCGCCCATGTCCGGGTCGCCGTTGGAGCGGCTCCCAACTACTGGTGCGGGGTCTCCGAGGTGCCGGGCGACGCCTCCCCGCCGACTCTCACGGTGCGGATCGAGTCGCATCCGGACCCGGGGAGGCAGCTCATCGAGGAGGTGGAGGCATGACGGACACGACCGCCGAAAGCCCTCTGACGGCGCAGGGGTTTCTCGCCGGATCCGGTGCCGACACCGCGCAGGCCCTGAGCCATGTGCTCGGCGAGTACGGCGTCGCCCGGACCGCGCTTCGGGGAGTCCGCCACCTGACCGCCTCCGCGGTGCGAGCTGTGGAAGACGAACTCGGCAGGGTCGCCGACAGCCTTCTCGACCTGGACCTGGGTGACGTACTCCTGTCCGGCTGGCGCAAGTACTCCGCACTGACGGAATCCGCGCATCGAACCCTGATGGCACCTGGCAGCGAGGAAGTCCTCGTGCTGGCGACCCATCGCGTCGCCTCGACCTACCGGCCGCATGTCGATGTCTTCGTCCAGGGTAAGAAGGTGAACTCCTTCGAGTTTCAGCTCGCTGTGGTGTTCGACCTGGCAGGGGTCTGCGCGGTGGTGCGCAGGGGCCACCTGGTGGCGCTGCGGGGCGGCGAGTGTCTGGTGACGGCGAGGCTCGCCCTGGAGGGCGCGCGGCTGTGGGGCCGCCGGGACCGCGTCGACCTCGCATGGATGATGCCACTGCGGCCCGCGGTGCCGCTGGTGGCCGTCCTCCCGGGCGCGCAGCTCACGCCGCGACAGCCGGCCAGCGGTGAGGCCCCGGACTCCCAACCGCGTAGCCCGGTGCCGGAAGCCAGCTGAAGCGGCCGGTCCGGCCGAACTCCGAGCCGTCGCATCCGTGGGGTGGCCGGCGACAGTCAGTCGAACGCATGGACATAGCGTGCGTTTGTCGCCTCGTGTCGCCGGAGCCGGCAACCACGGAAGGAGTGCTGGATGGACTGGATCGTCTTCGACTACGGCTGCGTCATCAGCCAACCGCCGCCGCAACAGGTCGGGGCGTCGTTCGCGCGGGCTGTGGGGGTCGTGCCGGACCGGTTCTGGGAGGCGTACTGGAACCAGCGGAGGCCGTACGACCTCGGCGCGGTGGACGCGTCCGGTTTCTGGGGCGGCGTGCTGGCACACCTCGGCCACCGCGATGCCCAGGTGGATCTCCAGACGCTGATCGGGCTCGATCTCGCTGCCTGGACCGACCTGAACCAGGACACCCTCGCGATCGTGACGGAGCTGGCCGAGGCGGACCTCCAGCTCGTGCTGCTGTCGAACGCTCCGGTGGAATTGGCCCGGCGGATCGACGACCAGGAATGGGCGACCCTGTTCCGCCACCGGTTCTTCAGTGCGGACCTGCGACGTGCCAAGCCCGATCCGGAGGCGTTCCGGATGGTGTGCCAACGACTCGGCGCTGAGCCGGATGATCTGCTGTTCGTTGACGACCGGGACGAGAACATCGCGGCGGCGAAGGCCCTGGGAATCCGGTCGCTGCGGTTCAGTGACGCCGGTCAGTTGCGTGAGGAGCTTGCCGAGGTGCTGCCAGGGCCGGTTTCCCGGCCGTCCGACCGGGGCCGATGAGTCTCACCGCAGCGGCGGGCACCCGGTTCACCCGGCCCGCGATGGTCGGGATGTGCGTCTCGTTCGTCGTCATCGGCGTCGTGCAGGCCGCCTACGGTCCCGCGATTCCGGCGATGAGGGAGCGGTACGACA
The DNA here is from genome assembly GCA_036375165.1 of Micromonosporaceae bacterium. Taxonomy (GTDB): domain Bacteria; phylum Actinomycetota; class Actinomycetes; order Mycobacteriales; family Micromonosporaceae; genus WHSM01. The sequence goes on along the minus strand of DASUSI010000125.1, from coordinate 39,219 downwards.
TCTCCTCGGCCGAAGTGGGACTTGTGGTGACCCTGCACTTCTCCGGTGCGCTGCTCGGGGTGCTGGGCACCGGCCTGGTGAGGGCGAGGTTGCGCAACCGTGCTTTCCTCGCCCTCGCCCTCGGGACGATGTCCGCCGGGTGCCTCGGCCTCGCGGTCGCGCCGCGGTGGTGGCTGGCGCTGTGCGCCGCACTGACCGCCGGGGTCGGGTTCGGCTGGATCGACGTCGGCGTGAACGAACTGTTCCTTGAGTTCTACGGCCACGCCGGCACGGGCATGCTCAACCTGCTGCACGGAAACTTCGGGGTGGGCGCGGTGCTGGGCCCGGTCCTCGTCGGCCTGCTGCCCGGCCCGCTCTACCGGTGGGCGTTCGTGGTGTCCGCGGCACTGTGCCTGGCCGTGCTGTTCACCACCGGCGGGCTCAGCGGCCGTGGTATGACCGGCCCGCCCAGTCACCGGGCGCGTTTCGCCGCGGCATGGCGGTTGACCGTACTCTTCATGGTCTTTTTCGGGTTGCATGTCGGCGTGGAGACCGGGGTGGCCGGTTGGGAGACCTCACACCTGGTCCACCTCGGCTGGGCTGCCGCACCCGCGGCCATCGCGACCTCCGGGTTCTGGCTCGCCATGACCGTGGTCCGGTTCGCCGTCACGCCGGTCGCGCGGTGGTTCACGGCACAGCAGATCCTGATCGTCAGCATCCTGGTGATGCTCGCCGGCACCGGCCTCGCACACTGGCAACCAGCGGCAGCTCTCGGATACGTCATCGCGGGCGTCGGGGTCGGCCCCCTGTTCCCAACCGGGTTGGTGTGGCTCGCGCAGAAACTCCCTGGCGTGCCCGCCACCACGTCGTACGTGGTGGCGGCGGCCATGCTCGGCGGTGTCGTCCCGGGCCTGATCGGAGCTGCGGTCGCACGATGGGGAATGGGTGTGATCCCCACGGGACTCACCATCATCGGGGCCGCCACCCTGGCTTCGGCCCTCGTCATCAGGGCGTGCCGCCCATTGGCCGAACCCGCATCGGGCGAACCTCCCCGCAAGCCGGGTATCTGGCCGCTGATCGACGTGTGATCTGCCGCGATCCGTACCCAACTCACTTAATTGACTAATTGAATAGGGGGGACTACCTTCCGTCCATGGCCTTCGGTCCCGGCCCGATGCTCGAAGAGACGGCCGCCCGGTTCGCCCTGCTGGGCGAACCCACCCGGCTTCACCTGCTCAGCCTACTGCTGGAGCGTGGCGAGTGCTCAGTCGGCGAGTTGGCCCATGCCGCGGGGATCTCCGTCGCCAACGCCTCTCAGCACCTGCGGCGACTGACCCTCGGCGGCATCCTGGGTCGCCGCCGTGCCGGCAACCAGGTCCACTACCGGATCGTCGAGGAAACCATCGAACAGCTCTGCACCATCGTGTGCGCCAGCGTGGCGGAACGGGCCCGGGTGCTGGCGTCGACCGGATCCGGGTCCCAGGAACAGGTGGCACGGTGACCCAATCGGCTGCGACCACACCGCCCCACGAGGCACCGGGCAGGCTGATCGCCCGCACCATCGGAGTCGGGCCGCCTGAGGGGTCCCCGGCTGCCCGTGCGTCCTGGGGCAAGGTGATCGACCAGACCAGGTGCATCGGCTGCCACGCCTGCACCACCGCGTGCAAGTCGGAGAACGACGTACCGCTGTCGGTGACCCGTACCTTCGTCAAAAACGTCGACGTCGGCACGTTCCCGCAGACCCGGCGCGCGTTCCAGGTGACCAGGTGCAACCAGTGCGCCGACGCGCCCTGCGTCGCGGCCTGTCCCACCAGCGCGATGTACGTGCGTCCGGACGGCATCGTGGACTTCGACAAGGAGGTCTGCATCGGGTGCAAGGCCTGCATGGCGGCCTGCCCCTACGACGCGATCTTCATCAACCCCGACGACCACTGCGCCGAGAAGTGCAACTTCTGCGCCCACCGACTGGAGATGGGCCTTGAGCCCGCGTGCGTGGTGGTCTGCCCGACCGGGGCGATCATGGTGGGTGACCTGGGCGATCCTGACTCGGAAGTGGCCCGGATCGTGAACCGGGAACCGGTCACCGTACGCCGGCCGGAGAAGGGCACCCGCCCCAAGCTGTTCTACAAGGGCGCCACCCAGGCGACGCTGGACCCGCTCGCCGCCGCCCGGCCACCCGGCGACACGTACGCCTGGGCCGAGCAGCCCAGCGGTCCCGGGATCGTCACCGCGCCGGTCGCGGGCACCACCAACAGCAGCGCCGCCGCCGTGATCTCGTACGACGTGGCGCACCACGCGCCGTGGGACTGGCGGGTCAGCCTCTACACCTGGACCAAGAGCATCGCGGCCGGCGCGTACCTGGTGCCGCTGCTGCTGGTGCTACTCGGCCGGCTGAACTCCGACCACCCGCTGTGGGTGTGGGCGACCCCGCTGGTGTCCGGGGTGTTCCTGGCGATCACCGCCGGGGTGCTGATCGCCGACCTGGAGCACCCGGAGCGGTTCTACCTGATCCTGACCCGGCCGCAATGGCGCTCCTGGCTGGTACGCGGCGGCATCATCCTGAGTGGATTCACCGCCGCACTGGGGCTGCACCTGCTCGGCAGCCTGACCGGCATCGCGGGCCTGCGGGTGGCCGCGGCGGTGATCGGCGCACCGCTGGCGCTACTCACCGCCGTCTACACGGCGTACCTGCTGGCCCAAGCCAAGGCGCGTGACCTGTGGCAGAACCCGCTGCTGCCACCGCACATGGCGGTGCAGGCGGTGCTCGCCGGATCGGCGGTCCTGCTGCCGGTGCTCGCCCTGAACGGCGAGCCGGCGGCCCGGGACGCGACGGCCTGGCTGCTCGCCGCCGCCGCGCTGACCCACCTGCTGTTCCTGGCCGGCGAGACCACCCTGCCGCACGTCACCGCTCATGCCCGGCTCGCCGCGAACGCGATGCTGACCGGCCGCTACCGGACGTACTTCTGGGCAGCCGCCGTTCTGGTCGGCCTCGGACTGCTCGCACCCTGGGCCGGGGCGTGGGTGGGACTGCCGGCGCTGGTCGGGCTCGCCCTGTACGAGCACGCGTACGTGCAGGCCGGCCAGTCGGTACCCCTGGCGTGAGGAGCCGTGTTGAGCAGCATTGACGAGATCGCCGGCCGGGTCAGTGCGGCCCGTGACGATGCCGTCGCCCGGGGTGAGACGTTCTACCCCGGTCCCAGCCGGGTACACCTGGCCGCGTTCCCGCCCAAGGAACGCTGGGACGACTGGGTGGAACTGGAGTCCAAGGACTGGCCACGGCGTACCGAACGGCGCTACACCCTGGTCCCCACCACCTGCTTCAACTGCGAATCGGCGTGCGGCCTGCTGGCCTACGTGGACCAGGACACCCTGCAGGTCCGCAAGTTCGAGGGCAACCCGGAACACCCCGGCTCCCGAGGCCGCAACTGCGCCAAAGGCCCGGCCACCATCAACCAGGTCACCGACCCGGACCGGATCCTGCAACCGCTGAAACGCACCGGAGCCCGAGGCGAGGGCCGGTGGCAGCCGGTGAGCTGGGACGAGGCACTGGACGACATCGCCGGCCGGATCCGCCGGGCCATCGAAGAGGACCGCCGCGACGAGATCATGTACCACGTGGGGCGACCCGGCGAGGACGGCTTCACCGAACGGGTGCTGGCCAGTTGGGGCGTGGACGGCCACAACTCACACACCAACGTGTGCTCCAGCGGGGCACGCGCCGGCTACCACTTCTGGACCGGCATCGACCGGCCCAGCCCGGACCACGCCAACGCGGACGTGATCCTGCTGGTCAGCTCTCACCTGGAGGCGGGCCACTACTTCAACCCGCACGCGCAGCGGGTGATGGAGGCCAAGCAGCGCGGCGCGAAACTGCTCGTGTTCGACACCCGGCTGTCCAACACCGCCACCCATGCCGACGTCTGGGTGTCCCCGTACCCGGGCTCGGAACCGGCGATCCTGCTCGCGGTCGCGTCGCACCTGCTGCGCACCGGACGCCACGACCGGGAGTTCATGCGGCGTTGGTGGAACTGGCAGGAGTACCTGGCCGCCGAACACCCCGACCTGCCGCAGGACTTCGAAACCTTCGAGCGGGTGCTGACCGAACTCTATGCGGCGTACACCTTCGAGTTCGCCGCCATGGAGTCCGGTGTGGAGCCGGACGTGATCGCACGCGTCGCGGAGCTGGTGGCGAGCGCCGGCACCCGGCTGTCCAGCCACACCTGGCGCTCGGCCGCCGCCGGCAACCTCGGCGGCTGGCAGGTGTCCCGGACCCTGTTCCTGCTCAACGCCATGCTCGGCGCGGTCGCCACCCCGGGCGGCACGTACCCGAACGCCTGGAACAAGTACGTGCCGCGACCAATCCACGTGCCACCCCATCCAGCGGTCTGGAACGAGCTGACCTGGCCGCTGGAGTACCCGTTGGCGTTGAACGAACTGTCGTTCCTGCTGCCGCACTTCCTCAAGGAGGGCCGGGGGAAGCTCGACGTGTACTTCACCCGGGTCTACAACCCGGTGTGGACCAACCCCGACGGTCTGTCCTGGATGGAGGTGCTCACCGACGAGAGCCTGGTGGGCCTGCACGTGGCGCTCACCCCGACCTGGAGCGAGACCGCGTTCTTCGCCGACTACGTACTCCCCATGGGTCTCGGGCCGGAACGCCACGACCTGCACTCCTATGAGCAGTACGACGGGCAGTGGATCGGGTTCCGGCAGCCGGTGCTGCGGGTGGCCCGGGAACGCCACGGGCAGCGGATCGAGGACACCCGACAGGTCAATCCCGGTGAGGTGTGGGAGGAGAACGAGTTCTGGATCGAGCTGTCCTGGCGGATCGACCCGGACGGCAGCCTCGGGATCCGGCGCTACCACGAGTCGAAGGCGCGGCCCGGGACGAAGCTGTCCGTCGACGAGTACTACGGCTGGATCTTCGAGAACTCGGTGCCCGGTCTTCCGGAGGCCGCCGCCGCGGAGGGACTCACCCCGCTGGAGTACATGCGGCGGTACGGCGCGTACGAGATCAGCAGCGGGGTCGGCCCGGTGTTCGAGCAGGCGGTCCCCGCCGACGCGCTGGCTGACATCGCCGAGGACCGGTTCGGCCGGGTCTACACCGGGGCTCCGGCGCCCCCGCCGCTGAACCTCGTGCCGATGGCGTCGCCGGAACCGGACGCTCACGGTCGCAGGCCGGTCGGGGTCCGGGTCGACGGGACGGTACGCCGGGGTTTCCCCACGCCCAGTGGGAAGTTGGAGTTCTACTCGGGCACCCTGGCGGCCTGGGGATGGGCCGAGCAGGCGGTGCCCGGCTACATCCGCAGCCACATTCACCCGGACACTCTGGAACCGGACCAGTTGGTGCTGATCTCCACGTTCCGGCTGCCCACCCAGATCCACACCCGGGGCGGCAACGCGAAGTGGCTCGACGAACTGGCTCACACCAACCCGCTGTGGCTGCACCCCGCCGACGCGGCGTCGATCGGTGTGGACACCGGGGACCTGGTACGGGTGGAAACCGAGATCGGCGGGTTCGTGGTCAAAGCCTGGGTCACCGAAGGCATCCGCCCCGGCGTGGTCGCGTGCAGCCACCACATGGGCCGGTGGAAGCTCGCCGGGACCTCGGGCCAGCGGCAGGCGATGGCCACCGTGGACCTGGAACGCCGCGACGGCGCGTGGCGGATGCGACGGCTGGCCGGTGTCGCCCCGTACCGGTCCACCGACCGGGACACCACCCGGATCTGGTGGACCGACGTGGGGGTGCACCAGAACCTCACCTTCCCGGTGCATCCCGATCCGGTGTCCGGGCAGCACTGCTGGCACCAGGCGGTCCGGGTCCGCAGGGCGGCCCCGGACGAGTCGTACGGCGACATCACCGTCGACACCGCCAAGGCGCACCAGGTGTACCGGCAGTGGCTGGAGCGGACCCGGCCGGCCACCGACCACTCACCGGACGCCACCCGCCGCCCGTACTGGCTGATGCGGCCACTGAAGCCGGCCAGGCAGCACTTCGGGTTGCCGGAGCAGGGTGTGACCAGTGCTGACTGACCGCCGCGCCACGCGGACCAGCCGGGCCGAACTGTTCCGGGCACTCGGGGTGTTCGCCGAGCAACCGGGACCGGCCCACCCGCGGCTTGCGGGACTGTTGGACCTGCCGGTGCCGTCGGTGAGCGACTGGACCGAAGGATTCGTGGTGCAGCTCGTGCCGTACGCGTCGATCTACCTCGGGACGGACGGGATGCTCGGCGGTGAGCCGGCCGACCGGGTCGCCGGCTTCTGGCGTGCGCTTCGGTTGCCCGTACCGTCCGACCCGGACCACCTGACCGCGCTGCTCGGTCTGTACGCGTCGCTACTGGACTCCGAAGCGTCCGAACTGGAGCCGGCACGCCGGCTGCTGTGGCGGCAGGCCCGGACCGCGCTGCTGCACGAACATCTGCTGAGCTGGCTGCTCCCGTACGCGCACGGGATGGCCGACGCCGGCCCGGAACCATACGCCCACTGGGCCGGTCTGCTGGCCGAGGCGCTGCGGGCCGAGACCGCCGAGGTCGGAGTTCCTGACCGGATCCCGGCGGCGTTGCGAGAGCTGCCGGAGCTGCCGGCGGGTGACGAAGCCGGCCTGGATGCCGTTGTGTCGGCCCTTCTGGCCCCGGCCCGCAGCGGCATCCTGCTCACCCGAACGCACCTGGCCGTCGCCGCCCGGCAGCGGCGACTGGGCGTGCGGCTGGGAGACCGCCGGCAGACGGTCCGCGCGCTGCTGGAGCAGGACGCCCCGGCAGCGCTGGCCGAACTGGCCGCCCAGGCCCGGACCTGGGCAGGGCGGCACCACGCGGACGCGGCGGTGACCGGGCCGATCGCCGGTCACTGGGCCGCGCGTGCCCAGGCCACGTCCGGTCTGCTCATCGGGCGGGCCTCAGCCGCCGGTCCCCTCACCCACGACCAGGAACGCAACCCCCGATAGGAGAGGAGTCGCCATGAGTATGGCTCCTGAAACCAGCACGGCTCCTGAAACCAGCACGGTTCCCGACGGTGCTGCCGGCAGCCCACCACTCACCGAACAGGACGTCCGCCGGATCGTGGCCGAGGAGGTGCGGACGGCGTTCGCCAAGCAGAAGGACCCCGGGTCGCGCCGGGCCGCGCTGGTGGCGTCCAAGGGAACCCTGGACTGGGCGTACCCACCCTTGATCCTCAGTACGGCCGCCGCCGCGGTCGGCATGCGGGCCTCGGTGTTCTTCACCTTCTACGGGCTGAACATCATCCACCGTGACTTCGAACGCAAGCTCAAGGTCAACCCGGTGGGGAACCCGGCGATGCCGATGCCGGTGCCGATGCCCGATCTGGTGACGGCGATGCCCGGCATGGTGTCGCTGGCGTCGAAGATGATGCGGGACAAGTTCGCCCGCAACAACGTCGCCACGATCAGGACCCTGCTGGACGAAGCCCGGGAGCTCGGGGTCAGGCTGGTCGGCTGCCAGATGACCATCGACGTCTTCGGCTACTCCCAGGACGACTTCGTCGATGGTGTCGAGTTCGGTGGCGCGGCGGCGTTCATGTCCGAGGCCCGCTACGCGAACGTGACCATGTTCATCTGAGGAGGTACGAAGTGACCGCGGAATTCACCGTCGACGAGGTGGTCGACGCGCGCAACCAGATGTGCCCGATGCCGGTGCTGGCCACCACCAAGGCAATCCGGTTGCTGGCACCCGGCCAGGTGCTCAAGGTGCTGACCACGGACAAGGGCGCGTTGTCCGACATTCCGGCGTGGGCTGAGGACACCGGCAACGAGTTGCTGTCCAGCACCACTGAGGACGGTGTCACGGCATTCCACATCCGCAAGTCCCCTGAGGACTGACCAGGGTCCGGCGTCGGCTGGTCTCCCGGTCGCGGGCTGGCTTCGGGTCCCGGGCTGGTCTCAGGTCACTGGCCGGGGCCGGACCCAGTTCGCGATCCGGCCGTGCCGGCCGACAGCGCGCAACCTGCGCTCGGTCGTCTCGCGGGTGTGGTCGTACGTCACGATGAGCAGTTCGTCGCCGGTCTTCAAGCGGGTGCTCGGGGCGGGGACGAACGCGTGCTCGCCCCGGATCACGAGGGTGACCACGGCAGCTCGGGGGAGCCGCAGTTCGAAGATTTCCACGCCGTTGAGCCGGGAACCCGGCGGGACGGTGATGGTCAACAGCTCGGCTCCGAGTACGTCCAGCGGAGCCGCTTCGACCTGTACCTCCCTGGCCCGGCCCGGCCTGGTGAGCCGCAACAGCCGCGCCGCGACCGGCAGGCTCGGCCCTTGGACCAGGGTGTAGATCGCCACCAGCACGAACACGATGTCGAACAGACCGTCGCTGCCTGGTACGTCGTGGACGAGGGGAATCGTGGCCAACACGATCGGCACCGCGCCGCGCAGCCCTGCCCAGGACAGGAACGCCTGCTCCCGCCAGGAAATCCGGAACGGCATGACCGATACGAGCACCGACAGGGGACGTGCCAGCAGCAGCAGCACCAGGCCGACGATGACGGCCGGCACCACCGCACGGGGCAGGTCGCTGGGTGTGGCGAGCAGGCCGAGCATGACGAACAGGCCGATCTGGGCGAGCCAACCGAGTCCTTCGGCGAACGACTGGACAGCGGCACGGTGCGGCAGGCCGGTGTTGCCGAGCACCAGTCCGGCGAGGTACGCGGCGAGAAAGCCGCTGGCGTTGACGGTTCCGGCCAGGGCGAACGCGACGATGCCGAGCCCGACGGTCGCGAGGGGATAGAGGCCCGACGCGGGGAGCGCGACGTGCCGCAGTGTCGTGGTGCCGAGCCATCCGATCGCGAGTCCGATCAGGCCGCCGACGGCGAGTTCGTACCCGATGTGGCCGGCCGCGCTGAGCGGGCTGCTGGCGGCGATCGCTCCGGTGCTGAGCATCAGCACCAGGATCACGGTCGGCGCGTCGTTGAGACCGGATTCGGCTTCCAGCAGGCCGGCAAGGCGACGCGGCAGGGGCACCGTGCGGAGGATGGAGAACACCGCGGCGGCGTCGGTCGAGGAGACGATCGCGCCGAGCAACAGCGCCAGTCGCCAGTCGACGCCGAGGATGAAACGGGCACCCGCAGCGGTCACGATCACGCTGATGGCGACCCCGACCGTGGACAGCACGGCGGCCGGGGCGAGGAGTCGGCGGATGTCAGCCCATCGGGTGGCCAGGCCGCCTTCCACCAGGATGACTGCCAGCGCCGCGGTTCCGAGAGCCTGGGCCATGGCCGCGTCGTTGAATTCCAGGCCGAGGCCGTCCTCGCCGAGGAGGGTACCGAGCGCGAGGAAGACGAGCAGGGCCGGTAGCCCGACGCGGCTTGCGGTCCGTGCGGCGGCGATACTGGCCAACAGCACCAGGCCGCCAGCCAGCAGGACGGTGTGGAGTTCGTGCAGGCTCACCGGGCACCACGGCGGCAGCCCGCCAATACGGTGCGGGTGGGGACCGCACGGTACGCGCGCGACATGAGGGCAACTCCTCGGCATGGCCGCCCGTTTCGGGTCGGGCGGAGACAGGGACGGTGGGCGGAACGGGCCTGCTGCCGGCTACCGATGCCCGGGTGGTGCCCGACCCCTGTGGTGCGGAGCGGCTTCGCCACTCGCCGGCTGGACTCCACGGTCGGCCGCGTGGGTGAGTGCGTGGTACGGCGGGTCAAGGACGCACAGCAACCCGATGACCGCGAGTCCGGGACCCTGCCGCAGCGGCACGGCCTTGTGTCGGCCACCTGCCAGGCAGGTTTCGGAACGGATCCCGCTCGCCGTCGACTCGGTGGCGATGCCGGTGGCCAGGGCCCCGGTGCGGGGGCCGGCCAGGTCATGTCCGGCGATGGAGTGGTTCGGGCTCCAGAGTGCCGTGGCGGCGATCAGGGCCACACCGACCAGTAGGGACAACGCGCGACTGTGACGGCGTGTCGCTCCCTGGCCCGTCACGTCACCAAACCCCTGTCGATCACTCGTCGCGCCAGCACCATAACGCGCCGCGATCCGCGCGACCAGTGGCCGGTCGGGTGGTATCGGCTCACCGGCGGGTACGGCAGCGCGACGCCCCGGCGTCGAAACCCTGCTGCCGGACCGCACGCGCTGGCCGTCCCGCGTTCGGTGAGTCGTGCCGACAGAAACTTACACCGCAAGCCAATGCGGTGATCTCCCGGAGGGTCAGCGGGGCAGTGGACCGACGTGGCGCGCGTACTCCTGGGAAAGTCCTTCGAGCAGTGCGTCGAGGCCGAGTGCGAAGGCTCCCTCGTCCACGAGTTCCTGGTGTTCGGCCAGCCGGTGCGCCTGGCTGAGGTGCGGGTAGTGGGCGGCGTACAGCTCCGGGTCCTCGACGAAGCCCCGGGCGAACGAGCCCAGGGCGGACCCGGCGACGAAGTACCGCATCAGGGCGCCGATCTGGGTCGCCCGTGCCGGCGGCCAGCCGGCCTTGACCAGGCCGCCGTAGACGGCATCGGCCATGGCGAGCGAGGCTGGTCGCCGGCCCGGCCCCTGGGCCAGGTACGGGACGATGTTCGGGTGTGCGGTGAGGGCCGCGCGGTAGGAGCGCGCCCACAGTCGCAGTGCGGTGCGCCACTCGTGACTGCCGAACCGGGAAACGTCCACCTCGGCCACCACGGCGTTGGCCACCGCGTCGAGGATCTGGTCCTTGGTGGCGAAGTGGTTGTACAGCGACGGCCCGCGTACCCCCAGTTCGGCCGCGAGTCGCCGGATGGACAGCGCGGCCAGGCCCTCGGCGTCGATCAGCGCGGTGGCGGTCTGGACGATGCGTTCCCGGCTCAGCAGTGCCTGGCGCGGCCTTGGCATCCGACCTCCCTGGGATGGCTCCAGATGACTGTGCCACACGGTGGTGAGCCGGCCATGGTCCTGCGGTGGGCTGGACCAGTAAAACTTACAATGCTAGTTTTAGCGGCCATGCCGGCGTCACGCGCCGGGCGGGAGGGAAGGGGAACCGCGTGGACTTCTCACTGAGCCCCGAGGAGAAGGCGGTCCGGCAGACCGCTCGGGACTTCATCCGCAAGGAAGTCATGCCGTTGGAGCAGGAGGTGCTGCGGCGGGAACTGGCGCACCGGCCCGGACTGGAGCGTGACGAACTGCGGGATCTCCAGTTGAAGGCGAAGGCGTTCGGTTTCTGGGGGCTGGACACTCCCGAGGAGTACGGCGGGATGAACCTGCCCGCCGTGATGCAGGCGCTGATCTGGACCGAGGTCGGCCGGACCTGGGTGCCGTTCCGGTTCGGCGGCGAGGCGGACAACATCCTCTTCGCGGCAAACCAGGCGCAGCGGCGGGAGTACCTGAAGCCCACCATCAGCGGGGAGCGGATCTCCTGTTTCGCCATCACCGAGCCGGCTGCCGGCTCCGACGCCGGCAACATCGCCATGACCGCCCGCCGGGACCGCGACGACTGGATCCTCAACGGGGAGAAGACGTTCATCACCAACGGCAACGACGCCGACTTCGCGATCGTGATCGCGGTGACCGACAAGGACAAGGGCGCCCGCCGGGGCGGCGCGACCGCGTTTCTGGTGGACCGTGAGATGGGGTGGCGCTCGGAGTTCATCCCCACCATGGGAGAGGGCGGTCCGGCGTCCCTGGTGTTCGAGGACGTACGGGTGCCCGATCGCAACATCCTGGGGGAGGTCGGGCAGGGCTTCGAGCTCGCCATGCGGTGGATCGGCAAGGGCCGGTACGTCATCCCCGCCTACGCGCTCGGGATCGCGGAGCGGGCCTTGGGGATGGCGATCGATCATGCGAACACCCGCCACACCTTCGGTCGGCCGATCGGGGTGAACCAGGCGATCCAGTGGATGATCGCGGACTCGGAGACCGAACTGGAGGCAGCTCGCTGGCTGGTGCTACGGGCAGCCTGGACCGTGGACCAGGGACTCGACCCGGTTCAGGGCCTGGACCCGCGACACGCGTCCTCGATGGCCAAGCTCTACGCCGCCGGCATGGTGAACCGGGTGGTGGACCGGGTGATGCAGATCCACGGCGGGATGGGTTACACCCGGGAACTCCCGATCGAGCGTTGGTACCGGCAGGTACGCCTGCTGCGGATCTACGAGGGCACCGACGAGATGCAACGGCTGATCATCTCCCGGAACCTGCTCCGGGGCTACACCAAGCTGGGCGGCCACCTGGCCTGACCCCCGGAACCGCCCAAGGTCCGTCAGTTGGGCTCGTACAAACGCGGCGAGTCGGTCACGGGGCGTGCTTGCCCGGCGGACCGCCCGGTGGGTGTCGGCGGCCACGAGCGGCAGTTCCGCCTCGCACAGCGCCACGACCACGTCGTCCCTGGTCCGGAAGTACGAGCAAACCGTGGGCCGGGCCAGCCCGGTGCGCTCCGCGAGGGCTCCGAAGGTCAGCGCCGGGTAACCACCGTCGAGCAACACCAACCGTGCGGCGTCCAGCAGGGCGGCACGTTGCCGGGCGCGGTGCTCGGCGACCGTGGCCGCGTTGATCCCGGGCATGATCGCGTCATCCGGTCGGTGTCCCGGCGGGACGGTCCACTCCCGACCTGGCACGCCCCAGCAGCATCGCGGCCAGAGCGCACAGTGCGGCTCCCACGACGTACGGCAGTGTGATCCAGGCGTCGAACGCCGCGCCAGCCGCTATCGGGCCGGTGGCGCGGGCCGCGGCGGCTGCCGACTGCCCGACCCCGAACGCGCCGCCGAGCGCGTCACCACCGGTTTCCGAGATCAACGCGGCCGTGGTGGTACTGAGCAGGCCCTGTCCGGCGGCGAGGACTCCCAGCGCCAGGTAGTTCAGCCACACCGAACCCAGCGGCAGCACCGCGAGCCCCAGTCCGAGGAGCAGGGCGCCCGCCACCGCGACGTTGCGGTTGCCGAACCGGCCGGCCGCCCGGCCGACAATCCCGCCCTGCACCACCGCCATCACCACACCGACCCCGGTGAAGACGAGCCCCAGTCCGGCCGGCCCCAGACCGTACAGCCGGGAGCCGAGCAGGGCGTACGTCGCCTCCATCCCGACGAACGCGAAGGTGGCGGTGAAGGTCGCGGCGAGCAGTGGTCGTAGGGCCGGCTGGCGCAGTGCCTGGCCGAGACTGCTCAGGGAGTTCCGGCGGCGGGCCGAAACGGTCTGGGTCGGAACGGTGTGGCGAGATTCCGGACCGGCCGAGGGGACCGTGACCGGGACACCCGCCAGCGCGGCTTTCGCCGGGGTGCTGGTGTGGGGCAGCAGCACGCTGCCGGCGATCAGGTTGGCCAGCGCGATACCGCCCGCCACGAAGCTGACCCCGGCGAAACCCAGCCCAGCCAGGCCCGCTCCGATCGCCGGGCCGAGCACGAACCCCATTCCGATCGAGGCTCCGACCATGCCGAGCGCCCGGGTTCGCTCCGGTGGGTCGGTGAGGTCGGCCACGTACGCCTGGCCGACCGCGATCGCGCCGCCGAACATGCCCGCGACCACCCGGGCGACCAGTAAGGTCGCCAGGGATCCCGCGACCCCGGTCAGTGCCAGCGACACCGCCGAACCGGCGAGGCTGGCCAGCAGCATCGGGCGGCGTCCGAACCGGTCGGACAGCGCGCCGAGCACGGGTGCCGCGACGAACTGGGCCGCCGCGTACGCGGTGAGCACACCGCCCACCCATACTCCGGTGCCGCCGAGACGCTCCGCATGGAACGGCAGCAGTGGCAGGATGATCCCGAAGCCCAGCATGTCGACGAACACGGCCAGGTAGACCACGGGCAGCGCTTTCCGTCGCACGCGAACGCCTTCCTCGGGGGGTTGGGCGGCTTGGCGTTCGGATCGTACCGACCGCCTTGTCGACCGAAACGGTCCGCGACGTTGGTTCATGGTCCGAGCGGTGCAGCGGGATCAGATCGCTGGCGTCGCGCGGCGGGAGGACCTGGCGAAGCCGCGAGACTCAAGATCTCGCCAGCGAGGTGATCCCGGGGCAGGGCCTGCTGAATTCTTCTGATCCCGGTCGGGCCATGCCGACAAGCATTCGCCAGAAGCCACGTTGAAGAAACCATTGATCTGCAACCTGCCGTCGTCGCTCCCCGCTGGCTAACTGATGTGGACCGTTGTGATTCCGGGCTGGGACGTTTTCTGCGACAATGACGGCACTACCGAATCGTCGATGTGGAGCGGCCTATGTCAACTGGTGTGGTGAGTGGGTCGTTGCGAGCTGGCTCCTGGACCCGTGTTGTGTACGCCTGGGGCTACCACTCGGTGGACTACGGGATCGCCACGGCTGACTCCGGCGGGCAGTACCGGACCTATACCTCGCCGGTCCCTTGGCCGATCTCGGCAGGCTCCCTGCCAAATCCGCGCGTCACCCATCGGGTGATCGGATACGGCGATATCTGGTTGTGGTCACCCGTCGAGACCACCTACCGGTTGGTGCCGATCTTCCCTTGACAGGTCCGCCATCCATGGATTATGGACGCCGTTCTGTCTTGCGGCGCCGGTACAGCAAAGGCACAACGCCTGCGACAGATGCGGCACCGCAGTGCTGGCTACCGAAGAAGGTACACACCAGTAAAGGGGGCTCCCGTTGGATCTCCGTGTCAACTCCAGTATCGAGGGCTGGCGGACCGGGGTACTCGAGTTGAGGCTTGACCCCGCCGACTTGGACCTGATCGACAGTGTGCTGTGTCTGCAGCCCGAGCTTCGAGTCGTGATCTTCCTCGGCCAGGAAAGCCGTCGGCGAGGTCTCAGCTACCCGGTGGAGCGGCCGGAGCAGCTCGCGGAGCTTATCGGTGACAGCGCATTCGACCTCGCCGGCCATCGGGTGGACCGCAAGACCATGATTCGTGCGCTCGCGGAACAATGGTTTCCGCTTACCCACGAAGGGGAATTACTCAGTGTCATCTGCCTGGCCCTCCACCGGTGCCGCGCAGAAGCGGTGGAAAAGAGACTTGACGCTATCAGGGACAAGAAGCCGCCGCCGAACAAGACGAGGTAGGCCATGGCCACCGCTATTGCTTGGGTTCAGGTCACTGGTGGCAAGTGGGCCCGCATTTTCCAGGGTCCGTCCATCCACGTTCTTGGATCGGAATATCTTGAATTCCAGGCGGCGACCAGTAGCCAGAGTACTTACGACCTGGCGTACACCGTCCATAGGTATTCTGCCGTCGTCCCCTTTTTCTACAGCGTTTCCGGCAGTCGTTTGGCCGCTCCGCAGAGCCAATACCCAGTCCCGAAATCAAGCGTCGTGTTCTTACCCGCCGGTACGTCGTCGCCCTTTACGGAGTTCTGGCTGCTTACTGACCGCTCGTGCCGCGTCCACGTCCTCGTTTGAGAGGTCAGCTGTCCGGTGAGAGAGCGAGATCAGCGACTGACCCTTGGGTCCCTTTGGGTGGTGGGTCTCGTACATCCGGATCCAGACGAGCACCCCGGACGCGGCGGTGAGGCCGGCGACCGCCCAGGTGGCGGCCCGGATCCCGGCGAGGTCGGCGAGCAGGCCGGCGAGGATGGCCCCGACCGCGAAACCGCCGTCCCGCCAGAGCCGGTAGACACCCACGGCGCGGGCCCGCCACCTGGGATGGGCCACGTCGCCGATCACGGCGAGCAGGGTGGGGTAGACGAGGGCGGTGCCAAGGCCGAGTGCGACCGCGGCCAGCGCCCACACCGGGAACGTGCTGGCCGCCGCGATGCCGGCGAGTGCCGCGCCCTGCAACAGCATTCCGGCGACGATGAACCCCTTTCGGCCCCACCGGTCCGACGCCGGGCCGGTGGCGAGTTGCCCGAGGCCCCACACGGCGGGGTAGAGCGCCGCAAGGACGCCGATCTGGGTCAGTGACAGGCCAGCCGCTGCGAACAGCACGGGAAACAGTCCCCAGGCGAGTCCGTCGTTGAGGTTGTTCACCATTCCGGCCTGGCTGGCTGAGGACAGCGCCGGTTCCCGCCAACTGGTCAAGGCCGCCACCTGGCTGGTACGTGACTCGTCGCGGGTGTGGCTCGCCGCCTCGTGCCGGGCGTGACCGTGGGTCTCCTTCACGGCGAGCAGGGACAGGCCGAGCCCCAGCGCCGCGTACGCCGCACCGAGCAGGAACGGTGCGGGGCGCAGCCCGTATCGGGCGGCGAGCCAGCCGGTGGCCATCGCGGTGGCGGCGACGGCAACGTACCCCGCTGCCTCGTTGAGGCCCATCGCGAGGCCCCGACGGGCCGGCCCTACCAGGTCGATCTTCATGATCACGGTGGTGGACCAGGTCAGGCCCTGGTTCACTCCGAGCAGCACGTTGGCGGCCAGGATCCAGCCCCAGTCCGGCCCCCAGATCAACATTGCCGGTATGGGTAGTCCGATCAGCCATCCGGCGACCAGGACGGGCTTTCGGCCGTACCGGTCGGAGAGGGTTCCGGCGAAGAAGTTGGTGATCGCCTTGGTAGCGCCGAAGGCGAGCACGTACGTCAGGACGGCGGTGTAACCGGTGACCCCGAAGACCTGGTCGGCCAGCAGCGGTAGCACGGTGCGTTCCTGGCCGAGCATCCCGCCCACCAGCGCGTTGACCGCCACGAGCAGGGTGAACTGTGCGGCATTGGCGGCCAGCCCGAGCCTGGGGTGGGGGTGGGCGGTGGTGTCGGCCGGCTCCATAGCTCGTACACTATTCCATAGATTATTGGAGGAAGGCGTGGTATCCCAACGGCGAAGCGGCGACGGCGTGCCCGGCCAGCGGAGCAAGGCCGTCCTGTTCGACCGGATGGCGCGGGTCGGCAAGGCAATCGGCAGCGGCAAACGCCTGGAACTACTCGACCTGCTGGCCCAGGCGGAACGCCCGGTGGATGCCCTGGCCGAGGCCACCGGGCTGAACCTGACAACGGTTTCGGCCCACCTGCAGACGCTCCGGCGGGCCGGCCTGGTGGCCACCCGCCGGGAAGGCACGCGGATCTTCTACCGGCTCGCCGGGTCCGACGTGGCAGACCTGTACGTCCGGGCCCGGGACGTCGCCGCTGGCCACCTGGCCGACGTGGCGGTCGCCCGGGACGCGTACCTCGGCCCCGCCGACGACGTCGAGCCGGTTGACCGTGGCGAGCTGCTGCGTCGCCTGGAATCCGGCGAGGTCACGGTGGTGGACGTGCGCCCCGCGGTCGAGTACGCCGCCGGGCACGTGCCCGGCGCGGTCAACATTCCGCTGGACCAACTGGCCGACCGGCTCGGCGAACTGCCGGCGGACCTGGAAGTTGTCGCGTACTGCCGGGGCCGGTTCTGCGTCCTGGCACACGACGCGGTCCGGCTGCTGAGCAGCCACCATCGGCGGGCCCGACGGATGCGGGACGGCCTGCTTGAATGGCGACTGGCCGGGCTTCCGCTCCAGGTCGCGACCCGCGCGACAGCGTCTGACAGCGTCTGACAGCGTCTGACAGCGCCACCGGGCCGCCGAGCGCCGCCCGAGATCGGAGGTTGCCGTGGACGTCACCTGGTCGCAGGTCTTCGCGTGGCGGATGCGTCGGCAGTTGCTGGAGCCGCGTGCCGACCCGGACCCGGCCACGGTGGCCCGGCGGCTCTGTGGGATCCAGGCGCAGCTGGCATCCGCCGCTGAGCTGGCGGTGGCCGCCCGGCAGCGCCAACCCGAGCCTGGGGTCGTCAACCGGGCACTCGCGGACCGGGCACTCGTGAAGACCTGGGCGATGCGGGGAACGCTGCACCTGCTCACCCCGGACGAGGCCGGTGCCTACCTGGCGTTGGTCGGGACGATACGGACCTGGGAGCGACCGAGCTGGCAGCGGGCGTTCGGAGTCAGCCCGGCCGAACTGGCCGCACTGCTGGACGCGGTCGCGGAAGCCCTGGAGGACCGGGTACTGACCCGGGACGAGCTGATCGGGCAGGTGCTCGCCGCTACCGGAAGTCATCATCTGGAGGAACAACTGCGCTCCGGCTGGGGTGCGGTGCTGAAACCCCTGGCGTGGAGCGGCGTGCTGTGTCACGGCCCGGGACAGGGCAACCGGGTCACGTTCACCCGCCCGGACACCTGGCTGCCGGGCTGGGGCGGGCTCCCGGAGCCGGAGCCGGCGGCCCGGGTGGTGATCCCGACCTACCTGCGGGCGTACGGGCCGGCCACGCCCGAAACGTTCGACGCCTGGCTGTCCCGGGGCTCGTCACGGAAGAAGGACCTGAGGGGATGGTTCGCGGCGCTGTCCGACGAGCTGGCGACGGTGACCGTCGAAGGCCGGGACTGCCTGCTGCTCGCCGAGGACGTCGACGACCTGGCCGACACCGAGCCGGCCGAGGTGGTACGCCTGCTGCCCGGGTTCGACCAGTACGTACTTGGTCCGGGTACGAGTGACGCGGAACTGGTGGCCGCGAACCGGCGGGCACAGGTCAGCAGAACCGCGGGCTGGATCTCACCGGTCGTGGTCCGTGCCGGGCGGGTGGCCGGGACCTGGGAGATCACCGGTGACACGGTGGTTGTGACGTGGTTCCCGGAGGCCGGGCCGGTACCCGCGGAGGCACTCAGCTCCGAGGCCGAGTGGATCGCCAGGTTCCGGGGCGAGCACCTGACGGTCAAGGTCAGCACCGGCTGATTCACCACGTCACCGGCAGCTCGGTGAGGCCGCCGGTAAGGGTGTCCTGCCGGATCTCCAGGGAATCGACCGGCACCGCGAGCCGCATCGTCGGGAAGCGGGGGATCAGGTGGGAGAACACCGCTTCAAGTTCGATCCGGGCCAGCGGAGCCCCGATGCAGTAGTGGAGCCCGTGACCGAACGTGACGTGGTGGCCCGCCGCACGGGTGACGTCGAACCGGTCCGGGTCCGGGAACGCGTCCGGGTCGTGGTTGGCGGCTCCGGTGTCCAGGAGTACCAGCTCACCGGCCCGAATCGTGGTGCCGTCGAGATCGATGGAGGTACGTGCGTACCGGGGGATCCCGCCGCCGCCCTTTCCCGGGGCCCGGAGAATCTCCTCCACCGCGCCGCGGATCAGGTCCGGATCGTCCAGCAGGAGCTGCTTCTGCTCCGGACCGGCCAGCAGGAACAGCGCACCCAGCCCGATCTGTACGACCGTGGTTTCGTGCCCGGCGAACAGCAACGCCATGGACAGCCCGGCCACCTCGTGGCCGCCGAGTCCCGGGTCCTGGCACAGCCGGGAGATCACGTCGTCGCCCGGCTCCCGCTGCTTGCGGGCAACGAGCTCCGTGCCGTACTCGAACAGGTTTTTCATGCCCCGCTCGGAGCGGGCCCGGTCCCGGACGTCGCCGGCATCCCTCGCCCAGCCCCGGAACCGGTCCCGGTCCTGGTACGGCACGCCGAGCAGCTCGCAGATCACCAGCACCGGCAGCGGTACGGCGAGCCCGGCGTGCAGGTCGGCCGGTGGGCCGGATCGCGCCAGCCCGTCCAGCAACTCGTCGGTGAGAGCGGCCACCCGGGGCCGCAGGGCCCGCATCCGGCTCGGGGAGAACAGGGGCCGCAGCAGGGAGCGCAACCTGTCGCTGTCCGCCCGCTCGGTGTCGTAGTTGCCCAACGGTCCGCCGAACAGGGCGGACTCTCCGGAGCGGGCGGCGTTGCCGGGGTCGGGATGGGCTCGCCCGAGCCGGTTGTCGGCGAGTAACCGCCGCACCTCCCGGTACCCGGTCACCAGCCACGCTTCGTCGCCGGTACGGGTACGTACCCGGTGCACCGGGCCGTGACGTCGCAGGGCTCGGAGTGCTGGTGCGACCCGTAACGGATCGGGCTGGGCAAACGGCAGGCGCGGCGGGTCGACCATGGCTCTCCCTCTGGTTGACGCAGAATTGTACATCTGGAAGTAAACAACGGTACTTGTAGGCTCGCGTGTTAACAAGACAGCACCGAGGAGTCAGATGGCACCCGTTACCCCGGCACCGGCCCGACGGCTGCCCCGGGCACAGCGGCGGGAGCAGATCCTCTCGGCAGCCACCCGGGCGTTTGCCCGCACCGGATTCGGTGACACCGGCCTGGACGACGTGGCGGCGGAGGCTGGGATCAGCCGCGTGATCCTCTACCGTCACTTCGAGTCCAAAGCGGACCTGTACCGCGCGGTGCTGGACCGCTGCTGCGAGCGGCTGGCCAGCGCGGTCGGCACCGACAACTTCACCGACGCCACGGTTCCCACCCTGTTGCGCGCCGCCGCCGCGGACCCCGACGGGTTCCGGCTGCTGTTCCGTCACGCCTCCCGGGAACCGGAGTTCCGGGACTTCACCGACGCGTTGAGTTCCGCCGCCACCGAAGTGGCGCACCGACATCTCGTCGCGGTGATCCCGGACCAGCGCTGGGCGGCCTGGGCGGCACAGTTGGCCCCCGTCGTGGCCACCGAAGCCGTGATCGCCTGGCTGGACGCCGGACAACCCGACCCGGACGACGCGGCGGACCACGTCGCACGGGCGATCGGCGGCGTCATCGAGGCCGCGAGAGGCCGGCCCCGGCGACCCGACCCGGCCAAGGAGATCGCCGAATGAATGGTCCGGTACTGAGCCCGCAACGGCGTGTCGTGCTGAACCGGCGCAGCCTGCGGCTGGCGTACGCGACGGCCGGCTACAACCTGCTGGAGGGTCTGGTCGCGATCGGTGCCGGGGCGGCGGCGGCCTCGACCGCGCTGATCGGGTTCGGGCTGGACTCGTTCGTGGAAGTGTCCTCCGCGCTCGTGGTGATCTGGCAGTTCCGCTCCCGGGTCCCCGAAGACCGGGAACGGCTCGCGCTGCGGCTGATCGCGGTGTCGTTCTTCGCTCTCGCGACGTGGATCACCGTCGACGCGCTGCGGCATCTGTTCGGACCGGCCGACGCCGGTCCGTCTCCGGTGGGCGTCGGGCTCGCCGCGGTGTCGCTGGTGGTGATGCCGCTGCTGGTATGGGCAAAACGGCGCACCGGGCGGGAACTCGGCTCGGCCACCGTGGTCGCCGACTCCGTGCAGACCCTGCTGTGTACGTACCTCTCGGCGGTGCTGTTGGTCGGGCTGGTGCTGAACGCCTGGCTGGGCTGGTCCTGGGCGGATCCGGTCGCGGCGCTGGTGATCGCCGCGGTGGCGGTCCGCGAGGGCGTGGAAGCGTGGCGCGGCGAGCAGTGCGACGACTGCGCCGGGGACGGTCCGCATGTCGCCTGACCCACCGGCGATCCGGGACCTGCTCGGTGACGACCCGCCCAGCGACTGGGGCCGGTGGGGACCGGACGACGAGGTTGGCGCCCTGAACCACCTCGACGCCAGGCAGGTGCTTCGGGGAGTCGCCGAGGTGCGTACCGGAGAGGTGTTCACCCTGCAGATCCGGATGGGCCACCCGGACCCGCCCGGCGACCCGGTGTGGCCGGGCCGGCGCGGCATCCAACGCCGGAACGTGATCGACGAGTCCTCATGGGACGGTGACAGCGGACCGGGGATGCCCGGCGGGGCACGGTTCGCCGACGACGTGGCCCGCCTGTCGTTGCAGGGCTCCACGCACTACGACGCGCTCGGCCACGTCTGGTACGACGGCCGGCTCTGGAACGGGTACGACGCGCGGACCACCGTGGGAGCCCTGGACAAGGCGTCGGTGCTGCCGATCGCGGAGAAGGGCGTGGTGGGACGCGGGGTGCTGCTCGACATGGCCCGGCACCGGGGCGTCGGGCAGCTCGCCAGGGGTGAGACGTTCGACCACCACGACCTGCTGTCCGCCGCCACCGCGCAGGGCGTGACCATCGAGAAGCGGGACATCCTGCTGATCCGTACCGGATGGATCGCGGCTTTCTACCAGACCGCGCCGGACGAGTTCTACGACGACTTCAACGAACCAGGGCTGGCGTACTCCCGGGAACTGGTCGAGTGGTTCCAGGAGCGGGAGATCCCCAACCTGGTCACCGACACCATGGGCAACGAGGTGACCCACCAGCCCGGGACGGGGGTGGCGCTGGCGCTCCACTGCGCCCTGATACGGAACCTGGGGGTCGCCATGACGGAGCTGTGCTGGCTGGACGACCTGGCGGCGGCCTGTGCCGCCGACGGCCGGTGGTCGTTCCTCTACACCGCAGCCCCGTTGAAAGTGGTCGGTGGCACGGGCGCCCCGGTGAACCCGGTCGTGATCCGGTGAGCCTCGCTCCGGCCGGTGTGGACCTGGTGGCGCTACGCCGGTTCATCGACGTTTCCGACCCGCCGGGAACCGCTGGTCCGCTCGCCGGAGAGCTGATCAGCGGCGGAAAGTCCAACCTGACGTACCGGATCAGCGACGGACGGCGTACCTGGGTCCTGCGCCGGCCGCCGCTCGGCCTGGTGCTCGCCACCGCGCACGACATGGGCCGGGAGTGCCGGGTGCTGCGGGCGCTCGCGGGCTCACCGGTGCCCGTACCGACCGTGGTGGCGCAGCGGGAGACCGCCGACGTGCTGGACGCCCCGTTCTACCTGATGCGGGAGGTCGACGGGGTGGTGTACCGGACCCGGGAGCAGGTCACCGAGCTGACCCCGGGGGACGCGTCCCGGCTGGGTGACGCGCTGGTGGACACCCTGGCCGCGCTGCACGACGTGGACCACCGGGCGGTGGGCCTTTCCGGGTTCGGCCGGCCGGAGGGGTACCTGGAGCGGCAGGTCACCCGCTGGCTGGGGCAGTGGGACGCGGCGCACGTACACGACTATCCGGAGGTTTCCCGGCTGGGCCGGCGGCTGACCCGGGCGCTGCCGACCGGTGGCGCGGCCGGGATCGTGCACGGCGACTACCGGATCGACAACGTGATGGTGGACCGTACCGACCCGGGTCGGATCGTGGCGGTGCTGGACTGGGAGATGGCCACGCTCGGTGATCCGCTCGCGGACCTCGGCATCCTGCTCTGCTACTGGGATGAGCCGGGACGTCCGTACAACCCGGTCACCGGCGGGCTGACGGCGGTGCCGGGCTTCCCGACCAGTGCCGAGGTGATTTCCCGGTACGCGCGGCGGCGCGGTTTGGACCTGCCGGACATCGACTGGTACATGGTGTTCGCGGATTTCAAGCTGGCGATCATCCTGGAGCAGATCCATACCCGGCACGTCCAGGGCCACACCCTGGGTGAGGGCTTCGACCGGGTGGGCGACGCGGTGTTGCCGCTGCTGGAACGCGCCCTGGACACCGCCGCCGGGTCGTCCTGCGTCGTTCTCCGCGCCGACTGACTCCGGCTGGCGCACGGGTATGTCCGGGGGCAGTCGGGGATCCGACTCGGAAAATGGCTGACAAACAGTATATTCGCGGCGAGAGTTATTTACATACCGCATACCAGAGCAGCCCGCTCCCTGGCGGGCGGTCGGGGAGTGACATCCAGAACGGTGAGGACAGCCATGACCCTGCCCATGAACGAGCCGCATGATCACACGACTGCCCAGGACCGTCACGACAGCCCGAGGCCGGGGCCGATGTCGGGAACGCCGTTTCTGACACCGAGTGTGCCGATGCAGCGGGGTGCCGGGGGCCCAGGGTATCCGGGTCCGGTCGAGCCCACCCAGGCGATTCCGGTGCCCGGGAGCCCCGGGCCGAAACCCGGCCGGACCACCATGGTCCTGACGGCGTCGCTGCTCGTCGTCGTACTGGGCATGGCCGGGCTGTTCGTCGCCCACAAGATCAACGCGGACAGTACGATCGCTGCCCAGGAAGAACGGATCGAGAAGCTGCAGCGTGACCTGACAGTGAAAACCGACGAACTGGGTACGACAAAGGACGATCTGGCCGAAGCCGAGGATGACTTGGAGGCCACGAACGAATGCATGGGCGCGGTGCAGGATCTGCTCAATTCCACCGGTGAGGCCGCGGCTCGTAAGGCAGTGCGGGCGATGTTGAAAAAGTGCTGAGACCAACCGCGCCACTGGTGTCCTGGAAGAGCATCCGGAGTGGACATCAAGCCGTGCCATACATACTTGAGAGGGTCGAGTCTTCCCCGAGTGCAGGGAGCCGGAAATGAAGCCCTCCCGGATCGAGAATCAGATGGCATCCGACCGACCGCCGGCTTCCCGGTCGGTCACGGTCACGGTATTCGGTATCGGTGCCGTCCTCGTGGTGGTCGCCGCCTGGCTGCTCTACCTCGCCGCCACATACAGGTTCACCGGGCCACCCAGTTGCGACGGGGAAATCATGAGCCCGGGGGACGCCTGTCTTTCCTTCCGTGGCGGTGCGAGCTACGACTACGAGGAAGGGATCCGGACCCAGCAGTCCTTCGGTACGTCTCTGCGAGCGGCCGGTGGCATCGGGCTCGGCGGTGTCGGCGCCTGGCTGCTCGCATCCGGAGCCAGGCGGACGGCGCATGTCCAGTCCGTGTCACGCGGGTTGTACGCCGTAGCCGCCGTCCTGCTCGGAGCGGTCGCGGGGTACCTGTTCACGGTGGACGCGGTTCCCGCGACGGTGGGTGCGGTGGGTGCCGTCGCCGCCGCCGTCCGGATGGCTGTCGGGATCGGCTGGAAACCACTGTCCGGGGTGGCCGTCTACCTTTCCGGCCTGTCGGCGCTGGGCGTGGCCGCGTACCTGGTGGGGCAGGCGGCGACCTACCGCCCGACCAAGCTGTACGGGGCCGGCTGGAACGACCCGGTGGACATGCTCGTCGCCGACATCGTCAACGGCCAGGGAGGCTGGCTGCGTCTGGCACTCGCCGTTGCCGCGGTCGTCGCGGGCTGGTGGCTGATCACGGACTCCGCTGAGCCGCTGCCGGCTTTCCGGGCCGCCTTCGGGCAGCCCAGCCGCCCGATGAGGCTTGCCCAGTACGTCGGCGCGGCGTTGGTGGCCGCCGCCGCAGCCGCGTACCTCAGCCAGGTCGACACGGTCCCGGCGCGGATCGCCCTGGGGCTCGCGATCCTGCTGGCTCTCGCTTTCGCAGTCCGGGCGGTGCGTGTCGCGCGCGGGTCAACGGCCAGGGTTTCCGGCTGACACCAGCGTCGCAGGCTCGGCGGGGATCCCGGTGGAGGGTGTCACCTCACGCTCCCGAGTGGACGCCGCGGGCCGCGCCGGACGGGTGGCCCGCAGCATCGACCGGATCAGAGAGTGGCACATCCCCAGGAACACCACCGACCAGGCCGTCACAGCCACCCAGGTCCAGCCGCGTCCGATCTGCTCGATGATCGGCAGGTCCGCGACCGCGCCGAGTTCCATACTGGCGACGGCGTACATGCCGAGCGGGAACACGATGCTCCACAACTGCGGCAGGTAGCCCAGCCGCACCCGGTTCAGCACATGCCGCCAGATCCCGAATGCCACCAGTAGCGGGATCAGCCAGGTGCCGAACGCCCACAGCATGACCCCGAGCCCCGCGACGACCCAGCGGGTGGCGTTCACCGCCGGAGCCGGCGGCATCGCCAGGATCTGCGCCGCCGCCAGCACGGTGATCGCGGTCGCGCCCATGGTGACCCAGTACGGCGGGGTGAGGTCCTGCGGGCGTACCTCCAGAAGCAGCAGCCGGGTCAATACCAACGTGGCGACGACCAGGTAGAGCACCACGCCGACGGACCACATCAGCACTGCGGCCAAGGCGGTCACCCGAGCGCGCCCGTCAGCCGGCTGGTCGAGGACGGCGGCCATCATGGCGCCGGACTGGGTGCCGACGACCCAGATGAACCAGGTGCCGTTGACCCCGGCGAGCACCGGCTGCGGGCGCGGGCCGAGGACCAGGCGTACCGGGATGACGTACGTCAGGCAGAGCCAGATCGCGAGCCCGAACCCGGCCAAGGCGAACGCCGCGACCCGGTGGTTGTCCGCGGCGAGCCGCGCGCCGAGCACGTTGCTCGCGGCCACGACGGTGAAGAACGCGAACGCGCGGTCCGGCGCACTCAGGTCCTCGACCACGCGGCGCCCGTACCGGATCAACCGCCAGCCGAGCGCGCAGCACAACACGGCGAAACACCCGATCGCCACGACGAGCAGTACGGCGGACGCGGCCGACTGGCCGACGTCGCGGAGCGCCGTCGAGCAGATCCCGGTCGCCATCACAAGCGCGAAGTAGCCGGGGTACAGGTCACGTACCGCCATCACACCACCATCCGGCCGCGTAAACCGGTCCGACATCTGCCATCGGTCCCGCTGTTGCCGGGTCCTTGGACTCTGGATCGTCTCGCTGGACTCCGCACCGGCCCTGCCGCGTCGACGCAGCCTGATTGTCGGGCGGGATCTGTTTCACCACAGGGCGGTGGTGGGGCCGGAAACGGGGACCTCGATCAGGCGTGGGGCCGGTTCGACGATGGCCTGGCGCAGCGTCTCGTTCAGCTCGGCGACGCTCTCAACCCGCTGGGCCGGCATGCCGTATGCCTTCGCCAGGGCGACGTTGTCCAGGCCGGGCACGTCCAGCCCGGGTACGTCGGACAGGCCCAACTGGTCCCGGTAGTCCTTGAGTACGGCGTACTCGTCGTTGCGCAGCACCAGGACGGTCACCGGAATCCCGTGCCGGACCGCCGTCCACATTGCCGGCGCGGAGTACTGCAACGCGCCGTCACCGACCACCGCCACCACGGGTCGGTCCGGCTGCCCCAACTGGACGCCGATGGCGGCGGACAGCCCGAAGCCGAGGCTCGCACCAGCGGGGCCGAAGAAGCTGCCCGGCCTGGCAAACCGGAGCTGCTCCACGCACACCCGCTTGGTGGACGGCGACTCGGCCACCACGACCGGGTCGCGACGCCGGAGCGCGGCGAGCGCGGCGTACACGGCGGGGATGGTCACGGTGTCGCCCGGCGGGACCGGAGGCGGTGGTGGCCCTGCGGGGGGTGCGGGCCGGGTGGTCATGGGTACCGCCGCGACCAACCAGCGCAGCGCCAGCCCCACGTCACCCACGATCGCGTCGCCGACTGGGGCGCGGGCGGCCTGGTCCGGATCTGACGTGATCATGACCAGCTCGGCGTTCGGCGGCAGCACCGGACCGTCACCGTCCAGGTAGTACCGGAATGCCGCAGCACCGACCACCAGCACCAGGTCGTGGCCCTGCAATGCCTTGCGTACCCCGGCCGGACTCGCCGGCAGCATGCCCTGGAACGCGGGGTGGGCGGTGGGGAAGCCGCAACGGTGTTCCACGGGTGCCCAGTACACGGGCAGGGCGCACCGCTCGGCGAGTACCACGGCGGCTTCCCAGCCGCCTTCGGCGTCCACTCCGGCACCGACCAGCAGCACCGGGTTGGTGGCGGCGACGAGCCGGTCGGCCACGGTACGGATCGCGCTCGGCAGCGGTGCCTGCCGACCGGTCACCACCCGGTATCCGGGCGGCTCGGCGAGGGGCGCGGACCAGTCGTCAGCCGGGACCGAGACCAGTACGGGACCGCGCGGCGGCTGCTTTGCCACCGCAATGGCCCGTGCCAGAGCGGCGGGTACGTCCTGCGGGCGCGGCGGCTCGATGGCCCATTTCACGACAGGACGGGGCAGGGTCACCGGATCGGGGTTGGTCAGCAGCCCTTCCATGGTGATCAGGCTCCGAACCTGCTGACCGGAGATGATCACCAGGGGTACGCGTCCGGCCGCCGCGTTGACCAGGGCGCCCATCGCGGTGGCGACCCCGGGCGCGCTGTGCAGGTTGACCAGCGCGGGCTGACCGGTCACCTGTGCGTAGCCGTCCGCGATGCCGACCGCCGCGCCCTCGTGCAGGCCCAGTACGTACCGGAAGTCGTCGGGCAGTCCGGCCAGGAACGCCAATTCGGTGGAACCCGGGTTCCCGAACACGGTGGTCATGCCGTGGGCACGGAGCAGGTCGAACGTGGCGTCGCGGACAGTGGTCATGCCGGCCCCCGTCGGGCCGGTGGGTCCCGCACATGTACAGGGACAGGGGGCACCGGCGCCTCTCGTCGCAGTGGTGGTCGCCGCTCACGATGCACCCGTGTATCCCCGAGCGGTACGGCCAGAAGTCACTGATCACTGAGGACCATCGGTACCTGAAAGCTTCGAAAACCTATTGTGACGGCCAAAGGCCGCCAGCCCACTGGTTACCAGCGACCCGACGGACCACTAACTGGGAGGAGACGATGTACGAGCCGACACATACCGGGCTGATTCCAGTTTTTCGGCTGCTCGTCGGCTTGGCCGTGTTGGCGTTGCTTGTGCCAACGCCGGCGGCCTGCGGTTCCGGTGAGGTTCGCGGCGGCACCACATCGAGAAACCCTCAGCCGGAGCCAGGTCGGACGGTGCTGAGGGTGACGCCAGCACGTAACACGGGCGTGCACGGTGAACCGACAAGAGCTTACGAGAACAGATCCGAGCCCGGGAGTTCGATGGGGGAAGTTCACCGTCGTCCCGGTAGCTCGACCTAATTCGGAAGCGGTAGCCATTCTGTGTGTTGCCAATCCAGACCGTCACTAATAGGAATCGCCTCGCCCCAGCCGACCGACAGCAGCCCATCGTCAACGTTGGCTGCGAAGTAGACAATTATTACGCCAGAGGGCGCAACATCAGTAGACAGCATTGGTTCCGATGGGGTTTCGTTTTCGGAAAGTGGGAAAAGTTCTTCGTCCAACACAAGCTGTTCTGTCGCCGGTTCCGGTCCGTACTGATTCAAAAGGCGCCTAAGAGTCATGTTGAGCCTCTTAGCCACCGTGCGGTCGGTCAGTTTCGTCGTCATTTTCTCGGCGTAATTGAACGGCGCTAGTAGATAGTCATTGACCACCACGAATTGTACGTGTGACCCCTTTGGTGGTACCTTTCTTACACCGTCAAGGCATCCAACCACGTCAAGGATCTCCTCAGGCACTGCTGGCCAAGCGCCGCCGTACGCATGCAGCTTCCTCAGTCCCGAGGCCTTCTGCGCTTCGATCTTCCGGGCCACTCCCGTCGCAATCGCTTTGGGCACCAGTTCCCACAGATCGTGTGCGTACTCTTTCCCAAACCGTTTAACTGACCACTGCGACGGTCTGGACCGTAGCACCATCTCGCACCTCCGGCGGCAGATCGCGCTCTTGGGCGTGCCACCGATTTTACCATCGAATGTTCCGATTTGTATATATCTCCATCACATAGAGTAACTATTCTTGATGTTTCGCTGCAACCTGCCTGGTGTGGCGTCTATCTAGTTCACGCTTCGTACTGGTTCTGTGACAGGCTATCGACTACGTCGGTGGGGATTGGCTAGCCTGATGTCACAAGCGCATGGTGATGTCATGGTCACTGACGGAGGTAACCGATGGCGCGGTCGTCTGCTGGATCCAGTGATTGGGAGCGGCAGCGGCGTCAACAGGCCAGAGAAGCCGAACGTCAGCGGCGAGCGGCAGAGGCTGCTGCGAAGGCTGCGAAGCAGGCTAAGCGTGAGCAACGCATCGCGGCCCGGAAAGCGGAAGCCGAGAGGCGCACCAACGAGATCAGCGCACGTGCCAAGCAGCTCGAATCGATCTTGTCCACAGGCCTACGACACGATCCCCGCATCAACTTTGAGTCTCTGAAGCGGAGGCCGTCACCGCCTGTTTTTGACGCGGGCACCCACCCCGAGGCGGAATCGCAGCCCGAGTGGGAGCAGTACGCCCCGTCACAACCTGGAGTATTCGGTGCCCTGTTCGGTGGCCGTGAGCGCCACCAACAGCGGGTCGCTGAAGCACATATGGCTCACCGAAAGGCAGTGCAAGAATGGCGAGCGGCTGAGTACCGCCGACGGCAGCGCCTCGACGCGGCACGACGCGATCACGAGGAGGCAGCGCGCCGGCAGATTGCTGAGGCCGTGGAGCACAACCGTCGTGTAGATCGGTTGGCTGCTGAATTCACCGGGCGCGACCCGGCGACCGTCGAAAGGCTACTGGGCGTGATCCTTGACCGGGTTCCTTTACCCAACGACTTCCCGCGCCGTGCTGAAGTGACCTACAGCAAAGAGTCGGAACAAGCCCTCGTGCAGGTGCAATTGCCGGGCCGTGATGTGGTCCCAACGGTGCGCGGCTACAGGTACGTGCAGTCGCGCGACGAGTTACAGGCGGTTCCACGTCCTGCTAAGGAAATCGGTGAGTTATACCGACTCTTGTTGGCACAGCTCGCACTCCTGGTCATTAGAGTTTTGTTCGTTGCGGATCCGCGTCTCGCAAGCGTAGGTTTCAACGGACACGTCGATGCCACAAACCCAGGTACTGGACAATCCGAGTACCCGTGCCTGATTAGCCTCGCGGTCAAACTGTCTGCCTTTAGAGAAATCAATCTACACCGGGTGCGACCCGAGGCGTGCCTGCGGCACCTTCGCGCCTTGGTGTCGCCGCATCCTTATGACTTGGAGCCGATCACACCGATCCTCGACTTCGACCTGACAAAGTTTTCCTTTGTTGAAGGTATGGATGCGGTCTCGACACTTGACTCGCGCCCAGATCTAATGAAAATGAACCCTACAGAGTTCGAACATCTCGTCCGGCAGATCTTCGAAGCGATGGGTGTGGAAAGTTGGACCACCGAACGTAGCTATGACGACGGGGTCGATGCGGTTGTCGTCAACCGATCTCCCCTGCTCGGACGACTCAGCATTGTGCAGGCAAAGCGTTACAAGAATGCTATCGGGCCTAATCACATCCGTGAACTTTCAGGAGCCATCGAAGAGAAGAAGGCTGGACACGGTATTTTAGTCACTACGTCGTGGTTCACAGCGCGGTCGTGGCAGAAGGCACGGGAACACGGCCGTATCGAGCTCATTGACGGTAACCGTCTCCGCTACCTGATCAAGGAGCATCTCGGCAAGGACGTGCTGATCGGCGTCAAGCGCCCTCGGACTGCCACGACTGGACCGACTGAATACGAGAAGTAGTGCGCATGAGCTGAGACCGACGCTGCGGGTGACGCAACACGCGGACGGCTGCTCAACACGTCGGACCGCAGGGTCGTTTGGTGATTGTCGCGTGGCGCACGAGGCATCCGCCAGAGACTCGCGGGGTTGGGTCTTGCCTACCCACCGGTCAGGGCAAAGGGTGTGGGGAGACAGTTTTCATGTCAGACGAGGAGGTCTGTCAGATGTCTTCCCAGCTCCCCCGCCGTACCGTCGTCACTCTTGCCGCTCTCAGTCCGGGCATCGCTCTCGGGCTGTCCGGAACCGCCGCCCAAGCCAACGAGTCGACCGCGCCAGCGCCCGCTGCCTCGGACAACACTGTCGTCCGCAACGTCCTGATGGCTGTTCACGGCGGTGCCGGCGCGATCCCGAGGGGCAGCCTCACCCCGGAGTTGGAGAGGGGGTACCGGGACGGCATGACTCAGGCGCTGCGGGCCGGGGCCGCGCTGCTGGCCGGGGGCAAGTCGTGTCTGGACGCTGTGGAGGCCGCGGTACGGGTGATGGAGGACGACCCCGCCTTCAACGCGGGGAAGGGCGGCGTGTTCAACACGGACGGCGAGCAGGAACTGGACGCCTCGATCATGTACGGCAGGGATCAGCGGTCCGGGGCGGTCGCCGGAGTGCACAACACCAAGAACCCGATCACGCTGGCCCGGATGGTGATGGAGCGCTCCCGGCACGTGATGATGGCCGGGCGGGGAGCGGACATCTTCGCGCTGCAGAACGGCGTCGCGTACACCACTCAGGACTATTTCTTCGTGCAGCGGCGCTGGGACGCGCTGATCCGGGCGAAGAACCCGCAGGCCGCTCCGGCGGCGTTCCAGGAGGGACAGACCGTTGGCGCGGTCGCCATCGACCGGGACGGCGATATCGCGGCGGCAACGTCGACCGGCGGGCTGACGAACAAGCTGGTGGGCCGGGTCGGGGACTCTCCGGTCATCGGCGCCGGGACGTACGCGAACAACCATACGGTGGGGATCTCGTGCACCGGTACGGGTGAGGTGTTCATCCGGGGTGTCGCGGCGCACGACATCTCGGCGGCCATGGAGTACGCCAAGGCCCCGGTCCAGGACGCGGCGAACCTGGTGATCAACGAGAAGATTCCGGCGCTTGGTGCGACCGGCGGCTGCATCGCGCTCGACCCGAGGGGGTTCCTCGCCACCCCGCACAGCACCCCCGGCCTGATCAATGGCTATATCACCCGTGACGGCGAGATCGTGGTACGGGTCTACAACGACGAAACTCCGCCCCGCTGACGCTTGACCCGTCTGGTG
Organism: Micromonosporaceae bacterium; assembly: GCA_036375165.1. Lineage (GTDB taxonomy): Bacteria > Actinomycetota > Actinomycetes > Mycobacteriales > Micromonosporaceae > WHSM01. The sequence continues at coordinate 7,407 of DASUSI010000125.1, read as the reverse complement.
CGCCACGTCAGGTGGCGCACCAGGCACATTCCTCCGACGCCCGGTTGGTCAGGTGACATCAGCGTGCAACCGGATTCTGTGGGCGGCGAACCAGTCGTGTACGGGACTGAGGTCGATGCCGTGAGACTCCAGCCACGCGTCGCTGTAGAGGGTGTCGGCGTACTTGGACCCGCCGTCCGGACAGACACACACCGCCGTCCCGGTCGCTGGGTGGCTGACCAGATATCGAAGGCATGCCGCGACGGCCGCGCCGGACGAGCCGCCGACATGAGTTCCGGTTTCGTCAAGGAGCCGGCGACAGGCGACAATGGCCTCGCTATCCGTAATGAGAATCTTCTCATTGTAGTGCTGTCGGGTGATGAATCTCGACTGTCGGTTTGCGCCGATACCGTTGAGCGATCGTGGCCCTGGCGTACCTCCCAGCGCTATGGAACCCTGCACATCCACCGCCACGATTCGGGTGCCTGGGCTGTCCAGCCGGCACCGGTCGGAGATCCCACGGAGTGTGCCGCCGGTGGACACCGCCACGAATATCGCGTCGATCGGTTCTGGGGATTGCCGGAGGATTTCCGGGGCGGTGTGCCGGTAGTGTATCGACGGATTCACGCGGTTGCTGTACTGGTTGGTCCAGTGGGCTTTCGGCAGAGCCGCACAGAGCTCCCGGGCCTGGCGAATCCGCGTGTCCAGGTAGTTGCCGTTCTTGTCGGCTTCCTCGACGACGTGGATCTGGGCACCGAACTTTCGCATCAGCTCTATGCTGGCCTGGGGTGCCTTGGGGTCGACGACAGCCATGAACGTGTGTCCGCGCAGGTGGCACAGCGTTGCCAGGGCCGCACCAAGATTACCGGACGTCGACTCCACCACGGTCAGTGGTTGACCTGGATGTGCTTTTTCCAGTGCCGTCAACAATCCGTATGCTGTTCGATCCTTGATCGATCCGATCGGATTGTTGTCTTCGCGTTTGAGTAGGATCTTGTGTACGCACCGGTCAATAGTCACCACAATTGTCTGTAGCGGCGTACCACCGATGTTCCGGGCGAGGTCGGGCAGTGCGCTTGGGAGCATAGCCGAGTCCTCAGGTCGGACGCGTTTTGCTGCGTCATGATCGCCTTGGGCCTTCCAATGCTCCGTGCGGTGGACTGTGCTGTACCAGCCATGCATGGAGCTGCGCCACTGGCGTCGGAACAGGTCTAAAGTTCCGCTCGAACCAGGTGGGAACTGGTGAGAAGCGTTTGGTATGCGTCCAGGCACTCTGCCACGTGCGCACGCATATCTTCCGGGAAGTCGTCGGTTGCTGGGATTTTCTCGGTGGCCGGTAGAAATCCGGCGCTGCTGAGTACCCGGGAATACCATCGATGCTGTTCTTTGCCCAGTTGTCCGAGCTGCGTATCCGGTGCTGTTGGCCAGTGCAGCATATGGTTGGAGTACGGCAGGCCAATTTTTTCACATAATGCTGACAAGATTTCCCGGGGTCGGTTACGTAGCATGGTCGTCTCGACTACAACATACGAATCGCCTCGCTGGTCTGCGTCGGCCACCGCCGTCACAAGGTCGGGCCATCCCGTTTCTTCCGGCGGAAACTCTGTGGATAACCCATCTGCCTTGCGGCGGCGCATTCGTGACTGGATGCTCAATCGTGGATCGCGAATTCCGATGATCATCGGCGGGGTCGCGGCGGCGAACAGATCCACTACTGCGGTGCCTGCCTGGAATGTCATCTCCTTGATGACCAGTCCTCGGCCCTTGGGTATGGCATGGCCTTTGGGTGTGGCGTGGCCTTTGGGTGTGGCGTGCAGGTCGGTGAGAGCGAGCGGGTTGTCAAGCGCGGCGGCCAGTCCAGACCGTCCCGCGTCATGGTGATACGCCGTGTCATACGGCTCGTGCAGATACCAGCCGAACGCGGGGTGCTGCCAGAAGGCCCTGGCCAATGCGGTGGAGCCAGACCGGGGAGGTGCGAGGATGACGAGTATCGGGTGGTACGTGCCACGTAGCCGGTCTGCCAGCCAGCCGTCGCCGATCGTGGTGATCTGGTCGCTAGGCATTGGTTCGCTCCCTGGTGAATGCGTACCAGCGTCAGCAGCCGAGGTCGAATTCACGGGACAAATGCAGTTTTCGATTCTTGAATACGGTCCTCGCCACCGGCCGGCCGACACGAAAACAAGGGCCACCGTACTCGCCTCACGCCGGTCCACTGTCCTGGCCGAGCCTAATCGGGCTATATCATCCTGTCAACAACCAAAGGTCTTGACAAAGTACTGCGTGGAGTGGGCAGAGTTAGACGGAACGTCACCACGTTAGCCTCTCGCCATCCGGATTGAACAAGGTGACGTGAATACTGTGACCTCGTATTCCCAGGTCTGTGGTGTGCGGCGGCCCGTTACGGCACCAGGTCAGGGACCACCACACCGTGACCATCGCGTTCGGCGCCGAGCCGCGGTCATCCTTCTGCGGCGAGTCGTGCACCGAACCCGAGCAGAATCATGCCGGTTACGCCATCCAGCACCCGGCGAACCCGTCGACGGCTGAGGACCGTTCGCACCCGGTTCAGGCTCGCCACCACGAAGAGCAGGTACGTCAACGACAACACCGCGTGGCTCAGCGCAAATGCCAACAACACGATGAACGGGGTGGAGGGGCCAACGAACTGCGGTAACACCGCGAGGTAGAAGACCAGCACCTTGGGGTTTGTGATGTTGGAAAAGAATCCTTGCCGCCAGCCGGCCCTGTGCTGGGCCGTCCCACCGGACCCGGCCGCCGGCCCACCGGCTGCGGGCACCGGGTGGTATCGCCCCACCCAGGCAGAGTGCAACGCCTGGATCGCGAGGAACGTCAGGTAACCGATACCGGCCCACTTGATCGCCTGAAACAGCGGCTGCGAGTGCACGATTATCGCGCCCAGCCCCGCCACCGCGGTTGTCCCCTGTACGGCGTTGGAGTTGGCCACACCCAGCGCGCTCCACCGGCCCCGGGGGGCCCCGCCGGTCAGCGTGTTCCGAACGATCACCGTGAAATCCGCGCCGGGGGTCAGCACCAGCATGACCGCGAAGGCCAGAAACGAGACGTACGACGACCAATCCACCCGCCCGACCCTACCGCGATATCGGTGGTCCCCTGTCGTCGCCGTCCTGGTGAGGTGGGCCCCTGGCTACAGCTCTCCGAGGTATGCGCTGCGCATCTGCGGATTCTCCAGCAGGTGCTTCGCCGTGTCCGCGAGCACCACCCTCCCGGTCTGCAGCACGTAGCCCCGGTGGGCGATGGACAGCGCCATGTTCGCGTTCTGCTCCACCATGAAGATCGTGGTCCCCTGCTGGTTGACCTGCTGGATGATGTCGAAGTTCTGCTCCACCAAGATGGGCGCGAGCCCCATCGAAGGCTCGTCCATCAACAGCACCTTCGGTTGGGCCATCAACGCCCGACCCATCGCCACCATCTGCTGCTCCCCGCCCGAGAGCGTGCCCGCCCGCTGCCCAAGCCGCTCCTTCATCCGTGGAAACAACGTGAACACCCGGTCGAAGTCCTCTGCGATGCGCGCTTTGTCGCGCCGCAGGTACGCGCCCAGCTCCAGGTTCTCGCGCACGGTCATCCGCTTGAACAGCCGCCGGTTCTCCGGGACCATCGAGACGCCTTTCTCGACCAACTGCTGGGTACGCAGCCCGTTCACCCGCTGGCCGTGGAGCATCACGTCACCTCGGGTCGGGGTGACGTACCCGAGAATGGTCTTCAGCGTTGTGGTCTTGCCACTGGCGTTGCCGCCGAGCAGGCAGACGATCTCGCCCTGCCGGATCTCGATGTCGACATCCCGCAGCATCTGGATCGGACCGTAGTGGGTGCTCACGTTCCGGAGCTCCAGCACGGGCCGGTCGCCGTCGCCTGTCTCACCCATGCCGCGTCGCCCTCCTGCCGAGATATGCCTGGATCACTCGTTCGTTCCCCGCGACCTCCCGGTATGTGCCGTCGGCGATCTTCTGCCCGTAGTCGAGCACCACGACCCGTTCCGAGATCCCCTTCACCACCCTCATGTCGTGCTCGATGATCACGATTGCGATGCCGGTCTCGTCCCGGAGCTTTCGGATCAGCTCGGTGAGTTCCTGGGTCTCCCGGGGGTTCATGCCGGCGGTCGGCTCGTCGAGCAGCAGCAGCCGCGGGTCGGAGGCCATCGCACGGGCGACCTCCAGCCTCCGGCGATTGGCGTACGACAGGGCACCGGCCTGGGTGTCCAGCCGCCAACCGGTCAGGCGGGTGCCGAAGAAGCCGAGCGCATGTTCGGCGCGGCTGCGGCTCTGCGCCTCCTCGCGCCGGAACCCGGGGGTACGCAGGATCGCTCTGAGCATCCCGGACCTGGTACGGCAGTGCCGGGCGACCATGACGTTCTCCAGCACCGTCATCTCGGGGAACAGGCGCACGTTCTGAAAAGTCCGGGCGATTCCGACCTGCAGGATCTGGCTCGGTCGCATGCCGATGATGCTGTGCCCGTCCAGGGCCATCTCGCCGTCGTCTGCCGGGACCATCCCGGTGATGAGGTTGAACAGGGTGGTCTTTCCCGCGCCGTTCGGGCCTATGACGCTGAGGATCTGTCCGGCCGCCACGTCGAGGTCGAGGCCGTCGACGGCCCGTACTCCGCCGAATCCCCTGGTCAGTCCTCGGATCTGGAGCAGTGTCATGGCGGCTTCATCCGCCCGGGATCGGTTTCGGCCTCGGTTTCCGCGGCCGTGCGTTCCCGCAGCCAGACGTCCTGCATCAGATCCTCCTCACGCAGCTCCTGGGCACGTCGCCGGCTCGGAATGAACCCCTCCGGCTGCCGCAGCATCATGAAGATCAGCAGAGCGCCGTAGAGCAGGAACCGGTACTCCTCGAACTCACGCAGCAACTCCGGCAGCCCGACCAGGACCAGGGAGCCGACGATCACGCCGGGCACGCTCGCCATCCCGCCGACGATGATCACGACGAGTACGGTGATGGAGACGATCACGTTGAAGCTGTGCGGGAACACCGAGCCGATCTTGGTGGCGAACAGCGCGCCGCCGAAGCCCGCGAGCATCGCCCCGATGACGAACGCCGAGAGCTTGGCACCGACGATGTTGACACCCATCGCCTCGGCCACCGACTCGTCCTCACGCATCGCCATCCATGCCCGCCCGATCCTCGAATCCTGAAGCGCGTACGTGATGTACGCGGCGAGCAACACGAACAGGAAGATCGCGTAGAAGAACTCCTGGGGCCCGCTGATCTCGATGGGTCCGATGGTGATGTCAGGAATCCGGATGATGCCCTGGGCGCCACCGAACGTTGGCTTGAGCCAGTCGGAGAGGAACAACAGCCTGGCGATCTCGCCGAATCCCAGGGTGACGATCGCCAGGTAGTCGCCACGCATCCGCAGCACTGGCGTGCCGACGACCAGCCCGGACACCGCGGCGGCGAAGATTACGAATGGCACCGCCGCCCAGAACACCCAACCGACCCCCAGGCTCGACTGGGGCGAGATCAGAAGCGCCGTGGTGTACGCGCCGACCGCGAAGAAGGCCACGTACCCGAGGTCGAGCAGGCCGGCGAGTCCCACCACGATGTTCAGGCCGAGCGCCATGAGCAGGAAGATCCCGGCGATGTTCAGTACCTCGCTGAGGAACGGCCCGAGCACCTGCGGCAGCAATCCGAGCAGGAGCAGCAGCACGGCGAGCACCGCGAGCCGCAGAATCCGCCGGGAGGTGTCCGGGAGCCGGTCCAACCGCTGCCGCAGCGGTCGCCGCCGTTTCGAGGTGCGTACCAGCGAGATGCCGGCCGCCGTGACGGCGACCGCGGCCGCCCCCACGATGGTCAGCGAGCCGCCGACGTACAGGAAGTCGGCGACCGGTGCCGTCCACAGCCGCAACTCGGTCTGGATTCCCCGGAAGACCTGGCTTACGACAGCGCTCAGCAGGCCGAACAGTAACACCCACAGGGCGGCGGCGAACACCGCTCGCCGAGCCCGTTCCGGGAGCAGGTGCACCGCTCCCGCAACGCCACCCAGCACTGTCCCGAGCAGCACGACCAGCGTCAGGCCGGGTGCCAGGTCCTGGCCGAAGGTGAGCAGCCGAGGCGCCTCCCGTACCAGTTCGGGTGTGATGTTCAGGAAGACCTGTCGTACGTCGAACGTCGCGATCAGCACGATGAAGATCGCGTGGACGGCCGCCGCGACCAACCCCGCGACCAGTCCTCCGGCGATGTTGTGCCACCCCGGGCGCGGCGCCGCGAAGCCCTGCAGCACCGGCGGAGGACGCCCGGCCAGGTAGCCCGCTACCAGCGGGATCGCGAGCAGCATCACGTACGCCAGTGAGATCGGGCCGAGAACGTCGCGGGCGGTGAACTCCTGGACCATCCCGTTGGCCGACACGAACATCGCCACGCCCCCGGCGATGACCCCGATCCGGACAGCCCGTCGCGGGTCAAGCTCACGTGCCGGCAGCAACTTCTGTTCCGCAACCTCGGCGACCTCGGACGGGATGACCCGTTCCGCCATGGCTAGCCCCGCTCCTCGCTGACCCGTTCACCGAGAATGCCGGTGGGCCGGAAGATCAGCACCAGCACCAGGACGGAGAACGCCACGACGTCCTTCAACTGGTGTGCGGCGGGGATGTCGAGCCCGGTCAGCACCAGGCTGGGCCCGAGGGACTCCACCGAACCGATGGTCAGGCCGCCCAGCATCGCACCCACCGGGTTGCCGATGCCGCCCAGTACCGCGGCGGTGAACGCCTTGATGCCCGGCAAGAACCCGCTGAAGAAGTGCACGTTGCCGAACACGAGCCCGAACAGCAGGCCGGCGGCGCCCGCCATCGCGCCACCGACCGCGAACACCTGGGCGATGGTCCGGTCGACGTTGATGCCCATCAGACGTGCGGTGTCCTGGTCCTCGGAGACGGCGCGCATCGCCCTGCCGGCCTTTGTTTTCTCGATGTAGAGGTAGAGCCCGGCCATCATCACCAGAGCGACGATGATCACCAGGAGCTGCACCTTGAGGATCCGGAAGCCGAGGAAGGTGTACGCCCCGCTGAGCGCGGGCTGATCCGGGTACGCCTTGACGCTGGTGCCGAACAGGCCTGCGACCGTGTACTGCAGGAAGAACGACGCGCCGATCGCCGTGATGAACGGGACCAGCCTCGGCATCCCCCGTAGCGGCCGGTACGCCACCCGTTCCAGGAGTATCGCCACCAACGCGGAGACGGTCATACAACAGACGAGGACGATCAACAGCGCCAGGAACGGCTGGTCCAGCCACAGTGGCGTACGGGCGAGTCCGGTGGACACGAAGAACCCGGTCATCGCCCCGATCATGAACACCTCGCCGTGCGCGAAGTTGATGAACCGGAGCACCCCGTACACCATCGTGTAGCCGAGCGCTGTCAGGCCGTACACCGAGCCTTGGGCGATCCCGAA
>DASUSI010000124.1:0-63183 GCA_036375165.1 Micromonosporaceae bacterium | reverse complement strand
TGACCAGCCATGTCACACCAGCGTAGGAAAGCCGTACCACCGGAGGACCCGAGGCGGTCATGCGACCGGACAAGGCCGCCCGGCCTCTGACGATCATCGCCTATGGATGGCAGGCCAGGCGCGACTCATACCACTCGGCGCTGTCCATTGGGTATGATATGTACATAAACGTCCGTGACCAAGAAGCAGGCCCGGTGGCACTTGCCTTGCGCTCGCCGCGTCCAGACTGTCCCGATCGTGCCCAGCAGTGCTGACAGGCAGTCGACCTGCTTACCGGATGATCATCAGCTCCTGGGACGGCACGTACCAACCTCATGCGGCTTGCGATTTTTTCGAATAACAGTAGCCTGGGGTCATGCCACACGCACTTCGCGAACGGACGGTCCTCCCACCGGAGAACTCTTCCGACCTCGCCCAGTTCGTCCGTCGTCTCGCCGAGTTGGAGGAGCCAGCGCGGGCGCGATTGGTCGGCCCCGACGGCTCCCAGATCGATATCCCCGACGAGTTGTACGGGCTCCTCCGTGACGTGGTGACCGCCATGTCGCACGGCCTCGCCATCTCGATCGCCCCGCACAACACCATGCTCACCACGCAGGAGGGCGCCGATCTACTCAACATCTCCCGGCCTACCCTCGTACGACTGCTGACCGACGGGGAGATTCCGCACACGATGCGCGGCCGACATCGACGGGTCATGCTTCGCGACATCCTCGAATACCGCGAACGCACACGCAGGGAACGTCGCCAAGTACTCGATCAGATGGCCACCGACGCCGAAGACGATGGCCTGTATGAGGTGACCGCCACACCTGAACGGACCAGGTGAGGCACGCACCATCATGACCTTTCCCGCACTGCTCGACACCTGCGTGCTCTACCCCGCCTACCTGTGCGACACCCTGCTCCGCCTCGCCGAGGCCGACGCATACCGTCCGCTGTGGTCAGCCCACATCCTCACCGAACTGAGGCGCAACGTCATCGAAGCCGGCATACCAGTCGACCGGGTGGATCGGCGCATCGCCTGTATGAGCCGGTCGTTTCCCGACGCCATGGTCACAGGGTACGAATCCCTCATCGACGTCATGGCCAACGACCCCAAAGACCGACACGTCCTCGCCTCCGCAGTACGCGCCAACGCCGAGGTCATCGTCACCTTCAACGTTCGTGACTTTCCCGAGCCTGCACTCAAGCTGTACGACGTCGTGGCCGTGCACCCCGATGACTTTCTCCTCGACCAACTCGATCTATATCCTGGCCTCACCATCGAGGTCCTCGAACAGCAAGCGAGTTCCTATCGGCGTGAGTCCACTACCATCGCCGAACTGCTACCACTACTTGAACGCACCGGCCTACCCCAGTTCACTGCCGAGGTTCGCCGACACCTCAGATAGCGTGCCGACCCGTAGTTCCGAGACCGCCGGGAAGCCAAACGCCAGGGCATCACAGCCAAGATGCTCTCATACCGTCGCCTCCGGCCCACGGTCATTGTCATTTCCGCATATTGCTCAAGATTCACAGGTCACGCCAGCGTAGGCACGCCGGGGACACCGGGGCACCGAAGAGGCGAAGCAGTCAGACGGGGGACGGCCGCCCGACCGCCAGAGAAACCTCACCAACCGTCGTTGACGGAGAAGTTCATCTCCACGGTGTAGCCCTCGTCAACGCCGAACCTGCGGGAGGTCGGCTCGCAGTCGAAGGCCCCGCGACCGCCTTCCCAACCCGTGGCAAGAGTCATGATGTTGCTGTACGGCTGGTACGCACCGCCGCTGGTGCCACCGAATTCCCAGCCCCGTACCCCCTGGTCAATCGGTGACGGCGGGACATAGCCGCTGTTGCAGTCCCAGGAGTACGGCAACCCGTTGTTGGAGTTGCTGTTCGGCTGGTCGACGTCAGCGACGTTGGGCCGGTAATGCGAATTCACAGCCCAACCGTCGAGTCCGTAACTGCCGTTCTCCCAGAACGTCCAGCCGCCACCCGGCGGCGTGGCGCGGAACAACGCGTTCAGGCACGGCGCGTAGGTGCTGCAGTAGCCGCTGCCGGTTGAGTCGACACCGAAGTCGTACCGTACCCGCAGCCGGTCGTTGTCGTAGTCGTGCCGGCCACCCAATGGGCGGTTGTCGGTGAAGGTACGGATCCGCTGCTGCCCATCGGAACCGTGGAAGATCGCGATGCGACTCCAGCCCGCCTGGGTGTTGGGTGCCGAGCCGGTGAACTTCGGCTCCTTGACGTACGGGTCGCCTTCGTAGTTCTGCTGGAAGTACGTCGTGACGCTGGCCCACATCTTGATGACCGAGTCGTACACCCGGATGTCGTAATCGAGCTTCACTCCGGCGTCACCGATACCGTCGCCATCGGAGTCCGGACCGCGGTACGTGCGTCCCCAGTTGTCCCGGATCCACACCGTCAGGTCGAACACCCCGACCCCGCCGGAAACGTACGGGCCCTGCCGGATGTCGACCCGGTAGACGCCCTGGCTGCCGCCGTTCGAGCACTGCCGACCGTCGATGTCGGTGGTGAACGGGCTGTTCTCGAAGGCGAACTGACGCCAGCCCCGGGCGTAGTGGAATCCGAACGTGCCGAGCCCGCCGCGCCGTGCATTCAGACCGCCGGGCGGTCCGGCCTCGTCGTTGAGCAACACCACGCCGTTCCGGGTCACCCTGCCGATGTACCCGGGGCCGATCGTGGTCAGTTGACCACTCCCGTTGTAGTACGAGTAGCAGCCCTTCCAGATCGTCCATTCGGCGTCGTTGTTTGCGAATGTGGTGCCGTACTGGTTGTCGAGCACGACATTCACCGCGGCGAACGCCGGCTGTGGCGACGTGAACAGGATCGGTACGGCGACCGCGACGGTCGCGAGAATCCGACCCATCACCCTGCGCATGGGCCCACCTCCCCAGACAGTGGACCGAAATGTTCGAGATATACCATCTCACATTAAAAAGACGCACGTGAGGGAGCCGGGGAACCCGTAACCAGTCGTTTCGAACGCTATTGACCGGTTCGGTTCTCCGGGCAGGCCGCCTGCGTGCCGGACTCCGGCGCGATGATCGCCCCTTCAGCAGGTCAGCGCGGGGAAGCGCGGTGGCTCTAAACAGACCTTGGGAGTTTTGGGCTGCCAGGGCAACCCAAAACTCCCAAGATCTCGAAAGGGCACGGCAGATCGCTGAGATAGCGCCCGGACCTGGTCGCATTGCGCGAAGCCGGGTCTGCCGGACAGCACGACGCGCGGTTGGATAGGCAGTCCGCGATCGGTGCTGGTCAGAGGGCTGCTTCTTCGCGACCCCTGCTCTTGGTCGCTACGGCCGGACTCCATTGCGGCGCGGGCGGGCCCCGATACAGCGGCCAGGGCGTCAGGGGTGCTCCCACCACACTGCCGACCCCTCGGCCGGGGGCCACTCGGGTGGCGCATCGTCCCGGGCCCGTAGCGGCGGGATCGGGGTGGGCCTCCGCCGGGGAGCCGGGGCATCGGCCGGACGACGCGGTGCCGGCGGCGGTCGCGCACCTGAGTTCGGTACCGGCTCGGCAAGCGTCAGGTGAGGTGGCGGGCACAGCCAGCCGGTGCCCGTGCCACGCCGGTCGAGGTGCCGGAAAACCTCCGACACGAGATCGTCCCGGACGATCGGACCGCCACAGTACCGGCAGGCTTCCGCCGGCCCGGTCATCGTCGCTCCCGGACCACGCCGCTCACCCTACGGGTACCCAGCCGGTCATCTCGCCCGGCCGATCACCGAGCGGGGGTGGGCGGTCCGCAGATTCCGATCCGTCCCGCCGGGTTACCCCACAGCCAGCGACGTATCTCGGCACGAGACACCACCCCGCCTTCCCGGCCATCGTGCCCGAAAGCCCGGGTCTTGGCTTCCCCCATACGGGTGACCTGCGACAACGCGACGTGAATGGGGTGCCGTGGCGGCTCCAACTCAGATGGCGCCTGTAGCGAATCAGGGCATAGGTCCCTGACACCGCCGCACAACGACGGACATTCTTGGAGCGTGACCGCACGCCCACGCAGCAGGCCTGAGCCGATGTGCCCGATCCGGCCCGGCGACCCATGCACGCTGTGCCAGTCCAGCGTCACCGGCCCGCAGGACTGCGGCCTGGTCTACCTGGTGATGGGCGACCCGGAGCTTCGCGAAGGGGTGCACCGGAACCGGATCGAGCACGCGGGCGGTCAGTAGCCGATCGGCCGGCGGGCGAGGCGTTCGGCCACTTCGGCAGCCGTGGCGGCAAGAACTTCAGGGTCGGCACCCGCGGCCAGCAGCAGCCGCGCCGCCTGGCTGTTCCACTCCGGCCACGGATCCTCGGAGGCGCTGAACATCCCCGCCGCCGACCCGAGCAGATCAGGACGGGTGGTGATCCCACGCAGTTCGGCGACCGCCGTTTCCTCTGGGACACCGAGGCTGGCATGACGACCGGCGGCACCGTAGAGCCGGGCCACCAGGATCCGGTCCTCCTCCGCCGCTGATCGTCGCCCCACCAGGGCATTTGACAGTTCATCGAACATCAGTTCGATGGCCTGGAAGGGTTGTTTCGGCTGTCCGCCGGGCGTGAACCCGGCGGCGGTCCCACCGGGGGACGGATCACTCATCGCAGGCGATCCCGTCGCCGTCCCGATCCAAACGGTAGACGTCCGTACCGATGACTTCCACCGGCCCCGCCACATATGCCGGGCCGTCGCCGCTGCCACCCGCACAGTCCACGTCGGACGCGATGGGCACGCAGCCGCTGTAGTTCGGGTCGCATTGCCGTTTCGGCTTGGTGCCGACCGCGACGACTTCGGTGACGGGCCGCTTTGTGACCTTCTCCCCCACCAGCCGTTTGTCAGTCTGCTTCCCGTCAACCAGGGTGATCTCGTACGTCAGGGTCTTCACCCCTGGGACGCCCCTCACCCGTACCTGCCGGGTGCCTTCCGTCATGGTCGGATCCCGCACGGTACGCCGGCTGTATGGGACGCTCCTGGTCTCGGTGACCTTGCGCTTCTCCACCTGTGGGGTCGGCGATGCCGGGGAAGCGGGCTGCGATGTCTCGACCGGCGCGGACGTGTCGGTCGGTTCAGAGGTTGGTTCGGATACCGCGATGCTGACGGCCGGGCCGGGATCGCTGGCAGGCTCCGGCGACGGTGCCAGCAATCCGATCCCAAGGCCGCCGCCGCAACACATGAGCGCCACCACGCCGGCTGCCAGCAAGACCTTCCCCAACGGCGGAAGACCCCCTAGCCACGTTCCGATGTCGGACACCCCATTGGGACCGCTGGGCGTCTGGGCAGAGTGGCTCCCCGGAGAAGTCATGTGACTGAGTGTCAGTTCTGAATCACATTCAGCCATCAACCAAACGGCTGACGAGTGTGTCCGAAACCGGACTGACCGGTTTCGCTACTCCAGGTCCACCACGACGACCGGTGATGTGGTGGGCTGGTTGGACCCGCCAGCGGGCTCGACGGTGAGACAGAGCTTCTGGGCCTTGCGCAACCCGGTCACCAACTGGGTCACCTCAGTGGTGCCGGTGTCCAGCACGCCGGCCGAACGGGGCTTCGCCTGCTCCACCACCCACAGTTGGTACGTCTTGTCAGCGGACATCTGCCGCAGATCGCTCACTACCACGACGGCCTGGTCCTGCACCAGGGAGGCGACCACCACGATCTGCCCGCCGCCCTTCACCTTCATCGTGCGCACCCGGGCGTCCGGTGCCGCCAGCACCTCCTGGATCGCCAACTCTCGCCGTTCCGCCTCCATGGCACGCTGTTCGGCCGCATCGGTGGAGGCCTGTTCCAGCGCGATCCGCTGCTGTGCTGACCACACGGCAGCCCCGCCACCAACGGCCAGCAGGCAAGCGGCCACGCCCATCGCGACGCCACGATGCCAACGGCCCGACCCGCCAACCCGGACTGATCTGATACGCCCGGGTGCCGCCTGCCTGGTCCGGGCCACCTGGGCGAGCACCCGGTTGCGCAGCCCTGGAGGCGGTTCCACAGCGGCGGAGGCGGCGAACTGGGCGACTGCCTCGCGCAGTTCGACCACCTCGGCGGCGCACTCCTGGCAGCCGGCGAGATGCCGCTCCACGGCGGGGCGTTCCAGGTCGTCAACGGCGTCCAACACGTAGGCACCGACCAAGGTGTGGATGGTGTCGATCGGCATCAGTTCACCCCCAGGCAGTCGCGCAACCGGATCAGGCCGTCCCGGATCCGGGTCTTCACGGTCGGTAGCGCCACCGACAGCACCGATGCGACCTGCCGGTATGTGTAGCCCCGGTAGTAGGCCAGGTCGATCGCCTCGCGTTGCACGTCGGTGAGAGCACCCAGGCAACGGCGTACCGCCTGCTGCTCCAGCCGGCCCACCACCTGCTCGCTGACGTCGTCGTGCGGGACCTGGCCGGACGCGGCGGCGACCCGGTGCTCCCGCTGCTGGCTGGCCTGGCTGCTGCGTACCCGGTCCACGGCCCGGCGGTGGGCCAGCGCCAGGATCCAGGCGATCGCGGAACCTCGCCCCGGGTCGAATCGGGCTGCGGAACGCCACACGTCCACAAACACCTCCTGGGCCACCTCCTCGGCCTGGGCGGGGTCACGCACCACCCGCAGCACCAGCCCGTACACCCTGGCGGCGGTGCGGTCGTACAACTGCGCGAAGGCGGCCTCGTCGCCCCTGGCGGTACGCCGCAGCAGGCCGGTCACATCCGGGTCGGTCACCCTGGCCTGGCCGCGGGCCGTCGTGACGCCACGCGCCCACGCCCCCGGCAACCCGACGTGCGGTTGGTTGTCCACAGTGCCCTCCGCTCTCCACATGGCGCCGGCAGGTGATTCGGCACCGTGGGCGGCCCGGATGGGTCCACCGCACCGAGCATGACCTGTCCACGCACGTCCGACGGGAAAAGCCGCGGCAGAGGGCACGAGTTGGGGATCAGTCGCCGTGGTGGTGCCCGGCGCCCGGCGACCCGGGCAACTGTCCCGGCTCGACCACCACGAACTGGCCCATCATGCCCTGGTCCTCGTGGAACAGGACGTGACAGTGGTACAGGTACGGGGTGTCCGGATCGGCGTAGTCGGTGAACCGCATCGCGATCTCGACCGGTTCCTGAGGTCGCAGGTAGATGGTGTCCTTCCAGCCCCGAAGCTCAGGTGGCGGCTCCCGACCCGCCACACTCAGCACCTGGAACTGGACGTCGTGGACGTGGAAGCTGTGCGGGGTGCCGTCGGAGTTGGTGATCTCCCATACCTCTGTCGTGCCTTTCACGACGGTGGTGTCCACCCGGTTCAAGGCCATCCGGTCGCCGTTGATGCTCTGCCCGCGCAGCCGGAACACCCGTCGCGTCGCCGCCTCGTCAGGATCTAGCGGGGGTACGTCCACCAGCCGCCGCGGCACCTCCGGGCGGTCGGCGAGCCGCTCGGCGGCCCGCAGTTGCAGCACGTCGAAGGTGTCCGCGCCGCCGGTGAACCGCCCGCTCCGCCCATCCAGCCCGAGCCGGGGCGGGAAGCTGCGTAACACCGCCCGCTCCCCCGGCCGGACGCTGACCACGATCTCGGCCCGTTCCCCGGGGGACAGCTGCACCCGGGTGGTGTGGTGTGGCGTCGCCAGCAGCCCGCCGTCCGTGCCGACCAGCGCGAACCGCCGCCGGTCCGCGAACCCGAAGTCGTACACCCGGGCGTTGGAGCCGTTGAGCAGTCGCAGCCGGACTCGTTCCGTGGTCACGTCCAGGTACGGCCCAACCGTGCCGTTCACCGCGATGGTGTCGCCGAGCAGACCCACCCCGCCCAGCCCGTTCGACGTCTCGTCCAGAGCGTTCCGGTGGAACTTCTTGTCCTGCACGATCACCGGGATGTCGTCCACTCCGTACTTGTGCGGCAGGTCCGGCGCGGACGTGCCCGGGTCGTCGATGATGAACATCCCGGCCAGCCCTCGGTAGACGTGCCGCGCGGTCTCGCCGTGCGGGTGCGGGTGGTACCACAGGGTGGCCGCCGGCTGGTCGATCCGCCAGCTCGGCGTCCAGGTACCGCCGGACGGCACCACCTGGTGCGGACCACCGTCCATCTCCGGCGGCAGGTGCATCCCGTGCCAGTGCACGGTGGTGGCCTCGCCGAGCCGGTTACGGACCTTCACCAGCACCCGTTCCCCACGCTCGGCGCGCAACGTCGGCCCCAGGTAGTCGCCGTTGAACCCCCAGGTCGCCATCTGCCCGTTGCCGAAGTCGTGTCGTCCCCGCCGCGCGGTCAGCTCGAACACCCGCCGCCCCGCGCCGTCGACCCGCGAGGGCGCCAGCGGTGGCACCGGGAGCCGGTTGACGAAGTCCACCTCCCCGGCGGTGGACACGGCCGACGTTGACCAGAGCCAACCGAGGCCAGCGGCACTGACGCCGCACATCAGCAACACAGCGAGCAGACCGAACACCATCACCCGGCGCAACACCGATCCTCCAACCCCTGTGACTCCGGTTCGTTCAACCCGAGAGTCACCACCGTCAAAGGCCCGGTCGAGGGTTTCCGGCGAATCCCAGGGAGACCCCAGGGAGGCCCCTGACCAGGTGCCCTGACAGCTCCCTGACGGGCCCCCGAGGAGCGCCTGATCCCGGATCCGGGTCCGCCGCCGATCTTGGGGAGCTGGACCCGGATGACGGCCACGTTCGCGCGGCGGGGTATCCGATCACCCAGGAACGGGTGTACCCGGTGTGGTGAGCGGGCACCTATCGGGTGGGTGGATCCGACCGTGACCCGCCCTACCAGGGAGTGAAAGTCATGGCTACGGACGACAAGGCCAGGAACAAGAAGGACGAGGTGCTCGGTAAGGCGAAGGAACGGTACGGGGACGCCACGGACGACAAGAACCTTCAGGCCGAAGGTCGCCTGCAACGGATCAAAGGCGGTCTGAAGCAGGCCGGCGAAAAGGTCAAGGACGCGTTCAAGTAGTCCGCGCGCGGACGGGACTGTGGGGGTGTCAAGCCAAGGCGCCCCCACAGTCCTGTCCCTGGACCGAGCGGCTCAGGCAAGCTCGGCGGGACTCTGGACCCGGGTCGCCACGGGGGTGCCCAGCTCGACGGTCCGGGACACGATGCAAAGTCGGTCGTGTGACTGCCGCACCGCACGCGGCAGCGCCTCCCGGGCGGCGTCGCCGGCCTCACCGTCCGGGAACGACACGGTGAACTCCACCGTGAGGTCCCGCATCCGGTTCCCGGCGTCGTCGCGGAACTTCTCCCCGTTGACCCGTACCGAGAACTGGTCCGGCTCCGCCCGGCGGCTGGTGATCAGGTCCACGTCGATTCCGGTGCAGCCGCCGATCGCCGCCAGCAGCAACTCCACCGGGGTGAAGTCGTCGCCCTCGCCAGACCCGATCGAGATCGAACCGCCGCGCCGGTTCCGTACCAGATACCGGCCCACGCTGACGCGTTCGATGACCACGGACCGTGTGTTGTCGTCAGTCATAAAGCGGAACCTATCCAAGATCTCCGCCAACGCCAGACCGCGAGCGCCGGAATTCCGGCAAGCCGCCTCGGATTCTCTCCGTCGGCGTCAGTGTCGGCGATGTCACGACATGGCATGGCGATCCACGCACGGCACTGTCCGTAATCATGGAGCCTGCACCAAATGGCCTGCTGGTCGGCCGATGACGACTCCGAAACCCGGTCCGGTGTCAACGGTGAGTTTCCGCTGGGTTTCGTCAATACTCAGCCGTGACCTGTCACGGAACGGGCATTACCCAGCGGGAACGCGCGGGGGACGGATGGTTCCAGCGCGACCCGACACGGTTGTCCCGTCACGGAACGCAACCGGAGGTGCGTGGTGTCCACGGTCTCCCTTGACGATGTCACCAAGGTGTTCGAGGACGGCACCGTCGCCGTCGAGAAGCTGACCCTGGACGTCACGTCCGGCGAACTGATGGTCCTGCTGGGGCCCTCCGGGTGCGGTAAATCAACCGTGCTACGCATGATCGCCGGACTGGAACCGCTGAGCACGGGCCGGATCCTGCTGGCCGGCGAGGACGCCGAGGAGATCCCCGCCCGGCAGCGCGGGGTGTCCATGGTGTTCCAGGACTTCGCGCTGTACCCGCACATGTCGGTACGGGAGAACCTGGGTTTCCCGCTGAAGATCCAACGGCGGCCAGTCACCGAGATCGAGGACCGGGTCACCGGGATGGCACACCAGCTCGGGATCGCCGACCTGCTCGACCGGCGCCCCGGCAGGCTGTCCGGTGGCCAGCGGCAGCGGGTCGCGATGGGGCGGGCGATCATCCGGCAGCCCTCGGTGTTCCTGATGGACGAGCCGCTTTCCAATGTGGACAGCATGCTGCGGTCGGAGCTGCGGGCCGAGATCTCGGACATGGTACGGGCGATCGGGGTCACCACGATCTACGTGACGCACGACCAGGTCGAGGCGCTGACCATGGCCGACCGGGTGGCGATCATGCGCAAGGGCGTGTTGCAGGATCTCGGCACCCCGGACCAGGTCTACAACCAACCCGGCACCATCTACGTGGCCGCGTTCCTCGGTGCTCCCCGGATCAACCTGCTCTCCGCGTACGTCCAGGCCTATTTGGACAGCCGGGTCTCGCTGCACCTCAGCCGGTCCCCGATGGGCCAGGTACTGAGCCTGCCGTGGTCCGACCCGCGCTGCCGGATGCTGGCCCGCTACCACGGCGACCGCGTGGTGCTGGGAATCCGCGCCGAGGCCCTGACACCGGTCAGTTACGCCGCCGGGTACCCACGGCACGCCGGGGACGACGAGCTGACCGGACGGGTGCGATTCGTGGAACACCTCGGCCACGAGTCGATCTGCTACCTGGAGGCGGGCGGCGAGCCGGTGCTGGTGGACGACATCGTGGACGACGGCCGGCACCACCACGCCCGCGCCGATCTGGCGGTGCGGCTGCCCGCGTACCCGAACGTCGCCCCGGGGGAGCACCTCACCATCCGCGCTGATCTGGAGCAGGCGCACTTCTTCGACCCCAAGGGCCCACGGATCGACTTCCGTCGCCGCTGACCCCCGCCCGCTCACCGGACCGGCCCCGCCGTGCCCGTGACGCCGAGATTCGGACACGCGACAGCGGGGTACAGAGAAGGGGTCGTGATCATCGGAGGTGATCGATATGCGCAGTCAGGCACGGGCCCTCGGGCACGCCGTCCACCCGATGCTGATCGTGTTCCCCCTGGGGCTGCTCGCCACCGCGGTGGTCTTCGACCTGCTGTACCTGCTGACCAACCGCCAGGGCTTCACCGTGGCCGCCGGCTACACCATCGCGGCCGGCATCATCGGCGGTCTGCTGGCCGGGGTGTTCGGGCTGGTGGACTGGCTGGCGATCCCGGAGGGGACCCGCGCCCGGCGGATCGGAATCCTGCACGGACTGGGTAACGTGCTGGTCCTGGTGCTGTTCGTGGCGAGTTGGCTGCTGCGGATGAACAGCGGCGACTGGACCCCCAGCGCGGCGGCTCTGACGCTCAGCTTCATCGGCGTCGTGGTGTCCGGCATCACCGGATGGCTGGGGGGCGAACTGGTGGAACGGCTGGGAGTCAGCGTGGACGAGGACGCCGGTCTGAACGCCAGTAGTTCGCTGTCCCGCAGCGCGGCCCGGCAGTCCCGCCAGCGCACCGTACCGGGGACCCGGTGACCGGTGCGGGTCGGCAACGTCGAGATTCGACCGCTGGGCGGCGGCCCGGGATGCCTGCTGATGATCCTGGTGTCCATTGTGCTGTCGGTGCTGTGCACCATCGGAGCGAACCTGATCTTCCGGTGACGACTCGACCCAGGCCCGGTCCCCGGCTCAGCGGTTCCGCCAGCCACCACCGACCGGAACCGGCGCAACCGGGACCCGAAGGGGTTCCCGGTCGTCGGCCTGGTGAGCCTGCCCCGGACGAACTGACCCCAGCGCGCGTACCGGCCCAGCAGCCGCTCGGTGACACCGGGTGCCAGCCGAGTACCCGTCCGACCGCCCCGGTACGCCCGCCCAGCCTCGTCCAGGCGCTTCCGGTTCCCCGCCCGACCAGAAAACCGGTCGAGGTGGTCTGTCGCCGCGCGGGGAACCGGAATCGGTACCACACTGAAGGTGTCGGGACCGCGGCACCGGCTTGTCCCCCAACGTCGACCCCGGCCCGACACGGAGGGAGCTGGATCCGATGACCGAGACGCAGGTGTCATTCCCTCTCGACCGGGTCGGCGTGGTCGACGGGTCGGAGATCGAGGACCGGCCCTGGGAACCGCTACCGGCCCTGGCAGGTATCGAGCGCAAGTTGCTGTGGAACTCCGGGCGGATGAATGTCGGACTGATCCGGGTGGCACCCGGCGCGGAGGAGCCGGGACACGTGCATCACGACGCCGACCACCACGTACACGTGCTGTCCGGCAGCGCCAGGATCGCCGGCAAGCGGGTCAGCGCCGGTGCCTTCGTGTACGTCCCGGCCGGGGTGTCGCACGCCACCACCGACGTCGGCCCGGACGGCTGCACGTTCTTCTACACGTACGTTCCGCACCACTGAGCCGTGACAGCACCGGTCGACCCGGCCCGCACCGGATTCGTCAGCTTCACCACGGACTTCGGCGCCGCGTACACCTCGATCTGCGTCGGGGTGGTCTACCGGATCGCACCCCGGGCCACGGTGCTGGTGCTCAGTGACGAGGTGCCGAAGTACGGCATCCTGGCGGGCGCGATGCTGCTGCGGCAGGCGCTGCCGTACTTCCCGGTGGGGATCCACGTCGGCATCGTGGATCCGGGAGTGGGAACCCCACGGCGGCCGGTGGCGCTGGTCACCGGGCGGGGCGACGTGCTGGTCGGGCCGGACAACGGGCTGCTGCCAGCCGCCACCGAACGGCTCGGTGGGCTACGTGGGGTGTACCTGCTGGAGAACCTTGACTACCGGCTGCCGGAGGTGTCGGCGACTTTTCACGGCCGCGACGTCTTCGCCCCCGCCGCCGGCCACCTGGCCGGCGGCGTTCCGGTGACCGCGCTCGGACCACCGGTCGATCCCGCCTCGTTGCGGGAGCACGACGTCCCGGCGCCCCAGGTCGGGGACGGCACGCTGACGTTGTCGGTGCTGTACGTCGACGAGTTCGGCAGTGTGATCCTCGCCGGGGAGGATCGGCACCTGCGCAAGGCGTTCGGCCCCATCGGTTACGGCACCGGCCTGGTGCTGACCTGGGACGGAGGACTGAACCGGGTCCCGCTGACGTACCAGGAGACGTTTGGATCAGTCGCCGTGGGCGAACCGCTGCTGTTCCAGGACTCGTCGGGGTGGCTCGGGGTGGCGGTCAACCAGGGGTCGGCGGCGGACCGGTTCGGGATCGGCGCGGCGGCCATGGTCACTCTGACCCGAGGGTGAGTGCTGGGACTGCTGCGCGAGGCATGACCTGTGGGCACCGCACGGGTGTGTTCCGGATGCGAGGATGTGGACATGGACGATCATCAATTGCTCGATCGGATCCACAGGCTCGTGGACGAGGAGAAGACGCTCCGCGCGACGGCGGGCACCGAGGGGCTCGACGACGCCGGGCGGGAACGGCTGCGCCGGGTCGAGGAGGGACTGGATCAGGCGTGGGATCTGCTGCGGCAGCGACGCGCCAGGCAGGAGGCCGGGCAGGACCCGAACGCGGCACAGGCCAGGCCGGTGGGCGAGGTGGAGTCCTACCTCCAGTAGTGCGGGTCCAGGACCCTGGCAGGTGGCGATTCTCGGCGCTACTCTTAATTGAAACTTCAACTATTTGGAGGCGGTGTGACGTACCCGTTGGACAGGTTCCTGGCCGAGGCGCTGCCGGCCAGTCGGACCCGCCGGCCCTGGACCCCAGCGGACGGACCAATGCCGGCGTGGTACCTCGGCCACGGCGCTCCCCCGCTGCTGGACGACCCGGTCTGGATGGACCAGTTGTTCGGCTGGGCCCAGCGACTTCCCACCCCGAAAAGCATCCTGATCATCAGCGCGCACTGGGAGCACGCGCCACTGTCGATCTCCAGCACCGCACCGCACACCCCACTGGTGTACGACTTCGGCGGCTTCGAGGAGCGGTTCTACCGGATCACGTACCCCACCCCGGACGCTTCCGAGCTGGGCCGTACGGTGACCGCCCTGATGCCGAACGCCGAGAGCGTCCACGAGCACCGAACCCGCGGCCTCGACCACGGCGCCTGGGTGCCACTCAAGGTGATGTACCCCGCCGCCGACGTACCGGTACTACAGCTCAGCATGCCCACCCAGGACCCGTACCGGTTGGTCGAACTGGGCCGGCGGCTGCGACCGCTGCGCGAGCAGGGTGTCCTACTGATCGGCTCCGGCTTCCTGACCCACGGCCTGCAGTTCCTGACCTGGGAGGACGTCACCGGTCAGCGGCCGGCTCCCGGCTGGTCCCAGGACTTCGACGCCTGGACGGCCGACGCGCTGGCCCGGGGTGACCTCGACACGCTCGCAAGCTTCAGGAAAGCGCCTGGAATGCCGTACGCGCACCCGACCGTGGAGCACTACACCCCGTTGTTCGTCACGTTGGGCGCTGCCGCCGACCCTGAGGCACCGCCGGCCACCACGATCGAGGGCTTCGCCATGGGACTGTCGAAACGCTCCGTCGAAGTCGCCTGAGGCTGACCTGGTCGTCTGACCCGGCGGCCTCAGGTCGGTGTGACCATGTAGTCGCTGGGCCGGAACCTGCGCAGCCGCAACCGGTACTGCCAGGTGAACCGGGGCCAGATCGTGCTGTTGCGGCCGTTGGCGTCCAGGTACCAGCTCGCGCAGCCACCGGTGTTCCACACCGTACCGGCGAGCTTTCGCTGCAACTGTTCGTTGTACGCCCGTTCCACCGACGGCCGCACCTCGATGCTGCGCCACCGGTTGCGCTCGGTCTCCCGCAGGCAACGCATCACGTACTCGATCTGACTTTCGATCATCACGACCACAGAGGTGTGACCCAGCCCGGTGTTGGGTCCGAGCAGGAAGAACGCGTTCGGGAAGTTCGCCGACATGGTGCCGAGGTACGCCCGTGGGCTACCGGCGAAGACCCCGGCGAGGGTGCTGCCGTCCCGGCCCTGGATCCGCTCCGCGTACGGGGGATCCGTGACGTGGAAGCCGGTGGCGAAGACGATCGCGTCGACCTCGTGTTCGGTGCCGTCAGCGGCGACCACCGAACGCGGCCGGACCTCGGTCACCGCCGACGCGACCAGGTCCACGTCAGACCGGGTGAGTGTGGGGTAGTAGTCGTTCGAGAGCAGGATCCGCTTGCAGCCGACCCGGTAGTTCGGGGTGAGCTTGCGGCGCAACTCGGGGTCCGGCACCTGCCGCCGCAGGTGACGGCGGGCCATCCGCTCGATCACGTTGAGCAGCCCGGGACGGAACCCCATGCCGAGCACCAGCAGTTCCCGGCTCCAGTACACCCAGCCGCGGACCAGCCGCTGCGCTCCGGGGATTGTGCGGTAAGCCCATCGCTCCGGCTTGGTGATCCGCCGGTTGGTGTGTCCCAGCACCCATGCCGGGGTGCGCTGGAACAACACCAGCCGCGCCACCTTGGGCGCGATCTCCGGCACGAGTTGCACCGCGGACGACCCGGTGCCCACCACCGCCACCCGCCTGCCGGTCAGGTCGTGGTCGTGGTTCCAGTTCGCGGAGTGGAACACGTCACCCTGAAAGCCGTCCAGTCCGGGCAGTGCGGGCAGCTTGGGGTCGGCGAGTGCCCCGGCACCGAGCACCAGGTAGCGGGCGGTCAGCTCGCCGTCAGCGGTCTTCACCCGCCAGATCTGGGCCTCGTCGTCCCACTGTCCGTTGTGGACCTCGTGCCCGTACCGGATGTGCGGACCGATGTCGTACCGCTCAACGATCCGGCGCAGGTACGCCCAGATCTCCGGCTGTGCCGAGTAGGTCTCGCTCCACTCCGGGTTCAGCGCGAACGAGTACGAGTACAGGTGCGACGGCACGTCGCAGCGGCAGCCGGGGTACGTGTTGTCCCGCCAGGTGCCCCCCAGGTCACGGGCGCGCTCGAGGATCACGAAATCGTGCCTCCCGGCCTGTTTGAGCCGCACCGCCAGGCCGATCCCGGAGAAGCCGCTGCCCACGATCGCGACCCGCACCTCAGGCTCGGTCATCTCGGTCCCCTCCGTGGCGGGCGGTCAGCGTGCGGTACGCCGCCAGGCCGGCAGCAATTTACTCAAAGTAACATCCCAGCTGGGACCGGCGATTTCAAGCCTTCCGGGCCACGCGACCCTGGTAGCGCGACCGTGCCGGCCGGCAGCCCGCTGGTTCGCGCAGCCGGGAGAGCCTGACCCGATAGCATCGGACCCTCGAACCCCCCGGGCGAAGGGAGCAGCGGTGACCACGGAGGTACGCCACAACCCGCACCGGCACCGGTACGAGATCCACGTCGACGGGACTCTCGTCGGGTTCGCCAGCTACCGGCCGCACCCGGATGAACTGGTCTTCGTACACACCGAGATCAACCCGGAGTACGAGGGCCGGGGACTCGGCAGCACCCTCGCCAAGGAAACCCTCGACGACGTCCGTGCCCGGGGTCTCGGAGTCGTGCCGCTCTGCCCCTTCATCGCCGGCTACATCAGGCAGCACGCCGAGTACGCCGACCTGGTGGGTGGCGAACGGGCGAAGCACTCCTGACCGCGGACTCCAGGGCCGTGCGGCCCCGGACGCCAGCCACCGGTCAGCGCGGAACCTGACCGGCATCGGCCGCCGCCTGCCGAGCCAGGCCGTCCGACACCAGCCGATGCCGGCGCATCGCCTCATAGAACGGCCGGTGGTGCTCGACCAGCCGGGCCAGGTGCGGGTTGTTGTCCGGCCGTTCCCGGTGTTGGCGTCGCGCGGGCGTCAGACCGGTGCTGTGGTCCACTTCACGATGCCAGTGACCGGTGCGCTGCCAGGCCGCCTGCTGCCCCGGCTGCCAGCGCAACGCCTCCCCGACGAACGGCAGGCCGACCCGCTCACAGTAGGCCCGGACCATCCCGTCGGGGTCGGCCACCAGGTCGTCACCGTCGATCACCAACGGCACTTCACCGGAGCGGTCACGTACCGCCTGGAAGATGGTGTGCAGGTACTCGTAGCCCACCTCGTCGACGGTCACCTCCGGGTTCACCGCGTAGTGCGACGCCACCGCGGCTTCCGGATCCCGGATCATGAACGTGTTCACCAGGTGGCGACAGAGGTTCCCGTCGCGTAGCAGGGCGTCGTAGCGGTAGTCCGACGTGTCCTTGAAGAACACCCGCCGGCCCGGCGCCGACCGTTTCCACAGCAGCTCCAGCAGGTCCGGCATGGAGGTGGCACGGAGTCCCGCCAGGTCGAAGTGGCCCTGCTCGGACAGGTACGAGAACGGCTCGTGCACCACCTCCAGGTCGCCGCGTTCCAGCATCACCCGCAGGAACGCGGTAGAGCGTGACCGGGGCACCGCCCACAGGGCGATCGGCGGCGACCCGGCGTTCACTGTGACCATTCCGTCGGCTCCCGGTCCCAACGATGCCGGCGCAGCTCAGCCATCAGGGCGGCGTCGAGTGGCGGCGGGTCGCTGGTGGCGAGGTTCTGACGGACATGGCGGAGCTTGCGCATCCCGGGGATCACCGTACTGACGGTCGGGTTACGCAGAATGAACCGCAGCGCCAGCTCGGGCATGGTCATCGCCTCCGGGACCAGCTTGGCGAGCCGCTCGGCGTGCTGCACGCTGGCGTTCAGGTTCTCCGGTACGAAGTAGCTGTTCCGCCAGTCGCCCTCGGGCCAGGTGCTGTCCCGGGTCAGGGTGCCGGTGAGGGTGCCCTCGTCGAACGGGACCCGGGCGATCACCGCGATGTCCAACTCCTGGCAAGCCGGGAACAGCTCGTCCTCGGGTGCCTGGTCGAAGATGTTGTAGATCACCTGGACCGCATCGATCAACCCGGTGCGCAGGGTCTCCAGCACGTTCCAGGGTTCCCAGCGGTTGATGCTGATCCCGACACCCCGGATCAGCCCTCGCTCCTTCATTTCCCGGACCGGCTCCTGCCAGGCCGGGTCGGTCGCCCAGGAGTCCTCCCAGACGTGGAACTGCAGCAGGTCGACACAGTTCACGCCGAGATTCGCCAGGCTCTTGTGCAGGTACTCCCACATGTGGTCGACCGGGAACACCTCGGACAGCTTCGACTCCCTGGTGGACGGCCATCTGCGATCCTTCGGCGGGATCTTCGTCGCCACGTGGAGCCGCCGGTCGGCGTGCCGACGCAGCAGCTCACCGAGCAGTTCCTCGCTGTGTCCACGCCCGTAGATCCAGGCGGTGTCGTAGAACGTGCAGCCAAGCCGGACCGCTTCGTCCAGGGCGGCGTTGCCCTCGGCGTCGTCCGCGCCGGACCATCCGCCGGCACCGCCCGCGATGCCCCACATCCCGTACCCGACGTCGCTGACCATCCAGCCGAGCCGCCCGAAACGCCGTTCCCGCATCTGCCCAACCTCCTCGTCCGCCTCTGGTCAACCGCTGATCCTGGGCTCAGCCGGCCACCGGCAGGCTCCAGAAGTGGCCACCGGAGTCGAACCGGGTCTGTTGGGCCGCACGGCCTGCCGCGACCTCGGTGCGGCCGACGGTCACCACACCGCGGTGCACCACCAGTACCACACGACCGGACACGTCGGCGAGTAGGACATCGATCGCGGCCCGTGCCGCCGCGGCGGCCGGGTCCAGCCAGCGCGCCTCGTACATCGCGGCGCCCGTCACCTGTGCCAGCTGGTCGTAGAGCTGGCGAGCCCCGGCGTCCAAGCTGGCCTGCAACATCCTGCTCCAGGCATGGTGCAGCAGCTCCAGGCCCGGCGCTTCGTAGACGCCTCGGCACACGGTGCCGATGATCCGCCGTTCCACCACGTCACGCAGCCAGACTCCGTGCCGCGCGCCGGCCTCGTTGCAGCGTACGATCCAGTCCAGGGGGGACGGTCCGCTGCCGTCCACATCGACCACACGTCCGGCCTGGAACTCCACGGTGACCGACTCCGGCTCGCCGGGAGCGTCGCTCGGCCAGCGACCGAAGCGCGGATCCAGCGCGGTCACCGGTGTGGTCAGACGCTCCAGGTCGGCGGACTCGTGCGAGACGCCCGCGAGGTTGGCGTCCGTGGACCGGTCCGCGTCGCTGCCGGCATCGAGCCGTAGCCCCGTCTCGTTCACCGCTTTGGCCATCGCCTGTCGGTCGGGGAACCGGGTGAGTGCGTCAGGGTCCGTCCACGGGGGATACACCCGCAGCCCAGGTTCGATCTGGGAGACGTACCGCGCGAATCTGCGCTGGTCGTTCCCACCGCCGACGCAGCCATGCGCCAGGGTCCGGCAGCCGTCGGCGGCCAGGAGGGGTGCCAGCTGCTCGACGAGTACGAAGCGGGAAGCGCCCGTGGTGTTCCAGTAGCCGCCGTCGTGCCGGGCGCGGTAGCGCAGCAGGTCTGCCGCGACCTGTGCCATCCTCGCCCGGATGTCGACCACGACGGCCTCGGCGCCGCAGCCCCGCAAGGATTCCGCGAGCAGGTCGATGTCGCGGCGCGGCACCTGGCCGATGTCCGCGATGTAGTGCCGGGTCGGCACGCCGGTCTCGGCGAGCCAGATCCCCACAGCCAGGCTGGACAGACCACCTGACTGCAGCAGGCCGACCGGTTCGGTGAGATTCTCGCTGAGCCCCATTGCTCACCCCATTCATGATCGAGCGCAGAGTAACTTCATCCTTGATTACCCGTCTACGGGTTCAATGGGTACTCTGCGTAATACGCCCCAATTAGGGACTGAGGGTAGCCAAGAAAAGACCCGCCGTAAATATTGAAGTTTTCCCGCAATGAGAATATCTTCCTGCGCAAAAGGCTTCAATCCGTAAGGACTTCGTACCTCAGTGCACTAACGGGTACGGCTAGCCCGGAGGCCCGCATGTTCCCCGCCCCTCAACCACATCCCCCGCGCGGCCAGACACCCCTCGACATGACAAACACCCCGGTACCTGACAAGCCTGACGCGGCGGCCCCAGGGCTGGCCGCCGAACCGGCCGGAAAGCTCCAGGAGGCGATGCGGGCCGGGCTCGGCCCACCGGTCCCCTTCCCCCACGACCGCACGGTCCTGGACCTGTTCCACGACCAGGTCACGGCTTCGTCGGAGCGGCCGGCGGTCCGCTTCCGGGACCTGACCCTGAGCTACGCCGAACTCGACCGGGCGGCGAACGCGGCGGCGAGTCACCTGATCCGGCTGGGGGCACCGCGGGGGACGCTGATCCCCTTGTTGATCACTGACGGGCCGGAGTTCCCGAGCGGCCTGCTGGGTGTCCTCAAGGCCGGCGCGGCGTTCGTCCCCCTGGACCCCAACTGGCCCGCGGACCGGCTCCGGGCGATCACCACGGACCTGGACCCGCCTGCCGTGTTGGCCGTACCGGACACCGCGGGCATCGCCGCAAGCATGGGTTTCGAATCACGCACAGTGATCCTGGAGCGGGGAACAGCCGGCCTGGAACACCACCCGGATCCGAAGCGGAACCCGACGCCGACCGACCTGATCTACGGGTACTACACCTCCGGCTCCACCGGGATCCCGAAATGCGCCCTGAACCAGCACCGCGGCCTGGTGAATCGGCTCGCGGCGATGTCCCGGCGGTTCGGCGACGGCGCTGGCCACATCGCACTGCAGAACAGCCGGTCCACTTTCGACTCGGCGATGTGGCAGGTGCTCTGGCCCCTCACCTCCGGCGGCCAGGTGGTGCTGCCGCACCGGGACGGGATCCTGGACCTGGAGCAGACCGCGTTGACCATCGGCCGGTACGGCGTCACCATCACCGACTTCGTCCCGTCCGTGCTGGCCGCGTTCGTCTCGCTGCTGGAACTGCGCGAGGACCTACGGCAGGCGGTGTCCTGCATGCGCCGGATGCTGATCGGCGGCGAAGCCGCCAACCCGGCCGTGGTACGCCGACTCCGGGATCTGCTACCGGATCTGCGGGTCACCAACACCTACGGTCCGACCGAATGTTCCATCGGCTCCGTCTTCCACGACATCACCGACGCCGACACGAACCAGATACCACTGGGCCGCCCGATAGACAACACCGCCGCGATAGTCCTCGGCGACAGCCGGCAACCCCTGCCCATCGGGATCGTCGGGGAGATTCACCTCGGTGGCGAATGCATCGGCGCCGGATATCTCAACGATCCGCAGCACACCTCCGAGGCATTCATACCAAACCCATTTCCGCAGATCACGGGCGATTTGCTGTACCGCACCGGGGATTTGGGAACTGTCGACGACGCCGGCCTGCTGCATTTCGTCGGACGCCGTGACGACCAGGTGAAGGTCGGCGGGGTGCGGGTCGAACTTGGTGAAGTGGCCAGGGCACTGGCCGCCCATCCGAAGGTCGGAGACGCGATGGCGGTGCTGCACGGCGAGCGCGGGGACCGGTTGCTGGTGTGCTGCGTCAGCCCCCGCACCGCCGACAATCCACCCACGGTTTCAGAACTGCGTCGCTATGCCACCGAGCGGCTTCCCGCCGAACTGATGCCGCACCGGATCATGGTGCTGGGTTCCCTGCCGGTCAGCGAGAACGGCAAGGCGGACCGAAAGGCGCTCACCGCACTGCTCGCGGCGGCGGACGACACCACTCGGCACGAGGCGGACGCCGACCCGGCCAACCCCATGGAAGAACTCGTCCTCGCCGCATGGCAGGACGTACTCGGCCTGGAACGGATTTCGGTGACGGTGCCCTTCCGGGAATACGGCGGCACGTCACTGGCCGCGTACCGGCTCACCGTGGAACTCAGCTCGCGGCTGGGACGACCGGTGCGACCCCGGGATGTGCTGGCGTCGCCCACCGTCCGAACGCAGGCCGCCCGCCTGGCCGGCGAGGAACCGAACGACACGGCCGAACTGGACCGGGTGATCCGGGACATCGCCTGGCGCCCACCCCAGGTCCTGCTGCTCACCGGCGTCACCGGGTTCATCGGAGCCCACCTGCTCGCCGACCTGCTCCGGCACTCCGACGCGAAACTGATCTGCCTGACCCGCGCGGCCAGCGCCGACGAGGGACGACAGCGGCTCCTCGACACCTTGGAGGGGTACCGGCTGACCTCGGCACGCCAACTGCTTCCGATCGGGCTCAAGAACGGACGGGTCGAGGTGGTCCTCGGAGAGCTGGGCAAGGAACGCCTCGGGGTTTCAGCGGCCCGGTACTCCAGGCTCACGGCGACGGTGACCGCCGTGGTGCATGCCGGGGCGCTGGTGAACCTGCTGGCGGGCTACCTCGACCACCGGCCCGCGAACGTGGTCGGCACCCAGGAACTGATCAAGTTCGCCGCGGCGGCCGGGTGCCGACTGCACAGCCTCTCCACATTGAGCATCTTCCCGCTGAACGCGCGAAACCGGACCCCCGTCAAGGAGGACCAGCTTCCGGTCACCGACGAGTTGCCTCGCGACGGGTACAGCCTCTCCAAGTACGTCGCGGAAAAGCTGCTCACCACCGCGCGGGGTCACGGGATCAGCTCCGTGGTGTACCGGCTCGGGGAGGTCTGGCCGCACCGCGACCTGGGCGTCCCCAATCCCCAGTCGGTAGCCCACACCGTGTTCTACGCATGCGTGCGCGCCGGCTGCTACTTCCGCACCGACGCGGTGGTCGACGTCACCCCGGTCGACACGGTGTCCAGGTTCATCACCCGGTGCGCGACCGGCGAGACCAGGGTTCCGGACGGGGCGCTGCACCTGCTCTGGCCACACCCGATGCGATTCGCCGACGCGTTCGCGGCCCTGGCCGCACGGCGTCGTCTCGAACCGGTCAGCTACACCGAGTTCCGTCGCCGTCTGGAGGTCCTGGCGGGAGCCTCGAACCCGGACGAGACTCTGGCCAGGCTCAGTCTGGTCCTGCCGCCGGCGAACCACACACCCACCGCGCCACCAGAATTCGACGAGATGTTCATCCCGGCGGGCGAGTACTTCGACCGGGAACTGTTCCGGCGGCTCGCGGAGCCGCCACAGCCCACATCACCGCTGGAAGCGCTGGACCGCTTCCTTACCCGGCTCGCGAGCGTACCCGGCCCTCAGGGACGGAACGGGCATCCGGCCGCCATCGAGGGCCCGGTGACCAGCCGCGACCTGGACCGGACATTCGACTGAGCCGGGTGTCCAGAGCACATCCCGAATCGGACGAGCACCCAGCGAGGAGACCAGGATGGCCGAGTCGGACGAGCAGCACCACACCAGGCATCTCGTGGTGGTCAACCACGAGGAGCAGTACTCGATCTGGCCGGTTGGACGCGAGATTCCCACCGGCTGGCGCGCGGTCGGTGTCGAAGGCGGGAAGCAGGAATGCCTCGCCCACATCGCCGAGGTGTGGACCGACCTGCGCCCGCTGAGCGCACGCCGGAGCAGGGCGCCGGCCACGGCCGACGCCGGGCAGGCAGGGTAACCACGGAAGGACAAACGATGACGATACCGGATGGCCAGGGACCCGCCGAGATCAAGCGGGCGCTACCGGACCTGAACGCCCAGGAACGGCCGGTTGAGAAGGCCGAGCGGGATCGCATCGTCCCGGTTCCCCGCGGCGGCAGGATGGCCATCACCGAGCAGCAACGGTACATGTGGGTGCTGCATCAACTGGCACCCGACGCGCCGACGTACAACCTGCCCAGGGCACTGCACCTGCGCGGACACCTGGACGTGGCCGCGCTGCGGGAGGTGTTGCGTCGTCTGGTGGCACGGCACGAGAGCCTGCGGACCAGATTCGTCAGTGACCGGGGAGTCCCATACCAGGTGGTGGATCCGGCCCCCGCGGACTGGCCGCTGCCGGTGATCGACGCCGCCGGCCGTTCACTGCTGGAACTGGCCACGGCCCAGGTGCGGATACCGTTCGACCTGGAGAACGGGCCGGTGTTCCGGCCCGTACTGCTGCGGGCCGCCCCCGACGAGCACATGTTGCTGCTGGTCACCCACCACATCGCGATCGACGGCTGGTCACACGGCCTGTTGATCAGGGAACTGTCCACCCTGTACCAGGCGGTACGCTCCGGCACCACGACAGAACTGCCGCCACTTCCGCTGCAACCCGCTGATTACGCGGCGTGGCAGAGCAGTTGGCTTACCGGTGACGAGGCGCGGCAACAGGTCAACCACCTGCGTGACGTTCTCGACGGCGTGGAGACGCTCGACTTTCCGAGCGACCGCAAGCGCCCGGCACTGCCCACAGGGGCTGGCGCGATCCTCGAAGCCCGGCTACCAGCCGGCATCGCGGAAGCGGCGACACACCTGGCCCGCCAGTATCGGGTGTCCCTGCTGACATTGCTGTACGCGGCGTTCCTGGTGGTGACGCACCGGTACACCGGACAGACCGATCAAGCTGTCGGCACCATAATGCACGGTCGTACCCGTTCCGAATTGGAACCCATGGTCGGCTTCTTCGCCAATACGGTGACACTGCGTACCAACGTCGCCGGCAACCCGACGTTCCGGGAACTGGTACACCGCTGCAACCACGCCGTATTGGACGCGCGGTCCAACCAGGACGTGCCGTTCAGCATGGTGGTGGAGGCGCTGAAGCCGGAACGGGTGGCCGGGCGTAACCCGTTGTTCCAGATCTGTTTCGTCATGATGGACGGGCGAATGGCAAGCCCACCTGCCCTGGGCGACCTCACGCTCCAGCAGATTCCCGTGCGCGGCGACACGGCACGCTTCGACCTCTCGTTACAGGTGACGAAGGTTCCGGACGGCGACCACCCGATCTGGGTGGAGTACTCCACCGAGCTGTTCGACCGGGACCGGATAGAGCGACTGGTATCGCACTTCACGGAGGTGCTCACCGCCGCGGTGGCCGACCCGGACGCCACCGTCGCCGATCTGACGCTGGCCCCCGAGTCGGAACTCGCCACCATGTTCTCCGACTGGAATCCCACCCCGGCGCGGCGGCCTGACGCGCTGCTGCACGAGCTTGTCACCCGGCAGGCGGCGCGGGCACCGGACCGGGTGGCGATGCGTTTCGAAGGCACGGAGCTTCGCTACGGCGATCTGGACCGGCGCTCCAACCGGTTGGCGCACCTGCTGGCAGCCACCGGGGTGGTGCCCGGCGACGTGGTGGGCCTGTTGCTGGAACGTGGCTTGCACCTGCCGATCGCGGAGTTGGGGGTGCTCAAGACAGGCGGAGCCTGGCTGGCACTGGACCCGCAGTACCCGGCTGAGCGGCTGGCCTACCAGCTCACCGACGCCGCAGCGGTGACCGTGCTGACCACTTCGGACCTGGCGGACAAGCTTCCGGACGGGATCAGCCGGGTGCTGCTGGACACCGTGAGTCTGGACCACCACCCGGCCACCCCACCCGAGGTGGACGTGCGCCAAGAGGATGCGGCGTACGTGATCTACACCTCCGGGTCCACGGGAAAGCCGAAAGGCGTGATGGTGCCGCACCGCGCGGTGGTGCAGTTCTGCAGCAACGTCGTGGAGTTGTTCTCACTCACCGGAGCGGACCGGGTGCTGCAGTTCGCCAACCCGGCATTCGACGTCAGTGTTTCGGACTTCTTCACCACGTTCACCGCGGGCGCCACCGTGGTCGGTGCGCCCCGCGACACCCTGCACGACCCGGACAAACTGCAGGCGTTGATGAGCGACGAGCGGGTGAGTTTCATCGACATCCCGCCCACGGTGCTGCGGTTGCTTGACCCGGAGCCACTGACCGACCTGCGGAGCCTGTTCATCGGCATGGAACCGTTCCCGGCCGAACTCGTGAACCGGTGGCAGCGACCCGGCCGGGAGTTCCACAACGGGTACGGCCCGACCGAGGTGACCATCACCTGCGTCGACTACAAATGCCCGCCCGAAGACCTGGACACCGCCCCGCCGATCGGCCAGGCGATGGCCAACCACCGGGCGTACGTCCTGGACCGGAACCTCCGGCCGGTGCCGATCGGCGTGCCCGGCGAGCTCTACATGGCAGGAGCCGGACTCGCCCACGGATACCTCGGCCGCCCGGACCTCACCGCCGAAAAGTTCCTGCCGGACCCATTCAGCGACCAGCCCGGCGAACGTATGTACGCCACCGGCGACCTGGTGCGCTGGCGCTCCGACGGCAACCTGGAATTCCTCGGCCGGGTCGACCGCCAAGTCAAGATCCGCGGGCTTCGGGTCGAACTCGGCGAGATCGAGCACGTGATCAACAGCGTTCCGTCGGTGCGGCAGTGCGCGGTGACCGTGCAGGCGGCCGGCAGTCCGGATGTGTACCTGGTCGGGTACCTGGTGCCGGAGGCGGGCGAGCACCCGGACCTGGAAGCGATCCGGGAATACCTGGCCCAGCGGCTCCCGCTGCACATGATCCCCACCGTGCTGATCACCATCCCGGAACTGCCCCTCACCGCCGCCGGCAAGCTCGACCATCGCCGGCTCCCGGCACCGCGGGCCGACACCGGCGACGGCTACGCCGAACCTGCCACCGAGACCCAGCGCCGGCTCGCGACGGTGTGGCGACCGCTGCTGAGCGTGGAACGGATCGGCGCTCGCGACAACTTCTTCAGCCTGGGCGGCAACTCGCTGCAGGCGACACAGTTGATCTCCCGGATCCGGGACAACTTCCAGGTCAGCCTGGACCCCCGGCAACTGTTCACCCATCCCACGCTGGAGCAACTCGCCAAGCAGATCGACGAGGCGACGCAGGCCCAACTCGACGCGGCAGAGGTGGCCGCGTTGGAGGCGGAAATCGCGGGGCTGTCGGAGGACGAGATCGACAAGCTGCTCGACGGAGCCGGTTGACCGCTGGAGGAAAGCGACATGAGCACCTCGATCGAGCAGAAGCGACGGGCACTTCTCGAGTTACGGCTCCGGGAACGCCGGGCCCGACGGGCCGAACTGGAGCGGATCACCCCGGTACCCCGGGACGAACCGCTGGCGTGCTCGTACCAGCAGGAGGGGTTGTGGTTCCTGCATCAGCTCGATCCCGACTCACCGGTGTACCACGTCCCGTGGGCACTGCGGCTGCGTGGCGAGCTGGACATCGCAGCGCTGCGCCGGGCGCTCGCCGGGCTGGTGGCGCGGCACGAGAGCCTGCGGACCAGGTTCGGCAACCGGGACGGGGTGCCGTTCCAGGTGGTGGACCCGCCACCAGACGACTGGCAGCTACCAGTGTCCACCGTGGACCGGGCGGGTCTCGCCGAATGGCTCACCACCGAGACGCGCCGGCCGTTCGACCTGGAACACGGCCCGCTGTTCCGCAGCCGGCTGGCCCGACTCGCCACCGACGAACACCTGCTGCTGCTGACCATGCACCACATCGTCGGCGACGGGTGGTCGCTGTCGGTGATGAACCGCGAGCTCGGCGAGCTGTACGACGCGGCACGCTCCGGTACGGCCGGCGGGTTGCCGGCGCTCGACGTACAGGCGGCTGACCACGCGGCGTGGCAGCGCCGATGGTTGAGCGGGGAACGCCTGGAGCGGGAACTCGGCCACTGGCACGAAACCCTGCGGGACGTCCCGACCGTGGACTTCCCGACCGACCGGCCACGTCCGGTGCAACCCACCGGTGCCGGAGCGGTGCTCACCCAACCGTTGCCCGGTCCGCTGGCCACCGAACTGCGGGACCTGGCGCGCCGGGAACAGGTGTCGTTCCTGGCGGTGTTACTGGCCGGGTTCCTGGTGGTGCTGCACCGGTACACCGGGCAGCCCGATCTCACGGTCGGGTCGGTGTTCTCCGGGCGTACCCGTTCCGAGACCGAACCACTGGTCGGATTTTTCGCCAACACCCTGGTACTGCGGACCAGCCTGGCCGGCGAACCCACCTTCCAGGACCTGGTACAGCGCTGCAACGCCACTGTGCTGGATGCCACCGCGCATCAGGAGGTGCCGTTCGGGTTGGTGGTGGACGCCCTGAATCCGGAACGGGTGCCGGGGCGCAACCCGTTGTTCCAGATCAGCTTCACACTGCAGGCGGCCGCGGTGACCGGGGGTCAGCTCCGGCTGGGAGACCTCTCCGTCGGCCAGGTCGGCGTGATCGGGAACCGGGCCCGGTTCGACCTCGCGGTGGCGGCGGTGGAGCATCCGGACGGGCACCTCGACTTCCGGGTGGAGTACTCCACCGAGCTGTTCGACCAGGACCGGGTGGCACGCCTGGTGCGACACGTCAGCGGTGTGCTGGAGTCCGCTGTCTGCGACCCGCGGATCCCGGTCGGTGAGCTGGAGCTGATGAGCGAGACCGAGCGCCGCCAGGTACTCCGGGACTGGAACCCCAGGCCGGTGCGGGAGGACGGGACCCTGTTGCACGAGCTGGTCGCCGAGCGGGCCGGCGAGGCACCGAACCACGTGGCGATGCGGTTCCAGAGCGCCGAACTGCGCTACGGGGAACTGGACCGCAGGGCCAACCGGTTGGCGCACCACCTCGTGGGGTCCGGGGTCGCGCCCGGGGATGTCGTGGGGGTGTTGTTGGAACGCGGTTTTGAGCTGCCGATCGCGGAACTCGGCATTTTGCGTGCCGGCGCGGCATGGTTGCCGCTGGACCCGCAGTACCCGACAGAGCGGCTCGGCTACCAACTCGCCGACGCCGGAGCTCGACTCGCGGTGACCACATCGGA
This sequence comes from Micromonosporaceae bacterium, assembly GCA_036375165.1. Lineage (GTDB taxonomy): Bacteria > Actinomycetota > Actinomycetes > Mycobacteriales > Micromonosporaceae > WHSM01. Next base: position 34,749 of record DASUSI010000124.1, on the reverse strand, counting down.
CCTGGCGGATCGGCTGCCAGCCGGGGTGCGACCGGTGCCGCTCGACGTCAGCGCCTTCGACCACTACCCAGCCACGCCACCCCCGGTGCGGGTGCACCCGGAGGACGTCGCGTACGTGATCTACACCTCCGGGTCCACCGGGAGACCAAAAGGCGTGATGGTGCCGCACCGGGCAGCCGTACGGTTCTGCCGCAACCTCGTGGAACTGTTCCGGATGGGGCCCTCGGACCGGGTGCTCCAGTTCGCCAACCCGGCGTTCGACATCAGCGTCTCCGACTTCTTCGCCACGTTCACCGCTGGGGCCACAGTGGTGGGTGCGCCCCGCGGGACCCTGCACGACCCCGACAAGCTGCAAGTCTTGATGCGCGACGAGCGAGTGACGTTCGGTGATATCCCTCCGGCGGTGCTCCGCCTGCTGGACCCGGAGCCACTGACCGACCTGCGGAGCCTGTTCATCGGGATGGAACCGTTCGGACCCGAGTTGGTGAACCGCTGGCAGCGCCCCGGGCGAGAGTTCCACAACGGGTACGGCCCCACCGAGGTGGCCATGACCTGCGTCGACTACAAGTGCCCGGACGAGCCACTCACCGGGCCACCCCCGATCGGCCGGGCGATGGCCAACCACCGGGCATACGTCCTGGACCCCAGGCTACGACCGGTGCCCATCGGCGTCCCGGGCGAGCTCTACATGGCCGGGGCCGGACTCGCCCACGGATACCTCGGCCGCCCCGACTTCACCGCCGAAAAATTCCTCCCCGACCCCTTCTGCGATCAACCCGGACAACGCATGTACGCCACCGGAGATCTCGTCCGCTGGAACTCCGACGGCAACCTCGAATTCCTCAGCCGCGTCGACCGCCAGGTGAAAATCCGTGGCCTGCGGGTCGAACTCGGCGAGATCGAGCACGTGATCAACAGCCATCCGTCGGTACAGCAGTGCGCGGTCACGGTCCGGAATGCCGGCACCCCGACCGCCCATCTGGTGGGATACCTGGTCCCGCAGCCGGGTGATCAGGTCGATCCGAACCTGGTGCGCGAGTACCTCGCCGACCGGCTGCCACTGCACATGATCCCGGCCCCCCTGCTCCTCCTGTCGGAACTGCCGCTCACCGCCACCGGCAAGCTCGACCATCGCCGGTTGCCAGCCCCCGAGCCTGAGCAGGCGAGTGAGTACACCGCCCCGGAGACCGACACCCAGCGCGGGCTCGCCGAAATCTGGCAACGGTTGCTGGGACTGGACGAGCCTGTCGGCCGGCATGACGACTTCTTCAAGCTGGGCGGCAACTCGTTGCGGGCCACGCAGTTGATCTCCCGGATCCGGGACGGTTTCGGGGTCGCGGTCGACCCACGGCAACTGTTCAGCCACCCGGTCCTGGAACAACTGGCCAGGCTCGTGAACGCCGCCGAGACCGCCACCGGGGACCGGATCGCGCGGGTGGCTCGCGAAGGTCCGCTGGCGTGCTCGTACCAGCAGGAAGGGCTGTGGTTCCTGCAACAGCTCGACCCGGGTTCGTCCGTCTACCACATACCCATCGCACTCCGGATCCACGGCGGGCTGGACCTCGTCGCACTGCGTACCGCGCTGCGGGATCTGGTGAGACGGCACGAGAGCCTGCGTACCCGGTTCGTGGCGGACGACAGCGCGCCGTACCAGGTGATCGAGCCACCACCGGCCGAGCTGCCGCTGCCGGTGGCCGACCTGGACCGGGCGACCCTGGACGACTGGCTGCGCAAGCAGGCCCACCGGCCCTTTGACCTGGCACGGGAACCCGGCTTCCGAGCTCTGCTCGCCCGGGTCGCAGACGACGAGCACGTCCTGCTGCTGGTGTTGCACCACATCATCGCGGACGGCTGGGCGGTCGGCGTGATCACCAGTGAACTGTCCACTCTGTACCGGGCCGCCCGGTCCAACACGGCACCGACGCTGCCGGAGCTACCGGTGCAGCCCGCCGACCACGCGGCGTGGCAACGCCGGTCACTGAGCGGGAACGTGCTGGGACGGCAGCTCGGATACTGGCGACAGCGGCTCGCGGACCTACCGGACCTGGAATTCCCCACCGACCGGGCCCGGCCGGCGCAGCCCGCCGGCACCGGGGCGGTGACCGGGCACCGGCTGCCCGGGGCACTGGCCGGCACGCTTCGCGAGCTGGCGCGCCAGGAGCGGACATCCTTGCTCGCGGTGCTGCTGGCCGGCTTCCTGGTGGTGCTGCACCGCTACACCGGGCAGCGGGACCTCGCCATCGGTTCGGTCTTCTCCGGTCGCACCAGCTCGGAACTCGAACCGCTGGTCGGATACTTCGCCAACACCCTGGTGCTGCGCACCAGCCTGGCCGGCGACCCCAGCTTCCAGGAACTGGTACGCCGCTGCAACGAGACCGTGCTCGGGGCGACCGCCCACCAGGACGTGCCGTTCGGGACACTGGTCGAGGCACTACGACCGGAACGGGTGCCGGGACGCAATCCGCTGTTCCAGGTGTCGTTGACGCTGCAGGCCGCCGGCACGGCGGGAACGGAAGTGCGACTCGGTGACTCGACCGTCGAGCCGGTGGAGGTGGCCCGGGACCGGGCCCGGTTCGACATCGCGATCTCGGCGGTGGACCCCGGCGCCGGGCACCTGGACCTGACCGTCGAGTTCTCCACGGAACTCTTCGAGCCAGACCGGATCGAACGGCTGCTCGGCCACCTGGAAACCGTGCTGCGGCAGGCGGTGGCCGCCCCGGACGCCGAATTCGGCGACCTGGCACCGCTGACCGATCCGGAGCGGGCCGACATCGCGGCGTGGGGGGCGCGACGCCGCGAGGTCACGGCCGACGAGTCGCTGTACCGGCTGTTCGCGGAGCAGGCCCGGCGTCACCCGGACGCGGTCGCGGTGGTCGCGGGCGAGGAGCGGGTCAGTTACCGGGATCTGGAGCAGCGCGCGGGCCGGGTCGCAGCCGGCCTCGCCGCACTGGGTGTCCAGCGCTGCGACCTGGTCGGCCTCTGCCTGCCACGCACCGCCGGCCTGGTGGCCGGGATCCTTGGCATCCTGCGGGCCGGTGCGGCCTACCTGCCACTGGACCCGGACCAGCCCGCCGAACGGCTTCGGTTCATGCTCACCGACTCCGGCGTGAGAGTCGTGCTCAGCCACCCCGACCTGGAGCTTCCGGAGGGTCACCACACCAGGTTGGAGATCACCGACCTGCCACCGGACCCGACGCCGGCCGTGCCGGTGACCGGCGCGGACCTGGCGTACCTGGTCTACACCTCGGGCTCCACCGGACGGCCGAAGGCGGTGATGATCGCCCACCGCAACGTGGTCCGGCTGCTGCGGGCCACCGAGGACTGGTTCGGCTTCGACCACGACGACGTGTGGACCATGTTCCACTCCGCCGCCTTTGACTTCTCGGTGTGGGAGCTGTGGGGCGCGCTCGGGTACGGCGGACGCCTGGTGGTGGTGCGCTACTGGGAGACCCGCTCCCCGGAACGGTTCTACGACCTGCTGCTACGGGAACGGGTCACGGTGCTGAACCAGACCCCGGCGGCGTTCCGACAACTCGTCGCCGTGGACGAGCAACACGACAGTGCTGGGGAACTCGCGTTACGTACCGTGATCTTCGGCGGTGAGGCACTGGACCCGGACTCCGTACTGCGCTGGTTCGACCGGCACGGTGAACGGCGGCCACGGCTGGTCAATATGTACGGGATCACCGAGACCACCGTGCACGTCACATACCAGCCGCTGTCCCGGGAACTGCTCACCCGCTGCGCCAGCCCGATCGGGGTGCCGCTCCCGGACCTGTCGGTCAGGGTGGTGGACCCGGCGGGCGGGCAGGCTCCGGTGGGGGTACCCGGCGAGCTGTGGGTCGGCGGGGCCGGCGTCGGGTACGGCTACCTGGGCCGGCCCGAGCTGACGGCGGAACGTTTCGTACCAGACCGGAACGGGTGCTCTTACCGCAGTGGTGACCTGGTCCGATGGCTGTCCGACGGCACCCTGGAGTACCTCGGCCGGGTTGACCAGCAGGTGAAGATCCGGGGTTTCCGGATTGAGCTGGGAGAGATCGAGGCGGTGCTCACCGGCCACCCGGATGTCGCCGACGCGGTCGTCGCCCGTTACGGCGACGCGGGCAATCCACGACTCGTGGCGTACCTCGTGGCACAGCGGTACGACGAGGCCGAGTTGCGGACCTACCTCAGCGCCCGACTGCCGTCGTACATGGTTCCCACGGCGCTGGTCCGGCTGGACGCGATACCCCTCACCGGAAACGGCAAGGTGGACCGCCGAGCGCTGCCCGCTCCGCAGGCGCGGGCAGGTTCCGAGTTCATCGCCCCGCGTACCGACCTGGAGCGGGCGCTCACCGAGGTCTGGTCCGGCACCCTCGGCCCGGACCGGGTCGTCCTGGACCGGCTCAGCGTCCTGGACAACTTCTTCGACCTCGGTGGCAATTCGCTGGACCTGGTGCGGCTCGGCAACGAGATCCGCCGGGTGTTCGGCGTCGGGCTCGACCCGCGCAACCTGTACGCGGCGCCCACCGTGGCGGCCATGGCGGTCGCGATCCAGGATCACAGCGGCGCTCTGGACGTGGCACCGACCAGGAACGACACCGTGTCACCGCTCGTGCCCATGGTTACCGGCGGCGATCTGCCGCCGCTGTTCTTCGTCCACGCGGTCGGCGGATCCGTGGGTCCGTACGGCCGGCTGGCTTCACTGCTCGGCCCGGACCAGCCGTTCTACGGACTGGAGGACCCGGGGCTGCATGGTGGCGACCCGGCGCTGACCCTTCGGCAGGCGGCGGACCGGTACGTCGCCGCGATCCGCGAGGTGCAGCCGGAGGGTCCGTACCACCTGGGCGGCTGGTCGATGGGCGGTGCCGTGGCGCTCGAAATGGCGCGGCAGTTGCGGGCCGCCGGGCAGCGGGTGGCGTTACTGGTCGTCGTGGATACCGGGTTGCCCGCCGAGCCGTACGAACCGGACCAGGCGGAGATGCTCACCTGGTTCGTCCGCGACGTCGCCGGGATCGCCAGGACTCCGGTACCAGTGCTGGACCTCGACGGACTGCGCCAGCTTTCCGAGGAGGAGCAGATCGTCGCCGCGCTGGATGCCATGACGAGGGCGGACCTGATCCCGGAAGGGCTGCTGAACGAACTGACCACCCGGATCCGGGTCTTCGCGGCGAACTACCGGGCCTTGTTGGCGCACCGGCCGGAGCCCTACCCCGGCCGGCTGGTGCTGGTGAACGCCGCCGACGAACCCGCCGAGGATCTGCGACGGTGGCGAGCCCTGGCGTCGGAAGGGTTGGAGCACCACGTGATGCCCGGCGATCACTACACGATGCTGCAACCGCCGCACGTGTCGGTGCTCGGCGACACGTTGCGGCAGTGCCTGCGGAAGGCACGTGCGGAAGGTGGCCAATGATCACAACCGATCGCCGCCTCGGTGGACTGTGGCGCGACCCGGACTTCCTGAAGTTCTGGTCTGCGGAGTCGCTCTCGATGATCGGCACCCGGATCTCCATCGTGGCGATCCCGCTGCTCGCGGTGAACGTCCTGGACGCCCAACCGTGGCAGATGGGGATGCTCAACGCGGCCCAGTTCGCGCCATACCTGGTACTCACCCTGTTCGCTGGGGTCTGGGTGGACCAGAACCGCAGGCTCCCGCTCCTGATCGGTACGAACCTGGGTCGGGCGGTCCTGTTCGGAGTGATCCCGCTCGGTGTGGTACTCGGGCTGATGAACATCTGGCTGCTCGCCACGCTGGTGTTCCTCGGGGCGGCCCTCACCGTGGTCTTCGACCTCGCCTACCAGTCGTACCTGCCCTCGCTGGTCGACCGGGAACACCTGGTGGAGGGAAACGGGAAGCTGGAAGGCAGCCGCTCGTTCGCCCAGTTGGCCGGACCGGGTGCCGCGGGTGTCCTGGTCGGTTGGCTGACCGCACCGGTCGCGGTGCTGGTGGACGCGATCACCTACCTGGCCGCCGGGACGACCCTGCTGTTCGTCCGCCGCCGCGAACCGGCGGCGCCGCGTAGCCCGGGAGCCCAGGAGTCGATCTTCGCCCAGATCGGAGTCGGCCTGCGGCTGCTGCTGCGGAACACGTACCTGCGTGCGCTGGGCGCCGAGGCCGCTGCCTACAACCTGTTCAACCAGATGCTCTGGGCGGTGCTGATCCTGTACCTGTCCCGGGGAGGGTTGAACCTGACACCGGCGGTGATCGGTGTCGTGCTCACCATGTCCGGGGTGGGTGCCCTGTTCGGCAGCTTCGTCTCCGGGCGACTTGGCCGCCGCTGGGGGCTTGGACCGACCCTGATCATCTCGATCGTGATCGCCAACGCCGCCCCGCTGCTGATCCCACTCGCCAGCGGCGCCTGGGCGGCCCCAGTGATCGGAGCGGCGTTGCTGATCAATGGCGCGGGCCTGGTGGCCTACAACATTCAGGCGATCAGCCTGCGCCAGGCAGCGGTGTCCACCAAGGTACTGGGACGCACCAACGCCGGCTACCGACTGGCGGTCACCGGCACGGCCGCGATCGGCGCGGTGCTCGGTGGGGCGCTCGGTGAGCTGATCGGGCTCCGGGCAACCATGGTCGTCGGCGGGCTGGGCACGCTGGCTGCCCTGTGGTTCGTGGTCCGCTCCCCGATCCCACGGCTGCGCGACCTGTCGGACGTGTCGCCGGAGGACACCCCGGCCGAGCCAGCCACCAACCCGGCCGCCGGATGAGGTACGGCGGATCGTGGACCCGGGCCTGACGCGCGACGTTGGCGCGCTGGCCGTCGCCACGGCACTGGTGGGTGCGTCGTTCGGTGCGATCGCGGTGGCCGCTGGGCTTTCCGTCTGGCTGGTCGTGGCGATGTCGGTGTTCGTCTTCGCCGGGGCCTCCCAGTTCGCGGCGGTCGCGGTGATCGCGTCGGGAGGCAGTCCGCTGGCGGCCGTTCTGGCCGGGCTGGTGCTCAACGTGCGGCACGTACCGCTGGGTCTCGCGGTCGGGGACATCCTCGCCGGGAGCCGGTCTCGCCGACTGCTCGGCAGCCATCTGCTGGTGGACGAGGGGGTCGCCTTCGCGCTCGCCCAGTCCGATCCTCGGCGACGCCGGCTGGCCTACTGGTTCACCGGAGTCTCGCTGTTCGTCGCCTGGAACGTCGGGGTGGCGGCCGGCGCGGTCGCCGGGCGGGGCATCGGTGACCCGGCGGGTCTCGGTCTCGATGCCGCCTTCCCGGCCGCCCTGGCGGCGCTGCTGCTGCCCTCGTTGCGGCAGCGGCAGCCGCGCCGGGTAGCGCTCATCGCCGTGCTGCTGGCGCTCGCCACCACGCCGGTCCTGCCGCCGGGCGTGCCGGTGTTGCTGGCGCTGGCCGCGCTGCCGGTCGTCGCGATGCCCGGGTCGGCCAGGGACCGGTCCGAGCCCGCCGCTGACCAGCGACCGGGTCGTACCCGCCCCGACACAGGAGAGGACTCCCGGTGACTCCGCTGACCGTCGTGCTGTTCGCCGTCGGAACGTACCTGTTACGGCTGACCGGCCCGGTGCTCTCGCACCGGATCGAGATGTCAGACCGGGCGCGGGCCTGGCTCACCCTGCCGGCGGTGGCGCTGCTCGCCGCTCTCGCGGCAACGGCGACTGTGTTCTCCGGTGCCGAACTGGACAGTTGGGCGCGACCGGCCGGCGTGCTGGTCGGCGTGCTGACGGCGCTCCGGAAGCTGCCGTTCGTAGTGGTGGTGCTGGTCGCTGCCGGAACCACCGCCGGGCTCCGGCTGCTCGGCGTTCCGTGACACCCAACTCAACCGTCAGGCGACGGTGGTACCTGCGGTCGGCACCGGCGCGGACGGCACGCTTTGCGCTCCGGTGAGCACCTCGTCCGCTCCGGCGATGCAGCGGCGGGCTTCGTCCAGGAACGCGTCCACGTAATGGTCGGAGGGGAAGTCGCCGAGGTAGTAGGTCTTCATGTCACGGCGTATCGATGCCAGCGGGTCGGTGCCCAGCAGCTCGTCCAGCACCTCGTCCACGTTGGAGCCCTTGTGGTCCACGATGTACGCGGCCCGGGACAACGGGAACGTCTCGACAAACCGCTCGCCTTCGTTCTGCATGTCGGTGCTGGCGAACGGCTTCTCCGAGTACAGCCAGTCAGAGGCCACCGCACTGACGTCCGTGATCATGGCGTCAGCGGCATTGATGCAGTCCAGTAGGGACATATCGGCGCTGGACACCTTCCCCCAGCGGTGCTGCCGGCCGGTACGGGCGGCGTCGGCGGCGAGCATCGCCTCCAGTTTTGCCAGTTGCTGTGCCGCCACCGGGATCCGGGTGGTGTACGGGTGTGGCCGCAGAATCACGGTGATGCCCCGGCGCAGCAGACCCCGGAGGATCTTCTCGCCGATGCCCAGCGAGGAGTAGTTGACGTCGGAGGAGTTGCCGGTCCAGGTGGGGGCGTACAGCACGGTGGACTGCTGCACCGCGGTGATCGGCTGCGTGGTGATCTCCACGCCAGCGACCTGCGGTCGGCCCACGATGCGGAACTGGGACGTCGGGATCCGTACCCCGTGCTTGTGGTAGCGGTCGACGCCGGCCTGACCGGCGACGTACACCCGGTCGTACATCGCGGAGATCGGGTTGTAGCTGGACGCCTTGTCCGAGTCCCCGTGCAGCACCTGCACGTGGGTCATGTGACCGAACCGTACACAGTGGGTGTTCTTCATGCCGTTGTTGACGTAGAACACGGTTCGCATACTGTCCACCAGCATGTGTTCCAGGTTCGCGATGCTCGGCGCGACCACCACCGGACGGTCGGTGGCCGCCGAGATCGCGGGCAGGGCGTGCGCCTCCCGCAGCACGACGACGTACGGCTCGCCGATCTGGTCCAGGTACGGCAGCCACATCAGGATCTGGTACTCGGAGCCGGGCGGTGCCGAGAAGTGCACCAGGAACGTCGGGGCGATGGCCTCCACCGCGGCGTGTACCTCGGCGTCCTGCTGGTGGGCGGCACTACGCCGTTCCCGCCAGGCCGCCACAACCGCCACGATGAACAGCGCGGTGACCACCACGGTCACCACGGCGAGTTCCCAGAGCATCCACGAGAACGCGGCGGACACCAGGAACAGCACCGTCAGCACCGTGGTCGCCAGGTACGCCCAGCGCGAGTCGAGCACCCGGTCGATGCCGCGCCGGTTGACACCCAGGTTGGCGGTGCGCAACCGCCCGGTCATCAGCGCCTTGGACAGCATCTGTTCGTGGGCGATCTGCCCGATCAGCAGCACCCCGGTCAGTGCCAGGGGCACTCCCAGTCCTTCGTCCCCATCCCCCGGCCGGGCGACCTCCAACAGCACGGCGGACACCACGAGCACCCGTCCCACGCGGTGCTTACCAAGGCCCTCCAGCCGGTACATCTGCCACCCGTAGACCAGGGTGGCCAGGCACAACACATACCCAAACCACGGCAGTCGGGTCAGTGCCACCACTGCGAGCGCCGCGGTGGGCAGTCCGTTCAGTCCCACCTTCTGGTACAAATTGCGTAGTATGTCGCGTATCATCGCGATTGACGTCCTCTGCCTTCTCTCTCTGGCGTTTCCAAGGTGTTACAGCGTCCCCGGGCCGGCGGGCGTTACATGCGCACCACGAGATTGCGGCTGTCGACGAAACGGCCGATGTCCGAGGCGAGCATCTCGATCACACCGGCGACGTGGCCGGGCTGCATGATCGTGCTGGGGTCCTCGTCAGGAGCGAGGGTCTTACGCAGGTCGGTGGCGCAACGGCCGGGCGAGATGCACACCACCCGGGTGCCGTAGATCGCCAGCTCCTCCTTCATGACCTCGCTCATGGTGATCAGCGCGGCTTTCGAAGCGGAGTACGTCAGCCATCCGGGCCGGCCGTTCATCCCGGCTGTCGAGGCGATGTTGACGACCAGTTCGAACGTGTTCCCGTTGTGCAGCAGCTCCTGCACGATGGTGAACGGCGCGTACAGGTTGACCCCGATGGTCCGCTCGAAGTCGGCGAACTCCACCTGCTGGATGGCGCACGGAGCGGTGTAGCCAGCGTTGTTGATCAGGAGGTCGACCTTGCCGTGGTTGTTCGTCACGTCCTGCATCAGGTCGACCGTGCGCTCCCGGTCCGCGAGGTCGATGGCGTAGCCCGTGGCCTTCTTGTCGTACGGATTGTCGGCTCGCAACTTGTCCAGGACGGCGGTGAAGGCCTCGGACTCGCGGGCCAGCAGGATGAAGTCGGTGACGTCGTTGTCGCCGTAGAAGAAGCGGTCCACGGTTGCCGCGCCGATCCCCTTGGAGGCGCCGGTCACCATGATCGACCTACTCATCGTCGTCTTCTCCCCCCAGGAGATAGCCGGCAAGTCGCACATCGGTCGGTGTGGTCACCTTGAAGTTGCGGTCCTCGCCGTCCAGGAAGTAGACGTCCGAACCGGCGACCGCGACCAGCGTGGCGTCCTCGGTGAACACCACGCCTTCGCGCTCGGCGTACTCGTGTGCCGCCTCCAGGTCGGCCTTGCGGAACTTCTGGGGCAACTGCACGTTGCGCAGCCGGGCACGGTCCAGCGAACCGGTCACCTGCCCGGCCTGCGGGTCGACCGGAGCCACCGTGAACGGGATCGGCAGCATGAAGCTGAGGTTCTCGTGCGGGTCCGCGACGATCCGGCGGAAGTCCCCGGCACCCACCAGGGGCCTCGCGGTCTCGTGCAGGATGACCCGCTCCTGCTTGCAGTGCGGCAGCATCAGGCGCACCGACTCGTGCCGGGTCCTGCCCGCCGGCACGTACGTCACCGGCTTCTTCACGGCGTAGTTGATGACCAGCTTCTCGGTCTCCTCCAACCACCCCTCGGGGTAGTTGAGGACGATCTCCTCGATCTCGTCAACCGCGTCCGCGGCCACCAGCGAGTAGACGATGATCGGCAGGCCGTTCACCCGGATGAACTGCTTTGGCTGGCCGGCGGAAACCCGGGTGCCGACACCACCGTTCAGAAGAACCAGGCTATACATATTCAACTACCTCTTGTGGACAGCGCGTGACCTCACGACGGCACACGGATGATGACACGGTTGACGGCATGGTCAGCGGCGCTCTCCCACATTTCATAGGCGGCCAGCACGCTCGCGGGCCCGTGGCCCGCACAGGTCGGCCGGGTGAACGACGAATGTCGCCGGGTCAGCGTACGCCGTCGAATGGTCAGGGATGCTACCGCCTGGCAATCCGGCCGACAGCGGGTACCCAGCCCGCGACCTGCGGAGATCGCTGGCCAGCGGGAGACCAGGCAGCTCAGGCGGTGCCACAGCCCCGCACCAGGCAGCCGCCTCCAACGCGTGAGCGAGGCCGACCACGAGGATGTGGCCCACATCGACGTTCCCGGCCTCAGGGCATGGGAATCCGCCGGCTCAGGTCCTTCTCGGTGGACGGACCCGGTGACCACCCGGCGACCCAGGACCCGGTCTCCGGAAGCGGCAGGATCCCGTCCTCCAGCCACGCGTAGTCGCCGTTCACCAGCCGCCGGGCGGCCCGCCGGTCAGCGTTGTCGGTGTTGCGCCACAGTCCGCGCAACAGGGACTGAACCCGCAGCCGGGACTGCGCGCAGAACAGGCCCGCCAGCTCCGCGGCGGTCTGGCCTTCGGGCTCGTCGCGGAGCATCCTGGCACGGACACAGCAGGCGCTGATCGCGAACAACTCGGCCCCGATGTCCACGATCCGTCCGAGGAAGGCCTGCTTACGTTCCAGCTTGCCCTGCCACCGGGACATCCCGTAGAAGGTCGAACGGGCGAGCTTGCGACTCGTGCGCTCGACGTAGCGCAGGTGCGTGGCGAGCTTGCCGAACTCCGAGTACGCCCCCGGCAACTGGCCCTTGCCCACGGCCAGGGTGGGCAGCCACCCGGCGTAGAACAGCCCTGCCTTGCCGGCGGCCTTCACCTTGCCGCCCAACCGGACGCCGGGGTCGATGATGTCACCGGCCACGGCGAGGTGCTGGTCCACCGCCTCGCGGGCGATGAACAGGTGCATGATCTCGGTGGCACCCTCGAAGATCCGGTTGATCCGCAGGTCTCGGAGCAACTGTTCGGCGGCGATCGGTCGCTCGCCACGGGCGGCGAGTGACGCGGCGGTCTCGTACCCCCGGCCACCGCGCACCTGCACCAGGTCGTCTCCGACCTGCCACGCCACTTCGGAGGCGAACAGCTTGGCGATCGCCGCCTCGATCCGGATGTCGTTACGGTCGTCGTCGGCGAGCATGCTGCACAGGTCCAGCACCGCTTCCATGGCGAAGGTGTTGGCCGTCATCGTGGCCAGCTTCACCGCGACCGCCTCGTGCCTGGCGACCGGCTTGCCCCACTGCACCCGGTCGGCAGCCCATTGCCGGGCCGCGGCGACGCTGTACTTGCCGGCGGTGACGCACATCGCCGGAAGCGACAACCGGCCGGTGTTCAGCGTGGTGAGTGCGATCTTCAGGCCCTTGCCCACGCCGCCGATCACGTTCTCCGCGGGGACCCGTACGTCGTGGAACCGGGTGAGGCTGTTCTCCAGGCCCCGTAGCCCCATGAACGAGTTGCGTCGCTCCACGGTGATGCCAGGCGAGTCGCCCTCCACCACGAACGCCGTGATGCCGCCGCGCTGCCCGTCGCTGGGGGGCACCATCGCCATCACCACGAGCAGGTCGGCGACCACACCGTTGGTGGCCCACAGCTTCACCCCGTTGAGCACGTACGCCGTACCGTCCTCGGTGGGCGTGGCGGTCGAGGCCAGCCGCGCCGGGTCCGAACCCACGTCCGGCTCGGTCAGCAGGAACGCGCTGATCTCACCCTTGGCCAGTCGGGGCAGGAACTTCTGTTTCTGCTCCTCGCTGCCGAACAGCTTCAGCGGCTGCGGTACGCCGATGGACTGGTGGGCCGAGAGCATCGCCCCGATCGCGGAGTTCACCGACCCGGCGATCTGCAGCGCCTTGATGTAGTAGAGGTTGGACAGGCCGACACCGCCGTACTTCGGGTCGATCTTCATCCCGAAGGCGCCGACCTGCCGCAGTTTCTGGACCATGTCGTCCGGGATCTGGTCGTCCCGCTCGATCACCGAGCCGTCCATCGGTTCGCAGACCTCGCGGAGCCTGGCCAGGTATGCCTCGCCACGTTCCCGGTCCTCGGGGCTCGGCCGCGGATGCGGATCGATCAGGTCCAACCGCAGCCGGCCGAGGAACAGCTCCTTGCCGAAGCTCGGCTTACGCCACTCCTTCTCGCGGGCTTCCTCAGCGACCTGGCGGGCCTGCTGCTCGGTGACACCCGCCGCGGCCTGGAGTTGGTCGGCGGTCTGCCGGGTGGAACGGGGCGTGCTCGCTGTTGTCGTCATCGCCATCCCCCTGTGATCCGGGTCTCAGACCGAGGCTACCGGCAAGTAGTTACCCATGGGTAGCCATGAAAACAGATTGCGATCGGACGACCACGGCGGCCAGCCACAGGTCCCGGAGCTGGCCGCCGTAGGGACCCGACTACTTCGCCGAGGCCAGGCAGAGCACCAGGCCCTGCTGCCCCTCTCTGCCCTCCCAGTACGCGCGCTCGGCATTCTGGAACGCCTGACACGCGGACTCCATCTCGGTCCTGGCCTTGTCCTCACCCCGACCGACGACCTTCCACTCCGCCTCCGGCGAGTCGCATTCGACGATCTGCAACTCCTCCGTCGACGTGCCGGACACGCAGTCGCCGACCTTGGCGTTCGCCGGTTCGTCCATGCCGAGCCACAGCGCGACACCGAACACCACCACGGCGACGGCGATGCCGAGCAGCGCCCTCTTGAGCTTCGGATTCATGCCCTGTTTCGGGGCCGGTTGACCCTCCGGGGATACGCCGGTCGCCTGGGGGGCGGCCCCCGGTGCCGGTGCGCCGGGCGGCGGTCCCGGATCCTGCGGCGGTGCGGCGTCTTGACTCACTTCTGCCTCCATGATCTGTACGTCCTGAGAAATCCCGAGGAGACTACTCATCGGCACGGCCCGTGCCGTGCCGGACCCACAATGGCATCGCGCCGCCACCACCGGGCGGTTTCTGTGATCACGACCGGGCCGTTCCGTCACCAGTCGGCCATCGGCAGCCCGGGGACCCGAGGTGGTCGGACACCAAGTGCGACAGGCGGCCTTCCGCTCGGGCAACGGCTCGGTAATGTGGTCCGGTGTCCGACCGCGGTGCCGAGGACGGTACAGGACCATCGCACAATGAGACGGTGCCGACGCGGAAAGGGGCCACCAGGGTGCGTTCGCCGGAGCGGGGCTTTTATGGCCGGGTTTCGGGACCCGACCCGGCCGGCGCCGACCAGCACCCCGAACGGCCCACCGACCGGCTCCGCGAACTGATCCGCGACATCCGGTCCAGTGACGTGGTGATCCTGGCTGACCGGATCACCAGCACCTTCTCCGACCCGTACGAGGTGGCCCGCGCGTACCTGATGAAGCTCGGCGCACTGCTCAATCTGGGTCGCACCGCCGAGTGCCCGGCCGTGGTCGACCAGGCTGACGCCGCGGTACGCCGGGCGTCCGACCCCGCGCTGCTCGGGGAGTACCACGCGCTCGCCGGCTTCGTCTCGTACGCCGAAGGGTCCCTCGACCGAGGGGTGATGCACCTGGTGTGGGCCAACCGGGCGCTGGAAACCGTCGAGCAGCACGACACGGCCTCCGCCGACGCCTGGCGCGACCTCGCGAACGTCTATTCGTTCCTGGGATTCCACGACCACGCCCGGCGGGCGGTCAGCCGTTCGCATCAGGCCGCGGAGGCGGCCGGGCTGGACCCGGCCGAACACGCCGCTCCGGACGTCGGGGTCCGGGCCGCGGTCTCCCTGGACCACCGGGGTGACACCGAACGCTGCCGTTCGCAGCTTGTCGAGTTACTGGCGGACCTGCAACGACTGCTCGCCAGCACGGGCGGCCTGTCGGCCCTGCGCCCCGACCAACTGCCATATGTGGAGTACGCGATGGCCCGGCTCGCCGCGCTGGGGCAGCTTGATGCCGTACTGCCGTTACCCCGGCTGCGTCCGGTCCGCAAGACCGCCCTGCCCGAGGCGTCCGACCTGCGTGAGCTGTCGGCGGTGTGCCGGGCGATCGCGGAACGGCGGCCCGATGAGGCACTCACCATATTGGACAGGACCACTGTGGACACACGTACCCTCGGCGGGGCCGAGGTACACCGGCTACGAGCCCTGGCCCACGCCGCCGCCGGTCGGCACACGGACGCGGATGCCGCGGACCGGACCGCGTTCCGGATCGCGTCCGCGGACCTGGAGCGGATCCGTGGCCTGTTTGTGGACGGCATCGCGGTCCGGTTGGACCATGAGGAGCTACGCCGGACCGTGGGACGGTACGCGGGGGAAGCGCTCTCCGACCCGCTCACCGGGCTGGCCAACCGGCGCAGCCTGGAACAGCTGATCGAGCAGATGTCCCAGGACCGGGAGCCAGGCGTGCTCGGGGTGGTGGACCTCAACTCCTTCAAAGCGGTGAACACCGTGCACGGCCACCTCACCGGTGACCTGGTGCTACAGCGGGTGGCGACGGTGCTGATCCGTACCCTGCGGCGCCGGGACTTCGTCGCCCGGTACGGAGGTGACGAGTTCGTGGTGATCCTGCCGTCCACCACGCTCACCGAGGCCGAGGCGATCGGCCAGCGCCTGGTGACGGCGGTCCACGACGAGGACTGGGAGTCGATCGTGCCGGGCACACCGGTCTCCGCGAGTGTCGGCTGGGCGGAACTCCGCGTGGACACCGGCCTGGTCGACGCGTTCCGCAAGGCGGACCGCGCGATGCTGGACGCCAAGCAGCGGGTCGCACCGTACGCGGACCGGCAGACCGACGTGGCGCAACGACCCGCGACCACCGACCCTTAGCACTCGATGACGTTCACCGCCAGGCCACCGCGGGCGGTCTCCTTGTACTTCATCTTCATGTCGGCACCGGTCTCCCGCATCGTCTTGATCACCTTGTCCAGCGACACGTAGTGCTGTCCGCTGCCGCGCAGCGCCAGCCGGGTCGCGGTGATCGCCTTGATGCTGGCCACAGCGTTCCGCTCGATGCAGGGAATCTGGACCAGGCCACCGACCGGGTCGCAGGTCAGACCCAGGTTGTGCTCCATACCGATCTCGGCCGCGTTCTCCACCTGCTCCGGGGTGCCGCCGAGCGCCTCGGCGAGACCCGCCGCGGCCATCGAGCAGGCGGAGCCGACCTCACCCTGGCAACCCACCTCGGCACCGGAGATCGACGCGTTCTCCTTGAACAGCACGCCGATGGCACCGGCGGTGAGCAGGAACCGGACCACACCGTCGTCGTCCGCCCCGGGCACGAACCGGGTGTAGTAGTGCAGCACCGCCGGGATGATCCCGGCCGCGCCATTGGTCGGCGCGGTGACCACCCGGCTTCCGGCGGCGTTCTCCTCGTTCACGGCCAGCGCGAACAGGGTCACCCAGTCCATCACCCGCAGCGGATCAGTCGCGTACAGGTCGGCCATCATGCGGCGGTGCAGGTCGGCGGCCCGGCGCTGCACCTTCAGGCCACCCGGCAGCACCCCTTCGGTCTCGCAGCCGTGGCGTACGCACTCCTGCATCACCGTCCAGATCCGCAGCAGCCCCGCGCGCACCTCCGACTCCGGCCGCCAGGCGGTCTCGTTGCCGAGCATCAACTCGGAGATCGCCAGTCCGGTGCGGCTCGTCCAGTCGAGCAGGTCCGCGCTGGTCCGGAACGGGTAGCGCACCGGAGTGTCGTCCGGCTTGATCCGGTCGGCGCCAGCGGCCTGCTCGTCCACCACGAACCCGCCGCCCACCGAGTAGTAGGTGCGCTCCCGCAGCGGCTGACCGGACGTGTCGAAGGCGCGGAAGATCATGCCGTTCGGGTGGTACGGCAGCGACTTTCGCCGGTGCATCACCAGATCGTGATCGGGGTCGAACCCGACCTCGTGGCTGCCCAGCAGCACCAGCCGCCGGTCCCGGCGGATCGCCGAGACCCGGTCCCCCATGGTCGCGGTGTCGACGGTTTCCGGATCCTCACCGGCGAGCCCCAGCAGCACGGCCTTCTCGCTGCCGTGGCCGTGCCCGGTGGCGCCGAGCGACCCGTACAGTTCCGCGGCGACCCGCGCGGTCTCGGCCAGCGTGCCGTCGGCCTTGAGTCCGGCGGCGAACATCCGGGCCGCCAGCATCGGTCCCACGGTATGGGAACTGGACGGCCCGATACCGATCTTGAAGAGATCGAAGACACTGATCATCGCGCACTCACTCCTTTGTGGGCGCTCCGCGACCCTTGCGGTCCACCCACCCACACGGTGCCGCGGGGACCCCCTGCCCTCGGCGCGAGCGTACGTCCTCGGGCCCGAACCGGCGAGTCGGTCCGGGCCCGCCGCGCGCCCCAGGTGGTACAAACCGATGGAGGGGGTATGTATGCGGGAATCGCTCCGGTGGTGGTTCACGCCCAACCGGCTCCGTGGCGTCGGCGAGACTCCGGACTACCGGTTCTCGCTGGCCAACGAGCGGACCTTCCTCGCCTGGATCCGCACCGCGCTCGCCCTGGTGGGCGGCGGACTCGCGGTGGCGCAGTTCCTGGACGTGACGTACCTCCGGGAGGGGGTCACGGTCGTCCTGATGTTGTTGGGCGCGGTGTGCGCACTGCGAGGGCTGAACCACTGGATCCGCAACGAACTGGCGATGCGACGCCGTGAGGACCTGCCGGAGAGCAGGTTCCCGGCGACCCTCGCACTGAGCATCGCGCTGGGTGCCGCGATCCTGCTCGGAATCGTGTTGCTGGGCGGCCTGGGATGAGCGACGCGGCACCCGGCGCGCAATGGGAACGCACCAGATTCGCCTGGCGGCGCACCGTACTCGCCGGTACAGCCGTCGCGGTGCTGGCACTGCGGCAGGCGCTGCTCGCCGATCCGGCGTGGCTGAGAGAGCTCGGGGTGGCCGCGGTGATGCTGGTGTGGCTGGCCGGGCTGGTCGCGGCGCACCGTCGGGTGGTGGCACTCAGCCGGGGTGTACCGCCGCCCGGCCGGGCCCCGCTGTTCGCGACGCTGGTCACGGTCGGCTTCGCGGCACTCGGACTGATCCTGTTCGGTCGGAGCCTGTCGCTGTGATCGGCGGGTCAGGCGGCAGGACCGCCGAACTGCACCGTGACCTTCGAGTACCCGAGCGATCCCAGCATGCCGACAAGCATCGACCTGGTGTTCTGCTCAGCCTTCTTCTCCAGGTCGCTGCGCTCGGCCGCGGCCATGATCTTGCGCTCCGCGAGGACGTACAGGCGCTGCTCGTTGCTCCGGCTGCCGGTGACCAGCTCACCCAACCGGTTCAGTACGCCGCGCCGGGCCTCGAACACGTAGCTGCGCTCCTGGTCCAGGTTGACCTTGTCCAACCGGGAGTGTGGCAGCCGTACCGTCGCGCTGCGGCCGTCCTCGGAGACCCGGATCGCCCCCTTGCTCATCGTGGAGAAGTCCACGTAGGCGTCAACGCTGCCAGCGGCCACGAACAGCGTGCGCTCCCCCAGCACCGAGGCCGGCAGGAACGGAGCGTCCTTCTCCAGGTCGATCACCACCTGGAACTCGCCCCGCGCCGCCTGGTACCTGCTGAGTTCCCGGATGCGTTCGAGCAGCACCGGCTGGCTGCGGTCGACCTCGCGTTCCCCGAACGGATCGATCAGCCGGGGCAGTACCGCGAGCCCGGCCAACACGGCGAAAAGCACCAGCGCCGCTGCCACCAGCCACCAGTAGGACCTGGCAGGACGTTGCACGTCAGGCTCTTGTGCGCTCACGAGGCCCCCAATAC
This sequence comes from Micromonosporaceae bacterium, assembly GCA_036375165.1. GTDB lineage: Bacteria > Actinomycetota > Actinomycetes > Mycobacteriales > Micromonosporaceae > WHSM01. The sequence continues at coordinate 16,040 of DASUSI010000124.1, read as the reverse complement.
CCACTGTCTGGGCGGTTCATCCCTAGCTCTCCCAACGGTACTGCGTCGCGCAGGCGAGACGCGGTGTCGAGGCGGCGTCAGCTGAACGCGGAGATCCCGGTCAGCGCCTGGCCGATCACCAGCGTGTGGATCTCACTGGTCCCCTCGTACGTCAGCACGCTCTCCAGGTTCGCGGCGTGCCGCATCACCGGATACTCGCCGCTGATCCCGTTGGCCCCGAGGATCGTCCGCGCGGTCCGGGCGATCGTCAGTGCCTCCCGTACGTTGTTCAGCTTCCCCACGCTCACCATCTCGGGGCGCAACGTGCCGGCGTCCGCCGACCGGGACAGGTGCAGCGCCAACAGGAATGCCTTGTTCAGTTCGACCGCCATATCGGCCAGCTTCGCCTGGGTGAGCTGGAACCCGGCGATCGGCCTGCCGAACTGCTCCCGATCGCAGGCGTAGTCGATCGCGGTCTGCAGGCAGTCCCGGGCCGCCCCGAGCGCCCCCCAGGTGATCCCCAACCGGGCCTCGGTGAGGCAGGACAGCGGTGCCCGCAGCCCCCGGGCCTCCGGTAGCCGCGCCGAGTCCGGCAGCCGTACCCCGTCCAGCACGATCTCCCCGGTGATCGAGGCCCGCAGCGAGAGCTTGTCGCGGATCTCGTTGACCGTCACGCCCGGCGCGTCCAACGGGACCAGGAAACCCAGCACGCCGTCATCCGCACGCGCCCACACCACCGCGACGTCCGCCACCGGGGCGTTGGTGATCCACATCTTCGTGCCGGTCAGCACCCAGTCGTCGCCGTCGCGGCGGGCCCGGGAGGCCATCCCGGCCGGGTCGCTGCCGTGGTCGGGTTCGGTGAGCCCGAAACAGCCGATCGCGTCGCCCTGTGCCATCGGCGGCAGCCACCGCTGCTTCTGCTCCTCCGAGCCGTACCGCCAGATCGCGTACATCGCCAGTGAACCCTGCACGCTGACCAGGCTGCGTACCCCCGAGTCGGCGGCCTCCAGTTCCATGCAGGCCAGGCCGTACGCGACAGCGGAGGCACCGGCGCAGCCGTACCCGGAAAGGTGCATGCCCAGCAGCCCGACGGCGCCGAACTCCTTCGCGAGGTCCCGGGCCGGGCAGACGCCCTGCTCGAACCAGCCGGCGACATAGGGCCGGACCCGGTCGTCGACCACCCGGCGGGCCACGTCGCGGATCGCCCGCTCCTCGTCACTGAGCAGGGCGTCCGTGTCAAGCAGTTGCAACGCCGGTAGTCCCGCCACGTCGCCTCCCAGGTCTTACGCCAAGGGCCGGGGCTGCGCCGGGGAACGCGCGGCATCGGGATCGCCGGCCGAGCCACCGGTCACCGGCAGTGCCAGCACTCGGGCATGGATCGAGGTGCGCTGCTGCAGCGCCGCACGCAGCGCCCGGTGCAGACCGTCTTCCAGATACAGATTGCCCTGCCACTGCACCACGTGCGGGAACAGGTCACCGTAGAAGGTCGAATCCTCAGCCAGCAACCGGTCCAGGGCGAGGTGACGCTTGACCGTGGTGAGCTGATCGAGCCGCACTGGACGGGGTGGGATCGCCGCCCAGTCCCGGGTGGTCAACCCGTGGTCCGGGTACGGTCTGCCCTCGCGTACCGCTCTGAAGATCACGAGGTGCTGTCCCCCTCCCCGACTGGTACAAGCCACCACCGCAGAAGCACAGGGTATCCGAATCAACTGGGCGAACGTCGCCATGCGCTCCGGTGCACCACCTCGGACAGGCTCCGCCGCCCCCGCTTCAACGACGGCGAACGCTCGTCGTCGGCCGGATAGCCGATGGTGATCGCACCGATCGGGTGGAACTCATCGGGCACTCCGAACTCCCGCCGGTACGGTTCGATCCGCTCCGGCATGATCCCGAAGAAGCAGCCGGCCAGTCCGCTGTCGACCACGGTCAACAACATCAGCAGCGCGGCGAAGCCGGCGTCGATGTGCCAGTACGGCACCGGCCAGCGAGCTTCGTCCCGGTCCGTCCATCCCTTGTCGGGTTGCGCGTACCGGTCCAGGTAGGCGGTCTTGTTGGCATGCGCCACCACGATCACCGGGGCCCTGGTCATCCCGTCGAGCCAGCGGTGCTTCACGTGGTCCTCGGGGCTCGCGGCAGCCCAGAACCGGTCCACGTCCTCGCGCCGGTCCAGCACCAGAAACCCCCAGCCCTGGGAGAACCCGGCGCTCGGAGCGCGGATCGCATTGCCCAGGATCCGGTCCACGAGATCTGGAGGCACCGGCCGGTCCGGGTCGTAGTTGCGGACCATCCGGCGGCGGCGTACCACGTCCTGAAACTCCATGCCGCCATCCTGCCGGGGGTCGCGGCTGCGGATGTCGTACCCCCGCGCGAGGATGACACCGATGAGCGCACGAGAGTTCATACCGGCCGGGGCTGACTTGGACGCCCTGGCGACGGCCGCCAAGAGTTGTCAGGGCTGCGAGCTGTCCCGGGACGCGACCCAGACGGTGTTCGGCACCGGGCCGGAGCATGCCCGGGTGGTGCTGGTCGGAGAGCAGCCCGGCGACATCGAGGACCGGCGGGGTGCCCCGTTCGTCGGTCCGGCCGGGCGGTTGCTCGACCGGGCACTTGAGGAATCAGGAATCGCCCGACAAGGGGCTTATGTTACGAACGCCGTGAAGCACTTCAGGTTCAAGATGGTCGGGAAGCGCCGGTTGCACCAGACCCCGGACCGGGATCACATCGAGGCCTGCCGGCCGTGGCTGACCGCCGAGTTCGCGGTGCTGGACCCGGAACTCGTGGTGGTGCTGGGCGCCACGGCGGTGAAGGCGCTGCTCGGTACGACGTACCGGGTCACGAAGGACCGGGGCAGGTTGCTCCCGTTCGAGGTGCCGACGAACCTCAATGGCGGTAGCCACGCCGCCAAGGCGCTGATCACCACCCACCCGAGCGCGGTGCTGCGCACCCCTGACGAGCTGAGGCCAAAGGCGTACGCCGACCTGGTGGCCGACCTGAAGGTGGCCGCCGACGCGCTGAGCTGACGGCCGCCCCTCCCCGGTTTCGGCGCGACAAGGCCGGGCGCGACAAGGCCGGGCGCGACAAGGCCGGGCAGGTCAGGCCGTGAGGGCGCGGTCAGGTGGAGCGGTAGCGGAGCAGCGCGGGGAAGTTGAGCGCCAGCACCAACGCCACCACCGCGCAGGCGATACCGCCACCGGCCCAGGCGACGGCGGGTCCGGCCAGCACCGCCATCGAGCCGGCGCGCAGGTCACCCAGCCGGGGCCCGCCGGCCACCACGGCGGTGAACACCCCCTGCAGCCGGCCCCGCATCTCGTCCGGCGCGTACAACTGCACGATGGTCTGCCGGTAGACCGCGCTCACCAGATCGGCGAAGCCGGCAACACCCAGCATCACCACCATCAGCCACAGCGAGGACGCGAACCACGCCGCGGCCACCGCGAGGCCCCAGCCGATCACCGCGCCGACGAGGGCCGCCCCTTGCCGGCGTACCCGACCCACCCAGCCGGAACACACCCCGCCCACCACAGCACCGATCGCGATCGCCGAGAACAGCCACCCGGCGAGTGCCTCGTCACCGAACCGGGTGGCCGCCACCTCGGGGAACAACGCTCGGGGCATCGCCAGCACCATGGCCACGATGTCGATCGCGAACGAGAGCCACAGCACCGGGGTCACCACGATGTACCGCAGCCCTTCCACCACGGCCCGCAGCCCACTGGTCGGCGTGGACTCGCGTGCCGGACGCAACTCGGGCAACCGCAACGCCGCCCACAGCGCCACTGTGAACAGCACCGCGTCGATCCCGTACGCCACCGCGAAGTTCCACCGCGCGATGGCGAGCCCGGCCAGCAGCGGGCCCACGATCGAGCCCACATTGGACGCCGTGAAGCTGAGCGTGTTGGCTGCCGGCACCAGCGCCACAGGGACCAGTCGGGGCACGATCGCCGAACGGGTGGGACTGCTGACCGCGAAGCCCACCGACTGCACGGCGGTCAGAACCAGCAACAGCCCCGGGCTCCGCACCCCGGCCAGAGCCTGCGCCAGCAGGCCGAACGTCGCCGCCCAGACCAGCAACGAGCTGGCCAGCAGCAGCACCCGCCGGTCCATGGTGTCCGCCACCGCGCCGCCCCACAGCGCGAACACCAGCAGCGGCAGGAGCGCCGCGATACCGATCATCCCGACCCAGAACGAGGACCGGGTGATCTGGTACATCTGCACCGGGATCGCGACCGCGGTGACCTGGTAGCCGACAAACGACACCCCGTGGCCGATCCAGAGCCGGCGAAACGCCGGGATCCGCAGTGGCGTGACGTCCACGGCGATTCGTCGCAGCCATCCCACGCCGCTCACGGCGCGGACGCCTTCACCGCGCCGTCCCCGGGCACGCCGCTCACGGTGCCAAGCGCTCGACGATCCAGCCGGACCCGGTACGCCGGTACCGCAGTCGGTCGTGCATCCGGTTCGCGCGCCCCTGCCAGAACTCGACCGTTTCGGGGACTACCCGCAGCCCACCCCAGTGGTCCGGCACTGGCACGGGAGTGTCGTCCGGCCACTGCGCCGCGCACCGCTGCCAGGCCGCTTCGAGCACCTCACGGCCGGGGATCACCGATGACTGCCGGCTGGCCCACGCCCCGAGCTGCGCGCCGCGCGGTCGGTCCGCGAAGTACTCCTCGGTCTCGGTACGGGACACCCGCTCGACCGTCCCGCACACCACCACCTGCCGGTGTAGCGGGTGCCAGAAGAAGACCAGACTGGCGTACGGATTGGACAGCGCCTCGGTCGCCTTGCGGGAGCCGTAGTTGGTGAACAGCACGAACCCCCGTTCGTCGTACGCCTTGAGCAGTACGGTGCGGGCGCTGGGACGACCGTCCTGGTCCGCGGTGGCGAACGCCATGGCGTTCGGTTCGGCGAGTCCGCACGACGTGGCGTCCCCCAGCCATGCGGTGAACTGGTTGACCCAGTCGCGGGCGAGGTCTGTCTCGGTCAGTCCGTCGAGCGGGTATTCCTGGCGCATCGTGGACAGGACCGTACCGGGTGCGGTGGCTGCGTCGTGGAGGGCGCGGCGGGAGCCTGATGTGCTGGAGTTCACGCTGCCATCCTCGCCGTTCGGATGGTGAACTGTCTGCGTGAATCTGGTGTGAAGAACCAACGTCTGACATCTCGCGCGAAGGTTTCGAAGTCGGCAAGATGGGTGAAACCAGGTAACTGAATTTCGAATAAGTTCTATCGACGTTCCATCGGCATAAACGGCTAGATGCCCCGGTACGCTCGGAGCCTGCGACCTTCCGACGGCCCGTCGGCCGGGCCTCCGTCAGAGTTGACGCAAAGACCCTGGGAGTAGTGAAATGTCCGACTTCAAGCCGGGTCTGGAGGGCGTGATCGCCTTTGAGACCAAGATCGCCGAACCCGACAAGGAAGGCGGCGCGCTGCGTTACCGGGGTGTGAATATCGAGGACCTGATAGGCCACGTCTCGTTCGGCAACGTATGGGCACTGTTGGTGGACGGCAAGTTCGGCCCTGGTCTGCCACCTGCCGAGCCGTTCCCGGTTCCGGTGCACTCCGGCGACATCCGGGTCGATGTGCAGAGCGCGGTGGCGATGCTCGCCCCGTACTGGGGGTTGCAGCCGGTACTCGACATCGGCGACGAGCGGGCCCGCGAGGACCTGGCCCGGGTATCGGTCACCGCGTTGTCGTTCGTCGCCCAGTCAGCACGTGGCCTTGGCCTTCCAGCGGTGCCACAACGCCAGATCGACCAGGCGGAGACCATCGTCGAGCGTTTCATGATCCGGTGGCGTGGCGAGCCGGACCCCCGCCACGTCAAGGCCGTGGACGCCTACTTCACCTCAGCGGCGGAGCATGGCATGAACGCCTCGACCTTCACCGCCCGGGTGGTCGCCTCCACCGGCGCGGACGTCGCGGCGTGCATCTCATCCGGGATCGGTGCGTTGTCCGGCCCGCTGCACGGTGGGGCGCCGTCCCGGGTGCTGCACATGATTGAGGGTGTGGAGCGCACCGGTGACGCCGAGGCGTACGTGAAGGACGTGCTGGACCGCGGTGAGCGGCTGATGGGCTTCGGGCACCGGGTCTACCGGGCAGAGGACCCGCGGGCGGCGGTGCTGCGGCGTACCGCGCGGGAGCTTGCGGCTCCCCGGTTCGAGGTCGCCGAGGCGTTGGAGAAGGCCGCGCTCACCGAGTTGCAGGCCCGCAAGCCGGACCGGGTGCTGGCCACCAACGTGGAGTTCTGGTCCGCCGTGGTGCTGGACTTCGCTGAGGTGCCGGCCCACATGTTCACCTCGATGTTCACCTGCGCCCGGGTCGCCGGGTGGAGCGCCCACGTGATGGAGCAGAAGAAGCTGGGCCGGCTGGTACGCCCCTCAGCCCACTACGTCGGCCCTGGTCCGCGCAGGCCCGAAGAGGTGGAAGGCTGGGATCTGGTCAGCCACCCCTGACACATCCGGACCACCGCCCCCCGCCTGCCACGGCGGGCGGCGTCGTTTTGTGGGGGACCGACGCACGGGCCACGTACTCCGGGTAAGGGAATCACGGTACCGAAATCTGGACGTAAGCCATATCGTCAGATATTTTCACGGCACCCCCGGAAGGTGAAAAGACCTTCTACATCCCCGCTGGAGCGTGTGTCATGCGCAGGTTCCCCACCCTCGTCGGCATCTTCGTCGCTGCCCTCGCCGGCCTCATCCTGGCGAGCGCGACCCCCGCCACCGCGACCCACCCGGTCGCGCGAGCCCGGATCGGCGACGCCGACACACGTACCTTTGCCACGGCGAGCACCACCACCCGGCTCGTCACCATGCAACCGCCGTCCACGGCCATTGGCCTCCAGCACTGGATCTTCAGCGACACCGTCCTCGGCACCAAGGTGACCAACCTCGCCACCGGCGGCTGCCTCGGCCTGCCCGCCACCTGGACCACGATCTACCCGCCGATCGTCCAGCAACCGTGCGAGAACAAGGCCACCGAGTACTGGCGGATCGTCTCGACCACCACAGGCACCGTGATCTTCCGGAATGTCGGCCGGGACGGATGCATGGCCACCGATCCGACGAGCACCGTGCCAGCCCGGCTGTACCTGGTCCCGTGCCGGAACGACAACCGGAACCAGCACTTCAGGCTGGTCGCCTGACCCGAGTCCTGAAGCCCGATCCTGAGTCCTGAAGGATGCGTGTCATGCGCAGACCCCACATCCTCGCCGGACTCCTCGTCACCGCCCTCGCCGGTCTCCTCCTGGCCAGCGGGACCCCCGCCAACGCGACGCATCCGGTCGCCGGTTCCCGGATCGCTGACCTGGACGCACGTAGCTTCGCCACGGCGAGCGCCACGACACAACTCGTCACCATGCAGCCCCCATCCACGGTCGTCGGCCCGCAGCACTGGACCCTCAGCGACACCGGCCAGGGAACCAAGGTGACCAACATCGCGACCGGCGGCTGCCTCGGTCTGCCGGATCGCTGGATCACCGTCAATCTGCCCCCGGTGGTTCAGCAGCCGTGCCGGAACCGGGCAACCGACTACTGGCGGATCGTCTCGACGACCACAGACAGCGTGATCTTCCAGAACGTAGGACACGGCGGGTGTATGGGCCTCGACAGCACGGCGTCGACCTCGTCCACCCAGTCGGTCGCGACACAGCAGTACTCGTCCAGCCAGCTCTACGTATTGCCGTGCCGCAGCGACGACCCGAACCAGCACTTCCGGTTGCTCACCTGAGCGCTCGGTTTCGGCGCGTATGACGCCGATCACCGGCCACCCCGCCGGCACCCGGCCACCGGGTGCCGGCGGTACGTTTGTGGCGCGGCAGCGGAGCCGGCAAGCGCCCTCCCGTACCGACGCCGAAAGGACCACCGTGGCCGACGCGCCCACAATCCGGATCCCCGAGGACATCAAACCCGCCGACGGCCGATTCGGTTCCGGCCCCAGCAAGGTGCGCCCGGAAGCGGTCACCGCCCTGGCCCAGGCGGCACCCGGCTACCTCGGCACGTCCCACCGCCAGGCCCCGGTACGGAACCAGGTGGCCCGGCTACGTCAGGGTCTCGCCGACCTCTTCTCCCTTCCCGAGGGGTACGAGGTGGTGCTCGGCAACGGCGGCACCACCGCGTTCTGGGAGGTCGCGGCGTTCGGGCTGATCCGGGAACGGGCACAGCTCGCCTCGTTCGGCGAGTTCGGTTCGAAGTTCGCCAAGGCGGTACGCACCGCCCCCTTCCTGGCCGACCCGACGGTACGGGAATCCGAGCCCGGATCCGCACCGGAGTTGGTGGCCGAGGCCGGCGTGGACGCGTACTGCACCCCGCACAACGAGACCTCGACCGGCGTCGCCGTGCCGGTGACCCGGGTGGCCGGGGCCGACCCGGACGCCCTGATGCTGCACGACGCGACCAGCGCCGCCGCCGGCATCGATGTCGATCTCAACCAGTCCGACGTCTACTACTTCGCCCCGCAGAAGGGCCTGGCCTCCGACGGTGGCCTGTGGCTGGCGCTGATGTCACCGGTCGCGCTGGCCCGCACCGAGGAGATCAAGGCCAGCGGTCGGTACATCCCGGCGTTCCTCGACCTGGTCACCGCGATCGAGAACTCCCGCAAGCAGCAGACCTACAACACGCCCGCACTCGCCACGATCTTCCTCGCGGCGGAGCAGGTGGACTGGATCAACGCGCACGGTGGGCTGGCCTGGTCCGCGAAGCGGTGCGCCGAGAGCGCCGCCGCGGTCTACGGGTGGGCGGACCGGTCGGACTACGCCAGCCCGTTCGTCGCCGACCCCACGCTGCGCTCCTCTGTGGTCGCCACCGTCGACTTCGACGCCTCAGTGGACGCCACCGTGGTCGCGAAGGTGCTGCGGGCGAACGGCGTGGTGGACACCGAGCCGTACCGCAAGCTGGGCCGAAACCAGCTCCGGATCGCGCTCTACCCGGCGGTCGACCCGGCCGACGTGGCCGCCCTCACCGCCTGCGTCGACCACGTGGTGCAGCGCCTCTGAGAAGCCGTCACATCCCCGTGCCGCCCGGCAGCGGTGCGCCGCCCGGGCCGTGTCGCTCGGCGTGTCGTACGCCAATTTCGTGATCGCCGAGGTAAAGCAGCCGAAAGGTCGGCGTGGCCTGCGAGGTTACGGGTAGGGTTCGGCGTACGGTGATTGCCTGACGGCGCCCAGGGGACGGAGGACAGCGATGCGGCCGGTACGCTTCGTGGCCCTCTCCGAGGACGGCCAGGCGCTCGTACTCTCCGATGAGGTCGGTCGGCTCCTCAGTCTTCCGGTCGACGAGCGACTCGCCGGCGCGGTCCGGCACGACCGTCACTCCCAGATCCAGACGGCGCTGTCCACAGAGCTGTCGTCGGCGCTGGCACCCCGGGACATCCAGGCACGGATTCGCGCCGGAGACTCCGCGGAGGAGGTCGCCCGGGTCGCCAATGTACCGGTCGACCGGGTGTTGCGGTACGCGGGACCGGTGCTGCAGGAGCGGGCGATGCTGGCGCAGCACGGCCGGCGTACCCGGCTGCGTACCTCGGACACCGGGGACACCCTCGGCACCGTGGTCGACAAGCGACTCACCGAGCACGGGGTTGACCTGGAAAAGGTGTCGTGGGACGCGTACCGCCGGGAGGACGGAAGCTGGCGGATTCTCGCCAGCTGGCCGAGCGGCAAGGCCATCGCCCAGGCGGTCTGGCGACTGGACCGGGCCCGCCAGGTGGTCACCCCGCACGACGACATGGCGCAGTTCCTCTCCGCCGAGCGCCCGACACCGCTGCTGGGGCAGGAGCCGGGACCGGACCAGCCGGTGCCGCGACCCACCCGAGACCCGGTGCGTCCGCTCCGCGAACACGCCGGACACGAGCCGATCCGGCCCAGTCGGGACGTCACGCCCGGTCGGGAGCCGCTGCGCCGGGAAGCGGTACGCGCCGCGCTGGAGCGACCGCTCGGTGAGCCGACCCAGCCGGGGAAGCCCATGCACGCGGAGCCGCCCTCCGCGACCCCGGCGGCGAGCCTGAAGTCCGACTTCCGCTCGGACGACGACGCGGAGACCAAGGAGATCCCCACGGTGCCCTCGATCGCGGTGCTGCGGTCCCGGCGTACCGAGTCGGGGACCACCCGCGCGTCGGAGCGTTCGCAACTGCCCAGCTGGGACGACGTACTGTTCGGCGGCAAGTGATCAGCGGTTCGTGGACTGGCTGACCCTGCTCGGCTGGGGTGGTTCCGTCCTGGTCGTGGTATCGCTACTGCAAACCCGGATCCTGCGGCTGCGGCTGTTGAACCTGGCCGGTTCGGTGGTGCTGACCGGCTTCAACGCCGCAATCGGGGTCTGGCCGATGGTCGGGCTCAACCTGGTGCTGAGCGTGGTCAACACCGGCCAGTTGTGGCGGCTGCTGCGGCACCGCCACGACCACGAGGTGTACGCGGTGGTCGAGGTGGACAGCGCGAACCCGTACCTGCGGCATGTGCTGGCCAGTCACCGGGCCGACATCCTGCGGTTCAACCCCGACTTCCCGATCGACGACCTCGACGGCTCCCGGCGGCGGCACGCGTTCCTGGTGCAGTGGGGGGAACGTACCGCCGGGGTGGTGCTCGCCCACGACGCCGGGGGCGGCACCGCGCAGGTCGACCTGGACTACGTGCTCCCGGAGTACCGGGACTTCACTCCCGGTGAGTTCGTGTACCGGCGCAGCGACGTGTTCGCCGGATACGGATTCTCCCGGGTACTGGCACCCCGGGGGATGCGACGTTCCACGGCGTACCTGCGGCGGGTCGGGTTCCGGTCCGAGGGCGGTGCGCTGGTGCTGCGGCTGCCGGACACGGGCTGACATCCTGGGAAGCCGGGAGGACCCTGGGTCAGCCGTGGCAGGGTGAGGGCATGGACTACACCAATCTCGGCCGCACCGGGCTCAAGGTTTCCCGGCTCTGTCTGGGCACCATGAACTTCGGGCCGCAGACCTCCGAAGAGGACAGCCACCACATCATGGACCGCGCACTGGAGCGGGGAATCAACTTCTTCGACACCGCCAATGTGTACGGGTGGGAGAAGGGCGAAGGGGTCACCGAGCAGATCATCGGTCGCTGGTTCGCGAAGGGCGGCACTCGCCGCGATCAGGTCGTACTCGCCACCAAGGTGTACGGCTACATGGGGGACGGCCCAAACGAGCGGGGCCTGTCCGCCCGGCACATCATCGCCGCGTGTGAAGACTCATTGCGCCGCCTGCAGACCGACTGGATCGACCTGTACCAGATGCACCACGTGGACCGCTCCACGCCGTGGGACGAGATCTGGCAGGCGATGGAACTGCTGGTCGCCCAAGGGAAGGTGCGGTACGTCGGGTCATCCAACTTCGCCGGCTGGCACCTGGTCGCCGCGAACGAGGCGGCACGTCGGCGTCACTTCCTCGGTCTGGTCAGCGAGCAGTGCATCTACAACCTGCTCACCCGCTGGGTCGAGCTGGACGTGGTCCCGGCGGCACAGGAGTACGGCCTCGGGATCATCCCGTGGTCACCGCTGCACGGCGGGGCGCTCGGCGGTGCCCTGAAGAAGATCGCCGAGGGTACGGCCGCCCGCGCCACGTCCGGTCGGGCCGCCGAGGTGATCGACGAGCACCGGGAGGCGATCGAGGGGTACGAGAAGCTCGCCGCCGAGTTGGGCGTGCCGGCCGCGAACCTGGGCCTGGCGTGGCTGTTGTCCCGGCCCGGGGTGACCGCGCCGATCATCGGGCCACGGACCACGGACCAGCTTGACGAAACCGTACCGGTGGTGGAACAGCCACTGGACGAAGCGACCCTGGCGCGGCTGGACGAGCTGTTCCCGCCCGTCGGCAAGGGCGGCCCCAGCCCCGAGGCCTGGGCCTGGTAGCCAGGCTCCGGAGGCGGTGCCCCGCCCGGTGACAACGTGGTGGCCGGGCCGCTCCGGGCTGGTGTGCTCAATCCGGAGCGGCCCCGGCCAGACGGAAACTGGCGAGGCGTTCGTGCCGTGGCTTGGGACCGAGGAAGCTGCGTACCAGGTGAAACTCCTCGGCGGTCCACTCCGGACCCTGGTACCCAACCAGCGTCGCAACGTCAGCCGCGACCAGGTCTCCAGAGAGCCGGTGACCTGGCCGGGCGATCGTCAGGTGCGGCTGGTAGCGCCTGCGCTCGAGCGTGAACCGCTCTTGGCGCAGTTCCCGCTTCACCGCTCGGGCAAGCCTGGCCAGACCATCCACGTCGCCCGCGATTCCGGCCCAGAGCACGGCACCGCCCCGGCCCTGGAACGTCCCGCCACCGGCCACCCGCAGGGTTACCGGACGGGATCCCGGACCGGCCGCCGCCCGCGCCAGCGCCCGGGGTACCCGTGCCACCCGGTCCTCGGTGACGTCTCCGAGGAACGCCATCGTGACGTGCCAACGTTCCGCGGCGGCGAGCCCGGCCTTCTCCTTCGCCGCGTGCAGGCCGGCGACGGTCCCGGCGAGGTCGTCGACGGCATACCCGGGCGGATCGACGGCCACGAACAGCCGTTGCGCACTCACGCCGACTCGCGACCGCCGGGTGACTGCGCCGAGCGGAGCACCAGGCCCTCGCTCTGGAGGACGCCCTCGATCCGTAACCGCTCGATCTCCCGGTCGACCCCGCTCAGTCCGTCCAGGTGTTCGCTGACTCCCAGCGAGCGGCAGGCATCCTGGAGCCGGGTCTCGTACGCCTGGCGGAGCGCCTCCCGGCGCACCTCCGAACCGGGGTCCTTCAAACCGTCCAGCATGGTGACTGCCCGCTCCAGGCGTCGCAGGTCGGCGGCGATCCGCTGGATCGACTCGGTCTCCTCGGGTGACAGCCAGTCCAGCGGCGGCTGGCCGGGGATCTTGAGGGTACGGAGTCGGTCCACCATGCCGCCGGTGCGGTGCGTCAGGTCGTCCAGCCCCACCACCACAAGAGCGATCAGGTAGGGAAGGCTGGCCAGCGCCACCAGAGCGGCGAAGATCAGGAACGCCCGTACCACGGCCACAGGTCCGACCCTAGTGCTTCACCGGATACCGGTGATACGCCTTTCGGGTCCAGGATCCGATGTCGGTGGGCTCCATTCACTGGGTCGCGGTGTTCATGAGGTCGTGGAGTAGCGACACCGGTCCGACGTCGCCCCACACCGTGAGGTTGTCGTCGCCGGCCCGTCGCCACAGCCACAGCAGGATGTCAACCGGGTCGCCGGAGACCGTCGCAGCCGGGTCCGGGGTCACCCCGGGTGACACCTGGACCCCGGTCGGGGTCGGCAGTACCGACCACCCGAAGTCGTCGCCGCGCACCACCACGACCCGCTCGTCGGCCCGTGCCAGAGCCGGCCACGAGTCGGGGCCTTCGCGCCGGATCGCCTCGATGGAACCCCAGCCGAGGAAGATTCCGAGCACCTCGTCGATGCCGTCCACGGCCAGATCCGACGGGATCGCGGTGACCTCACCGATCGCCAGCTCGGCGTCCACCCGGTGGATCACGGTCTCCTGGGCCATCCGCCGGATCCAGAAGCCCACCGACTGGTCAGGGGGGTACCAGGTGGCCGCACTGTCGGTCGGTTCGTGCTTCTCGAACTCGGCGAGCAGCTCGGCCAGTGAGCGGTCGAACATCTCGATCGGCTCCTCGCCGGTCGCGGGCGGCGGCCACGGTCGTGGGAACTCGTGCCGGCGGATGCACTCGGTCTTGTGCTGGTAGACCATCGCCGTGTGGACGACCAGGTCGGCGACCGTCCAGCCGGGACAGCTCGGCACGGGAAGGTCCAGGTGTCCGCCGGCAGCCTCCCGGAGTCGCGCCGCGTCGTGCGCCAGACACGCCTGGTAGCGGGATGTCTCCATACCAGCAGCCTGGCACAGGGGTACGACGACGCGCCGTGGTTGCGGCAAACGCGGCTTGGCCGATGTCGCTCTGCTTCGGCAGTGTTGGATCTTGGAGTTGGTTGAACGGACAATCCACGGTATTACTGTGCGTGTGGTGCCAAGCGTGTATGGATGACAGAAGGAGCCCTGGGGGTATCTCCATTCACCGAGATGGGCTCGGTGCACCAACTAGCGGGCCAGTTCGGTGGCCCGGCACCCATGCAAGAGGCGATCGACGAGCTGAACAGACGCCTACTGGGAGCGTCGTAACTCAAACTCAGCTTTAGTTTCATGCACCGTTGATACACCAAACTAAAGCTGAGTTTGAGGTTCTCGTCCATGCTACGGTGCGCGGCTGCTTCGAGACCGTACAGACACCCGGGCTGCCCTCTGGCGAGTCGCCAGCGGGCAGCGTGGCTACTTCACGGCTGCTCAAGTGAACCGTACCGGGATCGATAGAGGCTAGCTCGATATCGTCTTGGCTACTGTATCAGATGGTTCTTGTGTGTAGTAGAGGGCCTCATATTCGGCTGGCGGGATGTTACGGATTGAGCTGTGGATGCGGCGGTGGTTGTACCAATCGACCCATTCAAGGGTCGCGATTTCCAGTTCGTCCACGGTCTTCCAGGGACCCTTCTTCCGGACTAGCTCGGTTTTGTAGAGCCCAATGACAGATTCGGCGAGCGCGTTGTCGTAGGAATCACCCGTCGTCCCAACCGAACATGCCGCACCGGCCCCGACGAGCCTTTCGGTGTAGCGGATCGACGTGTATTGTGAACCGCGATCCGAATGATGGATGAGATCGTCGAGTCGATCGTTGCGCGCCCAGATCGCCATCTCCAACGCGTCCAACGGCAGATCAGTGGTCATCGACGTCGCGGTGCGCCACCCGACAATCCGCCGGGAATACACGTCGACGACGAATGCCGTGTAGACGGTTCCGGCCCATGTCGCGCAACAGGTGAAATCCGCGACCCACAGCCGGTTCGGCGCCACCGCCGTAAACTCCCGTCCTACCAGGTCCGGAGCCCGCTCGACGCTCGGATCGGCGACCGTCGTCCGCCGTGTCTTCCCCCGCACCGCACCCGTGATCCCCAGGTCACGCATCAGACGCTCGACCGTGCACCGGGCCACCGAGACACCTTCCCGGTTGAGCTGCTTCCAGATTTTACGGGCGCCATACACACCAAAATTCTCCTCGAACACCCGACGAATCTGACGTTTCAACTCTCCGTCGCGCACCGAGCGGGCCGAGGCCGGCCGCGTAAGAGCGGCATAGTAGGTTGACGGAGCGATCTCCAACTCACGGCAGACCGGCTCGACTCCGAATTCTTCCTTATGCTCGTCGATGAACTCGACTACCTGGGCGGTCGCGGGTCGAGCTCCCGCGCGAAGAAAGCGGAAGCCGCTTTCAGGATCTCATTCGAACGCCGCAACTCCCGGACTTCCCGTTCCAACTCGGCAATCCGCTGCGCATCGGCGGTCGACGTACCTGGCCGCTCGCCCTCATCGATCTCAGCCTGCTTCACCCACAGTCGAAGCGACTGATCATTAATCCCCAACCTTCTGGCAACCTCGGGGATCACACCGTGGCTGTTACCACGTTCACGACGAATCTCAAACACCAAACGAACCGCACGTCCACGCAACTCGTCCGGATACTTCCTGGGTGCGGGCATGATTCCATTCTCCCATAGGATCAGAATCTCCATCACACCCGGTACGGTTCATTTCTCGATGAAATCAAAGGTCAATGTAGGATACTTTGGACCAGTACAGCCCGAGGAGATCCGAAACGCGCACAGGGTGATTCGCAGGAAATCCCAAGTGTCTTCCGAACGTCGCGATTACCTAGATAGGCGGATCCAGTCGAAAATTAATAGAATCTACCTATCGGGAGACACGGTTAGATTGCTGCCTGGGAGCTGGCTGTGCGCCTATCTACTTCACCTTGTGAAGTCGTTTTTCGACGCAGCGCCTGTTTCACTGAACGGGTTTGAGACAGCAGCGGTGACGGCATTTGCGATGACCCTAGACTATTCGGCCGAGTGGGCTCAATACTATCGAGACCGATTGGAGGTCTTGATTCAGTCTGAGCGGCTTTCTGATAACTCTCCATCCTGAACTGACGGGTCAGTATCAGGGCGAATGCTCGGGGAGCCGTTACTAGCGCCTCGCCGATCCTGTTCATTGAGTTCCTTTCCTTCTGACGGTCGACCTGTGCCAGGTCGACCGTAGAAGATATA
>DASUSI010000123.1:0-17474 GCA_036375165.1 Micromonosporaceae bacterium | reverse complement strand
GGGTGAACCTTCTGACCCATTACTCGGCACTCTCCTTCTTCGCCGCCTCAGGCCCGCTCCCCGCCTCAGAAGCGGTGGCCGTTGCGGCGCTGGTCGTCTCGGCCTTGGCTGCCCCGCTCTTGGTAGCCCCGGAACTGGTCGCCTCGGCCGTGGCGGCCGTGGTCAACCCGGTCGTGGCCTCCTGCTCACCCTTTGGCGTGGCTTTCGCAGCCTTACGGGCCGGGCGGACGGGTGTCGGGGCCTGGACGCTTTCCAGTACCACGGTGATGTGGCTGGTCCGCTTCCGGATTCGGTACGCCCGACCCTGCGCTCGAGGCCGGAACCGCTTGAAGGTCGGGCCCTCGTCGACGTACGCCTCACTGACAAGCAGCGAGTCGGGGTCGAGCCGCTCGTTGTTCTCCGCGTTGGCCATCGCACTGGCGAGCACCTTGTAGACCGGCTCGCTCGCGGCCTGGGGCGCGAACTGCAGCACCGTCAGCGCCTCGCGCGCGGGAAGCCCGCGGATCAGGTTGACCACACGGCGTGCCTTGCTCGGCGAGACGCGCACAAATCGCGCACTCGCCCGGGCACCCGGCAGCGTTGGCGCGCCACCCCTCGTTGGCATCGGGAGTCCCACTTCCTATCCGTACGTACGTCGCAGATCCACCGGGGCGTTACCGCCGACGGCTCTTCCGGTCTTCCTTCTCATGACCGCGGAATGTCCGGGTCGGGGCGAACTCGCCGAGTTTGTGCCCGACCATCGCCTCGGTGACGAAGACCGGGACGTGCTTACGACCGTCATGCACCGCGATGGTGTGACCGATCATCTCGGGCACGATGGTCGATCGCCGCGACCAGGTCTTGATCACGTTCTTGGTGCCCTTGTCGTTCTGCACGACCACCTTCTTCATCAGATGGTCGTCAACGAACGGGCCCTTCTTCAGGCTGCGAGGCATCTGTCGCTATCTCCCACTATCTGGCCGCTGCGGCTCAGCGCTTCCGGTTCGCGTAGCGGCGCCGGACGATGAGTCGGTCGCTGGGCTTACGCTTGGCACGAGTACGCCCTTCGGGCTTGCCTGCGGGGTTGACCGGGTGTCGACCACCGGAGGTCTTTCCTTCGCCACCACCGTGTGGGTGGTCCACCGGGTTCATCGCCACGCCGCGCACCGTGGGGCGACGGCCCTTCCAGCGCATCCGCCCGGCCTTACCCCAGTTGATGTTGGACTGCTCGGCGTTGCCGACCTCGCCGACGGTGGCGCGGCAGCGCACATCCACCAGCCGGATCTCGCCGGAGGGCATTCGCAGGTGGGCGTACACCCCCTCCTTGGCCAGCAACTGGATACTCGATCCCGCCGAGCGGGCCAGCTTGGCACCGCCACCGGGACGTAGCTCCACGGCGTGGATCGTGGTACCGACCGGGACGTTCCGCAGCGGCAGGTTGTTCCCCGGCTTGATGTCAGCTCGGGCACCAGCCTCAATCCGATCCCCCTGCCGCAGGTCCTTCGGGCACAGGATGTAGCGCTTCTCCCCGTCGGCGTAATGCAGCAGTGCGATCCGCGCGGTCCGGTTCGGGTCGTACTCGATGTGAGCGACCTTGGCCGGCACGCCATCCTTGTCATGCCGACGGAAATCGACCAACCGGTACTGGCGCTTGTGGCCGCCGCCCCGATGCCGGGTGGTGATCCGGCCCTGGGCATTGCGCCCACCCTTGGAGTGCAGCGGACGCAGCAGCGACTTCTCGGGCTCGTCGCGGGTGACCTCCACGAAGTCGGCCACACTCGATCCGCGACGACCCGGGGTCGTCGGCTTGTACTTGCGAATGCCCATCGTCCTCTAACTCTTCCGCTCCTGGCCGCTCAGGCCGTTGTCCCGCTCCTGGCCGCTCGGACCCGGCTGTCCCAGTTCGGGCCGCGCCGGGCACCTTCCGTCAGCTCACCGGACCGCCGAAGGCTTCGATCCGGTCGCCTTCGGCAAGTGTCACGATCGCCCGCTTGATGTCCTTGCGCTTGCCCCATCCGTGACGGGTGCGGCGGCGCTTGCCTTCCCGGTTGGCCGTGTTGACCTTGAGGACCCGTACATTGAAGATCTGCTGAACCGCGATCTTGATCTGGGTCTTGTTCGCGTCGGGGTGCACCAGGAACGTGTACTTGTTCTGGTCCAGCAGGCCGTAACTCTTCTCGGAGACAACCGGCTGGAAGATGACGTCGCGGGGGTCACTTACCCTCACCACGCTCATTTCGCCGCCTCCTCGTCCTGGTCGTTGTCCCGCTCCGGGTCCGGAGCTGCGGACTTGGCCTTGTCAGCCTTGCCCTCCGCAGCGGCCTTCTTCGGCTTCGGCTCGACCTGCGTAATCTCCAGGTCGCCACCGAGGAAGGCGCGAAGCGCCTCCGTGGTGAACACGATGTGGTCGTTGACCAGCACGTCGTACGTGTTGAGCTGGTCCGGGGTGAGCAGGTGCACCGTGGGCACGTTGCGCAGGCTCTTCCACGTGACCTCGTCCCCGCGGTCCAACACCACCAGAGTCCGACGGCTCTCCACGACCTTGTTGAGCGCGGCGAGAGCCGCCTTGGTGGAAGGGAGCTCGGCGTCGAGCAGTAGCGATACCACATGCAGCCGGCCGTCCCGGGCCCGATCCGACAGGGCCCCACGTAGCGCGGCGGCCTTCATCTTCTTCGGTACCTTCTTGCTGTGGTCCCGGGGCACCGGTCCATGCACTACACCGCCACCGGCGAACTGTGGAGCCCGGATCGAGCCCTGACGGGCGCGGCCCGTGCCTTTCTGCCGGTACGGCTTCTTGCCGCCACCGGTGACTTCACCGCGGGTCTTCGTCTTGTGAGTGCCCTGCCGGGCCGCTGCCAACTGAGCCACCACCACTTGGTGCATGAGTGGGATGTTGGCCTGCGCGTCGAAGATCTCTCCCGGGACACTGACCTTGCCGGTCGGGGTGCCGTCGGCGTCGATGACATCCACCTGAACCGGAGCCAGGTTGGGGTCAGTGACTGTCCATGTCATTCCGCACCACCCTTGCCAACCGGGGCCTTGGCCGCGGTACGCACCAGCACCAGGCCACCCTTGGGACCGGGCACCGCGCCCTTGATCAGGAGCAGATTGTTCTCGGGGTCAACAGCGTGCACGGTGAGGTTCTGCACGGTGTGGCGGGCGCCACCCATCCGGCCAGCCATCTTGAGCCCCTTGAACACCCGCCCGGGTGTGGCGCAGCCGCCGATCGAGCCGGGGGAGCGATGCTTGCGCTCCACACCGTGCGACGCGCGCAGGCCATGGAACCCGTGACGCTTCATCACGCCCGCGAACCCCTTGCCCTTGGTGGTGCCGGTGACATCCACCAGCTGACCCGTCTCAAAGGTCTCGACGGTGACCTCGGCTCCCAGCTCGTACTCAGCCGCGTCCGTGGTCCGCAACTCGACGAGATTACGTCGGGGCGCGGCACCGGCCTTCTGGAAGTGACCAGTCAGTGGCTTGTTCACCTTGCGCGGGTCGATCGCGCCGTACGCGAGCTGGACGGCCGGATAACCGTCCTTGTCGGGCGTCCGGACCTGGGTGACGACGCACGGCCCAGCCTGCACCACGGTCACCGGGACGACACGGTTGTTCTCGTCCCAGACCTGGGTCATGCCGAGCTTAGAGCCCAGGATGCCCTTGACTTGCCTATCCATCTGTCCGGTCCCTACTGTCTTCCCGCTCCAGGTCGCTCATGCTGTCTTCCCGCTCCCGGCCGCTCAGCCCTAGAGTTTGATCTCGATGTCGACCCCGGCCGGAAGGTCGAGGCGCATCAGCGAGTCGACGGTCTTCGGAGTGGGGTCGAGAATGTCGATCAGACGCTTATGCGTACGCATCTCGAAGTGCTCGCGTGAGTCCTTGTACTTGTGCGGCGAACGGATGACGCAGAAGCGGTTGATCTCCGTGGGCAGCGGCACCGGACCCGCAACCTGCGCGCCGGTGCGCGTCACAGTCTCGACGATCTTACGCGCCGAGGAGTCGACGACCTCGTGATCGTAGGCCTTGAGCCGAATGCGGATCTTCTGTCCCGCCATGGTGGCTTCGGTTTCCTTCTTCTCGTGCCGCTGCTGGTCGGCCGCGACGAACGTTGTGGACGCTCGGTACGACCGTTGTGTCCGACCCCCGCGGTCGGGCGTGTCGCGTACCCGGGCCAAGCTCCGCCCCGGGAATCCGAGTCGAGGCCTGACGCGTGGGCCGCCCTACCATATGGGGCCGGGCCGTGGCGCACCCCCACCCCCAGTACCACGAGGGAGGCGCTCGCCCCGGCGAGACGACCGGAATTCTCGTCGACCCGCCAACGCAACCTGTTCATTATGCCGTACCAGGACGGCATGCCGAAATCGGGGTACTGAGAAGCCCGCGCCCGGGCCGGTGCCGGGCAGGCGGGGCTCCCCTCCGGTGGCTTCGGTGAGGCCGCTACGGCTCACCGAAGCCCCGGACGTACCTACTTCAGAATGTTTGTGACCCGGCCAGCACCGACGGTCCGGCCGCCCTCGCGGATCGCGAACCGAAGACCCTCCTCCATCGCGATCGGCTGGATCAACTGCACCTTCATCGAGGTGTTGTCGCCGGGCATCACCATCTCGGTTCCCTCCGGAAGCGTCACAACGCCCGTGACGTCAGTAGTCCGGAAGTAGAACTGAGGCCGGTAGTTGTTGAAGAACGGCGTGTGCCGGCCACCCTCATCCTTCGACAGCACGTAGACCTGTGCCTCGAACTCGGTGTGCGGGGTGGTGGTGCCGGGCTTGATCACCACCATGCCACGCTCCACCTCCTCGCGCTTGGTACCGCGCAACAGCAGGCCGACGTTCTCACCGGCACGCGCGTCTTCGAGCACCTTGCGGAACATCTCGACGCTGGTGCAGGTGGTCTTGAGCGACTTCTCCTTGATGCCGACGATCTCGACTTCCTCCATCGGTTTGAGGACGCCGCGCTCGACACGACCGGTCACCACGGTGCCGCGGCCACTGATGGTGAAGACGTCCTCGATCGGCATCAGGAACGGCTTGTCAACGTCGCGCTCCGGCTCAGGGATCGACTCGTCAACGGCGTCCAGCAGTTCCAGCAGCTTCTCGGACCACTCGGCGTCGCCCTCGAGCGCCCTGAGCGCGGACACCCGTACCACCGGAGCGTCGTCGCCCGGGAACTCGTATGAATTGAGCAGCTCACGGACTTCAAGCTCGACCAGATCGAGCAACTCCTCGTCGTCGACCATGTCGCTCTTGTTGAGCGCCACGACGATGTACGGCACACCCACCTGACGGGCCAGCAGCACGTGCTCCTTGGTCTGCGGCATCGGCCCATCGGTCGCCGAGACCACCAGGATCGCGCCGTCCATCTGAGCCGCGCCAGTGATCATGTTCTTGATGTAGTCGGCGTGGCCGGGACAGTCGACGTGTGCGTAGTGCCGCTTCTCGGTCTGGTACTCGACGTGCGCGATGGAGATCGTGATACCGCGCTGCTTCTCCTCCGGCGCCTTGTCGATCTCGTCGAAGGGCGTGTACGGGTTCAGATCTGGGTGCTTGTCGTGCAGGACCTTGGTGATGGCCGCCGTCAGCGTCGTCTTGCCATGGTCAATGTGGCCAATGGTGCCGATGTTGACGTGCGGCTTAGTCCGCTGGAACTTCGCCTTCGCCACTTGGGTCCTCCTAGGACTTTCTGGTTCGTACGCCGTGTTGTTCCGGCTCGGTCTTCCGACCCTCGGGGGGCCGGCGCGGTGCAGCCTCGCGAATCGGCCTGGGCTACCGACGCTCCCGGACCGGTCTTCGCCAGTCCGGACCCGTAGCGCGTGGCCGGTGAGCGCTCACTCGCCCGTCGCCTTCGCGATGATCTCCTTCGCCACATTGCTCGGCACTTCGGCGTAGGAGTCGAACTGCATGGTGTAACTCGCCCGGCCCTGGGTCTTCGACCTCAGGTCGCCGACGTAGCCGAACATCTCCGACAGCGGCACCATGGCCCGGACGACACGAGCTCCAGCCCGTTCCTCCATCGCCTGGATGGTGCCACGCCGGGAGTTGAGGTCGCCGATGACGTCGCCCATGTTCTCGTCAGGCGTGTGAACCTCGACAGACATCATCGGTTCGAGGAGCACCGGGTCCGCCCGGCGTGAGGCTTCCTTCAACACCATGGACCCAGCGATCTTGAAGGCCATCTCGGAGGAGTCGACCTCGTGGTGCTGCCCGTCGACCAGAGTTACCTTCAGCCCCACCAACGGATAACTGGCCAGCACGCCGTACTGCATGGCGTCCTGACAGCCGGCGTCCACCGACGGAATGTATTCCTTGGGGATCCGCCCCCCTGTGACCCGGTTGTCGAACTCGTACAACGGCGCCTCAGTGCCCAGTGGCAGCGGCTCCAGGTTGACGATGACCTTCGCGTACTGGCCCGACCCACCGGTCTGCTTCTTGTGCAGGTACTCGACCTTCTCGACCTTCCGCCGGATGGTCTCGCGATAGGCCACCTGCGGCTTGCCGATGTTGGCCTCGACCTTGAACTCACGCTTCATCCGATCGACGAGCACCTCAAGGTGCAACTCGCCCATCCCCGAGATCTCGGTCTGACCGGTCTCCTCGTTGTTGTACACCCGGAAGGTCGGATCCTCCTCCGCGAGCTTCTGGATCGCCGTGGCGAGCTTGTCCTGATCCGCCTTGCTCTTCGGCTCGATCGCCACGGAGATGACCGGCTCCGGGAAAGTCATCGACTCCAGGATCACCGGGTGGGTCGGATCGCACAGGGTGTCCCCGGTGGTGGTCTGCTTGAGCCCCTGCACCGCGACGATGTCGCCGGCGAGCGCGGTGGACCGCTCCTCGCGCTTGTTCGCGTGCATCTGGAAGATCTTCCCGACTCGTTCCTTGCGATCTTTGGTCGAGTTGATCAACTGCGTACCGGACTCCAGTTTGCCGGAGTAGATCCGGATGTACGTGAGCTTGCCAAGGTGCTGGTCCGTCTGGATCTTGAATGCCAGGGCCGACAGCGGCTCGCCGACACTGGGCAGGCGCTGCATCGGGGTTTCACCGTCGGTCGCCGTGCCCTCCACAGCCGGAACGTCCAACGGGCTGGGCAGGTAGTCGACGACCGCATCGAGCATCGGCTGGACGCCCTTGTTCTTGAAGGCCGAACCGCACAGCACCGGGTTCACGCCAGCGCTGATCGTGACGCGGCGGATGCCGGCCTTGATGTCCCCGACGCTGAGGGCCTCGCCCTCGAGGTAGCGCTCCATGACGGAGTCGTCGTTGTCCGCAAGGGTTTCCAGCAGCTTCTCGCGGTACTCAGCGGCCTGTTCGGCGAGGTCGGCCGGAATCTCCTCGACCGCGTAGTCCTCACCCTTCTGGGTCTCGCCCCGCCATGTCAGCGCCCGCATCTCGACCAAGTCGATGACACCGACGAAGCTGGACTCGTTACCGATCGGCAACTGCAGCACGAGCGGAGTCGCACCCAACCGCTCGACCATCATGTCGATGCAGCGGAAGAAGTCCGCACCGGTGCGGTCCAGCTTGTTGACGAAACACATCCGCGGCACGTTGTACTTGTCCGCCTGGCGCCAGACCGTCTCGGTCTGCGGCTCCACGCCCGCCACACCGTCGTAGACCGCGATGGCACCGTCCAGCACCCGCAGCGAACGTTCCACCTCGACCGTGAAGTCGACATGGCCCGGGGTGTCGATGATCTGGATCGTGTGACCCTTCCACTCGCACTTCGTGGCGGCGGACGTGATCGTGATCCCGCGCTCCTGCTCCTGCTCCATCCAGTCCATGACGGCGGCACCGTCATGGACCTCACCGATCTTGTAGGTGATCCCGGTGTAGAACAGGATGCGCTCGGTGGTCGTGGTCTTACCGGCATCGATGTGCGCCATGATGCCGATGTTGCGAACCCTGGCCAGCGCGGCGTCGGCGTTAGCCACTTCTACCTTCCCCCACGGAGTACGACACTCCGTCTAGCCCTTGTAGTTCTGGTCGGTGGACCGACGATCCGGTCCTCACGCTGGTGTCGTGCCCGTACCCGACACTGCTGACACCCTTTCCCGCATGGTGCATCGTCTCCGCGGCGGTGCTCACCAGCGGTAGTGCGCGAAGGCCTTGTTGGACTCGGCCATCTTGTGGGTGTCCTCACGACGCTTCACGCTGGCTCCCAGACCGTTGCTGGCGTCCAGCAGCTCGTTCATCAGCCGCTCCACCATCGTCTTCTCACGACGGGAACGCGCGTATTCGATGATCCAGCGCAGGCCCAGGGTGGTGGCCCGTGGCGCCCTGACCTCGACCGGAACCTGATAGGTCGCACCGCCGACCCGGCGGCTGCGGACCTCCAGAGTCGGCTTGACGTTGTCCAAGGCACGCTTGAGCGTCACCACGGGGTCAGTACCGGACTTTTCCCGGCACCCATCGAGTGCGGCATACACGATCCGCTCGGCCAGCTGACGCTTGCCCCTGTGCAGGACCTTGTTGATGAGCTGGGTGACGAGAGCGGAGTTGTGCACCGGGTCCGCGGTCAGCGGCCGGCGCGGTGCGGGGCCCTTGCGCGGCATGTCAGCTCTTCTCCTTCTTCGCGCCGTAGCGGCTGCGTGCCTGCTTGCGGTCCCGCACCCCCTGGGTGTCGAGGGAACCACGAATGATCTTGTACCGGACGCCAGGGAGGTCCCTCACCCGGCCGCCACGAACCAGCACGATCGAGTGTTCCTGCAGGTTGTGGCCCGCTCCTGGGATATACGCGGTCACCTCGATGCCGCTGGAGAGCTTGACCCTGGCGACCTTGCGCAGCGCCGAGTTCGGCTTCTTGGGCGTAGTGGTGTACACGCGGGTACACACGCCGCGCCGCTGCGGGCTGCCCTTGAGGGCCGGCGTCTTCGTCTTGCTGGTCTTCGCCTTGCGGCCCTTGCGGACCAGCTGGGAGATGGTGGGCACCGGGTCTTTCGCTCCCTCCGGCCTCACGGCCGAGCCGTCCTTCGCTTCCAAAGTCCTGTCATCGCGTCCGGCCGCCGAAGCGACCGGTCACTCTGATGAGCGGCCCGACGAAGGGCCGGTCCACTCACCGGCCAGAGCGTGGCGCTCCGGCCCCCGCGGTCGGGCGTGTCGCCCGCACGCGGCCCCGGCGGCCTGTGTCGCTGGGGTGTCTTCTCCACGCACGCCCGCCACCAGACCCACGCAACCGCGGGGCTGGCCCCGCCGCCCGCGCGTGACGCACGCAGCTCGGCCCAGGATTGAACCTAGGCACGAGCGGAAAGGGTACCCACCATTCGGACGCAGGTCAAAACGGGGCGCTTCTGCAGCGGCCCCGTCCCGGCCGGCGCCGCCATGGCGGCTCCGTCGACAAGCATACCCATTCAGAACAAAGATCCCTGACTGGCCCGCAACATCAGCCCGGTTACCACCGCGATCAGGGTGAGCAGCACGCCCGCCGCACCCGTCACGATCGCCGAGATCGCGGTCGATCTACCGGTCACCTCCCCGCCGGACGCGGCCACCTGCCTGATTCCGAGGTAGCCAAGCACGATAGCACCGACCCCCATCACCAGCGGCAAAGCCGCGAGTGGCCACCAGCAACAGCTGACCAGCCCCAGGACCGCCGAACCGATCCCGCTGACCAGGCCACCTGCGCCGAGCCCGGTGGTGACGGGCGGCACGTACGGGGTCGCCAGCATGAATTCGGCCGGTGGCTCCGGTTCGGATCCGGGGCGCTCCGTCATTGAACCTCCTCACAACCCGGCCCCCGGGCCGAACTGGACGCGTCGGTGGCTTTCTGATGCCGGGATCGAGCCGAACGTGACCGCGTGCCACAGCCTAGACGGGTGTCGGTGCCAGTCGAAGCACCCCGCTGATCGCCAGGATGACCAGGACGGTCGCCACAACCACGATGGCGATCCACGCCAATCGCTCCCCGACCAGCAACAACCGGCCACCGGTGAGAAAGCCCCGTGCCTCGCGCATCTCGGCACGGCACCGCCTGGCCATGGCCAGTGCCAGCAGCGCCGGAATGATCCCCCCGACCGTCACCGCGGTACACAACGCCACGATTCCAAGCGCCAAGACGCCACGCGCCTTGGTGGCTCGTACCGGGTCGGGATCCTGCGGGTGTCGGACCACGGTACGTCCGCCGGGATGACCTTCGGCACCTGTTGCGACCGGAAACACCGGGACCTCCCACCCGTGCCGCTCGGGACCGCCCTACCGGGCCATCATGCCGTACCTGGTCGGCTGCGACGTCGCCACCACCCAGTCCGGCGATGGCCAGGTCGACGATAGCTCCGCGAGCCGGTTGACTGATCCGCGGGCACGTCCGCATCACCGCGGCATCAGCACGCCGGCCCGCAACGTGTGGTGCGGTCGAGCACCAGCCAAGGAAACGGCCGGTCACCCGCTCGGTGACCGGCCGTTTCGTGACTGCGGTGACTACCGTCCGAACGATCCCAGGTCGAAGTCGTCCAGTGGGACCGCTTGGCCGCTGGCCGGTCCGAACCCATAGTCCGTGTCCGCGTATCCGGTCATCGAGTACACCCGCGCCTTCGCCTCCTCGGTCGGCTCCACCCGGATGTTGCGGTACTTGGAGATGCCGGTACCCGCTGGGATCAGTTTCCCGATGATCACGTTTTCCTTGAGACCGATCAGCGAGTCGCTCTTGGCCTGGATCGCCGCGTCGGTGAGCACCCGAGTGGTCTCCTGGAAGGAGGCCGCCGAAAGCCACGACTCAGTGGCGAGCGAGGCCTTCGTGATGCCCATCAGCATCGGTCGGCCGGAGGCCGGCTCGCCGCCCTCCGCGACCGACCGGCGGTTCTCCGCCTCGAACTGTGCCCGGTCCACCAGGGACCCCGGCAGGAAGTCCGTGGAGCCCGAGTCGATCACCGTTACCCGCTTCAGCATCTGCCGGATGATGATCTCGATGTGCTTGTCGTGGATCAGCACGCCCTGCGAACGGTAGACCTCCTGGACCTCACTGACCAGGTGCAACTGCACCGCACGGGGGCCGAGGATCCGCAGCAACTCGTGCGGGTCGATCGTGCCCTCGGTGAGTTTCTCACCGACGCCGATGTGGTCCGCGTCTCCAATCCGGAGCCGTACCCGGCGGGGGATCTTGTCGTAGACGATCTCGTCGCTGCCGTCGTCGGGAATAACGACGATCTTGCGCGACTTCTCGCCCTCCTCGATCCGGACCCGTCCGGCGGTCTCTGCGATCGGCGCCTTGCCTTTGGGCACCCGCGCCTCGAAGATCTCCTGCACCCGGGGCAGACCCTGCGTGATGTCCTCCCCGGCAACCCCACCGGTGTGGAAGGTACGCATGGTCAGCTGAGTACCCGGCTCACCGATCGACTGCGCAGCGATGATGCCGACCGCTTCGCCGACGTCCACCAGCTTCCCGGTCGGCAGCGAACGACCGTAGCAGGCAGCGCAAACGCCCACCTTCGACTCACAGGTGAGCACGCTGCGTACCCTGACCTCGCCGATGCCCGCGGCGATCAGCTTGTCGGTCAGCATTGCGTTCAGGTCACTACTCGCCGGGGCGAGCAGCTCACCGTCCGTATCGTGGATGTCCTCAGCGATGCTGCGTGCGTACACGCTGGTCTCGGCGTACTCATGGCGCTGGAGCTGACCACCCGCCTCGGCGGCGATCGGCATCCTGATCGCCCGGTCGGTGCCGCAGTCGTCCTCCCGGATGATCACGTCCTGCGACACGTCCACCAGACGCCGGGTCAGGTAACCCGAGTCCGCGGTACGCAACGCGGTGTCCGCCAGACCCTTACGGGCACCGTGTGTGGAGATGAAGTACTCCAGCACGGTGAGACCTTCCCGGTAACTGGACTTGATCGGCCGCGGGATGATCTCGCCCTTCGGGTTTGCCACCAAGCCACGGATCGCCGCGATCTGCCGAAGCTGGAGCAGGTTACCGCGGGCACCCGAGTGGATCATCGCCCACAGCGGGTTGGTCTGCGGCAGCGCTCCCTCCATCTCCTTGGCGATCTCGTTCGTCGCCTTGGTCCAGATCTCGATCAGCTCGCCCCGCCGCTCCTCGGCGGTCATCAGGCCGCGCTGGTACTGCTTGTCGATCCGCTCGGCGTCCTTCTCGTACCGCTCCAGGATCTGCTGCTTCCGCGGTGGGTGCACGACATCCTCGACCGCGATGGTCAGCCCGGACCAGGTGGCCCAGTGGAAGCCCGCCTCCTTCAGCGCGTCCAGGGTCGCGGCAAGCTGTCCACCACCAAACCGTTCCGCAAGGTCGTTCACGATCGCGGACAGCTGCGACTTACGCACTTCATAGTTGATGAAGTGGTACCCCTGCGGCAGCGCCTCATTGAACAACACGCGGCCGAGCGTGGTCTCCAACAGCACTGACTCCCCAGGCTGCCAGTCCCCCGGCAGCTCAGCCTGCACACCCGGAGTGACGTCGACACCGGTGACGTCCGGAACCCGGATCCTCACCGGCGCCTGCACGTGCAGCTCGCCGTTGTCGAAGGCCATCCTGGCCTCGGCGTCCGAACCGAACACCCGGCCTTCGCCCTTCATACCCTCCCGCAGGTGGGTGAGGTGGTACAGCCCAATGATCATGTCCTGGGTGGGCATGGTCACCGGCTTGCCGTCGGCCGGCTTGAGGATGTTGTTGCTGGACAACATCAGAATCCGGGCCTCGGCCTGAGCTTCCGCGGACAACGGTACGTGCACCGCCATCTGGTCGCCGTCGAAGTCGGCGTTGAACGCGGTGCAGACCAACGGGTGGATCTGGATCGCCTTGCCCTCCACCAGCTGCGGCTCGAACGCCTGGATGCCCAACCGGTGCAGCGTAGGCGCCCGGTTCAACAGCACCGGGTGCTCACCGATCACCTCTTCCAGGACGTCCCACACCACCGGCCGCTGCCGCTCCACCATCCGCTTCGCGGACTTGATGTTCTGCGCGTGGTTGAGATCCACCAGGCGCTTCATCACGAACGGCTTGAACAGCTCGAGCGCCATCTGCTTGGGCAGGCCGCACTGATGCAGCTTGAGCTGTGGACCGACCACGATCACGCTACGGCCGGAGTAGTCGACACGCTTGCCCAGCAGGTTCTGCCGGAACCGACCCTGCTTGCCCTTCAACATGTCGGACAGCGACTTCAGCGGACGGTTACCCGGCCCGGTCACCGGGCGGCCCCGGCGGCCGTTGTCGAACAGGGCGTCAACCGCCTCCTGCAACATCCGCTTCTCGTTGTTGACAATGATCTCGGGTGCGCCGAGGTCGATCAACCGCTTCAACCGGTTGTTCCGGTTGATCACCCGACGGTACAGGTCGTTCAGGTCGGAGGTGGCGAACCGGCCACCGTCCAACTGCACCATCGGACGCAGGTCCGGCGGAATCACCGGGATGCAGTCCAGCACCATCCCGCTCGGGCTGTTGCGGGTGTTCAGGAAGTGGGCCACCACCTTGAGCCGCTTCAGCGCCCGGATCTTCCGCTGCCCCTTGCCGCTGCGGATGGTCTCCCGCAGTGACTCGGCCTCGGCGTCGAGGTTGAGGTTCTCCAGCAGTGCCTTGATCGCCTCCGCGCCCATGCCACCGGTGAAGTACTCCCCAAACCGGTCCCGCAGTTCGCGGTAGAGCAACTCGTCGACGATCAGCTGCCGCGAATCGAGCTTGCGGAAGGTCTCCAGAACCTCGTCCAGCCGATCGATCTCGCGCTGCGCCATGTCACGCAGCCGCTTCATCTCCCGCTCGCCGGACTCCTTGAGCTTGCGCCGGGCGTCGCTCTTGGCACCGACCGCCTCGAGTTCGGCGAGATCAGCCTCCAACTTCTTGGCACGGGTGTCCACGTCCGCGTCCCGCCGGTTCTCCAACTGCCGTTTCTCGGCCGCGATCTCGTTCTCGATCGTGGACAGGTCACGGTGCCGACCGTCGGCGTCCACCTCCGTGATCACGTACGCCGCGAAGTAGATGATCTTTTCCAGATCCTTCGGAGCGATGTCGAGTAGGTATCCCAACCGGCTCGGCACGCCCTTGAAGTACCAGATGTGCGTCACCGGCGCGGCCAGCTCGATGTGGCCCATCCGCTCCCGTCGCACCTTGGCACGAGTCACCTCGACGCCACAGCGCTCGCAGATGATGCCCTTGAACCGGACCCGCTTGTACTTGCCGCAGTAGCACTCCCAGTCCCGGGTGGGGCCGAAGATCTTCTCGCAGAAGAGCCCGTCCTTTTCCGGCTTGAGCGTACGGTAGTTGATCGTCTCCGGCTTCTTGACCTCACCGTGCGACCACTGCCTGATGTCGTCGGCCGTAGCCAGGCCGATCCGCAGTTCATCGAAGAAGTTCACATCGAGCACGTCGTCCAGTCCTTCACTTCTGCTCGTGGATTCTCGGGCTTGCGACCAATGCGGATCTCACACCTCTTCGATGCTGCTCAAGCCCTCACCTGGGCGTCGGGACAGATCGATACCGAGCTCCTCAGCTGCGCGGAAGACCTCATCGTCGGTCTCCTTCATCTCGAGCGTGACCCCATCGCTGGACAGCACCTCGACATTCAGGCAGAGCGACTGGAGCTCCTTGAGCAGCACCTTGAAGGACTCCGGGATGCCGGGCTCCGGGATGTTCTCGCCCTTCACCACGGCCTCGTACACCTTCACCCGGCCGACCACGTCGTCGGACTTGATGGTGAGTAGCTCCTGCAGTGCGTATGCGGCACCGTAGGCCTGCATCGCCCAGCACTCCATCTCACCGAACCGCTGGCCACCGAACTGGGCCTTACCACCCAGCGGCTGTTGGGTGATCATCGAGTACGGGCCGGTTGAGCGAGCGTGGATCTTGTCGTCCACCAAGTGGTTCAGCTTCAGGATGTAGATGTAACCGACCGAGATCGGCTCGGGGAACGGCTCACCACTACGCCCGTCGAACAGCCGGGCCTTGCCGTTGCCACCGACCAGCTGCCTGCCGTCCCGGTCCCGTCGGGTGGACGCCAGGAGACCGGCGATCTCGTCCTCCTTGGCACCGTCGAACACCGGGGTGGCCAGCTTGGAGTCCGGCTCCCCCTCATCGACCTCGATCGCCCGAAGTGACCCCTGCCATGACTCGTCACCGGACGGGATCTCCCATCCCGTCTTCGCGACCCAGCCGAGGTGGGTCTCCAGGACCTGACCGACGTTCATCCGGCTCGGCACACCGAGCGGGTTGAGCACGATGTCGACAGGCGTCCCGTCCTCAAGGAACGGCATGTCCTCCACCGGCAGGATCTTGGCGATCACGCCCTTGTTGCCGTGCCGGCCAGCGAGCTTGTCACCATCCTGGATCTTGCGCTTCTGGGCAACGTACACCCGAACCAGCTCGTTCACCCCGGGGGACAGCTCGTCGCCGTCCTCGCGGCTGAACGTGCGTACCCCGATCACCGTGCCGGTCTCGCCGTGCGGAACCTTGAGACTGGTGTCCCGGACCTCGCGTGCCTTCTCCCCGAAGATCGCGCGGAGTAGCCGCTCCTCAGGAGTCAACTCGGTCTCGCCCTTGGGGGTGACCTTGCCGACCAGGATGTCGCCCGGTACCACCTCGGCACCGATCCGGATGATCCCGCGCTCGTCAAGGTCAGCGAGCATCTCCTCGGAGACGTTCGGGATGTCCCGAGTGATCTCCTCCGGCCCGAGTTTGGTGTCCCGGGCGTCCACCTCGTGCTCCTCGATGTGGATCGAGGTCAGGACGTCCTCCTGGACCAGCCGTTGGGAGAGGATGATCGCGTCCTCGTAGTTGTGGCCCTCCCACGACATGAAGGCGACGAGCAGGTTCTTGCCGAGCGCCATCTCGCCATGCTCGGTGCACGGGCCGTCCGCGATCACCTGACCGGCCTCGACCCGGTCGCCCTCGTTCACCACCGGCTTCTGGTTCACGCAGCTGCCGGCGTTGGAACGGCGGAACTTGTGCAGGAGGTAGGTACGACGGGTGCCGTCGTCCTGGTGCACCGTGACGTAGTCGGCGCACATGTCCTCCACGACACCGGCCTCTTCGGCGACCACGACATCACCGGCGTCGACCGCGGCCCGGTACTCCATCCCGGTGCCCACCAGCGGCGCCTCGCTCTTGAGCAGCGGCACCGCCTGACGCTGCATGTTGGCACCCATCAGGGCCCGGTTGGCGTCGTCGTGCTCCAGGAACGGAATCATGGCCGTCGCCACGGACACCATCTGCCGTGGCGAGACGTCCATGTAGTCGACCAGTTCCGGCGAGACGAAGTCGACCTCGCCGCCCTTCTTACGGACCAGTACCCGGCTCTCGGCGAACCGCCCGTCGGACTGCAACGGCGCATTCGCCTGGGCGATGACGTGCCGGTCCTCCTCGTCCGCCGTCAGGTACTCGACCTTGTCGGTCACCCGCCCGTCGAGCACCTTCCGGTACGGGGTCTCGATGAAACCGAACGGGTTCACCCGCGCGAAGGTCGACAGGGCCCCGATCAGGCCGATGTTCGGCCCTTCCGGGGTCTCGATCGGGCACATCCGGCCGTAATGGGACGGGTGCACGTCACGCACCTCGAAGCCGGCCCGTTCCCGGGACAGACCCCCTGGACCCAGCGCGGAGAGCCGCCGACGGTGGGTCAGACCGGCCAGCGGGTTGGTCTGGTCCATGAACTGGGACAGCTGGGAGGTGCCGAAGAACTCCTTGATCGCGGCCACCACCGGGCGGATGTTGATCAATGTCTGCGGCGTGATCGCCTCAACGTCCTGCGTGGTCATCCGCTCCCGGACCACCCGCTCCATCCGGGACAATCCGACCCGGACCTGGTTCTGGATCAGCTCGCCCACGGTACGCAACCGACGATTGCCGAAGTGGTCGATGTCGTCCGGCTCGTACCCCTCCTCACCGGCATGCAGCCGGCAGAGGTATTCGATCGTGGCGGCGACGTCCTCGTTGCTGAGGACCCCGGTGGTGATCGGGACGCCGATCTCCAGCTTCTTGTTGACCTTGTAACGCCCGACCTTCGCCAGGTCGTACCGCTTCGGGTTGAAGAACAGGTTGTCCAGCAGGCTCTGCGCGTTCTCCCGGGTCGGCGGCTCGCCGGGGCGCAGCTTGCGGTAGATGTCCAGCAGCGCCTCGTCCTGACTGGCGAGGTGATCCTTCTCCAGCGTGGTCATCATCAGCTCGGACCAGCCGAAGCGCTCCCGGATCTGCTCGGCGCTCCATCCGATGGCCTTGAGCAGGACAGTCACCGCTTGGCGACGCTTGCGATCGATCCGGACGCCGACCGTGTCGCGCTTGTCGACGTCGAACTCCAGCCAGGCCCCACGACTCGGGATGACCTTGACGCTGGATACGTCGCGGTCGCTGGTCTTGTCCGGCTGCTTGTCGAAGTACACACCGGGCGAGCGGACGAGCTGGCTCACCACGACACGCTCGGTGCCGCTGATGATGAACGTGCCCTTCGGCGTCATGATCGGGAAATCACCCATGAACACCGTCTGGCTCTTGATCTCGCCGGTCGAGTGATTGGTGAACTCAGCGGTGACGAACAAAGGCGCGCAATAAGTGAGGTCCTTCTCCTTGCACTCCTCAAT
>DASUSI010000122.1:0-20295 GCA_036375165.1 Micromonosporaceae bacterium | reverse complement strand
CTGATCCGGGGCAAGCCCTGTAGTAGACTGATACCGCAACGGCTCCCCTTGTAAATCGACTTCTGTGGTAGGAAACCGATCTTACCTGGTTGGAGCCGTTGCCCTATTTACAGGCGATCAAACAATGCCAGAATAGCGCTCTGAGAAGTTCCCCAGGGCTATGAACGGTGGCGGGGCGGTGGATCGAACGGTGATCGATTTGGATGATGGCCTGGTAGCCGAGGTCGCTCAGGCGCTGGACACCGACTCGACGGAAGAGACGGTGAGGGTCGCGCTGAATGAGGTGCTGGCGAACCGGCGCCGGGCGATGGCCATAGCGAGGCTGCGTGTTGCCGCCAGTGACGGAGCCTTTGACCTGGATTTGTTGGAGGACAAGCAAAACTACCGTTTCTGAATCAGATCCAGTCCGGCAATAGCACCGTAGGAGGTCTTGGAAGTCGTCCGGAAGGGGACGCCCGGGGTTTGTCAGGCGGGGCTGGGTACGGAGGTCTCGACCAGTGGTGGCACCGGGCAGTGCAGCAGCGCGCAGACGGTGCGCAGCAGCTCTACCTCCTCCACGGTCATCACGCCGTCGTGGCTGATCACCGTGACCAGGCTGGTCACCAGGCGCTGCTTGTCAGGCCCGGCCAGGCCGTCCAGCTCCGGCCAGGTCGCGTCCAGCGCGACCAGCCCTTGCCCAGGCGGGGCGAACTCCGGCACCGGCTCCGGCAGCACCAGGGCGGCTCCGGCCCGGTACGCGGCCCGTTCCCGCTCCGGGTCCGGTTGCCCGACCAGGGCGAGTGTGGACAGTAGCGTGACCACATGGGCGCGGCCCCCGGCCAGGGTCTGTCTCCGGACGCGCGCCGGTCCAGCGTGGTTCATCACCTCGTACAGTTCCCGGTGCAGCAGCCGGGACAGGCAGTACTCGAAGACGCTGAGCTGCCCGTCCACCCGGCTCAGATCCGACACCGTGCCGAGGATCAGCTCCAGTTCGGCCAGGGGTCGCCGCCGCAGCGCGGAAAACCCCACCTGGACCAGGGGAAGTCGCAGCGCGGGGTGCAGTCGGGAGAGCGCCTCGGCCTCCGACCAGGCGGCATCGGCGAGTGGCACCCCGTGCCGTACCGCCAGCGTGGTGTGCTGCTCCTCACGGGTGTCGGGATCCGCCGCTGTCAGCAACCCGAACATCAGGGGAACAACCGTGTCCGGGTGTCGGGCACGGGTCAGGAACGGCTCCGGGATCCGGTCCAGGATCGCGGCGGCCCGCCGGTACGAGTCCGGTTCCGGCGTGGCCACGCTGGCCACCACCTGGTCGGGGTCGACCCGGACGTGCCGCGCTGCGGGCTGGACTGGTGCCGGCTCCCGTACCGGACCCAGCCCGAGTGCCTGGTCCTCGGCCAGACCGGACGGCGGTTCCATCGCCCAGCGCTGCGTGAGCGCCTGAAGCTCCGCCGGGTCGAACGCCGGGTCCAGCACCCTGATCCGCTCCGGTAGCGGCGGGTGAGTGGCGAACCAGGAACTCAGCTTCAGCCCGTCGCCGAACAGCATGTGGCTGACGTCCTCCACCTTGCCGCTCGCGAGCCGTGAGCCGCCGGGCAGGCCGGCGATCTTCTTCAGCGCTCCGGTGATGCCCGAGGTCTGCCGGGTGTACTGCACCGCCGACGCGTCGGCGAGGTACTCCCGCTGCCGGGACACCGCCGCCTTGATCAGTCGCCCGAAAAAGACACCGACATAGCCCGCGACCAGTGCGGCTATGCCGACCAGGGCGATCGGGGCAGCGTTTTTCCGGCTGCCTCGGGTGCTGTACAGCATCAGCCGGCCCACCACGGCCAGTGCCAGGATCCCGAAGAGCAGCCCCATCAGGCGCAGGTTCAGTCGCATGTCCCCGTTGACCACGTGGCTGAACTCATGCCCGATGACGCCCTGCAACTCGTCCCGGTTCAACCGGTCCAGCGCTCCCCGGGTCACCGCGACGGCCGCGTCGGCGGGCGACCACCCGGCGGCGAACGCGTTGATCGCGGACTCCTGTTCCAGTACGTACACCTCGGGGACCGGCACGGCGGAGGCGATCGAGATCTCCTCGACCACGTTGCGCAGCCGGCGCAGCGACGGGTCGGTGGTGTCCTCCGGCACGTACACGCCGCCGAGTTGCTGTGCGACCCGGCCACCGCCACCACTGCGCAGCAGTGCCATCCGGATCAACGACGCCGCGCCGATCATGACCATGGTCAGTGCGCTGACCACCGCCACCACGGTGAGCAACTGCGCCACGGGCAGGTCCTGAAGCTGGAAGCCGACGATCACGGCCGCGTCGACCACGATCACGATGCCGATCACCGCCAGCGCGAACAGCAACACCAGACGGCGGGACAGGGTGCGCACCCGCCGCTGCCGCTCGAAGAAGTTCATCGTGGCCGCCGTGGCTCAGAACGAGATCCGAGGTGCCTGACGGGCCTCGGGGGTGTCCACTTCGAGCAGCGCGGCGGGGCGGAACCCGAACCTGCCCGCGATCAGGTTGCCGGGGAAGGTCTCCCGCCGGTTGTTGTAGCTCATCACCTGGTCGTTGAACGACTGCCGGGCGAACGCCACCCGGTTCTCCGTGGAGGTCAGCTCCTCGGAGAGCTGCATCATGTTCTGGTTCGCCTTCAGGTCCGGGTACGCCTCGGTGAGCGCGAACAGCCGGCCCAGGGTCTGGGTCAGCATGTTCTCCGCCCCGGACAGTTGCCGCATCGCGTCCGGGTCGCCCGGGTTGCCGCTCGCCTGGGACTGCGCCGAGACCGCGGCGGTGCGGGCCCGGATCACCGCCTCCAGGGTTTCCCGCTCGTGCTTGATGTAGCCCTTGGCAACCTCGACCAGGTTAGGGATCAGGTCGTGCCGTCGGGTCAGCTGTACGTCGATCTGGGCGAAGCCGTTCTGGTACGCGTTGCGTGCTCGTACCAGCCCGTTGTAAGTGATCACCACCCACAGCACGACGGCCAGTACCACGACGATGGCCACGATGATCAGGATCAGCTCCATGATGCCCCCTCACGACGTCCGCTGGCCCGGGCTGGGTCTTGGCGGGTAGTCGCAGCGCTGTCGCGATCCCCTCGGCCAGCATACGCAGAACCCGCCTCCGGGGCCTGTCGACGCAATGCCCCGCCAGCTGGTCCGACGGGGCACAGAGAACAGGTGGCGGTCAGGAACCGGTGATACCGGTCAGACGGTTAGGAGTGGCGTACTGCGCGGCGATCATGGCGCGGTATCGGGGGAGTTCGCGGATGTGGCCGGCGGTGACCGCGCCGACCACGCGGTCGGCGTCGCGATATTCGACCAGGAACCGGCCGTCCGGTTGCGAGGACACCACGGACACGTCGTAGCCGGTGCCGGTGAAGCCCACTGATTGCAGACGGCGGTCGTAGAGGTGGCACCAGAACGACGGCACCGGGGCGAAGCCCTCCGTCACACCGAGAACGGCTCGGGCGGCGTAGCTTCCTTGTTCAACGGCGTTCGTGTAGTGCTCCACCCGGATCAGCCGGCCGCCCAGCAGCGGGTGGGGCCAGCAGGCGACGTCTCCGGCGGCGGCGACGCCAGCCGCGGCGAGTCCGTCGTCGCCGACCACGACCCCGCCGTCGAGGAGCAGCCCGGAGTCGCGCAACCATTCGACCTCGGGCTGCGCACCGAGCGCCACCACCAGCACGTCGGCTGGAATCACGGTGCCGTCGTCGAGCAACACCCGCTCCACTTTTCCGGCGCCCGATACCGCCTTCACCCAGCGCCCAAGTCGCAGGTCCACGCCGTGCGCCCGGTGCAGGTCGGCGACCAGAGCGCCCACCTGGTCGCCCAACGGCCGCCGCAATGGCACCGCATCCGGTTCCACCAGCGTGACCGGCACGTCCAGGGCACGCAGGCTGGCCGCGACCTCCGAGCCGACGAAGCCGGCACCGGCGACCACCACGCGGGAGGCTCGGTCCAGCGCGGTCCGCAGGGCAAGGGTGTCGTTCAGGCCACGCAACGTGATCATGCCCGGCATGGGGCGGACCTCGGGCAGTGTGCGTGCCCGCACTCCGGTGGCGATCACCAGGTGGTCGAAGTGGACCGGATCCGCCGGTCCGCGCAGTACCCGCCGGACCGCCAGATCCAGGCCGGTGGCGGGCTGCCCGAGCAGCCAGGTGGCGGCTGTCTCGTCCGCCCCGGGCAACTCCAGGTCGACGTCCTTGCCGACCAGGTACTCCTTTGACAGTGGCGGCCTGCGATACGGGCGGTACGGCTCCGCACCGATCATCACGAGCTCGCCGTCATGACCGAGCCGGCGGAATTCCTGGGCGGCGTTCAGCCCAGCCAGTCCGGCCCCCACGATGGCGATGCGTTCCACCAGTCACGTCCCTTCGATGAAGATGGCGTGGACCGGACAGGTCTTGACGGCCTGCTCGACTGCCGCACGCAGCGAGTCGTCCGGGTTGGCGTCGTACACCAACTCGTCGTTGTCATCGAGGGAGAACACATCCGGGGCCGCGAACACACACTGGGCGTGGGTTTCACATGTGGTCATGTCGACGCGTACCCGCATCGTGGATCCTTTCAGGAGGGTGGAACCTCAGGAGGGGTTGAACCGGGAGTACCTTCCGAACGACCAGCGCAGCGGGACGGCGCCGTCGATCTGCACGACCTGGTCCACATCGAAGTCGACGAACCGCTCCGCGCCGGGCACATCCGTGGCGCGGTCCTGGTCCCAGTCGATGTGCGCCTGACCGGTGAGGTACAGGGCGTGGCCATGGTCCCAGTCCAGGAACAGCAGCCCGCAGCGCGGATTGAGTTCGATGTTGCCCAGTGTCATGAACATCGCGTTGCCGGTGTAGTCAGGCCAGCTCAGCCGCCGTTCTCCGGACACCTTGAGGAAACCGGGGTTGCCGCCGCGGTGCGATACGTCGGCGCCGAGTCCCGGTGCGTGGGTCGCCACGAAGACGGTGTCCGCGCCAGCGATCCAGTTCCGCTGAGTCTCGCTGAGTTCTACCGACCGCAGTGCCGTACCGGGTACCGGAGGGGTGGCGTCTTCGACGATCGTGCGGGTCTGGATGTACTTGGGACAGTTCCCGTACACCTGGTCGGTATGGATCACCAGCCGGTCGCCGTCCCGGCGGGCTTGGCCGTTGGTCCGCATCCGCCGCCTGGTGGCCGGCTCGATCGCCAGCATGCCAAGCTCCCGCTCGGTGTCGAAAAGAGTCGCGAGGGGGTCGCCGGGGATCGGTAGCCGGTCGGCGACTATGGTCCGTTGGTCGAACGGGGCGATGAAGCCGGCTGGCCCGGCGAGCGGACTGGCCCACACCGCTCCGTCGTCGGCTGCGGACCCGATCACCACCAGACGCTGTTCGGTCAGGAACTGGCCGGCCACCGCCGGGATCGTGCCGTCCACCCCGGCCGAGCCCCAGTCCTCGAAATGGACGCCGGCTCGGCGTCGTACTTTCTGTTCGCCCGCGTGGTACATGGACTCCTCCTCGTCAGCGGTGCTCAGTGGGGGCGTCGCCGGGCCCGGACCCGAGCGGTTTCCGGGCCCGGCGACCAGATGTCAGAAGAAACCGCAGGTCGGGGCACCCTGCGTGGGTGCCGAAGCGGTATCGGCGCCGGTCGGCGCGTAGATCTCCAGGCGGATACCGTCGGGGTCGGTGAAGAAGACCCCGCCGGAGGACGCGCCCTCACCGTGCGGGACGACCCCGTCGTAGACCAGCTCGGCGCCCATGTCGCGCAGCGTGGCCTCGGCCTGGCGTACCGCGTCGATGTCGGGCACCTGGAACGACAGGTGGTGCAGTCCGGGGCGGTCGGTGGGGAACACATCGGTGCTCTGCTGCCACAGGGTGACGAACAGGGTCCCGTCCCGTCCCAGGAAGACAAACTTGCGGTCGCCCCCGGTCTGCTCGCCCATCACGTCAAATTCGAAGACGCGCCGGTAGAAGTCAGTGGACCGTGCCAGGTCGCTGACGTTGAGTCCGACGTGGCCGGTCTGGAGCAGTGTGCCCATGATGCGCGGAACCTCCCATGTGGATCGGTGACTACCGTTCTAACGGCTGAAGCCGCCTCATACAGTAAGAAGATGACAGTTTCTTCTCACGGTGTCAAGGGGGGATGTACCGTTAGAACCATGCATATGGCACGGCTCCCGAGCCGCGGCGCTCCGATGCTCGGCGAGCCGCTGCCGATAGAACTGGGCAACACGATGTACGCGGTACGCGGTCGCCTCCGCGACGGCCTCCAGACGGTGGAGCATCTGGCGGCCTGGTTGCACGACATGCGCACCCGCCTGCCGATGGCCCTGAGCGACAGCGACCTCGCGGACCTGACCGAAGCCAACCTCGCGGCGGCCCGCCAGATCCGGCAGGCGGTGCGGCTACTGGCTGCCGCCACTGTGGACGGGATTTCTCTGGACCCCGAGGCGGTGGCGACGCTCAACCAGCAGGCCGGACGGGTGCCGCGGTGGCGGGAATTGTGGCTGGATCCAGAGCCGCACCTTGTGGTCTGCGGCACCGGCCGGCCCGTCGGAGCTGTGCTCGCAGCCCTGGCGGAAGAGGCGCTGGCGCTGTTCGCCGGGCCGCACCGCCAGGATCTGTGCGCCTGCCGGGGGCCGGGTTGCGTGCTGTTTTTCGTCCGCGACCACCCGCAGCGCCACTGGTGCTCAGCGGGCTGCGGTAACCGTGCCCGAGCCGCCCGCTACTACGCCCGGAACCGCCGGGCGTGACCACGAGATTGCCCGGCCACCGGGCGTTCAGCGGGGCGGTGAGGTGAGCAACTGTGCCAGGTGGACCGCCGGCCGGTCGGCCAGGTCCGCGAGCTGGGTACGGCAGGAGAACCCGTCAGCCAGCAGCAGCGCGTCCTCGGGCGCGGACCGTACCGCCGGAAGCAGCCCGGTCTCGGCCACCGCCACCGACACCTCGTAGTGCCCCTGTTCCACACCGAAGTTCCCGGCGAGCCCGCAGCACCCGGCGACCCGGGTCAGTTGCGCACCGGTCCGGCGCAACAACGCCGCGTCGGTGTCCCAGCCCATCACCGCCGAGTGGTGGCAGTGTGGCTGGGCGACCACCGACACCCCGTCCAGCCGGGGTGGCTGCCAGCCGGCCACGTCGCTCAGCAGTTCCGAGAGGGTACGGGTGGCCGCCGCGACCCTCCGGGCGTCCGGGGTGTCCAGCAGGTCCAGGCTGTCCGAGCGCAACGTGGCGGTACAGGATGGTTCCAGGCCCACCACCGGAATGTCAGCCTTCACCGCCGGCAACAGCCCCGAGACGGTACGTCGCAGGATCCGCCGGGCCGCGTCCAACTGTCCGGTGGAGATCCAGGTCAGAGCGCAGCATCCGGCCCGGCGCGGGACGGTGACCCGGAATCCGGCGTCCTCCAGCAGCCGTACCGCTGAGATCCCGACCTCGGGGGAGAAGCGGTTGGTGAACGTGTCGACCCACAGCAGCACGGGTGGGCCGTCAGTGCGCCGGTCCGCCGCGTTCGCCCGCCACCAGCGTCGAAACGACCCGGTGGCGAACCGGGGAAGCCCGCGCCGCTGGTCCATGCCGGCCACGAACCGGGCGAGGCGCGACACCGCCGGTACCGACAGGGCACGATTCGTGACCCCGGGCGCCAGCGACGCGAGCCGCGCCCACCGGGGGAGTTGGCCGAGCGCGTAGTGCGAGCGCGGCCGGATCCGCCGCCGGTACGACTGGTGCAGCAACTCCGCCTTGTACGTGGCCATGTCCACGCCCGCCGGGCACTCCGACGAGCACGCCTTACACGCCAGGCACAGGTCCAGCGCGGCGTGCACCTCGGGGGCCCGCCAACCGCCGGTGACCAGGGAACCGTTCACCATCTCCTGCAACACCCGGGCCCGGCCCCGGGTGTTGTCCTTCTCCTCACTGGTCGCCAGGTACGACGGGCACATCACGCCACCGGTCCGGATGGCGTCCGCACGGCACTTGCCGACCCCGGAGCAGCGGTGCACCGCCGTGGTGAAGTCCCCACCGTCGTGCCGGTAGCTGAATCCGAGGGCCCGCCGAACCGGTGCGACCACGCTCGCCCGTACGTCCTCGTCGACCGGACGTGGTGAGACCAGCACGCCGGGGTTGAGCAGGTCGTCCGGGTCGAACGCCGCCTTCACCCGGCGGAACAGGTCCAGCGCGGCGGGGGAGTACATCAGCGGCAGTAGTTCACCCCGGGCGCGTCCGTCACCGTGCTCCCCGGACAGCGAACCGCCGTATCCGGCGACCAGCCGGCCAGCGTCGAACAGGAACCCGCGCAGCAGGTTCGTGCCCTCCGGTTGCCGCAGCGGGAAGTCCAGACGCAGGTGCACGCATCCGTCGCCGAAGTGCCCGTACGGCATCCCGGTCAGGCCGTGCTCCGCGAGCAACCGGTCCAGGTCGCGCAGGTATTCGCCGAGCCGGTGCGGCGGCACCGCGGAGTCCTCCCAGCCCGGGTGGGCCGGATCCCCGTTCGGGGTGCGTCCGGCGAGCCCTGCGCCGTCCTCCCGGATCCGCCACAGTGTGATGGCGTGACCGGCGTCGGACACCACCATGCTGTCCAGGGCGTCGGCGTCGGCCACCACCCGGTTCGCCGCCGCGAGAGCCGCCGCCGCCGAGTCGGCGACCAGTTCCACGAACAGCCAGCCGGCACCGCGGGGCAGCGGCGGGACGCTGCCCGCGCCGTGGCGGGCCCGTACCGTGTCGATGATCCGGGAGTCCAGGCCCTCGCAGGCGGTCGGATGATGCGGCAGCAGGCCGGAACTGGCGTCGGCGGCGCTGGCCATGTCGGGGTAACCGAGCACCACGAGCACCCGGTGCCGGGGCTGTTCCACCAGGCGCACGGTCGCGCCGACCACGACCGCCAAGGTGCCCTCACTGCCCACCAGGGCCCGGCGCACGTCGAAGCCGCGTTCCGGGAGCAAGTGTTCCAGGGCGTAACCGGAGACCTGCCGGCCGAACCGCCCGAACTCGGTGCGGATGGTGGCCAGTCCGGAGTCGATGATCCGGCGCAGTTCGGCGGTTTCCGGGATCTCGTCGGAGCCGGGCCCCGCCAGCCGTACCCGGCGGCCGGCGGCCGTCAGCACGTCCAGCGCCACGACGTTGTCGGAGGTTCGCCCGTACGCGAGGGCGCGCGACCCGCACGCGTTGTTCCCCACCATCCCGCCGATGGTGCAGCGGGTGTGCGTCGACGGGTCGGGCCCGAACCGCAGACCCAACGGTGTCGCGGCGCGTTGCAGGTCGGAGAGCACCACTCCGGGCTGCACGGCGGCCTGGCGGGAGTCGGTGTCGATGCCCTGGATCCGGTTGAGATACCGGCTGAAGTCCAGGACGACACCGGTGCCGACCGCGTTGCCGGCGATTGACGTGCCGGCGCCCCGGCAGGTCAGCGGAACTCCGGCGGTACGGCAGACCTCCAGTGTGGCCGCCACCTCGTCGATGTGGCGGGGTCGCACCACGGCGGTGGGAACCACCCGGTACAGCGAGGCGTCCGACGAGTACAGCGCACGGTCCAGCGTGGTGTCGCTGGTATCCCGGACGCCAGCCCGGTGCAGGGCCGTGAGCAGGTCGGACGTCGGCAATGGAGATCCTCCTCGTGGTGCCGGGGCGACAGGGTGCTACGGCCACGTCGCCGCGCCGGCTGTTCCAGTGTCAGCTGCGTGGCGCAACCTGCCTGGGTGTGCGGCACCGGTCGATGCTCGGTCGGCCGGTGAATTATCCGCCGTTCAACCGTCCTGTCCGG
This sequence comes from Micromonosporaceae bacterium, assembly GCA_036375165.1. Lineage (GTDB taxonomy): Bacteria > Actinomycetota > Actinomycetes > Mycobacteriales > Micromonosporaceae > WHSM01. The sequence continues at coordinate 10,608 of DASUSI010000122.1, read as the reverse complement.
ACAGCCAGTGGCGACTGTCATGGTGATGGCGGGCCCTGCCCGGCGGCACCGGGTACGTGCCACGCCAGGTCTGCGGCATCACCCCTGGCGGTGGTGGCACCATTCCCTGTGCCGCGAACCCTACCCGTACCGGTAGTTTTCGGGTGACCACCCCCCATGTGGGACAGTCCGGCAGGGAGCCGCGCAAGGACCGGATCACCTCGAACCGGTGCCCGGTCCCGCATCGCAGGTCATCGATCGGCATGGCCGTCACCACAGCTCCATGGACCCACGGAAGATGCCCGCGAGGTCTGCCTCGCCGATGGGAAGCGGTGCGGTGGCGAGCAGCCGCTGCTGTTTGAGGGCACCGTCGACCAGGTCGTCGATGTCGGATTCCCGGTAGCCGACGGCGGCGATCCCGTTGGGGATCCCGATGTCGCGCATCAGGTCGGTGAGTACGGTCGGCAGCAGTTCCGACAGGTCGGACGGCCGTTCCGTGCCGGGGGCAAGCAGTTCGGCGGCGCGGATGTGGCGCTCCGGGTTGGCCTCGAAGGTGAACCGGAACGCTTCCGGAGCGGTCAGCGAGACCGCCATGCCGTGCGGCACCATCGGCTCGTGCTCGGGGTAGTCCTTGGGGTGGAAGTCCCGGACCCGGCCCGCGATCGGGTACGCGTTGGCGTGCGGAATGTGTACCCCGGCGTTTCCGAATCCCATGCCCGCGAATGTGGCGGCGAGCGCCATGTCAGCGCGGGCCTGTGCGTCCTCACCGTGATGCACCGCGCTACGGAACGATGTGAACAGAAGCCGCATCGCCTTCTCCGACCAGAGATCGGAGATCGGGTTGGAACCGCAGTACGGCACCCGCTGCTCGGGTCGTTTGTGGTCGTAGCTGGTGTACCAGCGGGCGGTGTAGCTCTCCAGTGCGTGGCACAGGATGTCCATCCCGGCTGACGCGGTGACGCCCGCGGGCTGGGTGACGGTCAGGTCCGGGTCGACCACCGCCAGGGTCGGCCGCAGCCGGACGTGGCTGATCCCGGTCTTCACTTTCAGCGAGAGCACGTCCAGAACGCAGATCGTGGTGCTCTCCGCTCCGGTCCCGGTGGTGGTTGGTACCGCGACCAGCGGCTTGAGCGGATTCGCGGGTGACTTACCGGCGCCGACCGGCGGGTTGATGTAGTCCATCAGCTCGCCGGGGTTGGTGAGCAGCAGGTTGACCGCCTTGGCGGTGTCGATGCTGGACCCGCCGCCCACGGCGACGAGCGCGTCCCAGGGTCCGCTGTCCCTCGCGTACCCGACGGCCGCGTCCAGGCTCTGATCTGTGGGCTCGACGTGAACGCCGTCGAAGACCCGCGCCTCGATCCCGAACCGGGCCATCTGCGCGGCCACCCGCTGCGGGGTGTCGGTGGCCGACACGCCGGGGTCGGTGATCACCAGCACCCGCTTGACGCCGTACTGGCTGAGGTCGAAACCGATTTCGTCACAGGCTCCGGAGCCGAACTTCAGGTGTGGTGCGCCGTAGGTGAACACGGTCTCCGGATCGGTGGGGATCATGGTGGTCATCGGTGCTCCCTCGGGCGTGGTAGCCGGTCGGGGCCAGGCACATCGACCGCAGACGGTCGGTGTCGTGGCCGGAGGACTGCTCCGCGATACCGCGAATCTTCTCCACCGAGGCGTACCACGCCATTAGTGAAGATCATCGGACCTTCCAGGCTCGGAGAAGATCACCGTGGCATGTAGCATGCTACATGTCAAGACAGTGATGAGGCGGTATCGTGTCGCCATGCCTGACGCGTCGAGGACGACCGGGATGAAACCTCTCAGCACGCCGAACACCTCGCTGGCCGACCAGGTAGCAAGCTCACTGCGGCAGGCGGTGCGCAGCGGTGTGCTGCAACCGGGGCGGCTCTACTCGGCGTACCAGATGGCGGACACCCTCGGAGTCTCCCGCAGTCCGGTACGGGAGGCACTGCTGCGGCTCGCCGAGGCCGGAATGGTGGAATTCGAGCGCAACCGGGGCTTTCGGATCGTGCTGCCCAAGCCCCGGGACATCGCCGAACTGTTCCACCTGCGCCTGCTGCTCGAGGTGCCGGCCGCCCGGCGGGTCGCCTCCGAGGCGCCGCCGGACCTGGTGGACGAGCTGCGTGCGCAACTGGTCGACATGGAGCGGGCGGCCACCGAGCACGACGAGATCCGGTTCATGCGGCACGACCAGAACCTGCACGGCGCGATCCTGAGCGCCGCCGGAAACCGGCGACTGGTGTCCCTGATCGACAACCTGCGCGACATGACCCGGCTGCTCGGCGCGTCCACCGTGGACCGTTCCCGGACCTTGCACGATGTCTGCGCCGAACACGTACCGATCGTCGATGCCATCGCCGCTCGCGAGCCCGACAAGGCGGGCACCGCGATGGCGCAACACGTCACCAACACCGGACGGCTGCTGGTGGCGCAAGCCGTCGCGGAGACCGGTGACCAGACGGGCGCCGACGCGCTCTGGGACGAAGTCGTGCGCTGATCCGGTTGGTCCGCCGCGACCGTGGGTAGGCACCGGATATGGGGTGTGCGCGATGACGGTGGACATCAAGATCCCGGTGGGCCGGGTCGCGGTGGCCGCCGACCTACGGCTACCGGACTCGCCGTACGGAATCGTGGTATTCGCCCACGGCAGTGGCAGCTCGCGGCGCAGCCCCCGAAACCGGATGGTTGCCGACCAGTTGCGGACCCGCCGGTTCGGCACGTTGCTCGCCGACCTGCTCTCGCCCGACGAGGAGGAACTCGACCGGCGTACCGGTGAACTCCGGTTCGACATCGACCTGCTCTGTGAGCGCGTCGTCGGCATCATCGACCAACTCGCGCGGCGGGAGGAGACGGCTGGGCTGCCGGTCGGGCTGTTCGGGGCCAGCACCGGTGCTGCCGCGGCGCTGCTCGCCGCTGCTCGCCGCCCGGAGGTGGTACGGGCCGTGGTCAGCAGGGGCGGCCGGCCGGATCTCGCGGCGGCCGAGCTGGCAGCAGTCACCGCGCCCACCCTGCTCATCGTGGGCGGCGCGGACGTGCAGGTGCTCGAGTTGAACCGGCGGGCGGCCCGGCAGGTCCGGGCGGTGTGCCGGCTGCACGTGGTTCCCGGGGCGACCCACCTGTTCGAGGAACCTGGGGCCTTGGAGGACGTGGCGGATCGGGCCGCCGAGTGGTTCGGGATCTACCTGCCTCCCGCCGCTCCGGACGGTGATCAGACGCTGCTGGACGGTTATCCGGTGAGCGAGGACGACCGGCTCGGGTAACGCAGGGTTATCTGAGATCCTCACCCCGCAACTACTTCCATCCTGATTGTGACCTTCGTACGATGCTGGTCACGAGGGGTGGTCACATGACTACGATGTCAACTCCGGGTGCCCAGTGGGACCCAACTGTCACCACACACGCCGTCGTTCCGTTCCTCGCTCTCCACGGAGGCGCCCCGGTCCGCCGCCGCCCCTGGCCGACCTACGACACCGGAGACACGTTCGTCAGCGAGGCGGACGAGGACGCGGCTGTCGCCGCGATCCGGCGGCGACACTATTTCCGCTACGACCACCGGCCACACCAGGAGACCCACACCGGGGCGTTCGAGCACCGGCTCGCCGAATACTTCGGCTGCCGGTACGCACTGGCGTGCGCCAGCGGCACCACCGCCATCGCGCTCAGTCTGCTCGCACTGGATCTTCCGCCGGGTTCCCGAGTCGCCTGCCCGGCCTTCACCTTCGCCGCCACCCCGAGCGCGATCCTGCTCGCCGGGCACCGCCCGGTGCTGGTGGAGAGCGACCCGGACCTGCACCTGGACGTGTCTCACCTGCGGCAGGTGCTCGCCGCCGGGGCGCGGGCCGTCGTGGTGGTACATATGCGCGGCTTCGCCAGCGACATGCCCGCGATCTGCGCCGCCGCCCGGGAGGCCGGCGTGCCAGTGGTGGAAGACGCGGTGCCCGCGCTCGGCGTCAAGCTCGGACCGCGACATGTCGGCACGTTCGGCGACTTCGGCGCCTTCAGCACCCAGTCGGACAAATCCCTCAACACCGGCGAGGGAGGCTTCCTGCTCTGCGACGACACCCAGGCGTACGCCCGCGCGGTGGTGCTCTGCGGTGCGTACGAGGGCCGATTCACCAGGCACTTCGACGACCCTCCAGCGTTCGACGACTTCAGCCTGCCGATCTTCGGCTTTCGGATGGACGAGATCCGGGCCGCGCTGGCCGGTGCGATGCTGACCCGGCTGCCAGAACGGCTCGCCCTGCACCAACGCAACTACGACCGCGTCGCGGCCGGACTGACCGGCCTTGACCGGATCGCGTTACGCCAGCCGGTCGCCCCCGGCGGCTACCTCGGCGAGGCGCTGGTGTTCCGGATCCCCGGCGGAAGCGTGGCGCAGGCCGCCTGGGTCGCCAAGGCGCTGCGCGCGGAAGGATTCCCGGCGCGGGCACTCGCAGATCCGGGCGACCCGAACGTACGCGCCTTCTGGAACTGGCGCTTCCTGGTCGGTGACGACCCGGCGGTGGCCAAGGCGGCGTTCCCCGCCACCGCCCGGTACGTGGCGGAGGCGATCGACGTTCCGCTCTCGGCAAACCTGATGCTCGAGGACTGCGACGAACTGGTCGCCGGGATCCGGAAGGTTGTGGACGCGTTATGACCGGGTCGCACTCCACATCGGAGTGTCCCCGGTGACCACCCGCGTGCTGTACATCACCGGCTGGTGCCGAAGCGGTAGCACGCTGCTCGGTAACCTGCTCAACGAACTGGACGGCGTGCTGCACGTGGGTGAACTGCACTACCTGTGGGCGAACGGGGTCCTGGGCACCGGGACCAACTCGTTGTGCGGGTGCGGAGAATCGATCCGTTCCTGTCCGCTGTGGTCGGCCGTGCTGTCCCGGATGGGCCATCATCCGAGCCGGCTCGCCGTGGAGATGGTCAACGCCCAGCAGCGGTTACTGCGCACCCGGCACACCCGGGCCCGGCTCGCCGAGGCGACCGGGGCCTGCGCGACACCACGGGAGGTCACCGTGGCGCTGAACCGGATGGTCGCCCTGTACCGGACGATCGCGAGGCGGGCCCATGCCGGGCTGGTGGTGGACAGTTCCAAATACCCGGCGGAAGCCGCGGCCCTGTGCGGCAGGTCCGATGTGGATGTCCGGGTGCTGCACCTGGTACGTGACCCACGCGCCACGGCGCACTCCTGGCGTCGCGCCAAGGGCTACATTCCAGCGATGGGCGTGTGGCGCAGCGGCAGCTACTGGACCGCGTTCAACCTCGCCTCCGACCGGATCGGGGCCAGTTTCCCGGACCGCTACCTGCGGGTGACGTACGAACAGTTCACCAGCCGGCCCCACGACGTGGTGGCTTCGGTGATGCGTCTGGCCGGACTGACCGGCCCGATCCCGGTGGCCGCTGACGGCAGCGCGGTGCTCGGCCCGAACCACACCGTGACCGGAAACCCGGACCGGCTGCGGCAGGGACCGGTCCGGGTGGTCCCGGACGGAGCCTGGACCCGGGAACTGCCCCGGCCGCACGCCGTACTCGCCACCGCGCTGGCGGCTCCCGCGCTGCGCCGCTACGGATACCGGGTCCGGTGATGGACCTCGGGATCCGGGACCGGGTGGCGCTGGTGGCGGCCGGCACCAGCGGGCTGGGCCTCGCGGTCGCCCGGAACCTGGCCGCCGAAGGCGTGCGGGTGTCGCTGTGCGGCCGGGATCCGCGCCGGCTCGCCGAGGCCCGGGACGCGGTGGCGGCGGCAGGTGACGGCCGGGCGCTGGCGTCCGAGGTCGACGTACGGGACGGTACGGCGGTCGCAGACTGGGTGAGCCGTACCGTCGCCGAGTTCGGTTCGGTGCACATCGTGGTCGGCAACTCCGGCGGACCGCAGCCGGGTGCCCTGGACTCGATCGAGCCGGAACAGTACCCGGACGCCTTCGCCGCCTGCGTACAGCCTCAGATCACGCTGGCCCACGCCGCCCTGCCGTACCTGCGGGCCGCCGGATGGGGCCGGATCCTGCTGGTCGCCTCCGAGACGGCACGCCAGCCGATCGTCCGCTACGGACTGTCCAGTACGGTCCGGCCGGCGCTGCTCGGGTTCGCCCGGACCCTCGCCCAGACCCTGGGACCCGCCGGGATCACGGTGAACGTGCTCGCCCCCGGTTACCACCGGACCCCCGGCCTGGAACGCCAGTTCGGCACCGACACCGAACCCGCGCTGGCCCGGATCGGCGAACAGATTCCGCTCGGCCGGCTCGGCCGGCCAGACGACTTCGGAGCGGTCGCCGCCTTCCTCGCCAGCGAAGCCGCCGGTTTCATCACCGGCACCTGCCTGCTGATCGACGGCGGCGCCACCAAGGGGACCGGATGACCAGGTCACAGGTTTCCGACACGCAGCAGGCCGGCTGGGTCGGCCGGTTCGCCGGGCTGTGCGCGGTGCTCGTGGTGACCTTCACCGCGTTCGGCGCGGTGGTGCCGGTACTGCCGTTCCTGGTGCTGGAAGAACTCGACGGTACGACGTTCGCGGTCGGCGCGGTGTTCGGGGTTTCCGCCCTGGTCGCCCTGGTCGGTCGGCCCTACGCGGGCCGGGCGGCGCAACGTTTCGGGAGCCGGCGGGTGATGCTCGTCGGGTGTCTGCTCGCCGGGTTGGTCGGCGTCCTGTACGCGGCCCCGTTCGGGCTGCCCAGCCTGTACGGGACCCGGGTGCTGCACGGCGTGGCGGAGTCCATCGTGTTCACCGCCGGTTCGGTGTGGGTGGTGGCACTGGCCCCGGAGTCCCGGCGCGGCCAGTTGGTGGGTTACTACGGGCTCGCGATGTGGACCGGGTTCACGGTGGGTCCGCTGGTCGGCACCGTGCTGCGGGCGCAGTGGGGATACCCGGCGGTGTGGTGGTTCGCGGGGTTGGCACCGCTGCTCGCGGCGGCGATGCTGCTGGCGGTCCCGACGCCGGGCGGGTCCGGACAGTTCACCTCCCGCCGCCTGGTCCCCCGGACGGTGCTGCTGCCGGGCACGTCGCTGGCGCTGGCCGCGTTCGGGTACGCCGCGCTCACCGGGTTCGTGGTGCTGCACCTGGCCGAACGGGGAATCGGCAACGGCGGCGCCATGCTGAGCCTGTTCGGGGTCGGGTACGTGGTGGTGCGGGTGCTCGCCGGGCGGCTGCCGGACCGGGTCGGGGCCACCCGAGTGGTGGTGGTGTGCGGCGCGGTGGAGGCGGTCGGTCTGGTGCTGCTCACGGTCGCCGGCACCTGGTGGTTGGCGGCGGTCGGCGCGCTGGTGATGGGGGCCGGGTTCACGCTGCTCTACCCGTCCCTGGCGCTGTTGGTGATCAAGGCGTCGCCGGAGGCGGAACGCGGCGCGGCGCTCGGCGCGTACACCTCGTTCTGGGATCTTGGGCTCGGGGTGGCGGGCCTGGTGACCGGTGCTGTCGCAGCGGCCGGTTACCCGGCGGTGTTCGTACTGGCAGCGGTGTCCGCCGTGGCGGCCGGTGTGGCCGGAGGCATCGCAGGACTACGCGCCGAACGCGCTTCGGGATAGGGGTGCCTGGCGGCAGGTGACTTCGAGGTCGTTGCACGGATCAGAGCCTGACCGAGGGGTGTGAGGGTGTGGATGATCGTGTTCCGCTGTCGGACCGAGGTCACCAGGCCTGCCTCACGGAGCGTCGTGGCGTGCCGGCTGACGCTGGGTAGTGACACTCCGACGCGGCGGGGGAGTTCGGTGGTGGTGCATCCGTCCTCGATCACGGAGAGGACTGCGGCGCGGGTGTCCCCGAGCAAGTTGGTCAGCTTGCTGCTGCCCGGAGTTGGTGGCCCATTGGTCCACCAGCCGGGCTGTTGAGCCGCGGCCGGGTAGACGAGGATGGGGGGCAGCTGTCCGGTCCCAGCTGATCTTACGCGGCAGTGTGTCCGCTCACCTCTGATACGCCGAGTTAGGTGGGACCAAGCGGTCTCGGCCACCCCAAAGATCATGGCGCAACCTTGACCGGCATAACCTCGCTGTCGAGGTCAATCCCAGCGGTAGACGCCGACGCCATCCGTGCATCTGACGATGCGGATCATGGCTTGGGGGACAAGGCAAGCTTTCTGCCGAACCGGGCCAGCATCTCTGCTCGCTCCTGGGTGAACGTGTCGTAGACGTCGGAGAACAGCGTATCCGGGCACAACGCGCGCTCAAGGATCGCTGGCACCTGCGCTGCGGGCATCTTCCCTCGGTACGCACTTGGCGCGGCCCCTCCAAGTGTCTTGTTGTCGACGCTGTTGATGATCGCGAAGTTGGCGAGGCGGTTAATGTCGTCGGTCTGCCTTCCTTGGCCCGCCAGGAAGGCGCGGGGGAAGAGGTGGTGGAATTCCGATCGGTTGTATGTCTGCAACACGGCACCGAGGTGGACGGGGCTTCCGGCGACGAACGTGAGAGGGTCTGCCTGCGCGAGCACGAGGATGAAGGTCTTGGTGTTGACCGCGCTGATGTTGAAACGGTTCTCGACGAACCACTCGGCGTCGAGCGAGAACGGGATCTCCGCGAGCGCCGACGTGCCCGAGGCTCGGAGTTTCCGCGCCTCGGCTAGGTCGCGGTTCAGGTTCCGGAGCACGCCACTGCTGAAGCGGCGCCCAAAGCATGACCGCCAGAACCACTTCCTCAGCTCATCGTTCTGCTCGCCGGTCATATTGACGCCCACGCCATCGCGGGTGGCGAAGAACACCGCCAGCGGCACCAGCATTGCTGGGTAGGGCAGGTTCTCCAAGCGCTCGACGTGGAAGTTCTTCCGTAGGTGGTCGATCGCGCCGCGTAGGCCGTTGACAACCTCGTCAAACCGGTTCCGCACCTCTGTGCCGTTGAGCCCCAGCAGGGTGGGTGCCGAGACATCGGCGGCCACGACGGCCGCACACACCCGAAGCAGTAGGTTGGTGTCCTCGCCGACGCCGGCGAAGCCGAACGGCTTGAATTCGTCGGCCATTTCTTGGAAGCGTTCCTGGAGATCGAACTCCTCACTCCACGTCCATGCTGACAATAGCTGTAGCGTGTCCAGTTCCACGCCGAGGCGGTTCACCCGCTCGAAGACGATCGCAACCTTCGCGCGATCGTCCGTCTCGATCGTCTGCACGGGAAGATGCGCCTCTTTAAATGTGGCCTGGACCGAGTCGATCTGCGTTGCCCGCGTGTCGGGGAGGTCGCGCGTCGCCTCCCGGTAGGCGGTGACGTTGAACAGCGTACCGATCGGGAAGAACCGTTCTGGATCAGCTTCGGATGGCGAGAGCGCAACGAACTGTGACTCTTGGAGGTCGGCTGCGGCGACGAAGTCGAAGTAGATATGCGTCCACGCGGTGTCTGCATCCGCGTTGGGCTGGAGTTCGGTCTGGAACACTCCGAATACGGAAGTCAGCCGCTGCTGGCCGTCGAGGACGTAGTCGATCGGGTAGTCAGGGTCACGTTCCGGCAGGGCGAACGGGCCGAGGGTCCGCTCCGAGCGGAGCTGGGTCTTGGTACGCCACAGGATCAACGAGCCGAAGGGGTAACCCTTGTAGATGCTATCCATGAGGTAGGCGACACGCTCGGCATCCCACACGAACCCACGCTGGAACTTCGGGATCCGCAGCTGGCCGCCGACGACCTTCTCGATGGCTTGGCGGATGGATAGTGACATTTAACCCACTTCTGATCGCATTGCCAATGCTGGCACTTTACCGGCGTCCCGGGGAATGGTCAGCGTTAACATGTCCATCGGTGCAGCCCGACTGCAGGGCAATAGTGTAGCTCGCTGCATGTCCTGTCCTAGGTCGATTTGGGGCATCGGCTCGGGCTTGACCAGCGGTGCCTCATGAGCTCCGGGAGAGCCGCGACCACGAGTCCCGTAGATCATGAGGCGTGTGGCTCTTCGAAGCTGGTGGGGTCGTAGCTGGTAGCTGTCCAGAGTGGGCCCGGGTGAGGATGCCCGTAGCTCTAAGTGATCATGCCGGTTGTCGACGCAAGTTGATCACAACAGAAGAGCTACAGGCGTGTCCGGCCGAAGCTTTGGCCCAGTGGTGTGGGAATAGGTGACGTCGGTGGCGAGTCGAAGTTTGCGCGTCTCGCGGCCCAGGCTGCTTACCTGGGACGCATGATCGAGTTCGCCAAGAGCCAGTCACAGGCCGTCGAACGCCTGTCTCATGAGCCAGTGGATCTGGATACCTATGGCGACAAAGAATGCCAAGGTGCTGCAAGAAAGTGCCACCGCTGCTACTGTAGAACGCCTACCAGTCTTGCGAGGAAGGTGTCTTCCCGCAGGTGGTGTTCGTCGTTCTGGACGATGTGCGGACGAATTTTGTGACTGCATTGATTACCGGCGGGCCAAGAGAAGCACAGCCCATATTTCAGGCCATTTCTTGACGACAAATACACGACTTCGTTCTTGCCTGCTGGGAGGAGGATAGCCTGGTGATCTTGGTACGATTGGTTCTCTGCGACCGTATGTAGCGCTCGAATTGGTCGGCAAATTTCTAAGGGAGCCGGCAATGGCGATCTTGTACAGAGCAATCTGGAGCGAGGTTGGTAGCAATTTGGTCGAGCGTGCCCGTAATGTCTTTTGTGAGTGGGTTCGCGGCAAGAGCGATGGTCGGCTCCAGGCCGATGCGGCCGGTGTCGAGGAGGTCGCGGATGGTGCCT
>DASUSI010000121.1:0-7532 GCA_036375165.1 Micromonosporaceae bacterium | reverse complement strand
GCCACAGTACTCCTCAGGGTTTGGGCTATCCGGAACTTGGCGGGAAGTCTAGCCGCCAGGTGTCAACCACATCGGCGGAGGACGCTGTGACCGGCGCGGATCCGGTCCGCCAGGGGCCACCGTCACACCTCTCACCCCCGGTCGGGTGACCGGGTTTCCCACCTGGCGCGCACCAGATCCCAGACCATGTCCGCCAGGTCCGCCTTTGACGCCGGACCGAGATCGGTGGTCACGCCAGCCGCGTCGATCACCGTGGCCTCGTTGTGGTCGGCATCGAACACCTTGTCCCGGCCCACCACGTTGAGCACCACCAGGTCGGCGCGTTTGGCCGCCAGTTTCGCCCGGGCGTTCGCCAAAGCCACCGGGCCGTCGGCGGTCTCCGCCGCGAAGACCACCAGGACCTGCCCCTCCGGTTTGCTCCTGCCCAACTCGGCGGCGATGTCGGGGTTTTGCACGAGTCGCAGCACCGGGGCGGCACCATCGTCAGCCTTTTTCAGTTTGTGCTCGGAATAGTCCGCCGGACGGTAGTCGCTCGGAGCGGCTGCCATCACCACCGCGTCGACTCCTTCGGCGGCCTGACGGACCGCCAGCCGCAGCTCATCGGTGGAGGTGATCCGCACCACGTCGACACCAGCCGGGTCCGCGAGCGCGACGTTCGCCGCGATCAGGGTGACCTTGGCACCGCGCGCCGCGGCGCTGCGAGCAAAGGCGTACCCCTGCTTGCCCGAGGACGCGTTGCCGAGAAACCGCACCGGGTCCAGGTACTCCCGGGTGCCGCCGGCTGTCACCACCACACGCCGGCCGACCAGGTCCGGCACGGTGGCCGCGGTGCCGCGCCGCAACACCCGGCCCAGCACCGCGAATATCTCCTCAGGTTCCGGCAGCCGACCCTTGCCGGTGTCCACACCGGTGAGCCGGCCAACCGCCGGCTCCAGCACGATCGCACCCCGCCGCCGCAGCGTCGCCACGTTCTCGGTGGTGGCCTGATGCTCCCACATCTCGGTATGCATCGCCGGGACGTACACCACCGGACATCGCGCCGTGAGCAGGGTGTTGGTAAGCAGGTCGTCAGCGATCCCGTGGGCCGCCCTGGCCAGCAGGTCAGCGGTGGCGGGAGCGACCACGACCAGATCGGCGGACTGACCGATCCGAACGTGCGGCACCTCGTGAACGGCGTCCCACACCCGGGTGGCGACCGGCTCGCCGGACAATGCCGCCCAGGTGGGTGCCGCCACGAATTCCAGGGCGGACGCGGTGGGAATCACCCGTACCGAATGGCCCGCCTCGGTGAGCAGTCTCAGCAGCTCACAGGACTTGTATGCCGCGATACCACCGGACACCCCGAGAACAATCCGCGCGCCCACCGATCAAGCCTAAAGCCGCCCGCGACCCGCGGATCAGGAATCGAGTTGCTCGTAGGCGAGCATGCCGCCGTTGATCTCCCGCAGTGCTATCGACAGCGGCTTCTCCTGCGGAGTGGTCTCCACCAGCGGACCGACGTACTCCAGAAGCCCTTCACCGAGTTGGCTGTAGTACGCGTTGATCTGGCGGGCCCGCTTGGCCGCGAAGATGACCAGCGCGTACTTCGAGGGTGTGCGTTCGAGAAGCTGGTCGATAGGAGGGTTGGTGATGCCTTCTGGATTGGCGACTGTTCCGGCCACGCGGATCAACCTCTGTGCCTGGAGTGGACGACGGGAGTTCTGGCTGATGAACCGAGCAAGCGTACCAGGTCGTCTGTGGCCTGCCGCACGGAGCGGTTGACTATCGTCTGATCGAACTCGGACTCGGCCGCGAGCTCCATCTGAGCCAGTTCCAGGCGCCTGCGGATCGTCTCCGGGTCCTCGGTGCCACGTCCGACCAGCCGCCGTTTGAGTTCCTCCCAGGACGGCGGAGCCAGGAACACCAGCAAGGCGTCGGGCATCGCGGCACGGACCTGACGCGCGCCCTGCAAGTCGATCTCCAACAAGGCCGGCTTGCCGTCCGCGAGGCGTCGCAACACCGGCCCGCGTGGCGTGCCATAGCAGTTGCCGGCGTACTCGGCCCACTCCAGCAGATCCCCTGCCGCGGCCATCCGGTCGAACTCGGTACGGGTCAGGAAGTGGTAGTGGACCCCGTCGGCCTCGCCTGGCCGGGGGCGGCGGGTGGTCACCGACACCGACAACCACACCGACGGATATCGCTCCCGGAGCAGTGCCACGACGCTGCCCTTACCGACGCCGGAGGGGCCGGACAGGACGGTGAGGCGAGCGTCGGACGAACCTCCTGAGATCATTGGCCGCTGGCCTTGCCCCCGCATGATCTCAGGAGGTTCGGACGGGTCTTCCGGGACCAGTCGATGCCAGTCAGGTCCCCGCATGGTCCCGGAAGGCTCGGACGGGCCGCGCGAGACCATCCGTCCCTGGCTAGAAGTCGGCATGGTCTCTCGAGGTCCGGACGCGGCGGACGAGCGCCGGTGTTCAGCAGTCACGGCTTGTTTCTACCCGACGCCCGTCCCACGTGACGCGAAACCCCTAGCGGGAGTTGCCGAACTCGGTGAGCAGCAGGCGGCGCTGGTGCTCCCCGAGGCCACGCAACCTGCGGCTTTCCGCGATGTGCAGGCGATCCATGATCTGCGCCGCCCGCACCTTTCCGATGCCGGGTAGGGCCTCCAGAACGGAGGACACCTTGAGCTTGCCGATCACTTCATCCTTCTCGGCGCGCGTGAGTACGTCGCCGAACGTCATCTCCCCCCGCTTGAGCTTTTCCTTGAGCTCTGCGCGGGCCTTACGGGCAGCGGCCGCCTTCTCCAAGGCTGCGGCGCGCTGCTCGGGGCTGAGCGACGGGAGCGGCACGAAGATCTCCTCTGGTGTGAATCCGAGCGATTACCAGCGCGGGGAAACGTAGCGGTACAGCCGGCCCGGCGGCAACGCCGCCGCGCCACGAATTCAAGGTTGGTTCGCCGGGTTTCCGTTCTCGGCGCGGCTTGATCGTCCGAAACTTGGAAAAACCCGACACGGAATACTAGCGGGTCATGAAGTGAGCCGCATTTTCACGGTGCCGCTACCACGCGTTTCAGTCGCAGGTGTGTTCAGAGGTTCGGATAGCCAAGCGCGGTGCGGCATGCCATGTCGGCTTTCGACGCGGCGTCGCGTAACCCGGTGAGACTTGGACCGTGCTTGAGGATCTCACGAGAGTACGAAGGCAACACCTGACGCAGCGCTGCGCCAAATATCGTCCGCAGGTCAGCCGGGTTCCCACCCTGGGCTCCCAGACCGGGTGCCAGTAATGGGCCGTTCACCGAAGAAAGGTCATGCTCCGTCGGCCCCACCGTGGCACCGACCACCACACCGACCGACCCCATGGGCTTCGCATGCCGGTTGACCTCTGCGACCTCGTCCAGGATCGTCTGGGCCACCGTGCGACCGTCCGGGTTACGGGCGTGCTGCACCGAGGCGCCCTCCGGATTCGAGGTGAGGGCGAGCACGAACACCCCGCCGCGATGCGCCGCGGCGGTGTCGATCATCGGCCGCAGCGAACCGAACCCGAGGTACGGGCTCGCGGTCACGGCGTCCGCCGCCAGGGAAGCCGCCGGATCCAGGTACGCCTGCGCGTAAGCCTGGACTGTGGAGCCGATGTCGCCCCGCTTGACGTCCAGCAGCACGAGTGCCCCGGCGTCCCGGGCGTCCGCGACCACCCGCTCCAGAACCGCGATGCCCCGGGAGCCGAGACGTTCGAAGAACGCACTCTGCGGCTTGAGCACCGCGACCCGGTCCCCGAGCGCCTCCACCACGGTGCGGCTGAACCGTTCCAGGCCGGCCACGTCCCCCGACAGGCCCCAATGGTTGAGCAGCTGGCCGTGCGGGTCAATCCCGACGCACAGCGGACCGCGCAGGTCCATGGCGCGCCGCAACCGGGCACCGAACGTCAGGTCGGCCACCGCCACCTCCCGGGTCTCATTCACTTCGACGCACATTCCCGCGGCCCGGTTGCGGCGGCCGCCAGATTGATGCCGCGCACCAGGTCCGGGCCACGGTAGACGAGCCCGGTGTAGAGCTGGACCAGGCTGGCTCCGGCATCGAACATCCGCAGTGCGTCCGCCACGTCCAGGATGCCGCCGACGCCGACCACCGGCAGCCGACCGCCGGTCTCGCGGTGGATGAACCCCACCACCTCGCGTGCCCGGACGGTCAGCGGTCGCCCGGACAGCCCGCCGCTCTGGGTCGCGACCCCCGAGTCGGCGGGTGCGACGCCGTGCCGCCCGGTCGTGGTGTTGGTGGCGATCACGCCCGCGATCCGGTGCTGCTCGCACACCTCGAGCAACTCGCCGATCCCGGTGTCGTCGAGATCGGGCGCCAGCTTCACCAGCAGCGGCTTGGGCGCCGCGCCGAACGCGAGGGAACGGGCCTCGGCCTGCAACCCGCCGACCAGGTCGGCGAGCTGTGCCCGGTCCTGCAGTCCACGCAGTCCCGGCGTGTTCGGCGAGCTGACGTTCACCGCGAAGTAGTCCCCGTACCGGTAGAGGGTCCGCAGCGAGGCCAGGTAGTCATCGACCGCGTCGTCGAGCGGGGTGACCTTCGACTTGCCGAGGCTGATCCCGACCGGGAACGGCACCGGTCCCAGGGCGGCCAACCGCGCGGCGAGCGCGTCGGCACCGTGGTTGTTGAAGCCCATCCGGTTGATGATCGCCTCACTGGCCGGCAACCGGAACAGCCGTGGCCTCGGATTGCCGGGCTGCGGCTGGCGGGTCACGGTTCCGACCTCGACAAAACCAAATCCGAGCGCCTGCCATGCCGGCAGGGCACGACCGTCCTTGTCCGCACCCGCGGCCAACCCCACGGGCGACGGGAAACGCAACCCGAAGACGGTACGAGGGGCCCCAGGAGCGCCGTAACGGTGCCACAGTGCCCGCACCACCCAGGGCCGGCGGGAGAGCCCCTCCAGCCGTTTCAGGGTCCACTCGTGGGCCGTTTCCGGGTCACCGCCACCGAGCCGGAACAGCAGCGGTCGCGCCGCCCGGTAGAGGTTCATCCGTCGCGCCGGGCCCAGGCGTGCAGCCGCTGCAGCGGACGCACCCGCAGGTCACCCCGGATCAGTGCTTCGATGCCCATCACCGCCGCGGCGGCACCCGGCACCGTGGTGATGCACGGTGTGTCGGTCGCCACCGCGGCGCTGCGGATCTCGTACCCGTCCACTCGCGGCCCAGTGGAACCGTGCGGAGTGTTGATCACCAGGTCGATCTCCCCCGCCTCGATCAGCTCCACGGTGTGACGCTCACCGTCCCCGGTGGAGTCGAAGTGCTTGGGTACGGTCCGGCACACGATGCCGTGGCGACGCAACAGGTGGGCGGTGCCAGAGGTGGCGAGTACCTGGAAGCCGAGGTCGGCCAGCCGCTTCACGGGAAAGATCATCGCGCGTTTGTCCCGGTCCGCCAGCGTCACCAGAACCTTCCCGGAACTGGGGAGCGAGCCGTACACGGCGGCCTGGGACTTGGCGTAGGCGTGCCCGAACGCGAAGTCGATGCCCATCACCTCGCCAGTGGACTTCATCTCCGGGCCGAGCAGCGAGTCGATACCCCTGCCTTCCCTGGTGTGGAACCGCTTGAACGGCAGCACCGCCTCCTTCACCGCGATCGGGGCCTCGTCGGGGAGATCCCCTCCGTCGCCCAGCGGGGGCAACATCCCCTCAGTCCGCAGCTCGGCGATGGTCGCGCCGAGCATGATCCGGGCGGCGGCCTTCGCCAGCGGCACCGCGGTCGCCTTGGAGACGAACGGCACGGTACGGCTGGCTCTCGGGTTGGCCTCCAGTACGTACAGGTCCTCGTCCTTGAGCGCGTACTGCACGTTGAGCAGCCCACGCACCCCGATGCCATTGGCCAGCTTCTCCGTGTACGCGCGCACCTGGGTCACGTTGCGTTCAGTGAGCGTGATCGGGGGCAGCGCACACGCGGAGTCACCGGAGTGGATCCCGGCCTCCTCGATGTGCTCCATGATCCCACCGAGGTACACCGCTCCGGTCGCATCGCACAGAGCGTCGACATCGATCTCGATCGCATCGTCCAGGAACCGGTCCACCAGCACCGGATGCTCCGGTGAGATCTGGGTGGCACGGGTGATGTACGCCTCCAGCATCGCGTCGTCGTACACGATCTCCATACCGCGCCCGCCGAGCACGTACGAGGGACGCACCAGCACCGGGTAGCCGATCTCGTCGGCGATTCGCTTCGCCTCCGGGTACGAGCTCGCGGTGCCGTGCGCCGGGGCGGGCAGGCCCGCCTCGGCGAGCAGCGCCCCGAACGCGCCCCGCTCCTCGGCCAGGTGGATCGCCTGGGGTGGGGTGCCCACGATCGGCACACCGGCGTCAGCGAGGCCCCGGGCCAGTCCCAGCGGGGTCTGGCCGCCGAGCTGGACGATCACGCCGACCACGCCGGGGCCACCGGCCAACCTGCCGGAGGAGTCCTCCGCGTGGATCACCTCCAGGACGTCCTCGAAGGTGAGCGGTTCGAAGTAGAGCCGGTCAGAGGTGTCGTAGTCGGTGGAGACGGTCTCCGGGTTGCAGTTGACCATCACGGTCTCGTAGCCGCCGCGTGGATCGGGGGCCGAACGCAACGCCATCACCGCGTGTACGCACGAGTAGTCGAACTCGATGCCCTGGCCGATCCGGTTCGGACCGGAACCGAGGATCACAACTTTCGGGCGGTCGCTGCCGGCCACCTCGGTCTCCTCGTCGTACGAGGAGTAGTGGTACGGGGTGCGCGCCGCGAACTCGGCGGCGCAGGTGTCCACGGTCTTGTAGACCGGCCGGATGCCCAGGGCGTGGCGGCGGGCCCGTACCGCGACCTCGTCGGCGCCGAGCAGCTCGGCGAGCTGCCGGTCGGACAGCCCGGTACGTTTCGCCCAACGCAGGGCCACCCCGTCGAGGCTGTCCAGGTCCCGGCCTGCGAGGTCCGCGGCGACCTCGTTGACCAACGCGATCTGGTCCAGGAACCACGGGTCGATACCGGTCGCCTCGTGGAGTCGCTCGACGGTCGCTCCGGCCCACAGTGCCCGCTGCACCGTCTTCAGCCGCCCGTCGTGGGCGGTGCGGCAGTGTTCCACCAACGCGGCGGTGTCACCCGGTGGGTTGGCGAACGAGAACTCCCCGGAGACCCGTTCCATGGAACGCAGCGCCTTGCCGAGCGCCTCGGTGAAGTCGCGTCCCAGTGCCATGGCCTCTCCCACCGACTTCATCGTGGTGGTGAGCCGGGGGTCCGCGCCGCCGAACTTCTCGAACGCGAACCGGGGCACCTTCACCACGACATAGTCGAGGGTGGGTTCGAAGCTGGCCGGGGTGGCACGGGTGATGTCGTTGTCGATCTCGTCCAGGGTGTAACCGACTGCCAGCTTCGCTGCGATCTTCGCGATCGGGAAACCGGTCGCCTTGGACGCCAGCGCGCTGGAGCGGGACACCCGGGGGTTCATCTCGATCACTACGAGACGCCCGGTGCCCGGGTGAACCGCGAACTGGATGTTGCAACCCCCGGTGTCCACCCCGACCTCACGAAGTACCGCGATCCC
>DASUSI010000120.1:0-61163 GCA_036375165.1 Micromonosporaceae bacterium | reverse complement strand
TGCCAGCCACCACCCCGACATGGTGGACCTTCTCACCGGGTCGGGCGAAGAAGTACAGGTCACCCGGCGCGGCCTGATCGAGCGGGATCTCCTTGGCGGCGTCGGCCTGGTCCTGCGCGTCACGGGGAAGCCACGCGCCGTACCGGCGACACGCCAGGTGCACCAGGCCGGAACAGTCGATGCCGTACCCGGACAGTCCGCCCCAGACATACGGCGCGTCCAGGAGCCGTTCGGCGACCTGCAGGACATCCTCGGCGCTCGCTGAGCCGTCCGGTGCCGGCACCACATCCGCGCTACGTACCCACGCAGGCTCCTCGCTGGTCGGAACCAGCACTTGGCTCCATCCCCGGTACGACGCGCCGGTGCCGGTCAGTCGGGTGCCCAACGCCACGCCGTAGAGCACGATGTCCCCGAACGGCGCGTCCCGCAACGCGGTGGCGGTCGCGTCGACCACCAGATCCTCACCCGAATCCAGTGGCTGGCCGGTGAGTTGATTGGCAGACACCCATCCTGGGTAACCGCGGCTGTCGAGGCTGCTGGCCTGTTCGGTGGCGATCACCCGGACCCACCTGTCACGGACCTCGTTGACGAGCACCCGCTCGCCGAGCAGCAGTTGGGTCAGCACCCGCGGTGTCTCGCCGGTACGGTCCGCCTCGTCGAGGCTTTCCACCCAGGCGCGGATGTCCACTGGCGATCGAAGGGCAGGGGCGTCCGCCGCCCGTACCACATCGGGGGAACTCCAGAGGGTGGCTACCGCGACCGACACCAAGGCCTGCCCACCGGGCTGCAACGTCACCGGACTTTCCTCCAAGGTTCTTCCCGCTCCGCGCTCAGGCGGACTCTTCAGCTCCGCCGCACGGCGGAACTCACGCCGCCGTGCTCGCAGAGTGCCACTCTGCCGCTCGGGCGAACCTTCCGTCCTGCCGCTCGGGCGAAGTTCCCCGCTCCGCCACTCGGGTTTGGGTCCCCGAACCGCTGACGATACGAAACCTTGACCAGCGACACGCCGTTGGGACGACCCCAAGAAGCGACAAACCGGTAACAGTTAGCGGTCGAATTCCAGTCCCAGGCCCGGGGCGTCGGGAAGCCGTGCCGTTCCGGCGGCGTACCGGACGCCACCCCGTACCGGCGAGGACGCCAGCCACCACGCCGCGTCCAGGTCGCTGACCACCGTGGTGGGGTGGGCGGCGACCAGGCTGGCCGCGGCCGTGACCCCCACCGGACCCTCCATCATGGACCCGACCATGGTCCCCAGCCCGGCTGAGGCAGCCAGTTCCAGCAGGGTGCGGGCCGGTGCCAGGCCGCCGCACTTGGCGAGCTTCACGTTGACCAGGTCGGCCGCCCGGCGGCGAATCACCTCGAGCAGGTCGCGGACCGAGAACACCGACTCGTCCGCCAGGACCGGTGTGTCGACCCTGGCGGTGACCCAGGCAAGCCCGTCCAGATCGGCCGCGGGCACGGGTTGCTCGACCAGTTCCACGTCCAGTCCAGCGTCCTCGACCGCTCGGATGGCCCGTACCGCGGTCTTCGGTGGCCAGCCCTGGTTCGCATCGAGCCGGATCCTCGGTCGCTCGCCGACAGCATCGCGCACCGCGCGTACCCGCTCCACGTCGGCCGCCGCGTCCCCGGTGCCCACCTTCAGCTTCAACACGTCGAAACCGTCTCGGACCCGGGCCCCGGCCGAGGTGGCCAGTTCGGCTGCGGAACCGGCGGACACCGTGACGTCGGTCGGCACCCATAGCGCGCTGCCTCCCAGCAGGCGGACCAACGGTACGTTGAGCCGCCGGGCGGCGAGGTCGTGCAGTGCGACGTCCACCGCCGCCTTCGCGTTGGTGTTCCCGGGCACCGCGGCGCGTACCTCCCGCAGCAGCCGATTCAGGTCGTCCGTGTCCTGGCCCAGCAACCGATCCCGGAACACCTCGTGGATCGCCGCTTCCGCGCTCGCCATCGACTCACCGGTGACCCGCCACACCTGGGGTGCCTCGCCGAAGCCGTGCCGGCCGTCGGCGTCAAGCACCTCCACCACCAGGGTCTCCACTCCGGTGGTCTCGCGCAGCGCGGTGCGGAACGGAGTGTGCAGCGGGCAGCTCAGGCGGCGGGTGCGCACGTCGGTGATCGCCACGACCCGCGACCCTACCGGCTGACCCCCGGGCGCTCCCCGTCGCTCCCCGGCCGGTGCCCCCGCCGCCCCGCCCAGCTGGCAGCCGCGATCCGCCGCATCAGGTGCCGCATCGACTCGTCCGGACGGGTCGCGGTCAGACAGACCACCAGCAGATACGGCGCCACGTCGGGCGGGTACACGATGCCGGCGTCGTGGCGTACTCCGTCCACCCAACCGTTCTTGTGGGCGATCCGGGTGCCGGGCGGCAGCCCGCTCGGCAGGTCGTCGTTCTTTTCCTGGGCGAGCAGCACCACGCGCATCTCGCGGCAGGAGTCCGTCGAGGCGAGTCGGTCGGTCTCCATCGCGGCGAGCAGCGCGGCGAGGTCGGCGGCGGTCACCGTGTTGTCCAGCCCGGCGGCTTTCGCGGCATAGTCCTCGATACCCCGGTTGACCACGCTGCGACCGGCTCCCACGGCCCGCCAGGCATCGGTCGCAGCGGTGCAGCCGACTCGCTCCAGCACCAGGTTTGTGGCCAGGTTGCTGGATCGCACGATCATGCGCCGGGCCAGCCAGCGCAGGCTCACCCGCCCATCGAGCCGCCGCCACACTTCGGGGTCCGAGTCGTAGTCCGGGTCCATCTTGAAACGTCCCCCACCCGGAGCGGCGGAGACGAACGAGTTGTGCACCGGGACCTCGGCGTCCAGGTCCAGCTGACCGGCATCGGCCAGCCGGTGGGCGGCGGCCAGCACCGCCAGCTTCATCGTGCTGGCCGGGTAGTGGGTCTCGTGTTCCAGCCTGGCGTACGTCGCGGGCGCACCGACCGGTCCACACCACACCGAAACGGTGCCACCGAAGCCCGCCAGGACGGGTACCAGCCCGGCAAGCCGCTTCATCCGGCGTGGCTCAGGTCCGGCGTCGGGAGCGCATCCGTTCCCGATCCTTGCCGGGCAGCACAACCTTGCGGACCCGGATCGCGTCCTGTGTGATCTCCACGCACTCGTCCTCCCGGCAGAACTCCAGTGCCTGCTCCAATGACAGCCGCCGGGGCGGGACCAACCGTTCCAGTTCCTCCCCGGTCGACTGCCGGATGTTTGTGAGCTTCTTCTCCTTGGTGATGTTGACATCCATGTCGTCGGAGCGGGAGTTCTCGCCGACAAGCATTCCCTCGTACACCTCGATGCCCGGTTCGACGAACAGGGTGCCACGCTCCTGCAGGTTGAACATCGCGAAGCTGGTCGCCACTCCGGTCCGGTCCGCGACCAGGGAACCGGTCGGGCGGGTGCGCAACTCACCGAACCAGGGCTGGTACGCCTCGAACACGTGGTGCGCGATGCCGGTGCCACGGGTCTCGGTGAGAAACTCGGTGCGGAACCCGATCAGGCCACGCGCCGGGACCAGCCACTCCATCCGCACCCATCCGGTGCCGTGGTTGACCATCTGTTCCATCCGGCCCTTGCGGCTGGCAAGCAACTGGGTGACCGCACCCAGGTACTCCTCGGGGGCGTCGATGGTGACCCGTTCCACCGGTTCGCAGAGCTGTCCGTCGATGTCCCGGGTCACCACCTGCGGTTTGCCGACAGTCAGCTCGTAACCTTCCCGACGCATCTGTTCCACCAGGATGGCCAGGGCCAGTTCACCCCGGCCCTGCACTTCCCAGGTGTCCGGTCGTTCGGTGGGCAGCACCCGCAACGACACGTTGCCGACCAGTTCCCGGTCCAGCCGGTCTTTCACCAACCGGGCGGTGACCTTGGTGCCCTTGCCGCGTCCGGCCAGCGGTGAGGTGTTCACGCCGATGGTCATCGAGATGGCCGGCTCGTCAACGGTGATCAGCGGCAGGGGTTTGGGGTCATCGGGCTCGGTCAGGGTGTCGCCGATCATGATCTCGGCGATCCCGGCGATCGCGATGATGTCTCCAGGTCCGGCCTGCTCGGCGGGCTTGCGTTCCAGGCCTGAGGTCATCAGCAGTTCGGTCACCTTGACCCGTTCGACGCTGCCGTCGTGGCGGCACCAGGCGACCTGCTGACCTTTGCGGATGGTGCCCTGATGCACCCGGCACAGTGCCAGCCGGCCCAGGAACGGCGAGGCGTCCAGGTTCGTCACGTGCGCCTGCAGTGGCGCGCCAGCGGTGTACGTGGGCGGTGGAACGGTGCGCAGCAGCGTCGCGAACAGCGGACCCAGATCGGAACTGTCGGCGGGGATGCTGCCGTCGGGTGGCTGGTGCGGCGAGGCGACGCCGGCGCGGGCGCAGGCGTACACGATTGGGAAGTCGATCTGGTCCTCGCCGGCGTCCAGGTCCAGGAACAGCTCGTAGGTGTCGTCGACCACCTCCTTGATCCGGGCGTCCGGCCGGTCCACCTTGTTGACCACCAGCACGATCGGCAGCCGCGCGGTGAGCGCCTTGCGAAGCACGAACCGGGTCTGTGGCAGCGGTCCTTCCGAAGCGTCGACCAGCAGCAGCACCCCGTCGACCATGGTGAGCCCGCGTTCCACCTCGCCGCCGAAGTCGGCGTGGCCGGGGGTGTCGACGATGTTGATGGTGACCCGGTCACCGTCCGGCGAGACGTAGTTGACGGCGGTGTTCTTCGCCAGGATCGTGATGCCCTTCTCACGCTCCAGGTCCATCGAGTCCATCACCCGGTCGGCGACCTCCGCGCGGGGACGGAACGCCCCGGCCTGTCGCAACATGGCATCGACCAGGGTCGTCTTGCCATGGTCGACGTGGGCGATGATCGCGACATTGCGGAGGTCGGAACGCACTGGCATGCGACCATCCTCACCCGACCGCGCCAGCGTCACGATTCCGGGGCTGGTGTCCGGGCACACACCACCGGTGGTAGGGCTCAGCTCGCGGGCTCCGGGTGACCGCGGCGGTGCAGCCGGAATCCGAGTCCGCTGACGGCCAACAGGACCGTGCCGGCGACCAGCAGGATCGCCGCCGCGCCGACCGTGCCGTCGGTGAGGTCCCAGATCGCTTCTGGAACCGCCAAGGTCACCCCGACCACTCCGGCGACCAACAGCACCGGGGTCCGCACGAAGCGGTACAGCGCCAGGCAGCCCAGGGCGAGGGCCGTGGTCAGCAGGTACGCCCACGGAGCGGCGCCATGGTGCCCCAGCGGTAGTTGCGCCCCGACCATCGCGACAGCGATGCCGAGACCAAGGCCCAACTGCGGTTGCCGCAGTACGCCGCCGATGGCCATGACGGTGATCAGCAGGCCGAATCCGAACCACGCCAGTCCGATGTTGAGGGAACTGGCGACCATGGCGGCGTCCACCGCCGAGGTCACGGTGTAGAGACCCAGCAGCACCGAGCCGATCAACCCGAAGACGGTCGGCAGCAGCGTGTACCCGGCGACGGCGACCAGCAGCCCGACTCCGGAGGCGATGGCGACGCCGCGGCTCTGGGTGTCTGCCGGGAGCGCGACCCCGACGGCGAACGCCGTGGCGCAGGCACCGAGCGCGAGCAGCGCTCCCGCCACCCGCAGCCGGGCGTTCTGGGCCCGCTGCCGCGCTGTGGCCAGTCCGGACACGCCGCCGGCGGCCACAGTTCCGGCCACGAGCAGCAGCACCGCGAAGACCGCGACGAGTGCCGTGCGGGCGAGTGCTGTCAAGTCCTCCCAGGAGGTGGCCACCAGCAGGATCGCGCCGGTGAGCACCAGGGCACCCCCGAGGTAGCCGCTGATCTCAGCCCACGGGATCCGGCGGGCCGCCGACGGTGTGGCGGGGGCGGTCGGCGCGGCCGGACCCGCGGCGGCGGTTCCCGGGGACGCTGGCTGCCCGGATTCGAGGTGCAGCGCCTCCTGCACGGCGTCCGCCTGCCTGGTGGACAGAACTCCCTCACTGACCAGGCGACGGAGTGCCTCGTGGCGATGGAGACCGGCTCGCTGCGGGAGCGGAGGTGGGAGCGGCGCGGCGTAGATGGCCTTCGTCATGTCCGCAGCATCCCCCGTCGGCCCCGGTCGCGTCAGATGCGAAGTACCGCCCGGCCCGGGCCGTTGGACCCGGCGGTATCCGGTGGTTGGCGTTCTCAGCGCGATATCGCGTGTCATCCTGTGCCGGAGGTGGTGTCAGAGGGGGACGCCATGGCATGGCAGGTGGCATTCGCGGTCTTCCTGATCGTGCACGGGTTGCTCCATCCGGCGATCTACGGACCGCCGCCGTCGTCTGACGCACCGTGGAACACCGCCCAGTCGTGGGTGCTGTCCCGGTCCGGTTGGGCGGCTCGCCGCACGGTGGCGGTCGTGCTGTCCGTGGTCACCGCTGTCGGATACCTCTTCACTGGGGCCGCGCTGCTGGTCGGGGCGGACTGGTGGGGTCCTATGGCGATCATCGCCAGCGTGCTGTCGCTGGTGCTTCTGGTCGGCTACTTCCATCCCTGGTTGTCGCTCGGCGTGCTGCTCGACGTGATGATCATCTGGGCTGCGCTCGCTGGCTGGCCGGTGTAGGCAAGGAGACGGGCACCGTCTGTCAGGCCGTGATGGACCGGCGGAACCGCCACGAGGCGAGTCCGAACAGCACCGCCGAGGCGGCGAGCAGTACCCCGACCCGTGGTGCCAGGTCGGCCAGGTCGGCGTCACGGCGGATCAGGTCCGCGAAACCTTCCACGGCCCAGGCGTGAGGCGTCAGGTGGGCCACGGACCGCATCGTGGGCGAGAAGAACTCCAGCGGCATCATGGTGCCGCCCAGGGCACCGAGCCCGAGGCCGAGCAGCAACCCGATCGCGATCGCCTGCTGAGTGGTGCGCACCAGGGCACCGAGCAACAGCCCCGCACCGCTCGCGACCAGGGCGAACGACAGCATCAGGGTGATCGCGGCCAGCGGGTCGCCCCACCGTACCCCGAAGATCAGCGCGGACCCGAGCATGATGAACCCGCCCTGCACCACCGCCACCGCGAACCGTCCCAGCGCCTCGCCGAGCACCACTGTGGACGCCCGGGTCGGGGTCGCGAGCATCCGCCGGGACACGCCGAGACGGCGGGTCTCGATCAGCGCGGACGCGCTGGTCATCGATGTGATGAAGATGAACAGCAGGAGCTGTGAGCCGGCACCCACGTCGAACCGTCCCAGTGCTCGCGGGAAGTCCGCGTCGCCCGTGGTGCGCACGGTCACCGAGATCGCCGGCACCCGCCGCCCGGCGGCGGCCACAGCCGCGACAGCGCTGTCGAACCCGAGCCGGGTCTCCGCGGTGGTGAACCGCACCGTTCGAAGTCGAGCCGCTTCCTCGCCGACCACGGAACCAACGATCGACGCGACCTGTTGCCCCTGCTGTCCGGGTCGGGCCACATACCGCAGTTCGGTCGTACCGGTGGCCGAGCGTACGGCGTTGTCGTAGCCCGACGGGATGACAAGCCCCGCCTCCAACTCACCGCGCTCCACCTTGCCGACCATGTCCGACTCACCGGCAAGTAGCTGGACGTCGATGCCGGCGCTGGCGGCGAGCTGGTCTGCGAGGTGCTCGGCCAGTGGCCCGGAGCCGTTCGTCACCAGCCCGACCCGGGGCTGGAAGCTCCCGCCGTACGCCATGCCCAGCACCAGGATCAGCAGCATCGGGAACGCGAACACGAAAAAGAAGCTGCTGCGTTCCCGAAACGTGCGCCGTAGGTTCGTCCCGGCGATGCCGAGCGGTTTCCGGGCCTCGCCAACCGTCGCGGCCCTACGATGCCTCCCAGCGCCACGTGCGGTCCCCGTGATCACAGCCGCACCACCTTTCCCAGTCGCAGCGCGGCGAGGGCGCCGGTAACCGTCGCGAAACCCAGCATCGCCGCGACGGCGGGCAGCACAGCGATCACGCCGCCACCTCCGGCGAGTTCTCCCAGTCCCCGCATGAACCAGGCGTGCGGTGTGGCGAGGCTGAGCGCCGTGGTGAACCCGCCGATCTGCGAGATCGGGAAGAACACGCCGCCCAGCATCCCGAGCACGACGGCGATCACCGCCTGTGCGTTACCCGCCTGGTCCGCGGTCCGCGCCAGGGAGGCCACCACGGCGGTGATCCCCGTTGCCGCGAGCACTCCGGAGAGCACCAGCAACGCCACCCCGAACGGATTCCCCCAGCTCGCGCCGAGCAGCACACTGGTCGCCACCACCAGCACAGTCATGCTGACCAACCCGAGCAACACGCTGCTGGCGAGCTTGCCGGCCAACACCGCGCCACGTGGGATCGGCGCGGCGAGCAGTCGCGGCAGGGTCCCGGTGGCACGTTCGTCGAGGAGCGAGGCCACCCCGAACTGCACCGTGAAGAACAGGAAGAACACCGCCATCCCAGCGGCGAAATAGGTGGTGGCGTCGAGCACCTTGCTGGCGGCGGAGATGTCGTCGAGCCGTACCGGGCGGGTGACGGCCACCGCGCGCTGGGCGGCCTGCTCCACCTGTTGGTGTGAGAGTGGACGCTGTGCGGCGACCGCGGCGACCGCGACCCGTACCGACTTCAGCTCTGCCACGTACGAGCTGGCCAGGGACCGGGCGACAGCCGAGCCGGTGGGGGAGTCGACGTTGCCGATCACCTCGATCCCGGCGGGTGCCTGGGCCCGCACCGCGACGCTGAACCCGCGTGGCAGCACGAAAGTGGCGTCCACCCGACCTGAGGTGACCAGAGCCTCGCCTTCGGACCGCGTGTCGACCCGCTGGAGCGTGACCACGCCCTCGGATTGCAGCGGAAGTAACGTTTCCTCCACGAACACCGCCGCGAGTTGGCCCCGGTCCAGGTCCACGACGGCGTACTGGAACGGGCGTGGTGTCGCGGCGGAGCCGAACACCAGGTCGAAGATGGCGGCCAGCGCCAGCGGCAGCACCAGGGCCAGCAGAATCGCGGAGCGGTCGCGTACCCGCTGCCGCAGGTCCTTGAGGGCGATCAGCCAGGAAGCTCGCATCGGCCGTCCTCAGTCGCGCAGTGTCTTGCCGGTCAGGTGCAGGAACACCGCTTCCAGGTCGGGCTCACGCACGGCGATGGACCGCACCCTGGCACCGGCCCGCGCGACCACCCGCAGCAGTCCCGGTAGCGAGGTGCGGGCGTCGTCGTCGAACAATTCCAGGCCGTCGGGGGTGACACTCACCCGGTGCACGGTCGGCACCTCCCGCAGGCGCGCCGCCGCCAGGCCCAGGTCGCCGGTCGCGGACAACAACACCCGGTCGTGTTCCCCCACCAGGGCGGTGAGCTCCCGGGGAGTTCCCTCGGCGATCAGCCGGCCGAGGTCGATGATCCCGACCCGGTCGCACAACCGCTCCGCCTCCTCCATGTAGTGGGTGGTGTAGAGCACCGCCATGCCTTCGGCGGCCAGTGACTCCACGTTCGCCAGGATCGCGTTGCGGCTCTGCGGGTCCACCCCCACCGTCGGTTCGTCGAGGATCAGCAAGGCCGGACGGTGCAGCAGGCCGACGGCGATGTTGAGTCGCCGCCGCATCCCGCCGGAGTATTTCCCGACCGTGTCCCCGGCCCGCTCGGTGAGCCCGACCACCTCGAGCACCTCGGCCACCCGGCTTTTCGCGGCTCGCCGGGGGATCCCGTAGAGACTGGCGAAAAACCGTAGGTTCTCCCGGCCGGTGAGGTCCGGGTACAGGGCGATGTCCTGCGGCACGTAGCCCACGTTGGCTTTGCTGTCCGCCGACCGGGACGTCATCCGCCTACCGGCCAGGGTGACCTCACCGGCATCCGGGGTGAGGATGCCGGCCACCATCGAGATCGCGGTGGTCTTGCCGGCGCCGTTGGGTCCGAGCAGCCCGTACGTCTCGCCGGGCGAGATCGTGAACGACACGTCGTCCACGGCCAGCAGGTCCCCGTACCGCTTCACCAGGCCGGTGGTGACGAGAACCGGCCCGGTACCCGGGGCCGGGGCGGTAGCCCGGGAGGGAGGTGCTGGGGCGGGACTGGTCATCGCGGCTCCCCAGTCGTGGCACGGCTTGTGGTGGACACCTGACCTTCCACACTTGTCGACACTCGGGGCATGGGCAGGTGCTGCCCGACCTTCGTAGCCTGGGCGAAGGTCCCGTACCCGCTGGTAGGGGCCTTCGGCTGGTGACCGGACCGGTTGGGGCCCGAACCGGTCGAAAGTCCCAGCCGGCACGGCACCAGGCCCCTGTTGGGGGTGGCACCACGGCGGGCACCGTATGGGCATGCGGACATCCTGGTGCGGCAGGCCGCGATGACTCCCACCATCCGACTCGGCCGTCTGGCCGGGGTACCGATCGGGGCGCACTGGTCGGTGCTCGTGATCGTCGGGCTGGTAGGGCAGGTACTCGCGATGTCGGTGCTGCCGGGGACCGCGCCGGATCACTCGACGCTGGTCTACTGGATCACCGGTATGACGACCGCGTTGCTGTTCATGGCCGGCCTGCTGGCACACGAGTTGGCGCACGCCGCGGTGGCACGTCACTACGGAATGCGGGTGGAGCGGATCACGCTGTGGGCACTGGGCGGCGTCGCTGAACTCCGTGACGAACCTCCCACGCCACGGGCTGACCTGCTGGTGGCGCTGGCCGGACCAGTGGCCAGTGTCGGGGTGGGAGTGCTGTTCTTGGGCGCCGGTGTTTCGGCGGGTTGGCTCGCCGCGCCGATGCTGCTGGTGGCCGCAGCGTCCTGGCTGGGACTGATGAACCTGCTGCTGGCGGTGTTCAACCTGCTGCCCGGTGCTCCGCTGGACGGCGGCCGGGTGCTGCGCGGGGTGCTCTGGTGGCGGCACGGCGACCGGGCCCGGGCGCGGGAGTCGGCGGCCCGTGCCGGGAGCGCCGTGGGCATGCTGCTGATCATGCTGGGGACCCTCCAGGTGATCGTGACCGGCACGCTGTCCGGCCTGTGGCTCGCGTTGATCGGATGGTTCCTGATCTCGACCGCGTCAGCGGAGCGGACGTTCGGCGAAGCCCGGGAACGGCTGGGGGCCGTACCGGTGCGCAACGTGATGACAACCGGTTTCGTCTCCATGCCGAACTGGTCCACTGTGGATGACCTGGTGGCCATGGCGTCCCAGCTGCGGCAGCGCAGTTTCCCGCTGGTCGATCTGGACGGCCGGCCGACCGGTGTGGTGAGCCTGGGCCAGTTGGCCGGTGTCGCCGAATCCGACCGTGCGTCGCTGCGACTGAGTGAGATCGCCGAGCCGGCGGCCAAGGTCCCGGTGACATCTCCCGACGCCATGCTCGCCGACGTGCTCACCCGGGCTGTGGGCCACCGCGGCGGGTTGGTGCTGGTGGTCGAGGACGGTCGGCTGGTGGGCCTGCTCACTGGTGAGGACATCAGCCGGGCGGTGGAACTCGCTCGGCTGACCGGAGTTCTGCCGATGCCACCGGGAACCGTAGCGGCGACACCGGGAAGGTGACCGGGCCGCTGCGGCCACCTCACCGGGTCGGCTCGCAGAGACCCCGGCTCCGGTGGAGCCGGGGTGAGCCCCGAGAGGAGTCGGGATGAGACCACCTGTCGGGCCCCGCCCCCGGATGCTGGTGCCGCTGCTGGCCGCGCTGGCAGTGGCTTTGGCCGGCTGCGCCGGGGACCGGGCCGGTGACGGTACGGACGCCACACCCTCGCCCAACCGGACACACGCCTCACCGTCGGCCGCAGGCCCGGGAGTCACAGCGACCATCACCGCCCCGGCACAGACCACCCTCGGACCGGACTGGACCACCGGACCGGTGGTACGGGATCCGCGGGTCTCCGTGCCGCCGGTGCCGACGCTGGTTGGCGTCCGTACCGGGGCACACCCGGGTTTTGACCGGACAGTGTTTGACTTTCGGGGCCAGTTGCCCGGCTACGACATCCGGTACGTGGCCCGGGTGGTCAAAGACCCCTCCGGTGAGCCGGCCCAGGTCCCCGGTCGGCGGTTCCTGCTGATCCGGTTCCAGCCGACTGACGCTCACGACACCGCCGGCCGACCTACCGCGCCACGGGCGGCGACGGTGAACCTGCCGATGCTGCGCGCGTACCAGGTGGTGGGTGACTTCGAGGCCGTGGTGTCGATCGCTCTCGGCCTCGACGACACGGTGGGGTTCCGGGTCGGTGAGCTGCGGAACCCGAACCGGATCTACGTGGACGTCGCCGCGTGAGTGGTGGGCGGACGTCGCTGCGTGAGCGGTGGGTGGACATCGTCGCGTAGCGGGCGGTAAGGCGGGTACCGCCGGGTCAGGTGCGGCCGCTGAGCGGCGAGTCGGGTACCCCGCGACAAGACCACGCCCGGCACCGCTGTGCGGCGGCGCCGGGCACGGGCTGGCGGATCAGTCGAACGGCCCCCACGCGTCGGCGTACCGGGGTGGCCGACGGATGTCATTGTCGTCCATCTCGTACCCGAGTCCGCACACGACGTCCACCACCCCGTCCACCTCACGGGTCAACCGTTCGGCGATCGGAATCAGGCTGCGCCGCTCCACGGTCCCGGCCAGGGTCACCACTCCGGACTCGACGGTGACCTGGACCTGCTCCGGGGTCGCCCACAGCACTCGGCGTACCACGTCTGTTTCGACCGTTTCGCACAGTTCCCGGTCGGAACGCAGGAATACCCGCAACAGGTCGCGGCGGGAGACGATACCTTCCAGCCGGCCACTGTCGGTGATCACCGGCAGGCGCTTCACACGCTCGGTATCCATCAGCTTCGCCGCGGTGACGATCGACGCGTCCGGGCCGATGGTGAGTGCCGGAGCGCTCATCAGGTCCGCCGCGACGGTGCCTTCCGCCTTGACCTCGCCGGTTCGCCGGCGCCAGGGGAACCGGCGTTCCCGCCCCCCGCCGTTCTGCAATTCGATCTTGTACAGCAGGTCCGCCTCGGAAACCACGCCGACCACCATGCCGGCTTCGTCGAGCACCGGCAGTGCGCTGACGTGGTGTTCTGCCAGCAGGTCCACGATCCTCCGGTACGGGGTGCCGGTGCGCACCGTCACCACGTCCCTGGTCATCACGTCCCGCACCCTGTGCTGTGTCACCGGACACCTCCTACCGAAATCTCGGGTGTTGCGAGCGTTGCCTGGGGCTCTCCGGACGGCGGCGGCACCGGCTGGGCGGTCGGCTCGGCCAGTGGCTCCCAGCGGTCCGCGATCCGCTTCTCGAGTTCGGGCATCGTGGTGTACTCCAACTCGTCAAGTGCCAGCCGGTGTGGTTCGAACGGCCCGTGCCGCCGCAGGTAGTCCATTGCCCGGTTGCACTCCTCGCGCGCCTGGTCAAACGACGGGTCCGCGAACATGTCCCGTGGCCCGATCAGGTGGCCGGCCCGGATCTGGAAGCCGAGCGCCACCACGCGTGGCGGGCCGTCGAACCGGGCGGGGTGCGCCTGCTCGGCCGACACCGGCATCAGCGGGGCGTGGTGAGAGCCACGCATGCAGCCGGCGACCGCGTACGGGAACGCGAACGGTTCGAGAATTTCACCGACCGCGGGCAGTCCGGACTGGGCGCGCACGATCATCACCGGGTCGTCCTTGCCGACGTACCTGCCCGCGATCAGGGACAGTCGCTGGGTGGAGGTCGCCGAGGCCGTCTCGTTCAGGGTGCGGGATCGCACCGAGTGGATCACGTAGCGCGCCGGCGAGCCGATGTACATCAGCATCTCGTACAGGTCGGCGGGGCAGTCGAACCAGATCCGTTTCTCCTCGTACAGGTCGTAGACCTCGAAGCTGAACCCGGCGTGCATCTTCGCGTCGATCACCAGCCCGGGGGTGTTGAACGGGTCGGCGAACATCTTGTAGAGCGCCAGGTTCCACGCTCCCGGTTCGGTCTTGTCGGCCAGGAAGCAGATCACCGGTTCGCTGGGACGCTCGGTGAATTCCAACTCGGCGTATCCGGGGCCCATGCCTCGCAGGTTGCCGGCGAACGCGTCGGAGAGCAGGTCCTGTCCGGCGCCATACAGGCCCAGCCGTTTCGCCACCGCGGTGGTGGCGGTGAACACGTCCCACGCGAACCGGTGCACCGGCTCGGCATCCGTGCCGTGATTGTGAGTCATGATGAGTGAGATGTCGTCGCCGCATGAGGCGACCTGCCCGTCGATCAGCAGTCCCCGGGTGACCGCGGAGGCAACCGCGTCCTCAGCCATGAACAGCTGATCCGGGTGTACCGCGGAGTGGCCCACATACCCGCCGGTGTCGGCCTTGATGATGCTCAGGGTGATCATCGGGAACCTCCTTCCCTGGGTTGAGCGTCCCGCGCCGCGACGGGTACCCGTAGGGCCGAAAAGCACTGGGAACCGGGCAGTTCGACCGATCCAATTGCTGTAGCTGCTGGATTACTCTTCGCACATCCCGGTGGATCTGTCGGGTCCGGTCAAAGCGTGCGGGTTCGTGGAGGTGCGGTCATGCTGACCAGAAGACAGCTGCTCGCGTCAGGTCTGGCAGGGGGTGCCACCGCTCTGCTGGTGCCCCGCTCGGTACTGGCTCGGGGCCCGGTGGTGCTGCCCGCGGCGATTCCGGGCGGCACCCTGGATCCGGCCGGCGTGGCAAAGTACGTGACGCCGCTGGTGATCCCGCCTGCGATGCCGGTGACCAGCACGCTGCGCCGGAAGGCTGTCGACCACTACGTGATCGCGGTGCGGCAGTTCCGCCAGCGGATCCTGCCGCCAGGAATGCCCGCCACCACCGTGTGGAGTTACGGCTCGTTGTCCACCCGGGGCAGCTTCCACTACCCCGCCTTCACCGTCGAGGCCAAGGTCGACCGCCCGGTACGGGTCAGCTGGATCAACGACCTGGTGGACGGCGCCGGCAACTACCTGCCACACATCCTCCCTGTGGACCCGACCCTGCACTGGGCCAACCCGCCGGGCGGCGTCGAAGGCCGGGACAGTCGGCCGGAATTCACCACCACCCCCGGTCGATACACCGGACCGGTGCCGTTCGTGACGCACCTGCACGGTGGACACACCACTGAGGAGAGCGACGGTTACCCGGAGGCGTGGTACCTGCCGGACGCCGCCAACCTTCCCTCCGGGTTCGCCCGGGTCGGCTCACGCTACGACGCCAACCGTGCCAGCTTCGAGGCGCTGACCGGCGAGACCTGGGAGCCGGGCTCGGCGGTGTTCCAGTACGCCAACGACCAGCCGGCGTCGACGTTGTGGTTCCACGATCACACCATCGGGATGACCAGGCTGAACGTGTACGCCGGACCCGCCGGTTTCTACCTGCTGCGCGGTGGCGACGCCGACCTGCCGGACGGTGTCCTGCCCGGACCGGCACCCAGGTCCGGTGACCCGCCCGGCACCCGCTACCACGAGATCCCGATCGTGATCCAGGACCGGTCGTTCAACCTGGACGGTTCGTTGTTCTATCCGGACAGCCGGAGCTTCTTCGACGGGTACGGGGGGCCGTACATTCCGGACAGCGATATCGCCCCGATCTGGAACCCGGAGTTCTTCGGCAACACCACGGTGGTCAACGGCCGGACCTGGCCGGTGCTGGAGGTGGAACCGCGCCGGTACCGGTTCCGGTTCCTGAACGGCTGCAACTCCAGGTTCCTGATCCTGAAGATCGTCACCAACGGTGAGGCCGCGCGACCGGCGGCACCCGCACTGCCGTTCTGGCAGATCGGTGCGGAAGGCGGCTTCCTGCCCGCCCCGGTGCGTCTGGATCAACTGCTGATGGGCAATGCCGAGCGGGCCGACGTCATCGTCGACTTCACCGGCATGGCGGAGGGCACCGAGCTGTACCTGATCAACGAGGGCCCAGACGAGCCGTTCGGTGGTGGCGCGCCCGGCGTGGACTTCGAAGCGGCGGACGCCACCACCACCGGCCAGGTGATGAAGTTCCTGGTCGGGCAGCTCAGCGGGGAGGACCGCAGCGTGCCACCCGACCAGCTCAACCTGCCCGCTCCCACGCCGCTCGGCGATGCCACGGTGACCCGCAAGCTGTCCCTGAACGAGGAGGACTCGGCCGTGGTGCCCGGAGCCGGTCCCAGGGCGGCGCTGCTCGGCACCCTGAACGCGGACGGTGAGCCGGTGCATCTGGGCTGGGCCGATCCGATCACGGAGAATCCGGCGCTCGGTGCCACCGAAGTGTGGGAACTGCACAACACCACTGAGGACGCCCACCCGATCCACATCCACGAGGTGCAGTTCCAGGTGGCGGATCGGCAGCCGTTCGACGGCGAGGCGAGGCCGCCCGAGTCGTGGGAGACCGGATTGAAGGACACCGTGATCGCCTACCCCGGGGAGATCACCCGAGTGAAGGCTCGCTTCGACCACCCGGGCCTGTTCGTCTGGCACTGTCACATCGTTGAGCACGAGGACCACGAGATGATGCGGCCGTACCGGATCGGCGGCTGACCCCGGCAGGGCGGGTCAGGATCGGCGACGGAACTTGCTCGCGGCGTCGGCGAGCAGCACCGCGGGGATCGCCGACGCCGCGAACAGCCAGCCCCACCAGGTGGGCCAGGCACCGCCCAGCAGGCCGGACAGCGCTGGGCTCAGGAATCCCACCAGCAGCACGGCCTCGGCCAGCACCGCACCCACCAGCAGCCGGTTGCCGAACGGGTTCATCCGCCACACCGGCCGACTCTCGCTGCGGCAGGCGAACGCGTTGCCGAACTGGCCCAGCACCACCGCGGCGAACGCGGTGCCCGAGGCGACGGCGAGCAGTCCCGATGCCGGCTGCGTCCCCCACGCCCACCCGCCCGCGACCAGTACTGCGGTGAACCCGGCCAACTCCACCGCGACCTGGGCCGGTCCCAGCACCCCGAACGCCCGGCCGAGCACCCCACGGTCGACCAGCCGCCGCTTCGGCGGCAACCCCCGCAACGTGCGCGGGTTGGGCGGCTCCGCTCCCAGGGCGAGCGCAGGCAGCAGGTCGGTCCCGATGTCCAGGGCGAGAATCTGCAGCACGGACAACGCCAGCGGGAACGCCCCGCCGGACAACGCCCACACCAGGAACGGCGCCAGCTCGGCGACGTTGTCGGTGAGATGGTAGGTGAGGAACCGGCGGATGTTCGCGTACGTGGCGCGGCCCAGTTCCACCGCGGCCACGATGGTGCCGAAGTGATCGTCCAGCAATACCAGGTCGGCGGCCTCCCGGGCGACGTCGGTGCCGGAAGCGCCCATCGCGACCCCGATGTCCGCTTCCCGTAGCGCGGGTGCGTCGTTCACCCCGTCCCCGGTCATCGCCACCACGTGCCCTCGCGCCTGCAACACCTGGGCGATCCGCAGCTTGTCCTCCGGGTTCACTCGGGCCACCACAACACCGTCGGTCTCCAGCAGGGCACCGAGTTCCGCGTCGTCCGATGGCAGGTCCCGCCCTTCCACGACCACCCGGCCGGATCCGATCAGCCCGACCTCCGCTGCCACCGCGCGAGCGGTCGCGGGGTGGTCCCCGGTCAACATGGCGAGTTTGATCCCGGCCCGCCGACACGCGGCGACCGCCTCGGCCACGTCCGGTCGGGGCGGGTCTTCAAGGCCCACCACACCAAGCAGATCAAGGTTCTGCTCTGCGAGGTCCGGGTCGTCGACACCGCCGGGCACCGCGTCGCGCCGGGCCACCGCCAGCACCCGCAGGCCCCGTTGGCCGTACTCCTCGACCACCCTGGACGCCTCGGCCCGGACCTGCGGGGTGATCCGGCAGCGCGGCAACACCGAATCGGGTGCCCCCTTGACGTGCAGGACACTTTCGCTCAGTGCCGAGGCGCGACGTCGTTGCGGATCGAACGGGTACCGGCGCACCGCCGGATGGGCGTGCTCCACGTTGGGCGCCCGCACACCGGCGCGGCACGCCAGCACGTGCAGCGCCACCTCCGTGGGGTCACCGATCGGCCGCCAGGCACCGTCCTGGAGAACGGCACGGCCGGTTGAGGACAACACCGCCGAACCGGCCAGCCGCTCGACCGCCCGGCGGACCTGGCCGTCAGAGACCGGTGTGCCGTCGGGGTGGATCTCACCGTCCGGGGCGTAGCCCTCCCCGACGACCGTCGCGGTGCCGACCGGGGTCCACACCACGGCGGCGGACATCTGGTTGAGCGTGAGTGTGCCGGTCTTGTCGGTGCAGATGAACGTGGCCGAGCCCAGCGTCTCCACCGACTCCAGCCGCTTCACGAGGGCGTTTTGCCGGGCCATCCGCTGGGCGGCCCTGGCCAGCGAGAGGGTCACGGTGGGGAGCAGTCCCTCGGGAACCAACGCCACCGTCACACCCAGCGCGAGCAGGAAGCCGTCGGTCACCCCGAGCCCCGTGAGGTACGCCAGGACGAAGAACAGGGCGCCCACGCTGACCGCGGTGGTGGCGACCACGGTGACCACCCGGTGCAGTTGGCGGGAGAGCGGGCTCGGCGGGTGGTGAGTACGCCGGGTGAGCTGCGTCAGTTCGCCGAGCCGGGTGCCGGAACCGGTCCGCACCACCAGGGTCTCCGCGAGCCCGTTCGTGACGTGGGTGCCGGCGTACAGCGGGTCGCCAACTGCCACCTGCCGGGCCACGCTCTCGCCCGTGAGCAGCGACTCGTCGACCGCGAGTCCGCTCACCCGGACCGCTTCGAGGTCCGCGCTGACCCGGTCACCGGCCTCCAGCAGCACCACGTCGCCGGGCACCAGCAGGCCCGCCGCGAGCACGGTCCGGTGGCCGTCCCGGCGTACTGTCGCGGACACCGGCATCAGGTCCCGCAGCCGTTCGGCAGCCTGGTCCGCCCGGTACTCCTGGATGAACGAGAACACGGCGTTGACGATCACCACCACGACGATCGCGACGGCGAGCTGGGGGAGGCCAGCCAGCCAGGCCAGTCCAGACGCCCCCCACAGCATCACCGCGAAGAAGTGGGTCGCCTCACGGAGCAGCAGCCGCACTGGGGAGGGACGACGGGCTCGCGGCAGCACGTTTCGCCCGTACCTGGACAGCAGCCGCTCCGCCTCCGGGGTGGTGAGTCCGGCCAGGACAGCGCCGGTCGAGGAACTCCCGGCGACACTGCGCACCAACCCACCTCCAGTCGGCACCGAGGCCAGGTGTGCCTGACTCCGGCGGCTCCCGCGAACAGCACCGGCGGGTGTCCCGGTCCGCGCGGTGTGCCGGCTCCTTTCGGGGGAATACCCCGGGTATGGGGTACGCGAACAGGCCGGATCCAGGGCGAGAGTCCCGACCGGCGGGGACCAGGAGACAGAGGAGAACACCCATGCGACACGTCAAGCACTGGACTGTCGACATATACATCGCTGAGGACGGCCGTACCACGCATGCCGAGGTGCGGCTGCACACCCAGGCCGACACGGCGCTGAAGGGCGTCGGGGTCAGCCACCGGAACCCCGCGGACGTGGACGTGCCGGAGATCGGTGACGAGTACGCGGTCGGTCGGGCGCTGGTCGATCTTGGCCACAAGCTGATCAGCACCGCGACCGAAGACGTCGAAGCCCTCTCCCCGGAGCACTCCGCACGCGCGCCAAGGTGACAGCGCAGCGGGTCTGCGGCGCGTGAGGGCCCGCGCATGTCACATGGGGCTGTCAGGTGGCATGACATCACCGCAGGTCAGGGCCGTGTCGCGGGGGCTGGCAGCGGCTCCAGCATGCCGCAGAGACCACCGCAGCGGCCGGACCTCCGCCGGGCGAGTCCTCGCTCGGGGCGCACTCCAGCGCGGCCCCAGCAGGGGTGGGGAGGCAGACTCAGCGCTCCCCCTGCTCGGAACCGAGGAAACATCCGCAGTCGCAGGTTTCCGCCACGAGAATTCTGCGGGTGTAGAAATTCGCCAGTGCGCGCGGATCGCGGCTTGTGAGGACGTTTCAAGCGCAGCACGGGGTCCAGCCATAGGCTCGCCACGTGGCAGATGCGATCGTTCGCGCAAGGGCACTTCGTTGGGTCTCTGACGACCAGCCGGGTTTCATCGAGGTCGGCATCATGGACGGGGACGGGCGCGAACATCGCATCATCGAGAAGGTCCCGGTTCTGACGACGGGAAACCTCACGTCGGCAACGGCCCTTCCTGCTGAGCTTTGGATTAGGGCGGACACGAGCATCATCGAGGGTGAGCGAGTCCAAGTCACCTTCGCCTACTCAGTGGAGACGACCGAAGGTCTCACTGGCGTTAGCGTCTCGGCCAGCGACGTCAAGTGGCTCTGACTGCGACGGTCGCGACGCCTACGGCGTTGGTTTCGTAGTACTCGTGGTGGCTGTCCTCAGTGTGGTCGGCGACAATCTCCCCGATGACGTCAAATGGGCTGCCGTGCTGGCCGGGGTCGGTATTCTGGTCATCCGCGTGACGATGCCGGAAAGCCGCCCGCACCCCCGCAGGGACCTGGTCCTGGGAGACCGCAACGCGTTCGACGACAGCCCGCTGTCTGAGAGGCTCAAGCGGGCGAAACGCGTTTGGATCTTCGCTCCATCGGCTGCGAACGTGCTCAGCGAGCAGCATGTCCAGATCATTCGGAGACATGTGCTGGCCCGGGAGAGCGGCCATCTCCGAGTCGTCGTACTCGACCCGACCGTGACGCCGGCGGTGGAACTCGCGGTCAGGCAGCTTGATGAGTCCCTCGAGTTCCCTCGCCGCAACTTTCGTACTGATCTGGCGCTGGTGGTCGAGGAACTGTGTCAGATGAGCCGGTGGGACATCAGGGGGAAGTTCAGTTACCGGTTTCTTGACTACAACCCCGGATTCAGCATCATCGCACTGGAATCGGATGTGTCAGATGATCTTGTAGTTGTCGAGTTCCATGGCTTCCACAACGAGTCAACCGCATCCCGGATGCACGTTGAGTTCACCGGGGAGGACAACCCGCGCTGGTACTCCTATTGGACCGGGCAGTTCGAACACATCTGGGAAAACGCACGTGCGCCCGGGAGCCCTCCAGATGATCGTCGTACCACGCAGGCCCCACCCCAGACTGCCTGATCCGTCGCAGGCGGAGGTCACGCCGGGTCGACCGGGGCACCGGTTGCCGTGAGCGGCACGGTGGGTCGTCTGCCCCGGACTTCGTACCGGCCGAACACCGCCACCAGTACGAGCAGGATCATGCCTGGAACCAGCACCCACACCGGCCGCTCCAGCCACCAGCGGAATGTTGGTTCGGCGGGTCGTCCGAAGCCGAGTGGCCAGAGCAGGATCACCGCGATCAGGTAAGCGGTCATGTGCCACAGGAACAATGTCATGACGCGCGAGTTGACCAGCACGGTGAACCGCCACGGTCCGGGTCGCCGTAACCACAGGTCGAGCGCTGGGCGCGCCAGCAGCGCCAGTCCGATCAGCCAGATCCCTACCAGTAGGTAGATCAGTGTGGGCGGATAGCCGTTGGAGATCTCGCCGACATCGGTGCCGAGCAGGCTGCGAGGGTAGTGCCCGGTCCGGGGGAACCAGTCGAAGCGGACCTGGCCGAACGGCTCGAACAGCCACGGGTTGGTCAGTGCCACCATCCCGCCCAGACCGACGATCACCATCCACCAAGCGGCGGAGCGTGGCCAGCGTCCGATGCTGCCGTCGGCGTGGAAGTAGCCCAACTGGTGCGGCAGGAGCAACACGAACACCACGTTGCCGAAGCGCGCCGCCGGGTGTCCGCCGAACAGTCCCGCCAGGTCCGCGAGCAGCGCACCGAGCACCATCGCCGCCGGCACCCACCACCGGAACCGCCGGTGCAGCGTGATGGTGAGCGGACTCAGCGCCACCACCCCGATGTAGACCGCCAGGAACCAGAGCGGACCGAACGGGATCGTCTGCCCGGGCGGACGTACGCCACGCAGCACCGCGAACTCACCGAGGCGGGGCCCTGTCGGGGTACCGGTACTGGACAGGTGCAACCCGAGTTGCACCGCAGTCCAGACCCCGAGGAACACCAACGACGGTATGAGCAGTCGGCGGATCCGGTCCCGCAGAAACCGGGTCACCGACTCGCGGCGCCGCAGCGCCGACCGGTATGCCATCAGGTTCGCATGGGCGCCGACGAAGAAGAAGATCGGCATCACCTGCAGCAGCCAGGTGGCGAGCCAGAGCCCGGGTGCCCGCCCGATCACGCTGACCGAGCGGATCACCCCGTCCCGCCAGATCAGAACGAGCATCAGCCAGTGGCCGACCACCACCACGAGGATGCTCGCGGCGCGTAGGAAGTCGATGTAGCGGTCCCGGGTCGGTGGTGTCGCCCGTACCAGGTCATCCAGCTTCATCGCTGGATTGGTGGTCACGCTTTGGTGCGGGGCGAGGTTCCCGGCGGTGCGATTCCACGTACCCGATCTGCTGCAGATACCGAAGCGCGGCCTCGCTGTAGCGGGACGGTCGCTTCGGGTTCGTGACCTCCTGGCGTGCCTCTCCGGCCGCCTTCTCCGATTCCCACCGGTCCATGACAGCCCTCCCTTCCAGGTGGCGCTGCCGGTCCCACATGGCATTCCTGTGGGTGTTGTCGAAACCCCCGTCACGATCCACGGTATGCCGGACCCGGCCCGACGGGCAGGGTCCTCGGTCCCATGCCGCGCCTGACCCTGACATCCGGGCATCGACTCTGACATTGGGCCCACTCGCGGGAGTCCTGCGGCACTGTGAGTGCTCCCGGTCCACGTCGCAGGCTGACAGTGCCAGCAGTGTGGTGCTGGTCAGGCGGTGTTGGAGGCGACATGGCTTCCGTGATTCGTACGACCGGACTGACCAAGTCCTACCGGGGGCGGCGCGCGTTGACGGCGCTCGATCTGGAGGTCTCACCCGGCGTGGTGTTCGGATATCTGGGCCCCAACGGTGCCGGCAAGACCACCACGATCCGGCTGCTCGCCGGCCTGTTGCGGCCCACCGCGGGGCAGGCCACGGTGTTCGGCCTGGACACCGTGCGCGACCGGGAGGCGGTGCAACAGCGGATCGGCTACCTGCCGGGCGAGTTCGTCGCCTACCGGGACCTGACCGCCGAGCAGTACCTGCGCTACCTCGGCAATCTACGGGGCGGCGTGGACCCGTCCAGCGCCGATCGGCTCGCCAAGCGGCTGGACCTCAACCTCGCCGACCGGATCGGCGCGATGTCGCACGGCACCCGTCAGAAGGTCGGCATCGTGCAGGCGTTCCTGCACGATCCGGAGGTACTGATCCTCGACGAACCCACGGCGGGCCTGGACCCGCTGGTACAGCGCGAGTTCCTGGCACTGGTCCGAGAGGCGAGGTCGGCCGGCCGGACCGTTTTCCTGTCCTCGCACGTGCTGTCCGAGGTGGAGGCGGTCGCAGACATGGTGGGGATCCTGCGCCAGGGACATCTGGTCGAGATCCAGTCTGTCGCCCGGCTCAAGAGCCAGGCGCTGCGCCGCCTCGACCTCGGGTTCGAGAACTTGCCGCCGGCTGAGGTGTTGCGGGAGGTGTCCGGGGTGCGGG
The DNA here is from genome assembly GCA_036375165.1 of Micromonosporaceae bacterium. Lineage (GTDB taxonomy): Bacteria > Actinomycetota > Actinomycetes > Mycobacteriales > Micromonosporaceae > WHSM01. The sequence goes on along the minus strand of DASUSI010000120.1, from coordinate 37,890 downwards.
AGGTGCACCTGAACGGTTCGGCGGTGCAGGTGACGGTGGAGGGCTCCCCGGCGGACCTGTTGGCGGTCGCCGCGCCGTACCGGATCAGTTCGATCACCACACACGAGCCGGATCTGGAAGAGATCTTCCTGAGGTACTACGGACAGGCGTGAAGATGATGCTGCGGAACGTGTTCTTGAAGGGTCTGCGGGATCAACGGCGGGGCCTGGTCGGCTGGGGTGTCGGGATCGTCGTTCTGGTGCTGCTGGAGGCCGCGTTGTGGCCGTCGGTGCGGGACATGATGAACCTTGAGGAGTTGCTGGCCAACTATCCCGAACCCATGCGTGAGTTGTTCGACCTGGAGGAGTTCACCACCGGCACCGGGTTCTTCAACGTCGAGCTGTACAGCTTGCTGCTGCCGATCCTGTTCCTGGTGTACGGGATCGGCCGTGGCGCCCGTTCGGTGGCCGGGGAGGAGGAGGCCGGGACGCTGGACGTGCTGCTGCTGACCCGGATTTCGCCGGTGAGCCTGGTGGTGCAGCAGGCAGCCGCGCTGGCGGTCGGCCTGGCTGGCCTCGGCGTGGTGTTGTTCGCGGCGGTGATGGTCTTCTCACCGGTGTTCGGGCTCGGGATCGGGGCTGCTGCCGCCGCCACCGGGTCGCTGTCCATGGTGCTGCTCGGCATCGAGTACGGCTGGCTGGCGCTGGCTGTGGGATCCGCCACCGGCCGCCGGGGGCTTGCCATCGCGGTGTCCGCGGCGTTGGCGGTGGCCGGATACGTGCTCTACGCCGCCGGGGCTCTGGTCGAGGCGGTCGAACCGTGGCGACCGCTGTCACCGTTCCACCAAGCCGTCGAAGGCGGTCCGCTGGGTGCGGGGCTGCCGCTGGCGTATGGCTGGCTGGCGCTTGGGGCCGTGGTCGTGGTCCTCGCGGCGCTTCCGGTGTTCCACCGACGGGACATCGCGGCGCGATAGCGGCGCCCGCTGGCATCGCGCCCTGACATGAGATTGCAGGGAAGGAGTTCCGTCATGGTTTCCGCAGGCTCATCAGTGCCCTACCCGGTACGGGTCGAGGGTCGCCTGGATCGTGATCTCAGCCGCTGGCTCTGGTTGGTGAAGTGGTTGCTGGCGCTGCCGCACTACATCGTGCTGGCGTTCCTGTGGCTGGGGTTCGTGGTGCTCAGCGTGGTCGCGTTCTTCGCGATCCTGTTCACCGGCCGGTATCCCCGTCCGATCTTCGACTTCAACGTCGGTGTGTTGCGCTGGTCGTGGCGGGTGACGTACTACGGGTACGGCGTTCTCGGCACTGACCGGTACCCCCCGTTCAGCCTGTCCGAGGACGTGGCGTACCCGGCGACGCTGCACGTGGACTATCCGGAGCGCCTGTCACGCGGCCTGGTCCTTGTCAAGTGGTGGTTGCTGGCGGTGCCGCACTACTTGATCATCGGGGTGTTCCTCGGCGCCAGCTATCTGGCCTGGGAGGCCGGTGAAGAGGTGCGCTACAGCAGTCCGGGTCTGATCGGACTGCTGGTGTTGGTCGCCGCGGTGATCCTCTTGTTCACCGGCCGGTACCCGGTGCCGATCTTCGACTTCGTGCTCGGGTTGAACCGTTGGGTGCTTCGGGTCGCGGCCTACGCCGGCTTGATGACCGACGTGTACCCGCCGTTCCGGCTGGACGCCGGCGGTGAGGACCCGGAGGCGCTGCGGGTGAGCGAGCCACCGACTCGTGAACGGTGAGTGACGACCTGGCGGTCCAACAGCCTGGCAGCCCCCCACGGCGGGGCTGCCAGGCGCCGTCCGGTTCGGCCTGCCAATCAGCCGCGCAGGGCCGGTTCGGCGGGCTGGCGATGCCGTTCGGGGTGGGGGACCGGCACCACGACGACCGGACAGCTCGCCTGGCGGATGCAGGCTTCGCTCACCGAACCGAGCGCGACGTGGTGCAGCCGACCATGGCCGTGACTGCCGAGCACCAACAGGTCGGCGTCACTGGCCGCGTCCGCCAGAACCTTGACCGGTCTTCCCTCGACGACCTCCCGGGCCACCGTGGGCGGGGTGGTGATCCATTCCCCGAGCGCCGACTCGACCTCCCGGTCCAGCAGCCGGGTGGCGCGCTCCCGCGCGTCGCGCGGGTTGCTGGGCCCGATCGGCACGGTGTCGATGTCGTCCCACATCCAGGCCGTGACGGCCTCGACCGCCGCACCCCGGTGCACCGCTTCCCGCAGTGCCCACCGCAGTGCCCGACGGCCACCCTCAGAGCCGTCGACGCCTACCACGACGAGGTTCTCAGTCATCGGAACCTCCTCCTCACATCCATGGGGTGTCCGCGCCCTCCAGTGGAACCGCCGGACATCTGTGCCGGCCAGGACCGGACGGCACGAACCGTCGGGGACCTTGGACCCCGAAAACGCGGTACGTCGGCTCTGCCCGTCTCCTGCCAGGTCGGACATCGTGGAGACCATGACGGCCACCATCCGCAGCTATCTCGACGTGCTCGCCGCCGACGGTCGGATCGTGCAGATCCGTCCGGTCCGTCCGGACGACGCATCCGGTTTGCTCGCGCTGTACGAACGGGAGTCCGACGAGAGTCTGCGGCTGCGGTTCTTCACCGCGGGGCGAGGCGCCTTGCACTGTGAGGTGGACCGGCTGGTACGACCGGCCGGCCCGGACCATGTCGCGCTGGCCGCCGACGATGCCGGTGAGCTGGTCGGGGTGGCTTCCTACGAGCGGGAGCCGGGCACCGACCGGGCCGAGTTCGCGGTGATCGTCGACGACCGCCACCACGGCCGGGGGATCGGCACCCTGCTACTGGAGCACCTCGCCGGTTACGCGCGGCGCCAGGGCATCCGGCAGCTCACCGGTGACGTGCTGGCCGAGAACGCGGCGATGTTACGGGTGGCGCGGGATCTGGTGACCACCCGGCTCGCCGCGCCGCAGGCCGGTGTGGTCGAGGTACGGGTCCCCACCGACCTGGACGAGGCTGCGCTGGCCGCCGTGGACGCCCGGGAACGGGTCGCGGGGCACCGGTCCCTGGTGCCGCTGCTGGCACCCCGGTCGATCGCCGTGATCGGAGCCGGCCGCAAACCCGGCGGCATCGGACACGAGGTGTTGCGCAGCATCATCGAACACGGGTTTACCGGAAGTGTTCACCCGGTCAACGCGCATGCCACCGAGGTAGCGGGTGTCGCGGCCTACCCGACGGTTGCGGCGATCCCAGAACGAGTCGACTTGGCGGTGGTGGCGGTGCCGGCCACGGCGGTACGCGAGGTCGTCGCGGAGTGCGCCACGGCCGGTGTCCGGGCGATGGTGATTCTCACGTCCGGGCTCGGGGAGACCGATGCCGCTGGTCGCGCCGAGCAGTCGGAGCTGGTACGGATCGCCCGCCGGCACGGCATGCGGCTGGTGGGCCCGAACTGCCTGGGAGTGCTCAACACCGACCCGCAGGTCCGGCTGGCGGCGACGTTCGCGGCCGACGTACCACCCCCCGGCGGACTCGCCGTCGCATCCCAGTCGGGCGCGGTGGGGATCGCCGTCCTGGACCACGCCGCGCGCACCGGCATCGGGATCTCCTCGTTCGTGTCGCTGGGCAACAAGGCCGACGTCAGCGGTAACGACCTGTTGACGTACTGGTACGACGACCCGGACACCGAAGCGGTGGCACTGTACCTGGAGTCGTTCGGCAACCCCCGTAAGTTCGCCCGGATCGCCCGAGCACTGGCGCGGCGCAAGCCGGTGCTGGCGGTGAAAAGCGGACGCTCCGAGGGCGGGCGCCGGGCGGGTGCCTCGCACACCGCCGCGGCCGCCGCCCCGGACGTCGCGGTGGACAGCCTGTTCGCGCAGGCCGGGGTGATCCGTACGGACACCCTCGGAGAGTTGCTGGACGCCGCCCGGATGATGGTCGGCCAGCCGCTGCCGACCGGGAACCGGGTGGCCGTGGTGGGCAACGCGGGCGGGGCGAACGTGCTGGCCGCGGACGCGGCGGACGCTGCTGGGCTCACCGTCCCGCAACTGTCCCCGGCGACCGTGGCCCGGTTGCGTGAGGTGGCACCGGACGCACCGGGCGACGGCAACCCGGTTGACCTGGGAGCGGCCACCACCCCGCGACGTCTGCAGCAGGCCGTCCGGGTACTCGCCGGCAGCGGCGAGGTGGATTCTGTACTGACGGTGTTCGCGGCGACCCGGACCAACGACGTACCGGGAGCCCTCACGGCGCTCGCCGAAGCGGCGGACCAGACAACCGGAACGCCGTTCGCGGTGGTGCTGCTCGGCGTGCCCGACCCACCGACCACACTGGGTGCCCGCAAGGTGCCGGTCTACCCGCTGCCCGAGCTGGCGGTGCGCGCCCTCGGCCACGCCGTCGGATACGCCCGGTGGCGGCGTGAGCCGTTGGGTCGGCGTCTCGACCTGACCGGTGTGGACTCGGGGCGGGCCAGGGCGCTGGTGGACCAGGCGCTGGCCACCGGTGGCGGCTGGCAGCCCGCGGAGACGGTCAGTGCCCTGCTGCACTGCTACGGGGTTCCCGCGGTGCGCAGTATTTCCGCCGGATCGGCCAGCGACGCCGTGGCGGCGGCCGAGGAACTGGGCTACCCGGTCGCTGTGAAGTCCGACGACCCGGACGTGGTGCACAAGAGCGACATCGGTGCGGTGCACCTCGGGCTGACCACCCCGGACGAGGTCCGCAACGCGTACCGGGCGATCGGTGAGGCGGTCGGCGTGTCACGGTCCGCGGTGGTGGTGCAGCCGATGGCGCGCGGTGACGTCGAACTGGTCGCCGGTGTGGTGCACGATCCGCTCTTCGGGTCACTGGTGATGCTGGGCCTGGGTGGTGTGCACACCGACCTGCTGGGTGACCGGACCTTCCGGCTGCTCCCGGTGACCGACATCGACGCGAACCGGATGTGGCGCTCGCTGCGGGCGGCTCCGCTGCTGACCGGCTATCGCGGCAAGTCGGCTGTGGACACCAGGGCGCTGGAAGATCTGCTTTTGCGGGTCGGCCGGCTGGCCGAGGACATCCCGGAGATCGCCGAACTGGATCTGAACCCGGTGCTCGCGGGCCCGGACGGGTTGTTCGCGGTGGACGCGAAGCTGCGACTGTCCGAGGTGGGCGCGGAACCGGACGCCGTACTGCGGGCGCTTCGGATGCCTGGCTGAGCTGGTGTCAGGCAGGCGTCGTCGTGGTGCTCGCTACCGCGTCCGGGGGGGACCGTCCCGAGCGGGCTGGGCCGGCAAGGACGTGACGGTGATCCCGACCAGCCGCAAGGTGATCGCGCTGACCTTCGACGCCGGTGCCAACGCTGACGCCGTGCCCTCCATCCTGACGATCGTGCGTCGGCAGCGGGTGCCGGCGGGTTCGTCCGTGACTTCCCGACCCAGGCGCGTGCCGTCGTGGCGGCGGGACACCGGGTGGGCAAACACGCCGCGGTGAACGATCTCGGTTACGTGTCCGTACGGTGGACCGTCGTCCTGATGCACGTCGGGTCGTATCCGGAAGAACGCTCCACTCTGGACGCCGATGCGTTGCCGGCGGTGATCTCGAGTCTGCGCGATCGCGGCCACGGCTTCGTGACGCTGGACGCGTCACGAACGGCCGGCTCCGCGTCAGCGCCGGCTCATGGTTACGGTACTGCCGGGGGCCAGCATCCGGCTCGACCCGTTGCAGCACACCCGGATCGGCGATCCGGGGCCAGGCCCGGCGGTGATGCTGACGTGGCCGTCGCTGATCCCGATCGTCAGTGGCAGATCGCGGTAGCGGATGGTGAGTTCCAGGGTGCCCAGTTGCTCCGGCCAGAACGGGTCCAGCCACAGCGTGTCCTGCCGCAACGAGATCCCGGTGAAGCAGCGTTCCAGCAGGTCCACACTGCCCGCCATGGCGGCCAGGTGGATTCCCTCCGCGGTGGTGCCGCCCTGGATGTCGGCCACGTCGCTGCTGAGCGCCCGGAGGAAGTGTTCGAGGGCCTGTTCCCGGTGCAGCCGGGCGAGCACCCAGGCGTGTACCACGGCGCTCAGCGTGGAGCCGTGGGAAGTACGCGCCAGGTAGTAGTCGACCGTGCGGGGGATGGCGTCGGGCGGCAGCCGGTACCCCAGGCGGTCCAGCAGCGCCGTCAGTTCGGTCGAGGTCAGCAGGTAGTAGAGCATCAGCACGTCGGCCTGCTTGGAAGCCTGGTAACGGTTCACCGACTCGCCCTCGGCCTCCAGGATCCGGTCCAGCCGCTGGATGTCGCCGTACTCCTTGCGGTAGGTCTTCCAGTCCAGTTCGGTCAGTCGTTCGTACCCCTCGAACTGGCTCATGATCCCGTCGGAGTGGAACGGCACGAACATCCCCCGGGTGATCCGCTCCCACCGGCGGGTCTCCTCGGCCCGCAGCTCCAGGGTTTCGGTCAGTTCCACGCGTCGCCACTCGGGCAGCAACCGCAACGTCTCCAGTGCCCGCTCCAGCACCCACACCGCCATCACGTTGGTGTACGCGTTGTTGTCCACCCCGGCCAGCTCCGCATCCGGGTATCCGGTGTGGAACTCGTCCGGTCCCATCACCCCGCCGATCACGTACCGGCGCTTCGTGGCGTCCCAGCGGGTGAGGCTGGCGAAGAACCGGGCGATCTCCAGGATCATCTCGGCGCCGTACTCGCCGAGAAATTCGATGTTGCCGGTGACCTGGTAGTACTGCCAGACGTTGTACGCCACCGCGAGGCCGATGTGGCGCTGCCGGAACGTCGGGTCCGGCAGCCAGTGCCCGGACAGCGGGTTCAGGTGCAACCGCTGGCTCTCCTCCCGGCCGTCGCTGCCGGACTGCCACGGGTACATCGCCCCCGTGTAGCCTTCGGCCGTCGCGGCCCGGCGTGCCTCCGGGAGCCGGCGCCAGCGGTACCGCAGCAGGGCCCGGGTCAGAGTCGGCAGCCGCAGGTTCAGAAGCGGCAGTACGAACAGCTCATCCCAGAACACATGCCCCCGGTACGCCTCTCCGTGCAGCCCGCGGGCCGGGACCCCCACGTCCAGGTCGGCGCTGTGCGGCGAGACGGTCTGCAGCACGTGGAACAGGTGCAGCCGCACCGTGCGGAGCGCCTCTTCACCACCTGCCTCGGCGGGGGTGTCTCCGAGCTTGATCCGGAACCGGCGCCACAACTGATCCCACGCCATCACGTGGCGACGACGCAGTTCGGTGAAGTCCGGTGCGCTGGCCACCGCGGCCACCGCCGCGCTCGCCGGTGAGGCGATCGCCCGGTCCTGTGAGGTGAAAACGGCGACGATCTTCTCCACCGTCACCTGGTCACCAGCCTCGACCGACAACTCAAGCTGGTGGCCGATCCGACCGGGTTCCCGGACTGGCCGCCACCGCATCGGTTGTCCGCTGACCAGCCGGGTGCGGGCGGCGGTCGCGATCGTGACCCTGGACTGGTTGGTACGGGCCTGCAGCAACATCGTCTCCTGGTCCACGACCTCGCTGCCGAGGATCTCCAGATGCTGGCTTGCCAGGTCCCGGTAGCGGGCGACGCCGGCGTTGACGACCTGGCCGTCGATCTCGGAACGGATCCGCAGCTGACCGGACCAGTTCTCCGCGGTGACCGAGGTCAGCAGCCCCGCCAGGTGGGGCTGTGCCATGTGGACGAAGCGGTGTTGCCGCAGCAGTGTGATCCGGCCCTGTGAATCACGGAACCGGACCCGGCGGTGCAGCACTCCCCGCCGGATGTCGAGCCACTGTTCGTAGTCGAGAACCTGCGCCGACTCCACGGACAGCCAGGTGCCGTCCTCCACCGCCACCTGCAGCGGTATCCAGTTGGGGATGTTGACCAGGCTCTCGTCCTCCCGTGCGATCCCGTCGACCTGGCTGTGCAGCCGGTTGTAGCAGCCGGCGAGGTAGCTACCGGGGTAGTGCACGCCGTCCGCGACCGACTCGGGTGCCGCCCCCCGGGTGGCCAGATAGCCGTTCCCGAGGGTGCACAGCGCCTCCCGGCGGCCCTCCTCCAGCTGATCGAACCGGCTGTACCGGAGTGTCCAAGCACTTGACATGGTGGTGCGACTCCCTCAGCGCGGGCGAGCGTCGTGTTCGAGAAGGTCGGCGAGTTTGCCCAGCAGCCGGCACAGCGCCCCCGGGTCGTTGACCGCGACGTGGGCCGCGGTGGGCCGGTCGCCGTGTTCGTCGCTGCGCACCACGATTCCCAGCCCGAAGCCGGCGACCTCGCGCAGCGCGTCCTCGTCGGTGATGTCGTCGCCCGCGTACACCGGAAGCGGGGCGACTTTGGAAGCCACCCGGTCCAGCAGCCAGCGCAGCGCCCGCCCCTTGTTCCAGTCCAGTTCAGGGCGCAGTTCGGCGACCTTGCGTCCGGTCAGTACCGTCAGGTCCGGGTGGTGTGCGGCGACTTCGGCTACCGCGTCCGTGACATCGGCGACCCTTGGCGATGGCACCTCGCGGTAGTGCACGGAGAGGCTGAAGCGCTTCGGTTCCAGGAACACCCCTGGCACCCCGGCGAGCCGCCCAGTCAACTCGGCTGCGGCCCGGGACAGCGCGGGGCGTGCCCGCTCCGCCGCGGAGACCACCTCCCGCTCACCGTTCGGGCCGGCCAGGTCCATCCCATGGGCCCCCGCGTACCACAGTGACGTCAACCCGACCCGGGCTCGAACGTCCGCGAGGTCCCGACCGCTGATCACCGCCACCGGGCAGTGGCGGGCCAGCCGCACCAGTACGGCGCGGGTGCCGCGGGGAAGAACCGCGGCATCGGGGTGGTCCACGATGGGGGACAGGGTCCCGTCGAAGTCACAGAATACGGCGATCCGGCGGCCTGCGAGGCGGCGTGCCAGGTCGCTGTCCCAGACGGCGAGTGCGTCCGGCAGTTGGGACAACGTCGGCGGGTTCCGCGGTTCGGGCGGTGCGTCTGCCCGCACCGTCACGTGGGACAGGTCGGACACCACCGCGTCGGCCCCGGCGGCCCGCAGCGACCCCGGGTCTCCGGTCCGGTCCACCCCGATCACCAGGCCGAAGCCACCCCGCCGGCCCGCCTGCACTCCGGCCCGGGCGTCCTCGACCACCACGGTGGCGTTCGGGGGCACCCCGAGCCGGCGGGCCGCTTCCAGGAACAACGCGGGTTCCGGCTTGCCGGGCAGGTGCAGTTCGTCGGCGAGTACCCCGTCCACCCGTACCGGGAACAGGTCTGCCAGACCGGCGGCGGCCAGCACCGCCGCGCAGTTGCGGCTGGCGGAGACCACAGCCACCGGGGTGCCCTGCTGGCGTAGTTCCCGGACCAGGGCGACGGTGCTGGCGAAGACTCGTACCCCCTTGGTGTCCAGAAGCTGGCGGAAGTAGTGGTCCTTACGGTTGCCGAGCCCGTGCCGGGACGCCCGGTCGGGCGGATCGCCGGGGTTGCCGGCGGGCAGGTAGACCCCCCTGGCCCGGAGCAGGGCACTCACCCCGTCGAACCGGGACCGGCCGTCGACGTACCGCAGGTAGTCCTCCTCGGTGAAGGGGCGGTGATCCTCGCCGGGCACCTCGGAACGGTTGCCCAGGAAGTCGTCGAACAGCCGGCGCCACGCCGCGGCGTGCACCGAGGCGGTGTCGGTGACCACGCCGTCCAGGTCGAAGATCACTGCCCGGTGCTGTCCGGACGAGATCACAGCCTGTTCGGCGAGGGGCGCGGTACCGGTGGGCATCTGTCCTCCAGTTTCGGTCAGCTCGGCCTGGTCGGTCGACTCGATCGGTGTCTGGTGAGGCAATACCGTCGTCACGGCATTGGACCGGCTTGCGGATGGGCGGCGAAACGCACCGCCTCGCGGAGTTGCTCGCGGTGCTGCTCTGGGGTTAGTACCCGGGCATCCGCTCCGGGGAACACCAGCGCCACATGGTCGGTGTCCAACCAACGGACCCGGAAGGGCGGGGCGCCGTCGGCCCCCACCACTTCCGTGATCAGGCCTTGGCGTCGCCGAGTGGCGACCGTCGACGTCTCCACCACGAGCCAGTCGCCTGGTCTGGCTTTCATCCGGCACCTCCCGGGTACGCGTTCCGGCTCAGTCAGCGAGCCACCGTGTGCCAGCCCGCAGACCGAAGGCGATGCCATGCCACGGGGCTCCCCTGTGGAACGGGCGATCCGTCCGGGCTGCGGTTGGTCGGTGCGGAAGGTGTGACCTCCGGTCCAGATCTCGAACGAGCCGGCTCCCGGGTGCGTCACCGGGAGCCTCGCCATGGCCGGTCCCAACCCCCCTCGCCGTACCGCCTGGCCAGCCACCGGGATCCGGTGTTCCGCCAGTGACTCTCACGTACCTGACGCTATGGCCGCACGGATCGCACCAGCAGAGGATTAGGGCCGCAGGCCGGCGGCGAAGTGTCCCCGCGGCAGAGGACCATCGGCCCTCGCCGGCCGGCTCGCGGCCGGCGGACCGTGGACCTGTGACACGGTCACCAGAACCACTGCGGGGCGCCGTGCTCTGGGGTGCCTGGCTGGCCTGGGTGACCGCTGGTGAGATCGTGGGCTTCACGCTTCCCGCCCTGGTCGGGTCGGCGGTGGCCACGGCGCCGGTGGCGGTGCAATTTCCAGCGTTTCTGGTCGCCGGAGCGGCCGAAGGCGCCGTTCTCGGGTACGCCCAGTCCCGGGTGCTGTGCCGGGCGCTCCCGGTGTCGGCGCGGCACTGGATCGTCGCGACCTCCCTCGGGGCAACCGTGGCCTGGCTCGCCGGTCTGACCCCCGGGTACACGTGGTCGCGTTTCGCGGACGCGTCGTGGCTGGTGCTGCTGGCCGGGGGGCTGGTGCTCGGCGGTGTGTTGCTGTTCGCCATCGGGGTGGCCCAGTGGCTGGTGCTGCGCCATGTGCTGCCCCGGGCCGGCTGGTGGGTGCCCGCCACCGCGGTGGCGTGGCTGGCCGGCCTCTCGGGATTCGCGGCGGTGTCCACCCCGTTGTGGCGGCCCGGCCAGTCCTGGCCGCTGGTGGCGGCGGTCGGGGTACTCGCCGGGACCGTGATGGCCGCGGTGATGGCGGTCGTCACCGGCGCCGCCCTGGTACGCCTGGTCGGTGGTCAGCCTGCCGTCCCGGAACGCGACGGCAGCCGGCGCGACATCCGCACCGCCGTGTAGACCGCGGCCGCCAGCGCGATGTCGGACAGCAGCATCAGGCCGATCGCGTATGAGTTCTCAGCGCCGAACACCGCGCCCATGATCAGTGGTGGGATGAACCCGCCGAGGCCACCGGCCGCACCTACGATGCCGGTCACCGCACCGACCGCCCGGGCCGGTGCGACGATCGCGACCAGCGCGAACACCGCACCCGCAGCGGCACCCAGCATGGCCGCGACGGTGAGCAGCGCGATCGTGGCCGCCGGCATCAGCGGCGGCTGGAAGGCCTGCACCACGGCGGCGAGTGCCACCACCGCGAAGGCGATGACCAGCACCCGGACCGGTCCGAACCGGTCCGACAACCAACCGCCGATCGGACGCGCCAGCACAGCGACCAGGATGAACCCGGCGGCCCGCAGCGCGGCGTCGGCCTGTTCCAGCCCGTAGGCGGTGCGCAGGTACGCCGGCAGGTACACGCCGAACGCCACGATGCCTCCGAAGCCCACGGCGTACAGGAAGGACATCTCCCACGTGACACCCAGCTTGAGGGTGTCGGCGGTGCGCCGGACCATCGACCCGGTCGAGGGATGGAACCCGGGTGGGTCACGTAGCAGCAGCGCGGCCAGCACGGCGTAACCCGCAAGCACGGCGGCGACCAGGTAGAACGGCACTTGCAGCCGGTATGCCTCCATGAGTCGGACCGTGGTCAGACCGGCGATGGCAGTGCCGCCCATGCCCATTCCGTACAGGCCGATCGCGAAACCCCGCCGTTCCGGTGGGAACCAGCCGTTGACCAACGGAACCCCCACCGCGAACACCGTGCCCGCGATACCGAGTGCGAAGCCGCCGACCACCAGCGCCAGGTAGCTGTCCACATTGGCGAGGAACAGCACCGGGACGATGGCCGCCACTGTCACGGCCGGAAACATCCGGCGCGCGCCGTACCGGTCGGTGAGCGCGCCGATCGGCACCCGCCCCAGGGCGCCGACTATCACCGGTACGGCGACCAGGAACGACTGGGCGAACGAGGACACCTCCAGTGTCTCCCGGTAGTACGGCCCGAGCGGGCTGAGCAGACCCCAGGCCCAGAAGTTCAGTGCGAAGCCGAGCAGCGCCAGGCCGAGCATCAACGCGGCCCGTCCACCCGCTTCCGCCGTCTGCTCGACCGGTATCCGGGCCGGTTGCTCCACGGTCGCCATGCAGCCTCCTCTTTCCACGTGACCTGCGGACCTGCGCCGCCGTAACCATGCTTCGGTGCGAATCCACGGCTGTCCTCAGGCGGGCGACCCGTTGCCGTGAGACCAAAGTCCCGAACCGATCAGGTGAGCATCAGCTACCCAGCCGGGCCGGGCATCTCACCTGGCCGGGATCTGGTGCGGCTCGGACCGGCACCGGCTTGAGGAGCCGGTCCCGCCGTCATTGGCCTCATCGTCGCGGGACGTCCGGCCCTGGGCTGTACCTGGCCGGCGCGCCAGCCTGGAGTTTGTGGGAACCACCTTGCCTACGGCCCGGCCCGGCGCGCGTCCCGCACCGGCTTCAGCGGTCGGCGAACCCCGGGGACGGGCCGTCGTCGGCGTGGACGGCTCTCCGGCGGGCGATGTCGCGTTGGAGTGGGCCGTCACTGAGGCCGAGGTTGCCGGCGGCGACCTGCTGGTGTGTCATGCGTACGCGCCAGAACACATTGTCCGGCCGCTGCCGGCGGAGGGCACCGAAGCCGCCGGCCAGATCGCCCGCCGGTGCCTGGCCGCCGCGGTGGCGAAGGCCGGTCGCCGGCTCGGAAGCGCCCGGGTACGGGGTGAGCTGCGGGTCGGTAACCCCGCGATGATGCTGATCGAGGCCTCCGCCGGGGCCGGGATGGTGGTGGTCGGCAGTCACGGTTACCTCGGCAGGGGGGCCCGGCTGCTGGGTTCCACCGTGCTGCGGGTGGCCGGGCACGCCGACTGCCCGGCGGTGGTGGTGCGCCCGCTGCTGAGCGGGGTCAGGGGTCCGTTCGCGGATCATGTGGTGGTCGGCGTCGACGGCAGCCAGCCGGCCAGCACGGCACTGGGGTTCGGTTTCCGGTACGCCGCACTCCACGATGTCGGACTGGTCGCGGTGCATGTGGCCGGCGAGTGGCCGAGCGACTTCTGGACCGACGACCGGATGCTGCAGACCTATTTCGTGGCCGAACCCCCGGCCGAGGCGATGCTCTCGGTTGAGGTCGAGCCGTGGCACCACCAGTTCCCGGGAGTTCCGGTGAAACGGGCGGTGTATGGCGGTGACCCGGTGCGCGGGCTGTTGCGCGCCGCTGGGGGTGCCCGGCTGCTGGTGGTCGGCGACCGCCGCCGCGACGAGTTGCGCCGGCTGATGCTCGGGTCGGTCAGCCGGGGGGTCGTGAGTCACGCTGGCTGTCCGGTCGCCGTGGTTCACGGCTGACTTCCGCGTTTCGTGCCGGCACCGGCGGTTCCGCGGCGTTCACCAGCCCTCAACCTCGATCGAGTCCGAAGCGGGACGACGTGGCGTGGGGTTGGCGCCGTCCTCCGACACTGGTGTTCCGATCCGAAGCACCAGGTACGGACACCCGACCCCGGACAGTATCTGGTGCAGCGCGGCACGCCCGGCCGGGACCTCTGTCACTGAGCTGATCGGCTGCACCGCCAGACCCTGCAGCACGGCGGCGAGCCATACCGCGGACAGCGCTTCACCGGCACGTAGCCAGGAACTGGGCCGGTCACCGTTGCCGTAGAGCACCAGGTAGCTGCCGGTGGCCTGGTAGCCCTCGCCGCGCGGGGGCGTCACGCTCCGGGGCACTCCCGCCGTGGCGGTCTCCGGAACTCCCACCCAGGAGGTCACTTCCGCACGCCGCCCGGGATCGGCCAGCTCGGTCAGCTCGGCGCGTTCGGCGGTGGCCAGCAGGCGGGTGGTCTGTGCCCGGTTCAGCAGATGCAGCCAGGCGCCTTCCGACCCCGCGGTACGACGGAGCGCGTCGATCGCCGCTGGTACCGGCATCGCGGTCAATGCCCGCCGATCGGTGTGCCGGCGCAGCGTCGCCCGAGCCAGCGCCGCCGCGTGCCGCGACACCGGGATCGGCCTCGCCACCGTCACCCGTGCCAGCAGGTCGGGCCGGCTGGGCACGGGGAACCGTTGCACCGCAGGCAGGTAGCCCATGCCCCGCAACGCCACCCGTACGTGATGCAGCGCGGTTCCGCAGGACAGGATCAGCAGCCGACCGTCCGGGTCGGCAAGCCGCAGCCGCCACCGTTCGTCAGCGTGGAGTTCCAGGACGTCCGCGCTGACCAGCCAGCGCCACGGTTGGGTGTTGTGCACCGACGGCGCCAGTAGCGCGAGCAGTGCGGCGACACGCAACGCCGTAGCGACGTCCGGGGCGGTGGGCAGTCCGTCAACCAGCAATCGCCGCTGCGCGGCGGCGACTGGTTCGTCTGTCAACCACGACGGGGGCACGGTGACCTTCACACCTCAAGGTTGGCCCCCGGCAGGTGCCGGGTCGCAGGGCCGAACGACCTCGGCCACCGGGCCCCCCGTCGACATCTGGTGCGTCGCAGTCCGGGACCTAGCGCGACCGAGGGCGGGACCTACGACCCGCCCGCCAGGGCGCTCCCCGCTAGCTGAGCGGGATCCGCCAGTGGACCTCGGTGCCGCCCCGCTCCGGGGAACTTGCCTGGAACGAACCGCCGAGTTGGGAAGCGCGGTCGGCCATGTTCCGAAGTCCGCTACCCGGGGGACCGGACCCCAGTCCACGCCCGTCGTCGGTCACGGTGAGTTCCAGGGCGTCGTTGACCAACGCCACGTCAACACTGGCGCTGGTGGCCTGGGCGTGCCGGGCGACGTTCGCCAGCGCCTCCCGGAGCACCGCCAGGACGTGCGGGCGTACCTGATCTGGCACCGCGTGCTGCACCGGGCCGTCGATGGTCACCCGGGGGGCGAAACCGAGCGGGCGTCGGGCCTCCTCGGCGACCGCGCGAATCTCGGACCGCAGGTCCGGGCCGCCCGAGGTCCGCAACTCGAAGATGCTGGTGCGGATGTCCCGGATGGTGGCGTCGATGTCGTCGATGGCCTGGTTCAGCCGGTCCACCACCTCTGGCCGGGTGGCCAGCCGGATCACGTTCTGCAGATGCAGCCCGGTGGCGAACAGCCGCTGGATAGCCAGGTCGTGCAAGTCCCGGGCGATCCGGTCCCGATCCTCCAGCACCGCCAGCATGGAGCGGTCCCGCTGCGCCCTGGCCCGTTCCATCGCGAGCGCCGCCTGACCGGCGAATGCCTCGACCAGACCGATCTCGGTGGGGGTGTAGGCGGTTGGGCTGCCGCGCCGGGTCGCCACCGCCAGCGCGCCGTGGACCGTCTCGGCGGTCGCCAGCGGCACCAACACCGCGGGCCCGCTCTCCACCGATACCGGCCACTCGGTGACCTTGCCGATGTCCTCCACCACGGCGTGCTGACGTTCCGTGATCACGGCCGCCAGGACGTCGTCTGTCATCGTGACCCGGGTCCCGGCCAGCGGCGACGGGCTGTGGTCCGCCACCGCCACCTCGATCACCAGTTGGTCCGGGGAGCGCTCGTCCCGCAGTAGCACCATCGCCAGGTCCGCGCCCGCTGTCTCCTTCGCCCGCTGTGCCACCAGTTCGAGTGCCCGGGCCTGGTCCACCTCGCCCAGCAGCACCTCGGTGATCTCGGCTGAGACTTCCAGCCAGCGTTGCCGGCGGCGGCCCAGTTCGTAGAGCCGGGCGTTTTCGATCGCGACACCGGCTGCGGCGGCGAGCGCCACCGCGACCTCCTCGTCGTCCTGGGTGAACGCGCCCGTGTCCCGTTTCTCGGTGAGGTAGAGGTTGCCGAAGATCTGTTCCCGGATCCGGATCGGCACGCCGAGGAAGCTGTGCATCGGTGGGTGGTTCGGCGGGAACCCGTAGGAGCGGGAGTGGGCCGACAGGTCCGAGAGCCGGATCGGATTGGGTTCTTCGATCAACAGTCCGAGAATGCCGTGGCCCTGTGGCAACTCGCCGATCCGTTCACGTTCCTCGGTGGGCAGGCCATGGGTGTGAAACGCCACGAGCCGGCGTCCCTCCGGACCGATCACGCCGAGCGCTCCGTACTTCGCGTCCACCAGTTGGCACGCGGCCCCGACGATCCGGTCGAGTACGGCGGGGAGATCGAGGTCGCTGCCGATGCTCACCACCGCGTCCAACAGCCCGCGCAGCCGTTCCCGGCTGGCTCTCACCTCGCGTACCCGGTCCAGCAGTTCCTCGAGGAGCGTGTCGAGGCGGACCTCGCCCAGAGGTGGGATACCCAGACCCGTCGGGCGTTGCGGATCTGGCGACTGCGGGTCGAGAGGCTGGAGCGCCACGTACCTGATGCTAGACCTTCGGTCGGGCGTTTACTGCGGGTAAGGTCACTTGCACAGTCGGCGGCCTGTGAATCTGGCCACGACGGCTTTGCGTGTCCCGGTTTCCTGGATCAGAACTTTGGGGACTTCTGTCCCTGGCGGTGTCAGTTCCGACAGCGCACCATCGCTCTGTTCCGATCTGACGCCCTACCATCCGTGGACGTCACGCGGAATCTGAAGCGCAGGCGAACCGTCCGGACAGATGAAGAGGAAGACCTGGTGCATGACGCCGCTGGCCTGGAGATTTTGAGTCGTACCGAGTGTCTCCGGCTGTTGAGCAAGGTGCCGATCGGGCGGCTTGCCGTGACCGACCGAGGACTTCCCGTGATCCACCCGGTGAACTTCGTGCTTGACGGCGAGTGCATCGTGTTCCGTACCTCGGCCGCCAACAAGCTAGCCGCGGCGACGCAGGACGCCGTCGTGGCATTCGAGGCCGATGACTTCGACGTGCGTCGGCGCAGCGGATGGAGTGTGATGGTCACCGGCCGGGCCGCCACGGTCACCGACCCGGACACCCTGGTGAGGCTGCGTACCCTGCGGCTTCATCCCTGGGTACCGAACCGGCCGGAGCGTTACGTCCAGGTGTCCCTGGATCTGGTCACCGGTCGGCGGGTGCCCGAGTCGGAAGCCGAGCCTGGCTAGCGGTGCTGGCGAGCCTTGGTCGGGGCCAGGGGATGCTCGTCGCGCCCAGCCCCTGAGGGAGGCACGCCGGTCAGCGGTTCGCCATCACCGGGCCTTGTCGCCGGGACGGACCACAGCGACCGGGCAGTGCGCATGGTGCAGCGCGGCCTGACTGACCGATCCGAAGACCAGGCCACGGAAACCGCCGACCCCCCGGGCCCCGACCACCAGAAGCTGCGCGTGCCCGGAGGACTCGATCAGCGTGTGGTCGGCACGACCTCGTACCACTTCCCGGCTGACCGCGACGTCGGGGTACTTCTCGCACCAGCCGGCGAGCATCTCGGCGAGCAGCCTGGTCTCCTCCTCCTCCACCTTCTGCACGTCGTACACCAGGGGCAGCATGTCACCGGGTCCGGTCGAGACCGGCTCGGTCCAGGCGTGCACCGCGTGGAGTGAGACTCCGCGCAGCGACGCTTCCTGGAAGGCGAACCCGAGTGCGGCGGCGGCGTGGTCGGAGGCGTCGACGCCGACCACGATGCGGCGCTCACCCGCACCGGGTTCGCTGTCGTCACCGTCGCGGACCACGACGATCGGGCATGGTGCGTACATCGCCAGCTGAACCGCGGTCGACCCGACGATCAGGCCGCTGAACCCGCCGAGCCCGCGGGTACCCACCACCAGTACAGCGGCGTCTCCAGCGGCCCGCAGTAGCGCCGCCGTGCCACTGGCATCCACGAGCCTGGTCTCCACCTGGAGTCCAGGCTCGAGGGACCGTGCCGCGTCCGCGGCTTCGGTGAGAAGCTGCTCGGCGGTGTCACGCAGGGCCGCCCCGATCTCCGCCGGGGCCGGCGGCGCGAGCGGGGTGTGCAGCTGGGGCCACACGAAGCCGTGTACCACCCGCAGCGGAAGGTGCCGCAGAGCCGCCTCACGAGCCGCCCACCGCACAGCCCGGGTCGCCGGATCCGACCCGTCCGTACCCACCACGACATGGTTGCGGATGTGCCTGGTGTCCTGCGTCATGCCGTTCACCTCCTGAAGTCTGGATACCCAGATTGGTGGGCTGATCGAACTCCCGGCAGGGCTGGCGGTCCCAAGGCACCGGGACGGGCGGCCCCCCAGCTGTCGCCCGCAGCACTAGGGTTATGGGCACTAAAGGCCCAGATGTTAGTGCCCGACGGCCCTGATCGGTCACGGCGTACACGGGGCATTCTGCCTGCGGAAAGGAGGGATCAGTATGGAACTTACCGACCGGGAATGGTGGGGGCTGATCCACGGATTGGTGCTCGGTTCGCTGTTCCTGCTCGCATTTGCGGGCGGGTTGGCCGAGTTGCACGCACTGCGGCCGAGCGTGGAGACGACCACCGGGCTTCGTCAGTCGGCACGCCGAATCGGCGTGGGGGTGACCTCGATGGCGGTGGTGGCGTGGTTGACCGTGTTCACGGGCACCTGGGTGGTGTACCCGTGGTACCGCGAGCCCGCGGAGACCAGCCCGCGATCGACGCTGCTGGGGAGTGAGAACACCGAACTCTGGCACACGTTCGGCATGGAGTGGAAGGAACACGTCGCCTGGCTCAGCCCGATCCTGGCGACCGTCGTGGCCTTCCTC
Organism: Micromonosporaceae bacterium; assembly: GCA_036375165.1. GTDB lineage: Bacteria > Actinomycetota > Actinomycetes > Mycobacteriales > Micromonosporaceae > WHSM01. The sequence goes on along the minus strand of DASUSI010000120.1, from coordinate 19,280 downwards.
GTCCTCTACTACGGTGCTTCCCTGGCCACCAACAACCGGCTGCGCCGGATCGCCATCGCGCTGTTCATCGCCGCGTTCAGTTTCGCCGGCATCGCGGGACTGTTCGGAGCCCTCATCACCAAAGTCGCGCCGGTCCAGTAGGAGGCAACCATGACGACAACACCACTGAGCCCCGGTGAACAGGTACCAGACCAGCCTGGTACGTCGGCTGACCGCACCGCCACACCGGCCAGGCAGACCGACGAGGGCCCGGCTGCCGCCGCCCTCCTGGCAGCCGGAGTGGGCGCCTTCACCCTTGGGCTGCTCACCACCCTGGCCGAGGCCAGTACTCCGATCAAGGACGCCCTCGTGATCACCGAGGAGGTTGGCCCGCTGTCCGGGAAGACCACGTACGCGGTCGTGGTATGGCTGATCGCCTGGGTCGTGCTCCACGTCGCTGCGCGTCGACGACTGCGGCTGAGCTCCGCGGTCCTGACCGTCAGCCTGGTTCTGCTCGGGTTGGGTGTGCTCGGAACCTTCCCGATCTTCTTCGAACTGTTCGCGGCCGAGTAGCCGTAGGCCCCGGCAGCCTCCCGAGGCTGCCGGGCCTACGTGCCGGGGCGTGGCCGCGGCGGGAGGGAGAAGCACTCGCGGGAGCCACCGGGACCTGGATTCACCGTCCGGAAGCTTTTCGGTGGGTACGCGCGCTCGGATCACCGCCGGTGTGTGAGATCCGATCGTGACGACGCCCTGATCCCAGGCCGGCCCGCGACCAGCGCCGGGCGGCCGGTGTCAGCGGGCCAGCCGATCACGTTCTTCCTGGCAGGTTCACCCCGCTGATCTGGTAGCGAGGGCCGGTCGAAGGGGACTGCGGCGATCTGACGCTCGATATGGTCGGCCAGCCGACGCACTGTGGCTTCGACGTCGGGGCTCAGTCCGGTGCCGGACGCGAAGCTCGCGCCCTCGACGGTGTAGACCACTACCCGGTGAGGAAGCCCGGCGAGGCGGTCCAACAACGTGGCACCCGGCTCGGTGTGTCCCCGGGGTAGCTCAGTGGCGAGCATGTGGACTGTTCCGGGGCGGGGGGAGTCGTGCCGTGCCGCGAGCACCATGACGACAAGATGCGCCCGTCCCCAACGGTTGCGGAGTTCCTCGGCGGTTCCCGTGACGGTCCGTATCCGAACCGTTGCGTCGGTCCGGCCGCAAAGTCGCCGCACCACCGCCGGTCCGACCCCATCGTCGCGTTGCCGGTCGTCACCGACGCCGACGACCAGCACTCGATCCGATCCGTCGACCTCCGCACAGACTGCCTGATCCAACAGCGTCGTCATCGTCATCTCATTGCCCCCCACCCCTCGCCCCCGCCCGTGCGTTGTCGCCGAGAGGGGTCACACCCCACCCAAGCCTGAGAAACGGTTCGACCGGGTGAAAGGGACTTCGGGCCGTAGGTCCCGGGACCTTCGTCGCACGTGAGAACCTGCTGTGGTGTCGCTGGTCCGCCGTGCGATCGCGGCGGCGGGTGGGCGGTGACGCCAAGGTGGAAGACAATGCGGATCTCAATTGGCGGCGACCGGCGCGCCTGCCCGACGGTGACCACCTCACCGGAGAAACCGCCGCCCTGTAGCGGGGACCCGGGTCCAGAGACCCAGGACGGCCGGGACGTTGGTCTCTTTCGGGCCAGTCCGCTGCGACGCACGGTGGTCTGGTGTCCGAGCTGAGATTCGACTTTCGGGTGACCAGAAGTGGCACCACGAAACTGGCGATATCCGGGACTGTGGAGCCGCACCGTTGCCGGATCCTGCGGGACGGCGTGGAGATGGCGACCGCGCTCCGCGCCAAGGGACCTGTGGTGATCGATCTTGCCGGGGTTGACCGGTTGGCCGGGGCCGCCCTGTTGATCCTGCGGGGAGCCGCTGACCAGGCCGCCCGCCACGGTCGCAAGTTCAGTGTGCGCAACCTGAGACAGGAAGTCCTGTCAGACACCCGGGGGGTACGGCTGCATCGGGCGTTGTGGCCAGACCCGATCTCCGGCTACGAGCCGTTGTGCCCAGGCGATCAGGACGCCGCCCGGCCGCGTTCCTCAGAGCGGCGCTCTGCGGATGCGTGGCGGGGGGCGGAAAGCAGCCGCTCCAGTGCCTCGCCAGCCGCCTCGGCGAGGACACGCAGCAGGGCCACCTCGTCGTCGTTGGCCCGGCGGGGGCGGAACCAGTAGGCACCGATCGCTCCGATCGGGTCGTCGACCCGGATCGGCACCATGGCGAGGCTACGTACGAACGTGGGCAGGTACGCCTCTTGGGGGATGCGGTCATCGACCTGGATGTCGGGCACCACCGCGGCCCGCTGGTGCAGCATCGCCCAGCCGCTGATGCACTGTTCGACGGGGAAGCGTTGCCCCTTCCAGAGCGGACTGATCGCGTCCTCGTCCGCGTAGAAGCAGTGTCCGTCCTGCAGCAGCACCAGGGTGGCGCCTTGGGCGTTGGCGAGCTGGCGCGCGCTGGTACGCACGATCCGCTGGACCTCTTCCAACTGGGAGGCGCGTCCCAACGCGGTCACCGCCGCTTCGAGGATCGCTGGCTTGTCCGTCACGTCGCGCCTCCCGGATGAATGGGCAGGTCAGCGTCATGGTAGCCGTGGCTTGGACGCGTCAGTGCCGGGCTGCTGCCCGGCGGCGGAACTGCCGGCCCCGGTGTGACCTGAATCGAGGTTTCGGGTAGCCAGAACCCCGTGCATCCCGGATGACCTTACGGATCGGCCAGTTCTCCGGCGCTGTCCGGACCCGGCCCGCGCTGGACGGTCACCAGCCTCGGGTGCGCCACTCGGGCAGTGACGTCCGCTCGGCACCGAGTGTGCTGTCCTTGCCGTGGCCGGGGTAGAACCAGGTGTCGTCGGACAGCCGGTCGAAGATCTTGTGCTCCACGTCGTTGATCAGCGAGGTGAAGCGTTCGGCATCCCCCCAGGTGTTGCCGACGCCTCCCGGGAACAGCGAGTCTCCGGTGAACAGGTGCGGCGTACCCCGCGGATCCTGGTAGAGCAGCGCGATCGAACCGGGAGTGTGGCCGGCCAGGTGGATCACCTCCAGTACGCAGGCTCCGACGGGGACCTGAGCACCGTCCTCCAACGGCTCACACGCCACCGGCAGCGCGGCGGCGTCCAGCCGGTGTGCCACCGAGCGGGCACCCGTCGCCGCCACCACCGCCGGCAGGGCCTGCCAGTGGTCGGCGTGCTGGTGTGTGGTCACCACCGTGGACAGGCCGCCGTCGCCCACGATGTCCAGCAGCCGGTCCGGCTCGTTCGCCGCATCGATCAGCACCTGTTCTCTGGTCCGGTGGCATCGCAGCAGGTAGGCGTTGTTGTCCATGGGACCAACCGAGACCTTGGTGATGGTGAGTTCGGACAGTTCGCGGACCTGCGGTGGCCCGCCTGGGGAGACCTCTCCGGTGTACGCCATGCGTCCAGGCTAGGGCGTGCCGGCGGGCTCACCGCCAGGTGGGCAGCGGTGGCAGCGGGCCGGCAGGGGCGACGGCCAAGCCTGCTCCGTCGGAGCGGCCGAGCAGCCAGGCAGCGACGGCGTGGGCTTCGCCGGAGACGATCATGTCCGGGTCGCCGACGCCGATCACCACGTCCACAGCCTGCGATTTCAGCCGTATCGGTGGCACGTCGGTGCGGCGTGCGAAATCGCCGGTCGTCTCTGTCAGCAGCTGGTCCGTGAATTTGGCGGGCCACTGCCGGGGGGTGTATCCGGCGTCCAGGTCGACGTGATGGATCTCCACCTCCCGTAGCCTCATCCACGGCAGGTCGCGTGCCTTGATCTTGTGCCCGCCCCGGACCCGCACCTCGGCATCCCATGCCGCGACCGGAAGCGACGTGGCCGCGTCCCGGAACCGCCGCGCCGAGGCTTCCAGGTCGGCGATCTGTTCGCCTACCGGGCGTGGCGCGCCGGCCTCGATATCGGCGTCCCTGGCCTGCTGGCTGGGGTACTGGGGGGTCTCCACCCCGGTACGTGCCCAGGTGAACAGATTCACGAAGCCGTCCGCGTTGCGCGACACGTGGGCGAGCACGTGCCCGCGGGACCATCCCGGCAGCGGGGACGGTGCCTTCAGGTCGGCATCGGACAGATGTCGGCAGGTGGCCACCAACCGTTCGGTCGCCAGGGTGATCTCCGCGAGCACGCTGCTTGGGTTGGCCATGCCCCCCACGCTAGCGGGGACGCGAAATTTGGTGTGCCGGGCGTTCCCGGCGGCATAGGGTGGCCGCGATACCGCGAGCTGGCCAGGAGGAGGTGGTGCGACCCATGAGCCCCGGCCGGGCGACCGCACTCACCGCTTCGCGAATGCCAGCCGGATCCGCATCGTAGCGGTCCGGCGGGCACTCAATCCACGAAAGGGGTGCCCTGGACCATGCCGAACGACCTTGCGTCCCTTGGCTGGGACGCCGACTTCGCCGCCGGCTACTCCCGCTTCGACCGGCCTGGACAGGATCCCGGCCGGGTGGCCCGGGTGGACCGTGGCGTATGCACCGTGATCACCACCCGTGGTGTGGTGCGTGCCAGCCTCTCCGGCGGCGTGCTCGCCGCTGCGGCGGCCGACCCGTTCGCCCTGCCGTGCGTCGGCGACTGGGTGGTGGTCCGGGCGTGGCCGGATGACCGGCTGACATTGGAGGCGCTGCTGCCCCGACGGACCGCGGTGGTGCGCAACAGCGCCGCCCGGGACTCGCACGGCCAGGTGCTCGCGGCCAACGTCGACATCGCGGCTGTCGTGGAGCCGCTCGATCCCAGCCCGGACAGCGGCCGGGTGGAGCGGCTGCTCGCGCTGGCGCACAGCTCCGGAGCCGAACCGCTGTTGATCATGACAAAGGCGGATCTGGTGTCGCGTCCCGGTGCGGTCGCGGCACAGCTGTCCGAGTCGGCCCCCAACGTTCCCGTCTGTGTGGTCAGCGTCGTCACCGGAGCCGGGATCGACCGCCTGCGTTCCCGGATCCGCAACGGCCTCACCATGGCGTTGCTCGGTCCTTCCGGCTGTGGCAAGTCCAGCCTGGTCAACGCGCTCGCCGGGACGACGGTGATGGCAACCCGCTCGCCGCGCGCCGACCTGAAGGGGCGGCACACCACCACGTACCGGGCTCTGGTGCCGTTGCCCGGCGGGGGTGCCGTGGCGGACACACCGGGCCTGCGATCGGTGGGGCTGTTCGACACTGGGCAGGGACTCGCCGAAGCCTTTGCCGACATCGAGGTCCTGGCGCAAGCCTGCCGGTTCACCGATTGTGGTCATTGTGGTGAGCCCGGATGCGCGGTCCGGGCCGCGGTGTCCTCCGGTGACCTGCCGGAACGGCGGCTGATGAGTTGGCGCGGGCTGCGTCGGGAGCACGCGTTGGAACGGCGCCGCCAGCAGCGTCGTCGTGCCTTCGAGCGGCGTCGTTGAGTCGCCGGAAGCCAGTCCCGCCCGGCGGAGCCCGCGGGCGTACGCTCGGTGCTGCGACATCCGGCGGCGACGCGCCCGAACGCCGCCGGACCTGGCGTCGGCGACAGCGGAAAATGTCAGTGGGCGGCGATACAGTTGCCCGCCGGTGGACTGACCGTAATCCGACCTCGCCGTGTGGTGCGCTCCCATCGCCGGTAGCCCATCGCGTTGGTGCCATGGCGTCACACCACCTCCGGCGCCTGGCATTCCGGCTCGGGTGCCGCCGCCGCGACGAGGTCGACCGACGACGTAGAAGCAGGGGACAGTGGCCGATCGACTTGTGGTCCGTGGTGCGCGGGAGCACAACCTGCGTGATGTCAACCTCGACCTGCCGCGCGACTCGCTGATCGTCTTCACCGGGCTGTCCGGCTCCGGGAAGTCGAGCCTGGCGTTCGACACCATCTTCGCCGAAGGCCAGCGACGGTACGTGGAGTCGCTGTCGGCGTACGCCCGGCAGTTCCTCGGCCAGATGGACAAGCCGGACGTGGACTTCATCGAAGGGCTGTCCCCGGCGGTCTCGATCGACCAGAAGTCGACCTCCCGCAACCCCCGGTCGACGGTGGGCACCATCACTGAGGTGTACGACTACCTGCGGCTGCTGTTCGCCAGGATCGGCGAGCCGCACTGTCCCAGGTGCGGCCGGCCGATCAGCCGGCAGACCCCGCAGCAGATCGTGGACCGGGTGCTGGCCATGCCCGAAGGCACCCGGTTCCAGGTGCTCGCCCCGGTGGTACGGGGCCGTAAGGGCGAGTACGTCGACCTGTTCCGGGAATTGCAGGGCAAGGGGTACGCCAGGGTCCGGGTCGACGGTGTGGTGCATCCGCTGACCGACCCGCCGAAGCTCGACAAGTACAAGAAGCACTCGATCGCGGTGGTGGTCGACCGACTGGCGGTGAAGGCCAGTGCCAAGCAGCGGCTCACCGACTCGGTGGAGACCGCGCTGGGTCTGGCCGGTGGCATCGTGGTGCTGGACTTCGTGGACCTCCCAGAAGACGACGAGCACCGGGAGCGGATGTTCTCCGAGCACCTGGCGTGCCCGGAGTGCGAGCTGTCGTTCGAGGCGCTGGAGCCACGATCGTTCTCGTTCAACTCGCCGTACGGCGCGTGCCCCACCTGCACCGGCATCGGCACCCGCAAGGAGGTCGATCCGGACCTGCTGGTGCCCGACCAGGAGCGATCGCTGTCAGAGGGCGCGGTCCAGCCCTGGGCTTCCCGCCACCACCTGGAGTACTTTCTGCGACTTCTCACCGCGCTTGGCGAGAGCCTCGGATTCGATACCGAAACCCCGTGGCGCAAGTTGCCCGCCCGTGCCCAGAAGGCGATCCTGCACGGCAGCGCCACCAAAGTGCACGTGCACTACCGCAACATGCATGGCAGGGAGCGCTCCTACTACGCGAGCTTCGAAGGCGTCGTGCCGTGGATCGAGCGCCGGCACGCCGAGACCGACTCCGACTGGAGCCGGGACCGGTACGAGGGCTACATGCGGGACGTGCCCTGCCCGGCCTGTGGCGGTGCGCGGCTCAAGCCCGAGGTGCTCGCGGTGACCGTCGGGGGGAAGAACATCGCCCAGGTGTGTTCCCTGGCGATCGGGGAGTGTGCCGCCTTGCTGCGGCGGGCCGCGTTGGACGAGCGGCAACGGATGATCGCGGAGCGGGTGCTCAAGGAGATCGACGCCAGGCTGCGGTTCCTGGTTGACGTGGGCCTTGACTACCTTTCGCTGGACCGGCCGTCCGGAACTCTGTCCGGGGGTGAGGCACAGCGGATCCGGCTCGCCACCCAGATCGGATCGGGGCTGGTCGGTGTGCTTTACGTGCTGGACGAGCCCTCGATCGGGTTGCACCAGCGGGACAACCACCGGCTGATCGAGACCCTGGTCCGGCTCCGCGACATGGGGAACACCCTGATCGTCGTGGAACATGACGAGGACACCATCCGGACCGCCGACTGGGTGGTCGACATCGGACCTGGAGCGGGAGAGCACGGAGGTCGGATCGTCCATTCCGGGACGGTGGCGGACCTGCTCGCCAACCGGGACTCGGTGACCGGCGGGTACCTGTCCGGACGCCGGGAGATCCCGACCCCCACGATCCGTCGACCCCACACCGCCGAGCGGGAACTCGTCGTACAGGGCGCCCGGGAGCACAACCTCGCAACCATCGACGTGGGCTTCCCGCTCGGGCAGTTGATCGCCGTGACCGGGGTCTCCGGCTCCGGCAAGTCGACCCTGGTCAACGACATCCTGTACGCGGTGCTGGCGAACCAGATCAACGGGGCCCGGATGGTGCCCGGTCGGCACACCCGGATCACCGGGTTGGACCTGGTGGACAAGGTGGTCGGGGTGGACCAGTCCCCGATCGGGCGTACCCCGCGGTCCAACCCGGCCACGTACACCGGGGTGTTCGATCACATCCGCAAGTTGTTCGCACAGACCACAGAGGCGAAGATCCGCGGTTACCAGCCGGGCCGATTCTCGTTCAACGTCAAGGGTGGGCGCTGCGAGGCGTGCGCCGGGGACGGCACGATCAAGATCGAGATGCAGTTCCTGCCCGACGTGTACGTGCCGTGCGAGGTGTGCCACGGCGCCCGGTACAACCGGGAGACCCTGGAGGTGCACTACAAGGGCAGGACCATCTCCGAGGTGCTGGACATGCCGATCGAGGAGGCGGCGGGCTTCTTCGAGCCAATCCCGGCGATCCACCGGCACCTGAAGACGCTGGTCGACGTGGGTCTTGGGTACGTCCGGCTGGGGCAGCCCGCGCCGACCCTGTCAGGGGGCGAGGCGCAGCGCGTCAAACTGGCCAGCGAACTGCAGAAACGTTCCACGGGCCGGACGGTGTACGTGCTCGACGAGCCAACCACCGGGCTGCACTTCGAGGACATCCTTAAGTTGCTCGGGGTGCTCAGCCGGCTGGTGGACGCGGGTAACACTGTGATCGTGATCGAGCACAACCTGGATGTGATCAAGACCGCGGACTGGGTGATCGACCTGGGGCCCGAAGGCGGCAGCCGGGGCGGCGCCGTGGTGGCGGCTGGCACTCCAGAGGAGGTGGCTGAGGTCGCCGAGAGTTACACCGGGCAGTTCCTGCGACAGGTGCTCAAGCTGGACGGGCAGGCCGCCGGCAGTGGTCTGGCGGCGGCACGGGCCCGCACAGCCAACGGCAACGGCCGGGTGACCCGCAGACGGGTGGCGGCGGCATCCCGTTGAGGGAGTTCCCCGTACTACCTGTGACACCTGGATATCCGGGGCCGCCGGTGGCGCTGGCTGCTGCCGGAGCGGTGATGGCTGAGGCGAGGAGGCACCTGATGACGTGGCCTACCCGACGTACCGTCCTGATGGGTGTGGGAGCTGCCGGCGTGTCGGCCGCCGTGGCGGCCTGCGGCGGCGGGGAATCCGGGTCAGCGGAGCGGGGGGTGGGGACGTCAGCCCCGGCCGCCAGCCCGACCGGTGGCGAGCAGTCGGCGGGGGCGCTCGCCAAGGTCTCGGATGTGCCGGTGGCTGGCGGGGTGGTCCTGGCGGAGCAGAAGGTGGTGTTGACCCAGCCCACCGAAGGCGAGATCAAGGCATTCAGCGCGGTGTGCACGCACCGGGGCTGCACCTTGGCCGATGTGAAGGACGGGAGCATCAACTGCGGCTGCCACGGCAGCAGGTTCAGCCCGCAGGACGGTTCGGTGCGCCACGGTCCCGCCACCCGGCCGTTACCTTCCGTGCGGGTGAAGGTGGACGGCGAGGACATAGTCCGCGGCTGAAATCCGGGCAGGGCATGGCCCGGACGCGTGACGATACGTGACAGACACGCCCACAACGGTGGCCTCCCGCCGGTTCCCTCGTACTCCTGGGCGATTACGCTCGATCTCGTGCCCGTAGAGCGCCCAGCAGCAGGACCGTACCGGCAGGTTCTGAGCTATCGTCCCGCTCCGGGCACCGTCCCGGACGCCCCGGGGGTCTACCGGTTCCGGGACCCTTCCGATCGGGTGATCTACGTCGGTAAGGCGAAGAGCCTGCGCAGCCGGCTCAACTCGTACTTCGCCGACTTCGCCGGGCTGGCGCCGCGTACCCAGCAGATGGCCGGTACCGCCACGTCGGTGGACTGGGTGGAGGTCGGCACCGAGGTCGAGGCCCTGCAGTTGGAGTACTCCTGGATCAAGGAGTACGACCCGAGGTTCAACGTCCGCTACCGCGACGACAAGAGCTATCCGTACCTCGCCGTGACGGTCTCGGAGGAGTACCCGCGGCTGCAGGTGATGCGGGGGGCGAAGCGCAAGGGTGTGCGCTATTTCGGCCCGTACTCGCATGCCTGGGCGATCCGGGAGACCTTGGATCTGTTGCTGCGGGTGTTCCCGGCACGGACCTGTTCGGCGGGCGTGTTCAAGCGTGCCCGCCAGATCGGCCGACCCTGCCTGCTCGGGTACATCGGGAAGTGTTCCGCGCCGTGCGTCGGCCGGGTCTCGGCCACCGAGCACCGGGGAATCGTCGAGGACTTCTGCGACTTCATGGCGGGCCGAACCGACACCATGATCAGGCGGCTGGAACGCCAGATGCGCGATGCCGCAGACGAGCTCGACTTCGAACGCGCCGCCCGGCTCCGCGACGACCTGGCCGCACTGCGCCGGGCGATGGAGAAGCAGGCGGTGGTGCTCCCGGACGGAACCGACGCCGATGTGGTGGCGTTCGCCGAGGACCCTCTGGAGGCCGCGGTGCGGGTGTTCCACGTACGCGGGGGGCGGGTACGCGGCGAACGGGGTTGGGTGGTCGAGAAGGTCGAGGAGTCCACCCCGGCCCAACTGGTGCACCATTTCTGTTCCCAGGTGTACGGCGAGAGCACCGGGGAGCCGACGGGAAACGGCATTCCCAGGGAGGTGCTCGTCCCAGCGCTGCCCGACGACGCCGAGGCGCTCGCCGACTGGCTGTCCGGGCTGCGGGGAAGCCGGGTCCGACTGCGGGTGCCGCAGCGGGGCGACAAGCGCGCCTTGATGCGGACCGTGGCGCGAAACGCCGAGCATGCCCTGGCGCAGCACAAACTGAGGCGGGCCAGCGACCTGACGGCTCGCAGCCGGGCGTTGCAGGAGATCGCGGATGCGATCGGGATGGCGTCCGCGCCGCTGCGGATCGAGTGCTACGACGTGTCACAGATCCACGGCACCGACGTGGTGGCCAGCATGGTGGTGTTCGAGGATGGCATGCCGCGAAAAGGCGAGTACCGGCGGTTCGCGGTCCGGGGCCAGACCGACGACGTGTCGGCTCTCGCCGAGGTGCTGCGTCGGCGGTTCTCCCGGTACCTGGAGGTACGGGCGGAGATCGGGGAGCTGGACGATGTGGCCGGCGACGGGGAGCGGCCCGGCATCGACCCCGACACCGGTAAGCCGCGCAAGTTCGCGTATCCACCACAGCTCGTCCTGGTCGACGGCGGCGCACCGCAGGCCAACGCCGCCGGTCGGGTACTGGCCGACCTGGGTATTGCCGATGTGTCGGTGTGCGGCTTGGCGAAGGCCCGTGAGGAGATCTGGCTGCCGCGGGTCGGACACCCCGTGGTGCTCTCGCGCACCTCGGAGGGGCTCTACCTGCTGCAGCGGGTCAGGGACGAGGCGCACAGGTTCGCGATCACGTACCACCGGGCACGTCGCTCCAAGCGAATGACCAGCTCGGCATTGGATTCGGTACCTGGCCTGGGGGAGCACCGACGTAAGGCGCTGTTGAAACACTTCGGCTCGCTCAAGCGATTGCGGTCGGCCAGTGCGGACGAGATCGCGACGGTTCCCGGGGTCGGCCGCCGAACCGCGCAGGCCGTGGTGGCCGCGCTCGCCGCCGAGCGCCGTCGCGCTGACACGGACAGCAACGACACGGGCAGCAAGGGGGACGCGTGACCGAACCGACGACTGACCAGCCGCGGACCGGGGATCTGCGGACCGAGAACCTGGACGACCCGCTCGGTACGGGCGAGATCGTGAACCGGGCGGAACCGGTCAGTCCGGTTGACGCGGCGGCCCCCGACCGGTCCGCGATGGATCTGGTGATCGTCACCGGGGTCTCTGGCGGCGGGCGTAGCACAGTGGCGCGTGCCCTGGAGAATGTGGGCTACTACGTGGTCGACAACCTGCCGCAGGCGCTCCTGGTCACCATGGCGGAGTTGGCCTACCGTTCCGGAGGCACCGCCCGGCGCACCGCGATGGTGCTCGACGTGCGCAGCCGGGTGTTCTCCACCGATCTCACCAGGGCGGTGGCTGAGCTTCGGGACCGTGGCTTCCATCCGAAGGTGCTGTTTCTGGACGCGGACACCGACGCGCTGATCCGGCGGTTCGAGAATGTGCGCCGACCGCACCCACTGCAGGCCGGTGGCCGGCTGGTGGACGGCATCGCCGCCGAACGCGAGTTGCTGCGGGATGCCCGCGAGCAGGCCGACGTGGTGATCGACACCAGCCACCTGAACGTCAACCAGTTGCGGTCCCGGGTGGAGGAGATGTTCGCGCACCCGGAAGCCCGGGGGTTGCGGCTGACCGTGGTGTCCTTCGGCTTCAAGTACGGCCTGCCGCCGGACGCCGACTTCGTGCTGGACGCCCGGTTCCTGCCAAACCCGCACTGGGTCGCGGAGTTGCGCCCGCACACCGGGCGGGAACCAGCGGTGAGCAAATACGTACTCAGCCAGCCGGGTGCCGAGGAGTTCCTCGACACGTACGCCGGGCTGCTGCGCGGTGCCGCACCGGGCTTCGAGCGGGAGGGCAAGCGCTACCTGACCGTCGCGGTGGGCTGCACCGGTGGCAAGCACCGCAGCGTGGCGATCGCCGAGGAACTGGCCCGCCGCCTGCGGGCAGCTGACCTGGTCGCGCATGCCGAGCACCGGGACCTGGGACGGGAGTGAGCGTGCGCTGGGGATGAATGCGGTGAACGTGGTGGCGTTCGGTGGCGGACACGGCTTGTCCGCCACTCTGCGGGCGCTGCGGCTGTTGCGCAGCGGTGGGGTGCCGGGAGACGAGGCTGGTCTGCGGATCACCGCTGTGGTGACGGTCGCCGACAACGGTGGTTCGTCAGGTCGGCTACGCGCCACCCGGCAGTGCCTGCCGCCGGGCGACCTGCGGCAGGCGCTGGCCGCGCTCGGCGGCGGCGATGACGGCAGCGCGCTGTCGGGCCGGCTGTTCCAGCACCGGTTCGCCGGTCACGACGCGCTCGCCGGGCACACCGTCGGCAACCTGGTGCTGGTCGGCCTCATGGAGTTGCTGGACGATCCGGTGCGGGCGCTCGACCACGCCGCGCAGATGCTGCGGGCCGAAGGCAGGGTTCTCCCGATGTCGCGGGTGCCGCTTGGCATCGAGGCGGATGTGGTCGGTGCGGATCCGACCCGCCCGGAACGGACCGTGGTGGTCCGCGGCCAGCACGAAGTGGCGGTGACCGCCGGTGAGGTGCGGCAGGTGCGCCTGATGCCGGCTGAGCCGGTGGCGTGCGTCGAGGCGCTCAGCGCCGTGACCGAGGCGGACTGGCTGTTGTTCGGCCCAGGATCGTGGTACACGAGCGTGATCCCGCACTTGCTGGTGCCGGAACTGGCCTCCGCGATCGGAAAGAGCCCGGCCCGCCGGCTGGTGATCCTGAACCTCGCGGAGGAGACGGAAACCGCTGGTCTGTCACTCGCCGACCACCTTCGGGCGCTGTCCGGGCATGCCAAAGACCTACGCGTCGACGTGGTGCTCGCGGACGGATTCGCCGTGACCGATCCCGAGCCGGTCAGAGTTGCGGCAGAATCCCTTGGTGCCGGCCTTGCGCTCGCTCCGGTCGCGGAGCGGGGTGCGAGCCCCCGGCACGACCCCGCGGCGCTCGCGGCGGCACTCCAGCCGATCCTGGGCCTTGCCCGGGGCCAGCACAACGCGAGGTGAGCTTTTCGATGGCGATGACCGCTTCGGTCAAGGACGAGTTGAGTCGTGTCGACGTCGGCAAGCCGTGCTGCCGCAGGGCGGAGATGTCCGCGTTGCTGCGGTTCGCCGGTGGCCTGCACATCGTCGGGGGGCGGGTGGTGGTGGCCGCTGACCTCGACACTGGAGCGGTGGCCCGTCGGCTGCGCCGCGAGATCGCGGAGGTGTACGGGTACCCCAGTGAGGTCCACGTCCTGGCTCCCGGCGGTATGCGCAAGGCAAGCCAGTACACGGTCCGGGTGGTCAAGGACGGTGAGTCGCTGGCCCGGCAGACCGGGTTGTTGGACGTCCGTGGCCGGCCGGTTCGCGGCCTGCCGCCGCGGGTGGTGTCAGGCTCGCTGTGCTGTGCGGTGGCCGCTTGGCGGGGTGCGTTTCTGGCTCATGGGTCACTCACCGAGCCTGGCCGGTCCTGCGCTCTGGAGATCACCTGCCCGGGTCCTGAGGCGGCGCTGGCACTGGTCGGGGCGGCCGGGCGGATCGGGATCACGGCGAAGGCCCGTGAGGTGCGAGGGGCCGAACGGGTGGTGATCAAGGACGGGGACGCGATCGCCGCGCTGTTGACCCGACTGGGTGCTCACGCCAGCGTGCTGACCTGGGAGGAACGACGGGTCCGGCGGGAGGTGCGGGCTACCGCCAACCGGTTGGCCAACTTCGACGACGCCAACCTGCGCCGCTCGGCGCGTGCGGCGGTGGCCGCCGCCGCACGGGTCAGCCGGGCGCTGGAGATCCTGGGCGACGCGCCGGAGCACCTGGTGGCAGCTGGCAAGCTTCGGATCGAACACAAGCAGGCGTCCCTGGAGGAGTTGGGTGGCCTGGCGAGTCCGCCGCTGACCAAGGACGCGATCGCGGGCCGGATCCGGCGGCTGCTGGCGCTGGCTGACAAGCGGGCCGCTGAACTGGGGGTTCCAGACACCGAATCCGCGGTGACACCGGAGATGCTCGCGCCCTGAGGGCTCCGTTCCGCGTCGTGCCGACCGGTGTGACGGCTCGGAACCTGACCCGCTCGTACCGTGGGAGCCGTGCGCCCTTGGCGAGTCGAGGCGATGCCGCTTGGGTAATGTCGATGGTGATCGGCGACGGGGCCGACCGCAGTTTTCTCCGCCCTAGAGCGGATCCTCCACAGGGAAGGGCTCGACGTGACCATCCGGGTAGGGATCAACGGCTTCGGCCGGATCGGCCGTAACTTTTTCCGCGCCGCGCTTGCCCAACAGGCCGACCTCGAGGTGGTGGGGGTCAACGATCTGACCGACAACGCCACCCTGGCGCACCTTCTCAAGTACGACTCGATCCTCGGCCGGCTGCCGCACGAGGTGAAGGCGACCGGTGAGGAGATCACCGTCGCCGGTAGGACGTTCAAGGCGTTCGCGGAACGGGACCCGGCCAAGCTGCAGTGGGGTGAACTGGGCGCCGATGTGGTGATCGAGTCCACGGGGCTGTTCACCGACGCCACCAAGGCGCGGGTGCATGTGGACAACGGAGCCAAGAAGGTGATCATCTCGGCTCCGGCGAAGAATGAGGACATCACGCTGGTGCTCGGCGTCAACGACGACCGGTACGACCCGGATCAGCACACGATCATCTCGAACGCGTCCTGCACCACGAACTGCCTCGCACCGATGGCGAAGGTGCTGCACGACACGTTCACCATCGAGCGTGGCCTGATGACCACGATCCACGCGTACACCCAGGACCAGAACCTGCAGGACGGCCCGCACAAGGACCTGCGGCGGGCGCGGGCCGCGGCCGTGAACATCGTGCCCACCTCCACCGGCGCCGCCAAGGCCATCGGCCTGGTGCTGCCGGAGTTGAAGGGCAAGCTGGACGGGTACGCGCTGCGAGTGCCGATCCCGACCGGCTCCGCGACCGACCTCACCGTGACAGTGTCCCGCGAGACCTCGGTGGACGAGGTCAACGCCGCGATGAAGGCAGCCGCCGAAGGCGCGCTGCGGGGCATCCTCAGCTACACCGACGACCCGATCGTCTCCGCCGACATCGTCACCGACCCGGCCTCCTGCGTCTTGGACGCGGGCCTGACCAAGGTGATCGGCGACCAGGTGAAGGTCGTCGGCTGGTACGACAACGAGTGGGGTTACTCCAACCGTCTGGTGGATCTGGTCAGGCTGCTCGGCGGCGGGCGCTAGGCGGCATGCGTACTCTCGACGATCTTTTCGCCGAGGGTGTGGCGGGTCGGCGCGTGCTGGTGCGCGCCGACCTGAACGTCCCACTCGACGGCTCACGGATAGCGGACGACGGCCGGATCCGGGCGGTGCTGCCCACCCTGGCCGCGCTGCGGGACGCCCGTGCCCGCGTCGTGCTCTGCTCACACCTTGGCAGGCCGAAAGGCTCCCGGGATCCGAAGTACTCGCTGGGGCCCGTGGCCGTCCGGTTGGCCGAACTGTTGGACGCGCCAGTGGCCTTCGCCACCGACACCGTGGGCGACTCCGCCCGGGAAGTGACGGCCGGGCTCGCCGACGGGCAGGTCGCGCTGCTGGAGAACCTGCGCTTCAACCCCGGTGAGACCAGTAAGGACGACGCCGAGCGGCGGGCGTTCGCCGAGCGGCTGGCGGGGTTCGCCGAGGCTTATGTGGACGACGCGTTCGGCGCGGTGCACCGCAGGCACGCCAGCGTGTACGACGTACCGGCGCTGCTGCCGCATGTGGCCGGTGGCTTGGTGGTGCGGGAGGTCGAGGTGTTGCGGCGACTCACCGAGCACCCGGACCGGCCGTACGTGGTGGTGCTGGGCGGGGCCAAGGTGTCCGACAAGCTCGCCGTGATCGAGAACCTGTTGCCGCACGTCGACCGGCTGCTGATCGGTGGCGGCATGTGCTTCACGCTGCTCGCCGCGGCTGGCCACGGGGTGGGGGATTCGCTGCTGGAGTCCGACCAGGTCGAGACGTGCCGCAAGCTGCTCGCCACGGCTGGTGACAAGATCGTGCTGCCGGTCGACATCGTGGTGGCCCGGGAGATTTCCGAGGACGCGCGGATCCGGGTGGTGCCAGCCGACGGCATCGAGGCCGGGTGGAAGGGCCTGGACGTGGGCCCGCGCACTGTCGAGGCGTTCGCTGCGGATCTGGCCGGGGCTGCCACCGTGTTCTGGAACGGCCCGATGGGGGTGTTCGAGGTGGCACCGTTCGCCGCGGGCACGCGTGGCGTGGCCGAGGCGGTGGCCGCTGTCAAGGGACTGTCCGTGGTGGGCGGCGGTGACTCCGCCGCGGCGGTACGTGCTCTGGGGCTGGACGAACCGGCGTTCGGTCACATCTCTACCGGTGGTGGGGCGTCCCTGGAGTACCTGGAAGGCCGGACCCTGCCGGGTCTGGCCGCGTTGGAGGCGTGATGGCGGCATCGAAGAAGAACTCCCGCCGGCCGCTCATCGCCGGTAACTGGAAGATGAACCTCACCCACCTGGAAGCGATCGGGTTGGTGCAGAAGCTCGCGTTCACCCTCACCGACAAGCATCTGGACGGGGTGGACGTGGTGGTGCTGCCCCCGTTCACGGCGCTGCGCAGCGTGCAGACCATGGTCGACGGGGACAAGCTGCTCATCGGGTACGGAGCGCAGGACCTCTCGCCGTACGACAAGGGCGCGTACACCGGTGACATCTCCGGACCGATGCTGGCCAAGTTGGGTTGCTCGTACGTGGTGGTCGGCCATTCCGAGCGGCGTCAGTACCACCGTGAGGATGACGCGCTGGTCAATGTCAAAGTGAAGGCGGCACTGAAGCATGGGATCAGCCCGATCCTGTGCGTCGGGGAAGGGCTTGAGGTACGCGAGTCCGAGGCGCATGTGGCGCATTGCGTGGCCCAGCTCGACGGGGCGCTCAAGGGCGTCAAGGCAGAGCAGGTCGAGTCCGTCGTTGTCGCGTACGAGCCGGTGTGGGCGATCGGCACCGGCCGGACCGCGACGCCCGACGACGCCCAAGAGGTGATCAAGGCGTTGCGTGACCGGTTGTCGGGCCGGTACGGCGCCGAGGTCGGGGAGCGGATCCGGATTCTGTACGGCGGTTCGGTGAAGGGCAGCAACATCGCCGGCATCATGGCGAAGCCGGACATCGACGGAGCGCTGGTCGGTGGGGCCAGCCTCAACCCCGACGACTTCGCGCTGATCTGCTGTTTCCGGGAACACTTCGTCGTGCGGTGAGGATGTCGCGGTGACCATGCCGCCCGGGTGACCGCGTCGCGGTCACGGTACCGGGCGGCTTCCCCGTCCTGATGGGGCTTCGGGGCACCGGGTCGGATTCGGGTGCTGACTCGCCACGCACCGGCTGCTTAGAGTATGCCGATGCCTCGTGCCATGCCGCGTCGTGCCCCGTTGGGGCTTCTGACCTGCGCGCTGCTCGCCACCGGGTGCACCGGGGCGGCCGAGCCGCACCCGGGTGCCGAAAGCCGGCCGCGCCCGGGCGGCACCCTGTACGTGTTGGTGGAAAGCGACGATTTCCCGCACATCGACCCACAGCGCACGCACTACACGCCCGCGACGAACGTGGTCCGGCTGTTCGCCAGGACGTTGACCACGTACCGGCCGGCCGGCGGGCGCGGAGGCAGTGAACTGGTGCCGGACCTCGCCACGGACCTGGGTCGGCCCACCCAGCGGAACACTGTCTGGCAGTTCACTCTGAAGCCGAACCTGAAGTGGGAGGACGGGTCCGAGGTCACCTGCCGTGACGTCAAGTACGGGGTTGAGCGCAGCTTCTCCGACCTGATCGACGGCGGCGCCTCGATCTACCCGAGGACGTACCTGAAGTACGCGAACGCGTACCGCGGGCCGTATCGCAACGGTGGTGCCGGTCTGGAGTCGATCATCTGTTTGGACCCGCGTACCGTCCAGTTTGAACTGACTCGCCCGGTGGGTGACTTCGGGTATGTCACCGCGCTGTCGGTGTTCGCCCCGGTACCACCCGCCAAGGACACCCGGCAGGATTACGACCGGCGTCCGTTCTCCAACGGCCCGTACCGGGTGACCAGTTACGATCGGGCCGCTGACACCGGCAAGCGGGAACTGGTTCTGGAACGAAATCGGCACTGGAGTCCCCGCACCGATCCGGCACGCCAGCAGTACCCGGACAAGATCGTGGTCCGGTTCGGCCAGAACGCCGACGCGATGACGTACCGCATGATCGAGGATCAGGACCCGCACCGGTACGCGGTGGCGCTGGACACGAGGGTGTCACCGAGATTCGCGCAGCAGGTGATCAACGACCCGCGGCTGTCCGCGCGGACCGTCACCGGCACCACCTCCGGTGTCCGGTACCTGGCGATCAACACCCGGTCGGTCCCGGACCTGGTGTGCCGGCAGGCGATGGTGCACGCGTTCAACAAGCGCGCCTTCCGTACCGCGCTCGGCGGTTCCCCGTACGGGGACTACGCCTCGACGATCCTGCCGCCGACGATGCGGGCGTTCCGGGGGTTTGACAAGTACGGCACGATCTCCCGGCCGGACGGTGATCTGGGCCGCGCCCGGATGCTGATGAGCGGTGCGAAATGCCCGGACACGATGACGCTGGACTTCATGCACACCCGGCTCTACTCCCAGGCCGCGGATGTCATCGTGGAGTCCTACCAGCGACTGGGGATCCGGGTGGTCAAGAATCCGATTCCGGCCGACCAGTTCTTCGACGTGGTGACCGTGCCGTCCAAGCAGCACGATCTGGTGCTGACCGGTTGGGTGCCGGACTTTCCGAACGGCTCAGGCACCATACCGGCGCTGTTCGACGGCCGGTCGGTCCGTCCAGGGGTGCGTGGCAACTACAACTTCTCGCTGGTCAACGACCGTGAGATCAATCAACTGATCGACGCCACGCATTCGGAGTCGGACCTGCGGCGGCAGTACCGGATGTGGGGCGAACTGGACCGGAAGATCCAGGAGAAGGCACTGGTGGTACCGATCATGTACGACCGCGCGCTGCAGCTGCTCGGCAGTCAGGTGAGGGGTGGTTTTCTGCATCCGGCCTAC
>DASUSI010000119.1:0-7826 GCA_036375165.1 Micromonosporaceae bacterium | reverse complement strand
AAGCGGGAGCTGCTCGCCCGGACTTCGCTGACCGAGGAGGAGATCGGCGAGTACTCCGGGGAGCGTAAGGAGATCCGGCCGGTCACCATCGCGACGTACCAGGTGATGACCACGCGACGGAAGGGCGTGTACGCGCACCTCGAGCTGTTCGACAGCCGCGACTGGGGGCTGATCATCTACGACGAGGTTCACCTGCTGCCCGCGCCCGTCTTCCGGATGACCGCCGACCTGCAGTCACGGCGCCGGCTGGGGCTGACCGCCACGCTGATCCGCGAGGACGGCCGCGAAGGCGACGTCTTCTCGCTGATCGGCCCGAAGCGGTACGACGCGCCGTGGAAGGACATTGAGGCGCAGGGCTGGATCGCCCCGGCGGAGTGCGTCGAGGTACGGGTGACGCTCACCGACGCGGAGCGGATGGCGTACGCGACCGCCGAGCAGGACGTGCGCTACCGGGTGTGCTCGACGGCGCGCACCAAGCTGCCGGCGGTGGAGGCGCTGGTGCGGCGGCACGCCGGGGACCAGATCCTGGTGATCGGCGCATACCTGGACCAGCTTCAGGAACTGTCGGAGCACCTGGACGCCCCGGTGGTGCAGGGTTCCACCACCACGAAGGAACGGGAGCGGTTGTTCGACGCGTTCCGGTCCGGGGAACTGAAGACCCTGGTGGTGAGTCGGGTCGGCAATTTCTCGATCGACCTGCCGGAAGCGGCGGTGGCGATCCAGGTGTCCGGCACGTTCGGGTCCCGGCAGGAGGAGGCACAGCGGCTGGGCCGGGTGCTGCGGCCGAAGGTCGACGGACGGCAGGCCCACTTCTACACGGTGGTCGCCAGGGACACTGTGGACACCGAGTACGCCGGACACCGGCAGCGGTTCCTCGCGGAGCAGGGCTACTCGTACCAGATCATCGACGCCGATGACCTGCTGGGCCCGGCCCTTCCAGATGTCGGCTGACCAGGTCCGGGTACGACCGGCGGTACCGGAGGACGACGCGACGTTGCTGGCGCTGGACCAGGTGTCCTGGCCGCCCGGCACCGTGTTTCCGTCCGTGCTGCGCCGGAAGACCGATCGTTTCTTCAACGAACATGACTTTCCGGACCAGCACCTGGTCGCGGAGTACCGCGGCCAGGTGGTCGGCTACGTGAAGGTCCGTCCGGTGTACCCGATGCCGGAAGGGGCCCACGTCTTCGCGATCCACGGCATCGTGGTCGCCGAGCACGCCCGGGGACGCGGTGTGGCGAGCGCGCTGTTGGGCGCTGCCGAGGAGCACGTACGGGTACGGGGTGGCCGCAAGCTGCGCCTGGGCGTGCTGGCCACGAACCACACCGCGTACCGGCTGTACGAACGGCACGGCTACCTCGTCGAGGGACGACACCGCAACGAGTTCCTGATCGACGGCGAGTACGTCAACGACATCCAGATGGCCAAGTGGCTGTGATGGTTGTCGGTCGCGCCGATAGCTTGCGGAATGGGTCAGCGGGTTGCCACAAACCCTTTGACGGTGCGCCAGCAGCGGCCGTTGTGGCATTTGTGGCAATGAATCCGCTTGCACCGGAACGTGGCCCAGTAGCCATGTGGTTCCTGACGCCCCCGGGACTTTTCAGACATGGGAAGGCCGCAATGGCAGTTCGGGCGGCTCATCTGTGGTCCTTTCGGTGATCGCTTTTCGCGATTGATCCACATAACGGGCCGTACGGTGGCGCAGGATCCCGGGTTGCCGCGCGGTCACTGACTTGAACTCAGCGTAATCATACGATTACGGAACTTCAAGCTCTGATGCACCACGCGAGCGCTCGACCCCGGATCGGCGCAGAAGGAAACCGTCACCAGCAAGCTGGATCATGTAGCGTTGGTGCCCGCAACCGGTAGCACCGTCGAGGAACTGCCACCGCACACCCAACACGGGAGGATCCTCCGCGAGAGGGCGGCGTGACGACCTGTCAACCGATCCTGACCGCCTCCGCTGTCTGATGACAGCGGGCCTCCCTGAGTGACTGAGCACGATTCAGCAGCCTTGGGGAGTAGTTGATGAACAGTCTGTCCCGACGCTTGGTCCAGACCCTGACCGTGATTCTGATCATGATACCGGTCGCGGTCCTTTCCAATCCGGCGCAAGCCTCGGGCTCCAGGCCGTTCTTCCAGCTACCTTTCCCGTGCGGCGAGTCGTGGCACCTTGCCACGTACAACAACCACGACGATTACGACATCGACCTGACCGCGAACACCGGCCGCACGAGCGGTCGCCTGATCCTCGCCTCCTACGGCGGGACGGTCAGCTTCGCCGGCTGGGGTGCCTCATCAGGCTGGCACGTCCGGCTCAACCACCCTGGCGGCTGGTCCACCCTGTACCTGCACATGATCGAGCCACCGTCGGTGAGCACCGGCCAGACCGTGTCCTTAGGACAGCGGATCGGACGTGTGGGCAGTACCGGCGATTCGAGCGGTCCACACCTGCATTACGAACAGCTTCACAACGGCACGAAGGTCGAGTCGTGGTTCAACGGCAGTCCGTCCGGCATCACGTCGGACGGCAGCCGGCACACCGGCCCGCTCCATGTGTCCGGTGCGCAGACCGGTCCGGTGGATCTGGCGAGCCGCAACTGCTTCGGCCGTGACTTCAGCGGCGACCAGCGGGCTGACGTGCTCGCCCGGCATTCGAGCAGCGGCGTCGTCCACATGTATCAAGGCAACGGAATCGGCGGGTTCCTGTACGGCAGCGTCGTCGGCAACGACTGGTCCGGGTTCGACGTCCTCGTGTCGGCATGGGACTTCGACAGTGACGGCGACAACGACATCATCGCCCGCAACAAGACCACAAAGGACCTCCACCTCTACCGGGGCGACGGAACCGGCGGATTCCAGACCGGAACCAGCCGCGTCATCAGGAACAACTGGTCCGAGTTCGACACCATCTTCTCGGTCCGTGACTTCAGCGGCGACGGAAAGTCCGACCTGCTGGCGCGGAATTCCAGCACCGGGGATCTCCACATGTATCGGGGCAACGGAGCAGGTGGATTCCGGACCAGCAAGGGCAGAGTGATCGGCACCAACTGGTCCGCATTCGACATCATCCTGTCTCCAGGCGACTTCGACAGTGACGGCGACAACGACATCATCGCCCGCAACAGGACCACGAAGGACCTCCACCTCTACCGGGGCGACGGAGCCGGCGGGTTCCAATCCGGAACCGGCGGCGTGATCAGCAGTAACTGGTCCGTGTTCGACAGCATCTTCTCGGTGGGCGACTTCAGCGGCGACGGACTACCCGACCTGATCGCGAGGCATGCCACCACCAGAGATCTGCATCTCTACCAGGGGGATGGACTCGTTGGGTTCCTGGCGGGTTCCGGCGGCGTGATCGGCCACGACTGGTCGGCGTTCGACCAGCTCTTCTGAGGACATGATCAGGTGGCGGGGCAGCCAGCCGGTTGCCCCGCCACCACGTGTCCGGAGTTGCCGGATCCCGGCGTCGCCGGGTGGCCATTCCCACGGTTTAACGATTTCTCGTTGCTTCGCGGCCCGTCTTAACAACAAAAAGTCCACAAACCATGCGGGAGTACGCGACGACGGCGGGCCGGCTCACGGCACCAACCCGAACACGGCGAACACGATCAGGACCGTCCCGCCAGCGCAGGCACCGCGAGCAGGGCAACCCGCCTACCAGCCGGCCCCCCACCGGCCCGGTCCACCGCCCACCACACACCCCCGCATTCCCACGGTTTAACGATTTCTCGTTGCTTCGCGGCCCGTCTTAACAACAAAAAGTCCACAAACCATGCGGGAGTACGCGACGACGGCGCGCCGGCTCACGGCACCAACCCGAACACGGCGAACACGATCAGGACCGTCCCGCCAGGGTCGGCAACGAGCAAGACGACCCGCTTGCAAGCACGTATTCCGGGCCGACCCGGCATACGACCGACCCGGCACGAGGTGCTCTACCCCGGTCGGTGGACCCTGCGCCGCGATCACGGCTGCCCGGTGCCCCGCGAATTGATCCACTGGTGGAGAATCACCGCTGTGCTGGAGGCACTCGGGTGGGGACTGGCCGGCGGTTCCACGCTGGTCGTGGGCGCGCTGATCGGCTGCTTCGTGCGACTCCCCCGCTGGCTCACCGCCACCATCATGGCCGCCGGGGCGGGGGTACTGATCGCCTCCGTCGCGTACGAACTGGTGGATGAAGCGGCCCGATCCGGCGGCCTGACGTACACCGCGATCGGGATGACCTGCGGCGGGCTGGCGTTCTTCCTCGGCGACCTGGCAGTGACCCGGTCCGGCGGCAGCGGCCGGAAACGATCCTCAGGGGTGGTACGCGACGGTGCCTCCGGAACGGTGCTGGCCCTCGGTGCGCTCCTGGACGGGATACCGGAGTCGGCCGCGATGGGCGTCACCCTGCTCAACGGCAGTCCGCCGGGGTTGGCGTTCGTCGTCGCGGTCGCGCTGTCGAACCTTCCGGAGGGCATCTCCTCGTCGGTGGCGATGCGCCGGCACGGCAAACGTCCCGGCTACATCCTCACCGTCTGGACAACGATCATGGCCGTGTCCGGGGTAGCGGCGGCCGTCGGCTACGGCGCACTGGGCGCCGCGTCGCCGGGTACCACGGCATTCGTGATGGCATTCGCCGCGGGAGCGGTGCTCACCATGCTGGCGTCAACCATGCTGCCCGAAGCCGCGGAAGAAGGTGGGCCGGTGATCGGGCTGGTCGCCACCACCGGCTTCCTCGCAGCCGTACTGCTCGAACGGCTTTGACGCTGTCACAACGGCGTGGTGTCCCTGAGGAACTCGACCAGCTCGGTGAGAGCCGGACGTTCCTCGAACTGGCCGCACTCCACAGCGGTAATCGAGAACGAACCGACCGTCACGTCGTACGTGAACCCGTCCTGACAGTTCCGCTTGTCCTGGTGCTTCGCCTCGGCCGGCAACCGTTCGTCGCTGGACAGCGCACGAAGCGTGTCCACTTGCGACGACGTCAGCCTGCCGGACTCGCGCCGGCCATCGCCGGTGTACGTCCAGGCGCCGTCCGGGGCGACCTCCAGCCGATGATCCACTCCGGCGAAACCTCCGGTGCGGTGCAGCGTGACCGCGCCTGGTGCCCCGGACCCGGACGATGACGGCGACGGCGACGGCGACGGCGACGGCGACGAATCTGCCGGCCCGACCACCGGCCGACCACACCCGGCAACACCCGCGAACATCACAACCACCAGGAAACCACCAGCGACAAGCCTCATCGCGTACCCCCTTCGCTGCTACGACGCACCGCAACCGGCCCCGGTTCCCCGGCGAGCCGTTGACCTGCGGCGATGGTCGATCGGTGACAATGGCACGGTGACCGGCATGCCGGCGATGTGGCGGCGGGACCTCCCGCCGGACACGGACGCCGGGGCTGCGGACCACGCGTTCGCCGACCTCGTCGCCCGCTGGAGGCAACCCCACCGCCACTACCACGACCTCACCCATCTCCGTACGATCCTCGCGGTCATCGACCGGCACGCCGGCTGGGCAGCGGACCCAGCGGCAGTACGACTGGCGGCGTGGTTCCACGACGCCGTGTACGTGCCACGCCGCGACGACAACGAAGAGGCCAGCGCCGCCCTCGCGGGTTCGGTGCTGCGCCGGCTCGGGCTGGCATCGGAACGGATCGACGAGGTGATCCGACTGGTGCGGCTGACCGAGCGCCACGACCCCGGGCCCAGCGATCGCAACGGCGAACTGCTCTGCGACGCCGACCTCGGCGTGCTGGCTGACGAGCCGGACGCCTACCGGCACTACGCGCACCGGATCCGGATGGAGTACAGCCACCTGCCGGACTCCGCATTCCGTGCCGCCCGGATCGGGGTACTACGCCGGCTGCTCGCGATGCCGACTCTCTACCACGTACCCGAGTTGAAGACGGCGTGGGAGGAACGCGCCCGGACGAACCTGAACCGGGAACTCGCGGCGCTTACCGGCAACGCTCGGCCGTCATAGCGGTGCGTCCGCTGTGGACACACACCGGGTCAGTGCGACGCCGCCGGGTCAGTGCGACGCCGCCGGGTCGGCATCACCCCGCACGTCCGGCACGCCCAGCCGGGCGGCGTCGGCCGTGTGGTCGTCCAGCATCCGCTGCGACTCCCGTTCGGCTGCGATCTGGGCAAGGTAGTGCGTCACCTCCCGCTCCCGGGCCGCGGCGTCCCAGCCGAGCACCGAGCCGAGCACGGTCGCCACGTGCTCAGCGGAGTCCACGCCCCGGTGCGGCGTCTCGATGGAGATCCGGGTACGCCGGCTCAGGACGTCGTCCAGGTGCAGCGCGCCCTCGGCCAGGCCCGCGTACGCCACCTCGGCCGCCAGGTACTCCGGTGCCCCGTCGAGCGGCACGCCCAGGTCCGGACGCTCCGAGATCAACGCCAGGACGTCGCGGGTGAGCGTGCCGTACCGCTCCAGCAGGTGCTCCACCACACCCACCGGTACGCCGTACCGCCGGGCCAGCCCGGTCCGGTTGCTCCAGGCCGCACCGAAACCGTCCGCGCCCAGCAGCGGCACCTCGGCGGTACGGGAGCGCCGGGTCCCCGGCAGCCGACGGGCCACGAGATCCACCACGTCGCTGGCCATCACCCGGTACGTGGTGAACTTGCCGCCCGCGACCAGCATCAGCCCCAGCATCGGCTCCACCACCGCGTGCTCCCGGGACAGCTTCGAGGTCGCGGCGTCCTCACCGGACAGCAACGGCCGCAGCCCGGCGTACACCCCCTCGATGTCCTTGGTGGACACCGGCCGGTCCAGAAGCTGGTTGACCTGGGCGAGCAGGTAGTCGATGTCGGTGGCCGACGCCGCCGGGTGGGCCCGGTCCAGCCACCAGTCGGTGTCGGTGGTCCCGATCAGCCAGTGCCCGCCCCACGGAATCACGAACAGCACACTCGACGCGGTCCGCAGGATCAGGCCGGCGTCGCCGGTCACCGCGCTGCGGGGCAGTACCAGGTGTACCCCCTTGCTGGCCCGGACCCGCAGTCCCCTGCGTTCCCGGATCAGCTCGCTGACGTCGTCGCTCCACACCCCGGTCGCGGCGATCACGGTACGGGCACGGACCTCGAATTCCTCCCCGGACTCCAGGTCGCGGACCCGTACCCCGACCACTTCGCGGGCGTCCCGCAGGATTCCGACGACCTCGGTGGACGTGGCGACCGCCGCCCCGTAACTGGCGGCGGTACGTGCCATGGTGATCACGTACCGGGCGTCGTCGACCTGGCCGTCGAAGTACTGGATGGCACCGGTGAGCAGGTCTTCACGCAGGCTGGGGAACAGCCGTCGGGCACGCCGCCGGGACAGGTGCCGGTGCCACGGGATACCCCGGCCGGCCCCGGACACGGTGGCCAGCAGGTCGTAGAGCAGCACCCCGGCGCCGTAGTACGCCCGCTGCCACACCGGCGCGGTCAGCGGGACCAGGAACGGCACCGGGCGGACCAGGTGCGGGGCGAGCCGGGTGAGCAGCAGGCCACGTTCCCGCAGCGCCTCCTGCACCAGGCCGAACTCCCACTGCTCCAGGTAGCGCAGCCCGCCGTGGATCAGCTTGCTGGACCGGCTGGAGGTGCCGGACGCCAGGTCGCGTGCCTCGACCAGCGCCACCGACAACCCCCGGCTGGCCGCGTCCAGTGCGGCTCCGGCACCGGTGACACCAGCGCCGATGACCAGGACATCGAAGGTCTCCTCGCGCATCCGCCGCAGGTCTTCGGCTCGGCGCTGCGGGGAGAGTCGGCTCGCGGCGTACCGCGACACATCGGGATCACGTGACACGCGATTACCGTAACTGCCCGTGGCGGGCGGGTTGCGGTGGTTGTGAGCCCGCTAACCGC